>DASXEH010000039.1:0-1986 GCA_036490215.1 Magnetospirillaceae bacterium
ATTGGAAAGTGAGTGGGCGATGGGTTTTTTGGACCAGCGGCAGTGGATGGCAAGCCTCGAGCAGCAGGGCGAACTGCGGCGGATCAAGGCTGAGGTCGACTGGGACCGTGAGATCGGCGCCATCTCGCGGCGCATGCTCGAAAAGAAGGGCCCGGCTCTGCTGTTCGAGAATATCAAGGGATACGCCGATGGCCGCTGCAGCAAGCTGTTCGTCAGCGGGCTCGGGGCCCGCTCGCGGCTGGCGCTGGCGCTGGGCTTCTCCCGCGATGCCGGTAATCGCGAACTGGTTCAGCACGTCATGAAGATGAACCGAGAGACGATTCCGCCGGTCATTGTGCCGACGGGCCCGGTCAAGGACGTCGTCGTTCGTGGCGATTCCATCGATCAGACCGAATTTCCGGTACCGAAATGGCACTACCTCGAAGGCGGCCGTTACATCCACACGTTCACGTCGATCGTCACCAGGGATCCAGACACCGGCGTCATGAATGTCGGCATGTATCGCGGCATGATCGGCAAGAAGAACACGACGCCGTTTCTACTCATCAAGGGCGGCCAGCATTGGGGCGCGCATTTCGTCAAATGGGCCGCACGCGGCAAACCGATGCCGGTGGCGTGCGTGATCGGCTGGGACCCGATCATGTCGTTCCTCTCAGGCTCGCCGCTGCCTGCGGGCGTCTGCGAGTGGGATGTGATGGGCGGCTACCGCGGTGAACCGGCGCAGCTCGTGCGCTGCGAAACCGTCGATCTTGAAGTGCCGGCCAGCGCCGAGATCGTGATCGAAGGCACCATCAGCGACGACCCAGCGACCTACGAGATGGAAGGACCGTTCGGCGAATTCACCGGCTATGTCTCCGACCTGCCGACGCCGCGCCCGACCATGCAGATCAGTTGCATCACCCATCGGAAGGACCAGGTGCTCTGCGGTTCGCTCGAAGGCACCCTGCCGGGCTCCTACAGCGAGAACAGCGTCATGTCGTCGGTACAACGCGCGGCCATCGCCTGGAATATCCTCAACGGCGCCGGCATCCCCGGCATTTTGGACGTGTACGCGCCGCCGATCACCAACGGCGTCAATCTGCGCGTTCAGATCAAGAAACACTATCAGGGGCAGCCCAAGCAGATCGCCGCGGCGCTATGGGGCAACAGCGCCGCGCAATACCGCTACAAGCACGTCACCGTGGTGGAGGAGGACATCGATCCCGCCGACGATGAGCAGGTCGAATGGGCGTTCGCGCACCGCGTTAATGCGGGTGAGGGCGGCATCGTCGTCTTTCCAGGAATTTTCGGCTCGCCAATCGATCCGTCAACGCCGCTGGAAGACCGCAGCGTGCCGCAACTCGGCACCGGACTGTGGAATCGGATGTTGATCGATGCGACCCGCTCCTGGAAACACGCGCGACAGCCGCAATGGAATAACGAGCGCTTCCCGCCCACGGTTAAGCCCAGCGCCGAAGATGCGGCTCAGGTTCAGGCGCGATGGGCGGAATATGGGTTGGAAGATCTGTAGAACTCACGAGCCATAGAGTTTGTGCGGCAGCCACGTCGCCAGCCCGGGCAAAAACCATAGCGCCAGCAGCATGCCGAGCTGAATCAGCACGAACGGGATGATGCCGAGATAAATGTGCCGCGTGGTGACTTCCGGCGGCGCGACGCCGCGCAGATAGAATAATGTCGGGCCGAGCGGCGGGTGCATATAAGAGGTTTGCAGGTTCACCGCCATCATCACGCCGAGCCAGACCGGATCGACGCCCGGCATCTTCAAGAGCACCGGCGCGACGATCGGCACCACGACGAAAATAATCTCGAACGCGTCCATCACGAAGCCGAGCAGGAATAGCGCCAGCATCACCGCCAGCGTTGCGCCGGCGACGCCGCCCGGCAAGCCGGTCAGGGTGCGCTCTACCAGCACGTCGCCGCCTAGGCCGCGAAATACCAGGCTGAAGACGGTCGCGCCGATCAGGATCAGAAAAATCATGCTGGTGA
>DASXEH010000080.1:0-44729 GCA_036490215.1 Magnetospirillaceae bacterium
CAGCGCCCCAAAAATAGGAACTTCCAATAAAAGAGAGTAGTCGGCATAATTAAGAATTATCCTCTCGATTTTCGGAATACCTATGGATCGGCTTGAGGCGATGGGGGTCCTGTTGGCGGCAGTCGAGGCGGGCAGCCTGTCCGGCGCTGCCCGGCGGCTGCACATGCCCCTGCCGACCGTCAGCCGCAAAGTGGCCGACCTTGAAGCCCATCTCAAAACCCAGCTGCTGATCCGATCGAGCCGCCGCCTGGCGTTGACCGATGCCGGCCAAGCCTATATCGCCGCTTGCCGCCGCATCCTCGACGAGGTCAACGAAGCCGAGCGCGCGGCGTCAGGCGAGTATCAGGTGCCTAAGGGCGACCTGATCGTCACCGCACCTGTTGCATTTGGTCGGCTGTACGTGCTGCCGATCATCACCGCGTTCCTCAAGGCCTATCCCGAGATCGACGTGCGCCTTGTCCTCGCGGATCGCATGATGAGTCTCACCGAGGACCACGTCGATGTGGCTCTGCGCTTCGGTCATCTGTCTGACAGCAGTTTGATCGCAATCCGGCTGGGTGAGATGCCACGCGTGATCGCGGGCAGTCCGGCCTATCTCGCCGCGCGCGGTCTGCCGCAGAAGCCGCAAGATCTGGAGCGGCATGATTGCATCAGTTTCGAGGCCTATGCGCCGATCGATGCCTGGTCGTTCCGCGTCGATCGTGCAGATGTGTCGGTGCCGCTCCATCCGCGCCTTGTCGTCAATACCGCCGAGGCGGCCGCAGACGCAGCAGCGGCTGGGGTCGGTCTCGTGCGGATGATGGCCTATCAGGTGGCGGCGGGAGTGCGCAGCGGGGCGCTGCGCACCATTCTCCAGGATTTCGAACTGCCGCCTGTGCCGGTCCATCTGCTCCACGGCGGTGGACGGCTTCTGCCGCTCAAGCTGCGCGCGTTCCTCGATTTCGCGACACCGCGATTGAAGACGGCGTTGGCCGAAATCGTGGTCTAGGTATCACGCCGCCAGCATCAACCCGCCATCGCAGACCAGCACCTGACCGGTGACGAAGCGGTCGCGGATCATGAAGGAAATCGCTTCGGCGATATCGTCGGGCGAACCCACGCGGCCGACCGGCGTTTGGCTGGCGAATTGCGCGAAGGCCGCCTGGCGCTGCTCCTCCGGCAGGAACGACCACCAGGCCGTATCGACCACGCCAGGGCTGACCGCATTGACGCGCAGCGGCTTCAACTCGGCGGCCAGCAGCGGCGTCAGCGTTTCCATCACGCCATTGGCTGCGGCGAGACCTGCGGTGCCGGGCCGCCCCGCCTGAGCCGAAACGGCGGAGACGAAAACGATGGAACCGTTGCTGCGGATCGTCCTGGTGGCAGCCTGCGCGCAGGTGAGGTGTGGCCACACTTTTTCGTCGAAGCCGCGGCGCATGTCGTTGAGATCGAGCTCGCGGAATGGGCCCATGCCGCGCCCGCTGCCGAACGAGAGAACCAGATGATCGAAGGCGCCGAGGCGATCGAAGAATGCTTTCACCGCGTTGACATCGGTGCTGTCGAGCGGCTCGGCCGTGACATCGCCGGTCAATGTGCCACGTGCCTTGTTGAGCCGGTCGTGATCGCGGCCGGTGATCGTGACCTTGAGGCCGTAGCTCAGCAGATTGCGCGCGGTCGCCAGGCCGATGCCCGACGAGCCGCCCATGACGATCGCGTGTTCTTGAGTCGCGTTCATGATTGTCATCCTCACTTCGCTGTGGCCGCGGCCAGGTACTGGCCGATCAGTTGGAAACTGGCGGTCTCGAGTTTCTGCCGCGCGGCGGCGTCATAGGCCTGCCGGTCGGCGCGCGACTCCTCGAGCCCGTTGAAGAAGAGGCCGCTCTTGCCGCTGAGTTCGGCGCCGACGGCCAGTTTCATGATCGCCTTGGCGCCGTCTTCGACGCTGCTCCACGGCGTCACGCCGGCTTGGCGCACCATGGTCGTGTCCATATAGGTCGCGGGATGCAGACTGTTGACGATGATGCCGGTGCCGTCGAGCACCCTGGCGAGGTCGATGGTGAACATCACCTGCGCCAGTTTACTCTGGCAGTAGGCGCGCGCGCCGCTATAGCCGTGTGTCAGTTGGAGGTCGGCGAAATCGAGCGCTTGCTGCCCGACCGACGAGACATTGACGATACGTGCCGGCGTGCTCTTGCGCAGCAGGCAATGGGTCAGCAGAAAACCCGACAGGTAATTGACCGCGAAGCGCAGTTCGTAGCCGTCCGCGCTTTTTTCACGGCCAGAGGAAGAGCCGCCCGAGCCAATGCCGGCGTTGTTGATCAGCAATTCGAAATGCGAGGTTTTTTGTTGGACGACATCAGCCAGGCGTCGCACCTCGGCCAGCGACGACAGATCGGCCTGCAGGAACTCCGCTGTGCCACCGGCCTTCTCGATTTCAGCGACGATGCTGGCGCCCCGCTTCGCGTCGCGTCCATGAGTCAGCACATGGAAGTCCAGCGCGCCCAACTGCTTCGCCACCACCCGACCGACACCATCGGTCGATCCGGTGATCAGTGCCGTCTTCTTCGCTTGGTCCGCCATGGCCTGCCTCCTGTCCTCCGCGTCACGGGAAGGAAGATGGGGCGGATTGGGGGCGCCAGGCAGTTCTTGGTTTATCCTAGTACTGATCCTACTATGATGTGCCATGGTTAAAGCCGCAACTCTATCGACCGATGATCGCCGCCGCAGCGAGTTGGGCGCTTATCTGCGCTCGCGCCGTGAACGGCTGACACCCACGGATATCGGGCTTCCGTCCGGCGTTCGCCGCCGCACGCCTGGGTTACGACGTGAAGAGGTGGCGGCTTTGGCCAGCGTCGGCACCACTTGGTACACTTGGCTGGAACAAGGGCGCGATGTGCGTCCCTCGGTCGAGGTGCTATCGGCACTGGCCAATGCACTGCGGCTCGACGTTGCCGAGAAACACCATCTCTTCGTCCTGGCGGGCCGGCCGATGCCGGTGCAGCACCCCACGGCCATAGAGAAGGTCGAAGAGCCGCTTGAGCGCACACTGAACAGCCTAGTCGCGCAGCCCGCCTATGTGCTGGGCCGACGCTGGGACATCCTGGCCTGGAACCGTGCCGCCGTGGCCGTATTCGGCGATTATGGCACGTTGGACGGCGACGAGCGCAACACGATGCACCTGCTGTTCACCGACCGCCGCCATCGCCGCATGCTGGTCGGCTGGGAAGAACTGGCGCGGGCCGCGCTCGGCCTGTTCCGTGCCGACAGTGCGAAATATGTAGGTGATCCGGATTTCGAGCGGCTGATCGCGCTGCTCAACCAGCGGAGTCCCGAATTCCGCCAATGGTGGCCCGAGCGCGACGTGCTGCAGCGGCTCTCGGGCATCAAGCGGCTCAACCATCCCACGGCCGGCATGATGGCCTTCGAGCATATGAGCTTCGGCATCGATGATGGCTCCGACATGCGGCTGATCGTCTACACGCCGCTCGCCCTCGAAAACACGGTGACCAAGCTCGATGGTCTGCTGCGGGAAGCCGCGGCCGATGACCGGATTGCGGTTTAAGGCGGGGCGCAAGCCACGTTCTTTCGGCAGTGCAGGACTTCGACTGACACGCAGCCTTCATCGGGCCGCCGATTGACTTAACAAGTACCTGGAGATAAACCAGAAAGACCGTTCCGCCGGAATTGCCGGCCGTTCCAGGAGATCGCCCGATGGCTGCCCGCACCAGGCCGCTCTCTCCGCACCTGCAGGTCTATCGCCTGCCCTTGGTCGCCGTCATGTCGATCACCCATCGCATTACCGGCGTGGGCTTGGCGATCGGCACGATCCTGCTGGCTGCTTGGCTCGGCGCCGGCGCTTACAGTCCCGACGCCTATACCGGGATGAGCGCTTTCCTCGGCTCGTGGATCGGCTATGTGCTGCTGTTCCTCTGGTCGGTGGCGCTCTACTACCACCTCTGCAACGGCATCCGTCACCTGTTCTGGGATATCGGCAAGGGCTTTGTGCTCGCCGACGCCCACCGCGCCAATGCCATCGTCCTGGCCGCCACCGTGGTTCTCACGGTCGTGACCTGGGTCGTGGCCCTGGCGCGTTAGGCGGAGGGGGGATCGATGGACACAAAACACAAGAGCATGCGCGCCCCGCTCGCCAAGGTGCGCGGCCTGGGCTCCGCCAAGGAAGGCGTCGGCCATTTCTGGCATCAGCGGCTCACAGCAATTGCATTGGTGCCGCTCACCATCTGGTTCGTGATCTCGGTGATCGCACTGGCCGGTGCCGATCTCGGCGCTTGGCATCACTGGATCTCGCGGCCGGGCAACACCACGCTGATGATCATCCTGATCGGGATGGTCTTCTATCACGGCGTGCTCGGGTTGCAGGTGGTGGTTGAAGACTATGTCCATGGCGAAGCCGCCAAGATGACTTCGCTGATTTTGATCAAATTCGCCGCTCTGTTGCTCGCCGTGTTTTCGGCGGTGGCCGTGTTGCGCGTGGCCTTCGCGGGAGGTTGAGCCGATGGCCGGCTATACGATTGTCGATCACACATACGACGTCGTCGTTGTCGGCGCGGGCGGTGCAGGTCTGCGCGCCACGCTCGGCATGGTGGCGGCGGGGTTCAAGACCGCTTGCGTCACCAAGGTGTTTCCGACGCGCTCGCACACCGTGGCCGCACAGGGCGGTATCGGCGCCAGCCTCGGCAATATGAGCGAAGATAATTGGCGCTGGCATATGTACGACACCGTGAAGGGGTCGGACTGGCTCGGCGACCAAGACGCGATCGAATACATGTGCCGCGAGGCGGTGCCGGCGGTTTACGAGCTTGAGCATTTCGGCATGCCGTTCTCGCGCACCGATGACGGCCTGATCTATCAGCGGCCCTTCGGCGGCCATATGCGAAATTTCGGCGAAGCGCCAGTGCAGCGCGCCTGTGCCGCCGCCGATCGCACCGGCCATGCACTGCTGCACACGCTATATCAGCAGTGCCTGAAGCACGACGCCGAATTCTATGTCGAATATTTCGCCATCGATCTGGTGATGGACCCTGATGGTTCGTGCCGCGGCGTGCTGGCCATCAATCTCGATGACGGCACCATCCATCGCTTCCGCGCGCACCAGACGGTGCTGGCGACCGGCGGTTACGGCCGCGCCTATTTCTCGGCGACCTCGGCGCATACTTGCACCGGCGACGGCCATGGTCTCGCGACGCGCGCCGGCCTGCCGCTGCAGGACATGGAGTTCGTCCAATTCCATCCTACCGGCATTTACGGCTCGGGTTGTTTGATCACCGAAGGCGCGCGCGGCGAAGGCGGCTATCTCACCAACGCCAATGGCGAGCGGTTCATGGAGCGTTATGCGCCGACCGCGAAGGACCTGGCTTCGCGCGACGTGGTCAGCCGCGCCATGACCGTCGAAATCCGCGAAGGCCGCGGCGTCGGTAAGGATAAGGACTACATCCATCTCCATCTCGAGCATCTCGGTGCCGAGACCCTGGAGCTGCGCCTGCCGGGCATTTCTGAGACCGCCAAGATCTTCGCCGGTGTCGATGTGACCCGCGAACCGATCCCGGTGCTGCCGACCGTGCACTACAACATGGGCGGCATCCCGACCAACATTCACGGCGAGGTCATTCGTCCGACCGCCGACAATCCCGATGCGATCTGCCGCGGCTTGATGGCGATCGGCGAGGCGGCATGCGTCTCGGTTCATGGCGCCAATCGCCTGGGCACCAATTCGCTGCTCGACATCGTCGTGTTCGGCCGCGCCGCCGCGCTACATGCGGCCGCGGCGATGAAGCCGGGCGAGCCGCACAAGCCGCTCGCCAAGGATTCTGCCGACAAGGCGCTCGCTCGGCTTGAGACGATCCGGAACGCCTCAGGCAGCCACAAGACGGCGCAAATCCGTCTCGCCATGCAACGCACGATGCAGAACGACGCCGCCGTGTTCCGCACCTCGGAGACGCTGTCCGAAGGCTGCAAGAAGCTCGACGAGATTTTCGACTCGTACAGTGATCTGCGCATCGATGACCGTTCGCTGATCTGGAATTCGGATCTGGTCGAGGCGCTTGAGCTCGGCAATCTGCTCGATTGCGCCAAGGCGACGATCTATTCGGGCGAGGCGCGCAAGGAAAGCCGCGGCGCCCACGCGCAAGAGGATTTTCCGAAGCGCGACGACGAAGTGTGGATGAAGCACAGCCTTGCCTGGATCGACGAGAAGGGCAAAGTGACGCTGGGCTATCGCCCGGTGCACACCTACACGCTGACCGACGAGGTCGAGTACATCAAGCCGAAGGCGCGCGTTTACTAAGCGCAAAGCGCGCAAGGAGTCGTCATGGTCGAGTTCGCACTGCCCGCCAACTCCAAGGTTCAGCCCGGCAAGAGCCATCCGGCGCCGTCCGGCGCCAAGCGGCCGCGCACCTTCAAGATCTATCGCTACAATCCCGATGCGCCGGACAATCCGCGCCTCGACAATTATACGATCGATCTCGACGATTGCGGGCCGATGGTTCTCGATGCGCTGATCAAGATCAAGAACGAGGTCGACTCGACGCTCACCTTCCGCCGTTCCTGCCGCGAAGGCATTTGCGGCTCCTGCGCGATGAACATCGATGGCGGCAACACGCTCGCCTGTTTGAAGCCGATCGAAGACATCAAGGGCGATGTGAAGATCTACCCGCTGCCGCATATGCCGGTAGTGAAGGATCTGGTGCCCGATCTGTCGGTGCCGTATGCGCAGCTCGCCTCGATCGAGCCTTGGCTCAAAACCGACACCCCGCCGCCGCCGGATCGCGAGCGGCTGCAAAGCCCCGAGGAGCGCGAAAAACTCGATGGGCTGTGGGAATGCATCCTCTGTTTCTGCTGCCAGACCTCGTGCCCCAGCTATTGGTGGAATGGCGACCGCTATCTCGGTCCGGCCGTGCTGCTCCAGGCGGCGCGCTGGGTCCATGACTCGCGCGATGAGGCCGCGGGCGAACGCCTCGATTCGCTCGATGACCCATTCCGGCTCTATCGCTGCCACACGATCATGAATTGCACGACGGCCTGCCCCAAGGGTCTCAACCCGGCCAAGGCGATCGCCAGCATCAAGGAAAAGATGGTGGTGCGGCGCGGGTGAGTTCAGCCGAGTTTGGGTTCGACAGGTTCCGATAGAGTGCCGCAACTGTGATGCGTCATCACCGGGGTCGTCCCGGTGATCCACGGCTTTCTTGTTGTCGAGGCCAAGACGTGGATGCCCGGCACAAGGCCGGGCATGACGATTAAAAAGTTACGATCCCCCGCGCAGGGGGGCCTTTTGCGGCACCAGGGGCGGTGGCTTTTCGCCCGGCTTGGCCACGCAATAGAACAGGGCGATATCCGGGGTCCGCCAATTGCACTGGTCCCGCTGGGCGAGTTCGAAACTGGCCATGCGGCTGTACTGCTGACATATCCCATCGGCCAAAACCCGAGCCTGGTCGATGCTGGTCATGTGGTCGTCATAACAGACCTCGACCTTGCCGAGCTGATGCAGGCGGTAGTCGCTCAGCACATAGGGGTCGCCGCCACCGCAGCTCGCCACCGTCCCGGCCAGAACCAGGGTCAAAAGCGTCGAACGGATAGGGCGGCGGGTGCGCGGCGTCGTGGTCATGTGTCCCGTTTGTCTAACCCGGACCGGATTCGAGCGAAAGGGCCATCTGACGATTGTTCGCCTGAAGCCGGCATAATATCCTCTGGCGTCACACCGGGGAGCGGGAGCAGGGGATGAGCACGGAAAAATATAGGCTGATTACGCGCAGCGACTTCGACGGTCTGGTTTGCGCGGTCCTGCTGAAGCACATCGACTTGATCGACGATATCAAATTCGTCCATCCCAAGGACATGCAGGATGGCAAGGTCGAGGTGACGACGCGCGACATCACGACCAACCTGCCCTATGTGCCGGGCGTGCATTTGGCCTTTGACCACCACCTGTCGGAAACGGTGCGCACCGGCAAGCACGACAACCATGTCATCCATCCCGACGCGCCCTCGGCCGCGCGCGTGGTCTATGACTATTACGGCGGCGCCGCCAAGTTCCCGGCATCGTGGAACGACATGATGAAGGCGGTGGATATCGGCGACGCAGCCCAGTTCACCAAAGAAGACATCATGTTCCCGTCGGACTGGTCGCTGCTCAACATGGTGATGGATGCGCGCACCGGTCTCGGCCGTTTCCGTGAATTCACCAAGTCGAACTATCAGCTGATGATGGAACTGATCGACGCCTGCCGCACGCTGACGATCGAGCAGATCCTGCTGTTGCCCGACGTCAAGGAACGCGTCGAGCTCTATTTCCAGCAGGATCAGAAGTTCAAGGAACAGCTGCGCCGCGTCGGCAAAGTGCACAAGAAGCTGGTCGTCCTCGATCTGCGCGAGGAAGAGACCGTCTATGTCGGCAACCGCTTCATGATCTATGCCCTCTATCCCCAGTGCAATATCTCGATGCACGTCATGTGGGGCATGAAGAAGCAGAACACTGTGTTCGCCATCGGCAAGTCGATCCTGGATCGTTCGTCGAAGACCAATGTCGGCGAGCTGGCGCTGGAGTTCGGCGGCGGTGGCCACGAAGCGGCGGGCACCTGCCAGGTCGACAATCCGAAGGCCGAGGAAACGCTCAAGACGCTGATCGCACGCATCACCACGGACGGCTGAGCCTCGGATTAGCGGCGGTCAAGCGGACGGTCTGATCATGAGCGGTCCGCTTGCCGCCTATCGCGCCCTGCTGACGGACGGGACGCTCAACCCCGATCCCGTGCAGGCAATGGCGGTCACCAAGCTGGAAAGCCTGGCCAATGCGGTCGTGAGTTATCAGCCGGCGCAAGGGCAGGGCGGCTGGCTCGGTCGTTTCGGTTTCAGCAATCACGGCAGCCGGCAGCTCGGCTGGATGGCCGACGACAGCGGCATGGAAGGCGTCGGCAAGCAGGGCCTGTATCTCTACGGCGATGTCGGCAAGGGCAAGTCCATGCTGATGGACCTGTTCTTCGATTCTGTACCCGTCACCAGCAAGAAGCGCGTCCATTTCCACGAGTTCATGCGCGATGTGCAGCAGCGCCTCTACGGTCTGCGCCAGGATAAATCGGTCAAAGACGCCGATCCAATCCCGCGCTTGGCCCGCGACATCGCGCAAGAGAACTGGCTGCTCTGTTTCGACGAATTGCAGGTGACCGATATCGGCGACGCGATGATCCTCGGCCGCTTGTTCGAAGGCCTGTTCGAGAATGGCATCGTGCTGATGATCACCTCGAACCGCCCGCCCGACGATCTCTATAAGGACGGCCTGCAGCGCGATCGCTTCGCGCCCTTCATCGCGCTGATTAAGGAACGGCTCGACGTGTTGGAACTGGCCGCTGAGCGCGACTACCGCATGGGTCGCGACCGCGACGCGACGGTCTATTACAGCCCGGCCTCGGCCACTACCGAGGCAACGCTTAAAAGCCAATTCCTCTCGCTCAACAACGGCAAGTCGCCAGTGGCCGATACGGTCTATGTGCTGGGCCGTAAGCTCAACGCGCCGCGTACGGGCGACGGCATCGTCTGGTTCACCTTCGATGAGCTTTGCCGCTCCGCGCTGGGCCCATCCGATTACCTCGCGCTGGCCTCGCTCTACCGCACGGTCATGCTGTCCGGCATTCCGCTCCTCGGCCCTGACGAGCGCGACGCCGCCAAACGCTTCGTCACCCTGATCGACGCCCTTTACGAGCACAACGTCCACTTCATCTGCTCGGCCGCCGCCCCACCCGATGGGCTTTATCCGACCGGGGACGGGGCCTTCGAGTTCAAGCGCACGGTGAGTCGCCTCATGGAGATGCAATCCGCCGTCTATTTGGGTCAGCAGCACTTGCCCTAAAGGGGTATTTTGTATGCTCCAGCCATACCGTTAAGTCTTTGCTGCGCTGCGGTTATGTACTTGCCGGGAACCCCGATTCGGGGTACCTAAAAGCCGCCCAGGGGGGCCTCGCCGCTGAACCTGAAAATCGGGTCTGGCGGGGCGGCGCTACCCGCAACTGTATCGTCCGGGAGACGCTTTCCATGGCTCGCAAGAAAATTGCGCTCGTCGGCTCTGGCAACATCGGCGGCACGCTCGCCCATCTGATCGGCCTGAAGCAACTTGGTGACGTGGTGCTGTTCGACATCGTCGAAGGCATCCCCCAGGGCAAAAGCCTCGATATCGCCGAATCGACCCCGATCGAGGGCGTCAGCATCGCCTATGCCGGCACCAACGGGTATGAGGCCATTGCCGGCGCCGATGTGGTGATCGTTACCGCCGGTGTGCCGCGCAAGCCCGGCATGAGCCGCGACGACCTGATCGGCATCAATGCCAAGGTCATCTCGCAGGTTGCCGAAGGCATCAAGAAGAACGCGCCCAACGCATTCGTCATCTGCATCACCAACCCGCTCGATGCGATGGTGTGGGTGCTGCGCGAAGTCTCGGGTCTGCCCCATAACAAAGTGGTCGGCATGGCCGGTGTGCTCGATTCAGCGCGCTTCCGCTACTTCCTCGCACAGGAATTCAACGTGTCGGTCGCCGACGTCACCGCCTTCGTGCTCGGCGGCCATGGCGATACGATGGTGCCGCTGCTGCGCTACTCGACGGTCGCCGGCATCCCGGTCCCCGATCTGGTCAAGATGGGTTGGACCACGCAGGAGAAGCTCGACAAGATCGTTCAACGCACCCGTGATGGCGGTGCCGAAGTCGTCGCTCTGCTCAAGACTGGCTCGGCTTTCTATGCGCCGGCTGCGGCCGGCGTGCAGATGGCGGAAAGCTATCTCCTCGACCAGCGCCGGGTTCTGCCCTGCGCCGCCTGGGTCGATGGCGCCTACGGGCAAAACGGTATCTATGTCGGCGTGCCGGTCGTGATCGGCGCCAACGGTGTCGAGAAGGTCGTCGAGATCAAACTCGATGCCGATGAACAGAAGGCCTTTAACGCGTCGGTCGACTCCGTCCGCGTCCTGATCGAGAAGTCCAAGGAGCTGATGCCGAAATAAGCATCGGATCAATCATAAAGCCGGCAACCACGAGGCGCCGATGAACATCCACGAATACCAAGCGAAGAAACTGCTGGCGGGCTACGGGGTGAAGGTGCTCCGTGGTGGCGTCGCCTATACGCCGGCCGAAGCCGAACATGTCGCCGAAGATCTCGGCGGCCCGGTCTGGGTGGTGAAATCCCAGATCCATGCGGGCGGCCGCGGCAAGGGCCAGTTCAAGGGCGCCGAAGGCCAGGGCGGCGGTGTCCGCCTCGCCAAGTCAACCGATGAAGTGAAGCGCTTCGCGCAGGCGATGCTGGGTCACACGTTGGTGACCAAGCAGACCGGCGCGATCGGCAAGGAAGTGCGGCGCATCTATATCGAGGAAGGCTGCGACATTAAGCGCGAGCTTTATCTCGGTATGCTGATCGATCGCGCCACCAGCAAAGTCACGATCATGGCCTCGACCGAGGGCGGCACCGAAATCGAAGAAGTCGCCGCCAAGACGCCGGAAAAGATCCTACGCGTCACCGTCGAGCCGGTCACCGGCATTCAACCCTGGCATGGCCGCAAGCTCGCCTTCGGGCTCGGCCTCGACAGCAAGCAGGCCGGCGCTGCGGTCAATTTCATCACCGCGATGTACAAGGCTTTCATTGCGCTCGATTGCTCGATCGTCGAGATCAATCCCCTCGTCGTCACCGGCGCGGGCGATGTGGTCGCGCTCGACGCCAAGATGAACTTCGACGACAACGCGCTCTTCCGTCACAAGGATGTGGCCGAGCTACGCGACGAGTCGGAAGAAGATCCGGCCGAGCTCGAAGCGGCGCGGCACAGCCTCAACTACATCAAGCTCGATGGTTCGATCGGCTGCATGGTCAACGGCGCGGGCCTGGCCATGGCGACGATGGACATCATCAAGCTCTATGGCGGTTCGCCAGCCAACTTCCTCGATGTCGGCGGCGGCGCGACCAAAGAGCGCGTCACCACGGCGTTCAAGCTGATCCTTTCGGACCCGCATGTCGAAGGCATCCTGGTGAACATCTTCGGCGGCATCATGCGCTGCGACGTGATCGCGGAAGGCGTGGTGGCTGCGGCGCGCGAGGTGAGCTTGAACGTGCCGCTGGTTGTGCGTCTCGAAGGCACCAATGTCGATCTCGGCAAGAAGATCATGGCCCAGTCGGGCTTGCCCATCATCGCCGCCGATAATTTGGCGGATGCCGCCGCCAAGGTGGTCAAGGCCGTGAAGGAGGCCACCTGATGGCCATTCTCATCAATAAAGACACCAAGGTCATCTGCCAGGGCTTCACCGGCGCGCAGGGTACCTTCCACTCCGAGCAGGCGATCGCTTATGGCACCAAGATGGCCGGCGGCGTGACGCCCGGTAAGGGCGGCACCAAGCATCTCGACCTGCCGGTGTTCAACACCGTGTCCGATGCCAAGAATGCGACCGGCGCGACCGCTTCGGTCGTCTATGTGCCGCCGCCGTTTGCTGCCGACGCGATCCTCGAAGCGATCGATGCGGGTATCGAGCTGGTGGTGTGCATCACCGAAGGCATCCCGGTGCTCGACATGATCCCGGTGAAGCAGGCGCTGAAGAATTCGAAGACGCGCCTGATCGGGCCGAACTGCCCCGGCGTGATCACCTCGGGCGAATGCAAGATCGGCATTATGCCGGGCCACATCCACGCCAAGGGTTCGATCGGCATCGTCTCGCGCTCGGGCACGCTGACCTACGAAGCGGTGGCGCAAACCACCGCTGCCGGCCTCGGTCAGACCACCTGCGTCGGCATCGGCGGCGATCCGATCAACGGCACCAATTTCGTCGATGTGCTGGAACTGTTCCTCGGCGATCCGGAAACCAAGGCGATGGTGATGATCGGCGAAATCGGCGGCAGCGCCGAGGAAGACGCCGCCGATCTGATCAAGCACAGCAAGGTGAAGAAGCCGGTTGTCGGATTCATAGCTGGGTTGACCGCGCCGCCGGGCCGCCGCATGGGCCATGCGGGCGCTATCATTTCCGGCGGTAAGGGTGGCGCCGGCGACAAGATCGAAGCCATGAAGAGCGCGGGTATCCATGTGGTCGACTCGCCCGCATCGCTTGGCAGCACTATGTTAAAGGTCCTGCGGGGTTAGTCCCCGCAGGGTCGAGCGCCCGCGTCAGTGCCGGCGCGAGAGACTGGGCAACCAGGGAGTAGACGGGGCGACGAGCCCCGCCCGCGGTCGAATATGCAACAGAATCAGGCTTCTATCCTTTCCGGCGGCAACGCGATCTACGTTTCCGAACTCTACGCGCGTTACGTGGCTGATCCGGGTTCGGTCGATCCCTCTTGGGCCGATTTCTTCGTCAGTCTGGGCGATGACGGCCGGTCGGTTCTGGCCGAGCTGAAAGGCGCGCCCTGGGGTAAGAATGGCGCTCAGATCATCGGCGCGAAGGAAGAGGCGGCCCCGACCCCGGCTGCCAAGAAGGGCGCCGCGCCCGCCGTCGGCGTTTCGGTCGACGAATTGCGCCGCGCCACCACCGATTCGGTTCGCGCGTTGATGCTGGTGCGTGCCTATCGCGCGCGTGGCCATCTCCAAGCCGATCTCGATCCGTTGAAGCTGGCCAAGCGCCCCGTCGCACCCGAGCTCGACTACAAGTTCTTCGGCTTCACCGATGCCGATCTCGACCGCCCGATCTTCATCGATCATGTGCTGGGTCTCGAAAGCGCGACCTTGCGCCAAATCGATCAGATCCTCCGGGCCACCTATTGCGGCACGGTCGGTGTCGAGTTCAGCCACATCCAGGACCCGGATCAGAAGGGCTGGATTCAAAAGCGCATCGAATCGGAACACAACCAGACGCAGTTCTCGGAGCGCGGCAAGCTCGCGATCCTGGAACGCCTGATCGAGGCCGAAGGCCTCGAGCGTTTCCTCCAGGTCAAATACACGGGCACCAAGCGCTTCGGCCTCGATGGTGGTGAGACGCTGATCCCCGCGCTGGAGCAGATACTCAAGCGCGGCAGTCAGCTCGGCTTGAAGGAGGTCGTGCTCGGCATGGCCCATCGCGGCCGTCTCAATGTGCTGACCAACTTCATGAAGAAGCCCTTCGCGGCGCTCTTCTCGGAATTCCAGGGCAACTCGTCGCAGCCCGAAGACGTCCAGGGTTCGGGCGACGTGAAGTACCATCTCGGCACTTCGGCCGATCGCGACTTCGACGGCAATGTCGTCCATCTATCGCTGACCGCCAATCCATCGCATCTGGAAGTCGTCGATCCGGTTGTGCTCGGCAAGGTGCGCGCCAAGCAGTCGCAGCTGAAGAACACCGACCGCACCCAAGCGATGGCGCTGATCATCCATGGTGACGCGGCCTTCGCCGGCCAGGGCATCGTGGCCGAGTGTTTCGCCATGAGCCAGCTCGAGGGCTATACCACCGGCGGCACGATCCATTTCATCGTCAATAACCAGATCGGTTTCACCACCTCGCCGCGCTATTCGCGCTCGGGCCCGTACTGCACCGACGTCGCCAAAATGGTGCAGGCGCCGATCTTCCATGTGAACGCCGACGATCCGGAAGCGGTCGTGCATGTGGCGCGCGTTGCCACCGAGTTCCGCCAGGAGTTCAAGCACGACGTGGTGATCGACATGGTGTGTTACCGCCGCCATGGCCATAACGAAAGTGACGAGCCGGCCTTCACCCAGCCGCTGATGTACAAGAAGATCGGCAGCCTGCAGACCACGCGTCAGCTTTATGCGCAGAAGCTGGTGAGCGATGGCGTCGTAACGCAAGAACAAGCCGATAAGCTCTACGCCGATTTCCAGGCGACGCTGGAGGCGGATTTCCAGGCCGCCAAGTCGTTCAAGGTCAATAAGGCCGATTGGCTGGAAGGCAAGTGGGCCGGTCTCGGCGCGCTGCACGAAGAAGAAGAGATGCGCGATGAGCGTACCGGCGTTGCCGTCGATGCGCTGAAGGAAGTCGGCGCTGCGTTGTCGCGCATACCCGATGGGTTTCATCTCAATCCGAAGATCGCGCGCCAGCTTGAAGCCAAGAAAAAGATGTTCGAGACCGGCCAAGGAGTCGATTGGGCGACAGCCGAGGCTCTGGCCTTCGGCACGCTCGCCGTCGAAGGCACGCCGGTGCGTCTGTCGGGTCAAGATTCGGGCCGCGGCACCTTCTCACAGCGTCACTCGGTGCTGATCGATCAGGAAGACGAAAGCCGCTACGTCCCGCTCAACAGCATCCGCGCGGGACAAGCGAACTATGAGGTTATCGACTCGCTGCTCTCCGAGGCAGGCGTGTTGGGCTACGAGTACGGTTACTCGCTGGCCGAGCCGAGCGGGTTGACGGTCTGGGAAGCGCAGTTCGGCGATTTCGTCAATGGCGCGCAGGTCATGATCGATTGCTTCCTCGCGGCCGGCGAGACCCGGTGGCTGCGTATGTCGGGCCTTGTGATGCTGGCGCCACATGGGTACGAAGGCCAGGGCGCCGAACACAGTTCCGCGCGTTTCGAGCGCTATCTGCAATCTTGCGCCGAAGACAATTGGCAGGTCTGCAACTTCACGACGCCGGCCAATTACTTCCATGCACTGCGCCGCCAGGTGTGCCGCAATTTCCGCAAGCCGCTGGTGGTGATGACGCCGAAGTCGCTGCTGCGCCATAAGCTCTGCGTCAGCGCGCTCGAGGATTTTGGGCCGCAGTCGCGTTTCTATCGCGTGCTGTTCGATTACGCGCCACTGGTGGCTGACGACAAGGTCCGCCGCATCGTCTTCTGCTCGGGCAAGGTCTATTACGACCTGCTCGAAGAGCGGACCAAGCGCAACATCAAGGACGTTGCTCTTGTGCGCGTCGAGCAGCTCTATCCTTGGCCGAAGGAAACGATTGCCAGCCAAATCCGCCGCTATTCCAACGCCGAAATCGTCTGGTGCCAGGAAGAGCCGGGGAATATGGGTGCCTGGACCTTTGTCATGCCGCGCTTCAACTTCATTCTCGAAGAACTGAATCGCAAGCAGCGCCAAGCCATGTATTGTGGCCGTATCCCGAGTGCCGCGGCGGCTACCGGCGATCATCATCATCACGACGTAGAACAGATCGAACTGGTCAACAACGCGCTAACTGCGCCGCTGGCCGAGTTGCGTCAGCCGTTCCGCCGCGCGACCAAACTCGGCGAAATGCATATCGCCGCGAAATAAACGAACCGATTGGCAGATGGAGAAGGAAAAATGAGCGTCGAGATCGTAGTGCCCGAATTGGGCGAATCGGTCACCGAGGCCACCGTCGCCAAGTGGTTCAAGCAGGTGGGCGACGCTGTCGCTGCTGACGAGCCGTTGCTCGAACTCGAGACCGACAAGGTCACGGTTGAGGTCCATGCACCTTCGGCCGGCACGCTGTCGGATATCACCGTCGCCGCTGGCGCGACCGTGAATGTCGGTGCGGTCCTCGGCGCGATCGGCGAAGGCAAGGGGGCTGCCCCGGCGAAGAAGCCCGCTGCCGCTGCGCCTGCGCCGGCTGCTGCCCCAGCCGCCAAGCCCGCCGCCACTCCGGCGCCCGCGGCTTCCGCCATTCCGGCCGGCACCGCGCCCTCGGCCGCCAAGATCATCACCGAAAAAGGTCTCGATGCCGGCTCGATCGCGGGTACCGGCAAGGATGGTCGCATCACCAAGGGCGACGCCCTCTCCGCCACTTCGGCACCGGCGCCTGCCGCACGCCCCGCTGCACCGTCCGCGCCGCGTGCGCCTGATGCGCGCGAAGTCCGCGTGCGCATGACGCGCCTACGCAAGCGTATCGCCGAACGTCTGAAAGAGGCGCAGAACACGGCCGCCATGCTCACCACCTTCAACGAGGTGGACATGACGCATGTCATGGCGCTGCGCAATCAGTTCAAGGACGGCTTCGAGAAGAAGCATGGCGTGAAGCTGGGCTTCATGTCGTTCTTCGTGAAGGCTTGCGTCGCGGCGCTCAAGGATTGGCCGGCGGTCAATGGCGAGATCGACGGCGACGATTTGGTCTACAAGAACTTCTACGACATCGGCGTAGCCGTTGGGACCGAGGCTGGCCTGGTCGTGCCGGTGGTGCGCGAAGCCGACAAGCTCTCCTTTGGCGACATCGAAAAGGCCATTGGCGCGTTCGGCAAGAAGGCGCGCGAAGGCAAGCTGACCATCGACGAGATGACCGGCGGCACTTTCACCATCACCAATGGCGGCGTCTATGGCTCGCTGATGAGCACGCCGATCCTGAACCCGCCGCAGTCGGGCATTCTCGGCATGCACAAAACCCAGATGCGCCCGATGGTCATGCCCGACGGCAAGATCGAAGCGCGGCCGATGATGTATGTGGCGCTCAGCTATGATCACCGCGTCGTCGATGGCCGCGAGGCGGTCTCGTTCCTGGTGCGCGTGAAGGAATGTATCGAGGATCCGCAGCGCCTTCTGGTCGATATGTGAGGCGCAGATGGCCGATACGGATTTCGACGTCGTCGTCATTGGTGGCGGCCCCGGCGGCTACGTCGCCGCGATCCGCGCCGCGCAGCTCGGTCAGCGCACGGCCGTGGTCGAGAAGGGCACGACCCTGGGGGGCACCTGCGTCAATGTCGGATGCATTCCCTCGAAAGCGTTGCTGCAGTCGTCCCATCTCTATGACGAGGCGAAGAACCATCTCGGCCCGCATGGGATCAAGATCGGCAAGGTCGAACTCGATCTCGGCGAGATGCAGTCGCGCAAGGTCAAGGTGGTGAAGGCCAATACCGATGGCCTCGACTTCCTGATGAAGAAGAACAAGATCACGCGCCTGCTGGGCGCCGGCAAGATCACCGCACCCGGCAAAGTCGAGATCAGCGGCAAAGACGCGAAATCGATTACCACCAAGACCATCATCATCGCCACCGGCTCGGATTCGACACCGCTGCCGGGCGTGACCATCGATGAGAAGCAGATTGTCACCTCGACCGGCGCGCTCGACCTCCCGGCGGTGCCCAAGCATCTGGTGGTGATCGGCGCCGGCGTGATCGGCCTCGAACTCGGCTCGGTTTGGCGCCGCCTCGGCGCCGAAGTCACCGTGATCGAATTTCTCGATCGCGCCTTGCCGCAGCATGACGGCGAAATCTCGAAACAGGCGCAACGTATCCTTGAAAAGCAGGGTATGAAATTCATGCTCGGCACCAAGGTCACCGCGGCCAAACCGGGTAAGGACGTGGCGCTGACGGTCGAGCCCGCCAAGGGCGGCGCAGCGCAGGAGATCAAAGCCGATGTGGTGCTGGTCGCCATCGGCCGTCGGCCCTACACCGAAGGCCTTGGTCTTAAGGAAGTGGGTGTCGAACTCGACAAGCGCGGCTTCGTCGTCGTCGACAAGCATTTCCAGACAAAAATTCCGGGCATCTACGCGATCGGCGACGTCATCGGTGGGCTGATGCTGGCACACAAGGCCGAGGACGAGGGCTATGCGGCCGCTGAGTTGATCGCCGGCCAGGCGGGCCATGTGAACTACGATGCGATCCCCGGCGTGGTCTACACTTGGCCCGAGGTTGCCAATCTCGGCAAGACCGAGGAGCAGCTGAAGGCTGAGGGCGTTGCTTACAAGGTCGGCAAGTTCCCGTTCACGGCCAATGGTCGCGCGCGCGCCAACGGCGACACCGAAGGCTTCGTGAAGATACTGGCCGATGCCAAGACCGATCGCGTGATCGGTTGCCATATCATCGGGCCGCAGGCCGGCGATCTGCTGGCCGAGGTGGTGATCGGCGTTGAATTCGCCACTGCCGCCGAGGACATCGCACGCTCCTGCCATGCCCATCCGTCGCTGTCCGAGGCCGTGAAGGAAGCGGCCCTTGGCGTCGCCGGACTCAGTATCCATATCTGATCGGTGACCGCGCCGGCCTGATATGGCCGACGTTCCCGTCGAAAGGAATTCCACCATGAAGACGCCGGGCCCCGATCATCCCATCACCGTGACGCCAATCGCGGACCACGTTGTCGTTCGCTTCAAGGGCGAAGTGGTGGCCGATACGCGCAACGCGCTCGAGCTCAAGGAATCGACCTATCCGGCGGTGCTCTACATTCCGCGCGGCGACATCAAGCTCGATCACTATGCGAAGAACCCCGACCACACCTATTGCCCGTATAAGGGCGAGGCCAGCTATTTCGATCTGGTCGCGGGTGAGGAGCGCGTAAAGGGCGCGGTGTGGTCCTACGAGGCGCCCTATCCGGCGATGACGGCGATCAAGGAACACGTCGCCTTCTATCCGAATCAGGTCACGATCGAGCGCGGCTGAGGAAAAGGGGCGCTACACGTTCCTCGTTTCCCGTATTCGTCATGGCCGGGCTCGACCCGGCCATCCACGCCTTCTCCTTGTCGAGTTAAAGACGTGGATGCCCGGATCAAGTCCGGGCATGACGGGTTTTGTAGGCGGGTGGGACTATCGTCCCGTCACTTTCGCACGCGGATGGGCCTGGTCGTAGATGCGACCAAGCTGTGCCGCATCGACCTCGGTGTAGCGTTGGGTTGTGCTCAGCGAAGCGTGACCCAACAATTCCTGAATCGTCCGCAGATCACCGCCGCCCGCCAGCAGATGGGTCGCGAAGCTGTGGCGCAGCGCATGCGGCGTGGCGGTCTCGGCCAGCCCCAAACGCGCGCGCAGCAATCGCATCTGCCGCTGCACCACGCCAGGATTGAGCGCTTTGCCACGCGCGCCAACGAACAGCGGTCCATCGAGCCCCGGATGATGCGGGCATTGCTTCACATAGGCCTGCACGGCATCCACCACGGCGGGCAGAAGCGGCACCAGTCGTTGCTTGCGGCCTTTGCCGGTGATGGTCATCGCCTCGCCGCGTGGCGTCTGACGGCGGGTGAGCGACAGCGCCTCGCCCAAACGCAAGCCACAGCCATAGAGCAGGCTCATCAGCGCCACATCGCGTGCCGCCTGCCAGGGTTCGGTCTGCATCTCTCCGGCGGCGCTTAGCACATCGAGCGCTTCGTCGGCGGCGAGCGGTTTGGGCACCGAGCGCGGCGGCTTGGGTGTGCGTACGGCCGCCAGCGCCGCGTTGTGGGTGATGTCGTTACGGTCGAGGAAGCGGAAGAAGCTGCGCAGGGATGACATCGCGCGCGCCTGGCTGGTGCGGGCCACGCCGTCACCGGCCCGCCGCGCGAGGAAGCTGCGGAAGTCGGACGGCTTCAGCGCGCCCAGCGCGTCAATGCTGGGTTCGGTGCCGAGGTGATCGAAGAGATGATCGAGGAAGGCGGCCAGATCGCGGCAATAGCCATCGATCGTGTGGATCGACGCGCGGCGCTCGTCGGTCAGCCAAGCTCGCCAGCGCTCCACGACCGCTTTGAGGCCCGCATCGCCCTTGAAGAAGATCGGCTGTCCGGCCACTGTGCCTGCCCGTTTGCCTTCTTGTCCGCTGAGACGGCTGCGCAACGCCGCTCGTGCCGCTAAAGTGTAGCCGATGTCTTCCGCTTCAACCACAGAGACAAGCCTGTGCCGCTATCGCGAGGGCGACCGGGTTGCCGTGCTGCTGCCGTTGCCCTTGGCCGGCGCGTATGACTATCGCCTGGGCCCGGGCATCGAAGCGGGCGAGGGTGACTTCCTGCGTGTGCCGTTGGGGCGGCGCAGCGCGATCGGCGTGCTGTGGGGACCGGCCACCGATGACGTCGATCCCGCCAAACTGAAGGATGTGACCGAGCGGCTCGACGTGCTGCCGCTGCCCGATGTTTCACGCCGTTTCGTCGACTGGGTTGCCGGCTACACGCTGGCCGCACCGGGCGCTGTGCTGAAGATGGCGATGAGCGTGCCCGATGCGCTGCAGCCGCCCGTCGCGCCGCCGCCGGCTTATGTGGCGAAGAAGAAACTTCCCGACGATCTGCGGCTGACCGCGCCACGCCAACGCGTGATCGAGGCCGCTTGGGCGCCGCTGCCTGCCACCGAACTCGCGCGGGTTGCCGGCGTCGGGGTTTCGGTGATCAAAGGCCTGGCTCAGGCTGGTGCGTTGGAAATGGTTGCGCGGCCCGCGGCTACGACGTCGCCTGGCGAGCCGGACTGGCGCCGTCCTGGGCCCGACTTCTCTGAGGACCAAGCCAAGATCGGTGCCGAGCTGCGCACGATGGTCAGCACTGGTTTTGCCGTAGCCCTGCTCGAAGGCGTCACCGGCTCGGGCAAGACCGAGGTCTATTTCGAGGCGGTGGCCGAAGCGCTGGCCCAAGGCAAACAGGCATTGGTCCTGCTGCCCGAAATCGCGCTCTCGGCGCAGTGGCTCGACCGGTTCGCGCAACGCTTCGGTGTCGCGCCGGTGGCCTGGCATTCCGATCTCACCCAGGCGCGGCGGCGCGATGTCTGGCGTGACGTTGCCGCCGGCCGTGCCCGCGTGGTGGTCGGCGCGCGGTCGGCGTTGTTTCTGCCATTCCCCGATCTCGGCTTGATCGTTGTCGATGAAGAACATGACGCGTCCTATAAACAGGAAGAGGGCGTCGCCTATCACGCCCGCGACATGGCGGTGGTGCGCGCGCGGCTCGGCGGTTTCCCGGCCGTGCTCGCCTCGGCGACGCCGTCATTGGAGACGCTGGCCAATGCGCAGGCAGGGCGGTATCGCCTGCTGCATTTGCCGGCGCGCCATGGCGGCGCGCCGCTGCCTGATGTCGGCCTGATCGATCTGCGCCGGACGCCGCCGGCGCGACGCAGCTGGCTCGCGCCGCCTTTGGTCGAAGCCGTGCAGAAGGCACTCGATGCCGGCGAACAGGCGTTGCTGTTTCTCAATCGCCGCGGCTATGCGCCGCTGACCCTGTGCCGCACCTGCGGCCACCGCCTGCAATGCCCGAACTGCACCGCCTGGCTGGTCGAGCATCGCCAGCAGGGGCGGCTGCAATGTCATCACTGCGGTCTGGTGTCGGTATTGCCCAAGGCCTGTCCGTCCTGCGGGTCCGAGGAGCAGATGGTGCCCTGTGGTCCGGGTGTCGAACGCGTGGCGGAGGAAGCGGCGCAGCGCTTCCCAGAGGCCCGCCTTGCCGTGATGGCCAGCGATACGCTCACGGGCCCGGACGCTGCCGCGCGACTCGTGGCGCAGATGGCGCGGCACGAGATTGATCTGTTGGTCGGCACCCAGGTGGTCGCCAAAGGCCATCACTTTCCGATGCTGACCTTGGTCGGCGTGGTCGATGCCGATCTTGGCCTTGGCGGCGGCGATCTGCGCGCCGGCGAACGCACTTTCCAGCTTCTGACCCAGGTGGCGGGCCGCGCCGGCCGTGCCGCCCATCCGGGCCGGGTGATGCTACAGACCTTCCAGCCCGAGCACCCGGTGATGGGCGCGCTGGCATCCGGCGATGCGCAGCGCTTTTATACGACTGAAGCCAATGAGCGCCGTTCGGCCGGCATGCCGCCCTTCGGACGGCTGGCGGCGCTGATCGTCTCGGGGCCCGATGCCGCACAGGTCGACGGCGCGGCCGCGCAGCTTGCGCGCCGCGCGCCCAAAGGCGAGGGGATCGATGTGCTGGGGCCTGCGCCCGCGCCATTGCATTTCCTGCGCGGCCGGCACCGGCGCCGGCTGCTGCTGAAAACGGAACGGCGGATCAATCTCCAGGACCTGTTGCGCCCGTGGCTGGCTTCGGTGAAGACGCTAGGCGCCGTGCGAATACAAGTGGATGTCGATCCCTATTCTTTCTTTTGAGCGTGTGGCGCAACCAAGCGTTACACAAAACAATGCCTAGGAAATAGCCACGCAGCGTTACTGCTCTATCCGTAAGGGTGAGTATGCAGGACATCGATGTGACGACATCGGTCGATCAAACGTCTGTCAGCGCGGAAGAGGAATTCGATCTCGGCTTGAGGGCCCTCGATAAGGGCGACAATGCCGAGGCGGTAGCGCATTTCGAACGCTACCAGACCCTGGTACCGGACAATCCGAGCGCTCATGGCAATCTCGCCGTGGCCCTGCATGGGCTCGAACGCTACGCTGACGCGCTGGTTCATTTCCGGCGCGCGATCGCGCTACAGCCGACCTTGGCCGAGCCTTACAACAATGTCGCCAACCTGCTGCTGGAACTCGGTGAGTTCGAACAGGCCAGGCAATCCTTCACGCTCGCCATCATATTGGCGCCGCGGCGCGGCACGTTCCACTATGGTCTCGCAGGCGCCAAGAAATTTGAGGCAGGCGATGCGCAGATTCCGGCGATGGAATTCCTGTTGGCCGGTGGCGAGCCGCTCGATCATGCCGACGATCGGATGCTGCTGCACTTCGCGCTGGGCAAAGCCTATGACGATCTCGGCAATCACGCCGCGTCATTCGATCATCTGCTCAAGGGCAACACGCTGAAGCGCAGCCGCATCGACTACAACGAAGCCGAGGTGCTGGGCGAGCTGGACCGCATCGCCACGGTTTTCGATCGCGGCTTGATCGACCGGCTGGGCGGGTTCGGCTATCCGACCGACCGGCCCATCTTCATCGTCGGCATGCCGCGCTCGGGCACCACGTTGATCGAACAAATTCTGGCCAGCCATCCCGCGGTGGTTGCCGGCGGCGAGCGCTACGATCTCGACACGGTCGTGCGCGATCTCGGCGATGGCGCGGCCAAATTTCCAGAGATTGTTCCCACTATGGATATTGCGGCGCTGGCCAGGGCGGGCTTGGCCTATATTCGCGCCGTCGAGCGGACGCGGCCGGCCTCGTTGCGCGTCACCGACAAGATGCCGTGGAATTTTCGATATCTTGGCCTAATCGCGTTGATCATGCCCAATGCGCGCATCATCAATTTGGTGCGCGATCCGGTCGAGACCTGCCTCTCATGCTTCTCGAAGTATTTCGCGCGGCACCAGGAGTTCACCTACGATCTCGCCGAGCTCGGGCGCTACTATCGCGGCTATCTCAAGCTGATGGATCATTGGCGTGCGGTATTGCCGGCCGGGATGATGATCGATGTGCGCTACGACGATGTGATCGCCGATCTCGAAACCCAGGCGCGGCGCATCGTTGATCACTGTGGTTTGCCTTGGGCCGAGTCCTGTCTGGCCTTCGACAAGACCAAGCGGCCGGTGCGCACCGCGAGCGCCGTTCAGGTACGCCAACCCATCTATCGCACCGCCGGCGAGCGGTGGCGGCCCTATCGCGAGATGGTGAAGCCGCTGCTCGACGCTTTGGGCGATGCCTACGACCCTGATCGATAAGCGGCATCCGAAATAATTTGGCGCAGCCAGCACAGGCCGGATCAGGCGCGGGTCAGGCTGTGGCCGAAGGAAATCCGCGATTCCATCGCAATTTTCGTTGCCGTTTCTCCTTGCTCCGGGCGGGCTCGAAAACCATGATGTGCGCCGGCGCAAATATGCAAATAAGCGCTCCCGTGGGAGCGGGTACGAGGAAGCGGCCGGATGTTTCTCGGCATTGATATCGGAACCACATCGGTCAAGTCGGTCCTGATCGACGACCGTCAGACTCTCATCGGCACGGCCAGCGCGCCTGTCGCGGTGTCGCGTCCACATCCCGGCTGGTCCGAACAGGACCCGGCCGATTGGTGGCGTGCGGTCACGGCCACGCTCGACGAATTGGCGGCGAAGCACAAAACCGCGATGGCTCAGGTGGCTGGTATCGGCCTTTCGGGTCAGATGCATGGCGCGACCTTACTCGATGGCACCGACAAGGTGCTGCGTCCCGCCATTCTCTGGAACGACGGGCGCTCCTCGGCCGAATGCGCCGAGATCGAAGCGGCCTGCAAAGACGCGCGCAAGATCGCCGGCAATATCGCCATGGCCGGTTTCACCGCACCGAAGCTGCTGTGGGTGAAGAAGCACGAGCCGAAGATCTTCGACGCGGTGCGCAAGGTTCTGCTGCCGAAAGACTATGTGCGCCTGCTGCTGACCGGCGAATACGCCTCCGACATGTCTGACGCTGCGGGCACCTACTGGCTCGATGTCGGCAATCGCGATTGGTCTGACGCGCTGCTCGCCGCGACTCATCTGACACGTGCGCATATGCCGAAGCTGGTCGAAGGTTCGGCCGTATCGGGCACGCTGAAGGCCGATCTCGTCCAACGTTGGGGCATGGCCAAAGCGCCGGTGGTGGCCGGTGGCGGTGGCGACAACGCTGCTTCGGCCTGCGGCATCGGCGCGGTGAAGCCGGGTGCGGCATTCGCTTCGCTCGGCACCTCGGGTGTGCTGTTCGTGTCCAATGCGAAGTTCTCGCCCAACACCGAAGGTGCGGTGCATGCCTTCTGCCATGCGGTACCGAATATCTGGCATCAGATGGGCGTGATTCTGTCGGCGACCGACAGCCTCAACTGGCTGTCGCGCGTGCTTGGCATCTCCGCACCCGATCTCACCAAGGCCGTGGGCGATTCGGTTGCGGGTCCATCGTCGCTGATCTTCTTGCCGTATCTCTCGGGCGAGCGCACGCCGATCAACAACCCAGCGGCGCGCGGCGTATTCTTTGGCATCGGTCACGAGACCGATCGCAATATGATGACGCAGGCGGTGCTCGAAGGCGTCGCCTATGCCTTCCGCGATTGTCTGCGCGTGCTGCACGATGCCGGCACCGATTTCGCGCGTGCGGCAGCGGTGGGTGGCGGCGCCAATTCGCGCCTGTGGCTGCAAATCCTAGCTAACGTGCTCGATCGCCCGCTCGATCTGCCCAAGGACGGCGATTTCGGCGCGGCCTTTGGCGCAGCGCGTCTTGGGCAGGCGGCAGCGCTGGGTGGCGATGCGCTGCAATACATGACGCCGCCGCCGTTTGCCGCTTCGGTCGAGCCCGATCCCAAACTCGTTTCCCGCTATGCCGAGTCCTATGCGCGCTATCGCGCGCTCTATCCGTCCGTTAAGGAGTTGATGAAGCCATGAGCAAAGCCCTCAAAGTCAAAGGCGCCAGCCGATCGAAGAAGTCGGAGTCGTTTTTCGGCCTCGACAAGCCGATCCGCTACGAAGGCCCGAACAGCAAGAACCCGCTGGCCTTCCGTTGGTACGATCCCAACAAGAAAGTGATGGGCAAGAAGCTCTCCGAGCAGCTGCGCATGGCGGTTTGCTATTGGCATACTTTCTGTTGGGGCGGTGGCGATCCGTTCGGCGGCAGCACGCTGATCCGCCCGTGGTTCGATACCGGCGACGCGCTGGGCGAAGCCAAGCTGAAGGCCGATGTTGCTTTCGAGATGTTCGATGCGCTGGGCATTCCCTTCTTCACCTTCCATGACCGCGATATCGCGCCGGAAGGCAACTCGCTGGCCGAGTCGAACAAGAATGTGCGCCTGATCGCCGACATCTTCGCGAAGAAGATGGAAAAGTCGAAGACGCGCCTGCTCTGGGGCACAGCCAACCTGTTCTCCAACCGCCGCTATATGGCGGGCGCGGCCACCAATCCGGATGTCGAAATCTTCACCTATGCCGCCGCGCAGGTGAAGAACTGTCTCGACGTCACCAAGATGCTGGGCGGCCAGAACTACGTGCTGTGGGGCGGCCGCGAAGGCTACGAGACACTGCTCAACACCGATCTCGCCCATGAGATGGATCAGATCGGCCGCTTCATGAACATGGTGGTCGAGTACAAGCACAAGATCGGTTTCAAGGGCACGATCCTGATCGAGCCGAAGCCGCAGGAGCCGACCAAGCATCAATACGACTTCGACAGCGCCACCGTGTATGGCTTCCTGAAGAAGTACGGGCTCGAAAAGGAAATCAAGGTCAACATCGAGGCCGGTCACGCCTTCCTCGCCGGCCACACTTTCGAGCACGAGATCGCTGTGGCCTTTGCCACCGGCATCTTCGGTTCGATCGATATGAACCGGAACGATCTGCAGTCGGGTTGGGACACAGACCAGTTCCCCAACAACATTCTCGACGTGGCGCTGCCCTACTATCACATCCTCAAGAACGGCGGCTTCACCACCGGCGGCACCAACTTCGACGCCAAGATCCGCCGCCAGTCGCTCGATCCGCTCGATCTGATTTACGGCCATATCGGTGGCATGGACTCCTGCGCACGCGGCCTGCTCGCCGCTGCGGCGATGCTCGAAGACGGCACGCTCGATAAGGCGGTGAAGGCCCGCTATGCGAGCTGGAAATCGGCCGACGGTAAGGCGATCCTGGCCGGCAAGCGCTCGCTCGACGATCTGGCCGCGGTGGTCGAGAAGAAGGGCCTCGACCCGCAGCCGGTCTCGGGTCAGCAGGAATACCTCGAAAACCTGGTTAATCGCTTCGTCTGACGGCATTTTTGGAGGTCGGTTGCGTTTGAAACCGGCCTCCGACCCCCGTGGCGGAATAGGCCTATGCAAAGGGCGGCCGGGCCCGGAGTGTTGCAACCCTATTAGCGATATGGTACCTAACCACCGCGCCGCGGGGACGGCGTCTTCGGTCATGCCGAATATTGTTAAATATCAATAGCTTCCTGGCTTCCCGGCAGGTTGCAGAACGGTCTGCAGAGGCGAATCTCCGTGGCATCAGAAAACAAGGGTGGCATCGCACAGCGTTACGCCGCCGCGTTGTTCGAGCTTGCCGAGGAAAAAGGCGAATTGGATAAGGTCGCGGGCGATCTGCGCGATCTGCGTAAGATGCTGGCCGAAAGCGCCGATCTCCGCCGCATGATTGCCAACCCGGTCATCGACCGCAAACAGCGCCTTAAGGCGATCGAAGAGATCGCCAAGCGCTCCGGCTTCTCGCAGCTGACCGCGAATTTCATGGGCGTGCTGATCCATAACGGCCGCCTGTTCGCACTCGATGCCACCGTCGGCGCCTTCCTTGCGCTCCTGGCCGCCAAGCGCGGCGAGTTGACCGCGCAGGTATCGTCCGCCGCGCCGCTGGCTGAATCGCAAATCGCCGCCGTTTCCGCCGCCTTGAAGAAGGCGCTGGGCCGTGCGGTGACTCTCGAATCCACTGTCGATCCGAGCCTCATTGGCGGCCTTGTCGTCAAAGTCGGCTCGCGCATGATCGATGGTTCTCTCAAGACGAAATTGCAGCGTCTGTCGCTCTCCATGAAAGGGATCGGTTGATGGAAATCCGTGCCGCTGAAATCTCCTCCATTCTTAAGGAGCAGATCTCCAAATTCGGCACCGAGGCGGAAGTCGCCGAGGTTGGTCAGGTTCTTTCGGTGGGCGACGGTATCGCCCGCATTTACGGCCTCGATAAGGTCCAGGCCGGCGAGATGGTGGAATTCCCCGGTGGCATCCGCGGGATGGCGCTGAATCTCGAATCCGACAATGTCGGCGTCGTGATCTTCGGCGACGACCGGACGATTAAGGAAGGCGACACGGTGAAGCGCACCGGCGCTATCGTGGACGTCCCGGTTGGTAAGGAACTGCTCGGCCGCGTAGTCGATGCACTCGGCAATCCGATCGACGGCAAGGGCCCGATCAAGACCGATAAGCGCTCCCGCGTCGACGTCAAGGCGCCCGGCATTATTCCGCGCAAGTCGGTGCACGAGCCGATGTCGACTGGCCTCAAGGCGATCGACGCTCTGATCCCCGTCGGCCGCGGCCAGCGCGAGCTGGTCATCGGTGACCGTCAGACCGGCAAGACCGCGATCCTGATCGACACCATCATCAACCAGAAGCGCATGAACGCGGCTGGCGACGAAAAGCAGAAGCTCTACTGCGTGTACGTCGCCGTCGGTCAGAAGCGCTCGACCGTCGCCCAGCTGGTGAAGACCCTTACCGACAACGGCGCGATGGAATATTCGATCGTCGTTGCCGCTTCGGCTTCCGAGCCGGCCCCGATGCAGTTCATCGCCCCCTACGCCGGTTGCGCGATGGGCGAATTCTTCCGCGACAACGGCATGCATGCTCTGATCATGTATGACGATCTGTCGAAGCAGGCCGTTGCCTATCGTCAGATGTCGCTGCTGCTGCGCCGTCCGCCGGGCCGCGAAGCCTATCCGGGCGACGTGTTCTATCTCCACAGCCGCCTCCTCGAGCGCGCCGCGAAGATGAGCGACGCCCATGGCGCGGGCTCGCTGACCGCGCTGCCGGTCATCGAAACCCAGGCCAACGACGTGTCGGCCTATATTCCGACCAACGTGATCTCGATCACCGATGGCCAGATCTTCCTCGAAACCGAACTCTTCTATCGCGGTATCCGCCCGGCGGTAAACGTCGGTCTGTCGGTGTCGCGCGTGGGTTCGGCGGCGCAGATCAAGGCGATGAAGCAGGTTGCCGGCTCGATCAAGCTGGAACTCGCCCAGTATCGCGAAATGGCCGCATTCTCGCAGTTCGCCTCGGACCTCGATCCCGCCACCCAGCGCCTGCTGGCGCGCGGTGCGCGTCTGACCGAGCTTCTGAAGCAGCCGCAATACAAGCCGATGTCGACCGAAGAGCAGGTCGTGGTGATCTATGCCGGCGTGCGCGGTTACCTCGACAAGCTGGCGATTGCTGATATCGGCCGGTACGAAGCGTCGCTGCTCTCCGAGCTGAAGACGAAGTACCCCGAAATTCTGCAGGCGATCGTCACTGAAAAGGCGCTCAGCCCGGCCACCGAAGACAAGCTGAAGGCCGCACTCGAAGCGGTCGGCAAGTTGTTCGCCTGATAGGAACCGGTCCGACCGATGCCCAGCCTCAAGGCGCTCCGCACACGCAAGAACAGCGTCACCTCGACGCGTAAGATCACGTCGGCGATGAAGATGGTCGCCGCCGCGAAGCTGCGTCGCGCCCAGGCGGCGGCGGAAGCCGCGCGTCCTTATGCCGATCGTATGGAACGCATGCTGGGCGCTTTGGCGCGCAGCATGGGCGGCCAGCCCGGCGCACATAAGATGCTCAGCGGTACCGGTAAGTCCGATACCCATCTGCTCATCGTCTGCAGCTCCGACCGCGGCCTCTCGGGCGCGTTCAACAGTTCGGTGGTGCGTTCGGCGCGCCAGCTGGTCGCGGAACTGCGCGGCCAGGGTAAGCAGGTGAAGATTCTGACGATTGGCCGCAAGGCGCGCGATATGCTGCGCCGTGACTATGCGTCGCTGATCGTCGAGTCTTATGAAGGCATCGGCCGCCGCGGCGTGGAATTCGGCGAGGCGAATCAGATCGCGACCAAGGTCGCCGAGATGTTCGACAAGGGCGAGTTCGACGTCGCCACAATCATCTACAACCGCTTCAAGTCGGCCATCTCGCAGATCGTGACGCGCCGTCAGCTGGTGCCGTTCCCGCTGCAGCAAAGCGATACCAATGCCGAAGATCTGGGCGGCGCCGTCTACGAGTTCGAGCCCGACGAGGCCGAGATTCTGGCCGTGCTGCTGCCACGCAATCTATCGATGCAGATTTTCCGCGCGCTGCTCGAAAGCAATGCCAGCTTCCAGGGCGCGCAGATGACCGCCATGGACAACGCGACGCGCAACGCCGGTGACATGATCAATCGCTTGACGATCCAGATCAACCGTACGCGTCAGGCACAGATCACCAAGGAACTCATCGAAATCATCTCCGGCGCCGAGGCGCTGTGAGCGAAGGTCAAGGAGCGAGGGCGCTATGACGAAGAACAATGTCGGCACGATCACGCAGGTCATGGGCGCCGTCGTCGACGTGCGTTTCGAGGCGGAACTGCCGGCCATTCTGTCCGCCGTGACCACCCAGAACCAGGGCAAGTCGCTGGTGCTCGAAGTCGCCCAGCACCTGGGCGAGAACGAAGTCCGCACCATCGCCATGGACTCGACCGAGGGTCTGACCCGCGGCCAGGAAGTGACCGATACCGGCGCGCCGATCTCGGTCCCGGTTGGTCCCGCCACGCTCGGCCGCATCATCAACGTGATCGGCGAGCCGGTCGATGAACGCGGTCCGGTCAACGCAGCCACCAGGATGCCGATCCATCGCAGCGCGCCGGAATTCGCCGAGCAGTCGACCGAGATCGAAGTGCTCACCACGGGCATTAAGGTTATCGATCTGCTCACCCCCTACACCAAGGGCGGCAAGATCGGCCTGTTCGGCGGCGCCGGCGTGGGCAAGACCGTGCTGATTCAGGAACTGATCAACAACATCGCCAAGGCGCATGGTGGTTGCTCGGTGTTCGCCGGCGTGGGCGAGCGTACCCGCGAAGGCAACGACCTCTACAAGGAAATGATCGACGCCGGCGTTATCAAGCTGGACGGCGACGGCTCGAAAGTGGCCCTGGTGTATGGCCAGATGAACGAGCCCCCGGGCGCCCGTGCCCGTGTCGCGCTGACCGGCCTCACCGTCGCCGAATACTTCCGCGACGAAGAAGGCCAGGACGTGCTGCTGTTCGTCGATAACATCTTCCGCTTCACCCAGGCCGGCTCTGAAGTGTCGGCGCTGCTGGGCCGCATTCCTTCGGCCGTGGGTTATCAGCCCACCCTGGCCACCGAAATGGGCGTGCTGCAGGAACGCATCACCTCGACCAAGAAGGGTTCGATCACCTCGGTGCAGGCCATCTACGTGCCCGCCGACGACTTGACCGACCCGGCGCCGGCCACCTCGTTCGCGCACTTGGACGCCACCACCGTGTTGAGCCGCCAGATCGCCGAGCTGGGCATCTACCCGGCCGTCGATCCGCTCGACTCGACCTCGCGCATTCTCGACGCCAACGTCGTCGGCGAAGAGCACTACAAGGTCGCGCGCGACGTGCAGCGCATCTTGCAGACCTACAAGTCGCTGCAGGACATCATCGCGATCCTGGGCATGGACGAACTGTCGGAAGAAGACAGGCTGACGGTGGCCCGCGCCCGCAAGATCCAGCGCTTCCTGTCGCAGCCGTTCCATGTGGCCGAAGTCTTCACCGGTTCGCCGGGCAAGCTGGTGTCGATCGAAGACACCATTAAGGGCTTCAAGGGCATCGTGGCCGGCGAATACGACCACCTGCCAGAATCTTCTTTCTATATGGTCGGCACCATCGAAGAGGCGCTCGAAAAGGCGCGCAAGATGGCGGCGGAAGCCGCCTAAGGATCGAGCAAGGGTATGGCCGAAACGCTGCTTTTCGAGCTGGTCTCACCCGCCAAGCTGGTGATTTCCCAGCCGGTGGAGATGGTCGTGGTGCCGGGCGCCGAGGGCGACTTCGGCGCGCTGCCGCAGCATGCGCCGCTGATCTCAGCCGTGCGGCCGGGCGTCATCGACATCTATGAGGGTGGTAAGGTCATCAACCGTATCTTCGTCGCCGGCGGCGTTGCCGAGGTGACGGGGGACCGCTGCACCGTGCTGGCCGAAGAGGCTCTGCCGGTTGCCGAACTCGACAGCGGTAAGATTGCCACCCGCGCAGCCGAGGCCGAGAAGGCCCTGGCCGCCGCCGACAACGACTTCGCCCGCGACCAGGCCAAACTGGCCCTGGCCGTCGCTCAGGCGATGCTGCAGGTCCTGCAAGAGAAGCCGGCGGCGCACTGACCGCCGAGCGGCTTCGGCCTCTTACAGTCGAATAAAGTGCGTCATGCCCGGCCTTGTGCCGGGCATCCACGTCTTTAAGGCTCACCACGAAGGCACGAAGGTGGAGAAGGCCACGAAGGATAAGTTCTCCTTCGTGTTCTTTGTCGCCTTCGTGCCTTCGTGGTTGATCTTCTTCTTTGGATAGAAAGACGTGGATGGCCGGGACAAGCCCGGCCATGACGAGTTTGGGTCGTGCGGTCGGGACAAACAAAAAGGGCGGCCCATGGGGCCGCCCTTTTGCTTTTAAGCCGCCCGGCGCGTCTTACAGCGGCGCGCGCGGGTCGATGTCGGCAGGCGACTCGAGGATCAGGCGGTAGCAGTCGAGGCTGCGGCCCCAGAACTCCCAGGCCGCGCCCCATAGATACAGGCGGAAGCGGCGAAAGTTGAAATCGCCGTATTTCTGGACGACGGTCGCGCGGTTGGCGTCCAGGTTGCGCGCCCACTGGCGGAAGGTCAGGAAGTAGCTGTGGCGGTCGTCCCAAATCTCGGTGGCGCGCAGCGACGTCTTGCTGATCTGGGAGATGAAGTCGCCGAGATCGAGGAACGAGTGGTTGCCGGCATAGATGTACTTCACCATGAACGAGGACAGCTCGTACTTGGTGACGGTGGCGCTGCCGTCGAGGAAGATCTTCCCGCCCGGCTTCACCAGGGTTTTGAACTTCTCGGCCACCGCGAGATAGTTGGGCAGATGCTCGATCACGCCCATGATCACAATCGCGTCATAGGGCTTGTCGGTCTTGTATTCGAGCAGGTCCGACATCAGGATTTCCCAGTCGAAGCCCAGCCGCTTGGCCTTGGCGTCGAGATATTCCTTCGACACTTTCGAGATGGTGATGCCGGTGCACTTTACGCCGCGCTTGGAGGCGTATTCGAACCATGCGCCCCAGCCCGGACCGATCTCGAGGATGCGGTCGCCGGCCTTCAGGCCCAGCTTCTCGAAACACCACTCGAACTTGCGCGTGGTGGCGATGTCCAGCGTCTCGTCATCGTTGAGATAGACGCCCTGAGTGTAGCAGGGGGTGATCGGATCGAGGAAGCTCTCGAACAGGCCCGGATCGAGGTCGTAATGGGCGCTGATCGCCTTCTTGTTGGTGTGTACCTGGCCGAACAGCAGCGGCTGAATGAAGCGCCAGGCCCAGGTGATGAAGTGGTTGTCCTTCATCGTGCCGCGCATGGCGAAGGGCGCCAGCAGGTCGCCTTCCAGGTCGAGGTCGCCCTGGACATAGGCGTCGCCGAACTTGCCTTCGTCGAGGCTGGCCAGAGCCCGCAGGCCGGCTTTGTTATTGGCCGTCACATGGAACGCCGGCGTCCCCTTGCCGATATTGACGATCGCGCCGTCGGGCAGCTTCACGTCGAAGGGAATCGACACATTGGCGAAGTGCGACGAGAAGCGACGCAGCAGGAACCCCATCGGCCCGCTTAAAGAGGCCGGTGTGGCCGTTGCCGGCGCCCGCGCGGTTGCACCATCGTCCATATTCAACCCCCTCCTACTCCAATCTCTATACCTGCGCAGGCCGGTCTCGACCTACGCGCCTATTCTACCCGCAACTGTCACAAATGGTACCCCGCGCTCCCATCGACAAGGGAGCAGGCCCATGTCCACCCCGGGCTGTGCGGAAGTGCTTACAGGGCAGGACCTAGGCCGTCAATGCACCGTGCGTGCATGGCCCCTCGCGTATGGATGAGGCCATCAATGGGTCACCAGGCGCAGAGCCTTGTCGAAGACCGCCAGCGCCTCGTCCAGCGACGAAGCCTTGGACAATCGTTTCTGACCGCTGGAAACCTCCCAGCCGACGCCACGATCGTTGCGCTTGGTGATGGTGTAGAGGGGGCGATCAAGGGTGTGCCGGAAAACGGCAAAGACAACACAGCCCGGTTGCTGGGCAATCGCATAATCCCGCCACTCGCCATTGGCGACACGCTGGCTGTACAGCGTGAGAAGGCGGAACAATTCGGAACGGTCGAAATGGACCGTCGATGCGGTCCCGCGCCGTTCCTCCCGAAAACGTACCACATGCGCCATGGCGCCTCCCGGTGAGGCCGTCCGTTACGGATATCTTTCAGCAAGCCGCCGCGCGCGTCCAGCCCGGAAAAATATCCAACCCTCGGCACGGCAATAGCCTGTGGATTATTTGGCCTCCAATTTTGGGGAATTTAAGAGTCCGACGAGGGGACTGGGGGTGGGGGGACCCTGGATGTCCCGCTCGTCGGACCCAAGCGTTTCGCGGTGTCGGCTTCCCTGGGGATACGCTGGGGGAAGCGTGAGAAGGGCCGACATGCGAACCGTCTACAAAAACCAGGCGGCGCAAGGTCCGCTGGTCCTAGGCGGGGAGGAGACCTTTGATGCTCTGCATGCCGCCGGAGGTGGGGGGGACAGTCCGGGAGGGCGTTGCAGGGCGGGTGTTCCTCGAACCGCCTCGTGAGGAGAAAGTTAGGGGTCCAATGAGGCAGGAATAGGGCGGAAAAAAACTTAATTCAGGGCAATTTTTCCCATCGCGACGAACTTGTCGCGACGCCGTGCGCGAAGCACGCCGCCTTCCTGAATCACCAACGAATCCAGCGCTTTGGCGATCTGCTCGCCCAGCGAGGTGATGGTCAGTTCGGGGTTGTGATGAGCCCCGCCCATGGGTTCGGGCACCACCTCGTCGATGACGCCCAGCTGTTGCAAATCTTGAGCGGTCAAACGCAGGGCTTCGGCGGCCGTTTTGGTGCCTTCCGCTTCGCCGGTGCGCCACAGAATCGAGGCGCAACCTTCGGGGCTGATGACCGAATAGATCGAATGTTCGAGCATCAGCACGGTATTAGCCGTGGCCAGGGCAATAGCGCCGCCCGAGCCGCCTTCGCCGATGATCGCCGAGATCACCGGCACGCGCAGGTCGAGGCAGGTCTCAATCGAACGGGCGATGGCTTCGGCCTGGCCGCGCGCTTCAGCGTCGACGCCCGGATAAGCACCGGCCGTGTCGACGAGGGTCAGCACCGGGATACCGAAACGATCGGCCATGCGCATCAGGCGCTTCGCCTTGCGATAGCCTTCGGGCCGCGCCATGCCGAAATTGTGCTTCACGCGCGTTTCGGTGTCGTTGCCCTTCTCATGGCCGATCACCATGATCGAACGGCCGCGGAAACGGCCCAGCCCACCTTGGATCGCAGCATCGTCGGCAAAGGCGCGATCGCCCGCCAGCGGCGTGTATTCGGTGATCAGTCTGGCGATGTAGTCCTTGAAGTGCGGCCGGTCGGGATGGCGCGCCACCTGGGTTTTCTGCCACGGCGTCAGCTTGGCATAAGTTGTCTTGAGCAGCCGATCGACCTTCGCCTGCAGGCGGTTGATCTCTTCGGCGATATTGATCGAGTCGGAGTTGCTGAGGTGGCGCAGCTCCTCGATCTTCGCTTCGAGCTCGGCGATCGGCTTTTCGAAATCGAGAAAATTCATGGCGGCGGGTTGTAGCACGGCCCCGCGAACGAAGGAAGCTGCCCCAGTAAGCGGCAAAATATGAATGATTTGGCCCTGTTAGGCGTTTCTTAGGCAGTGTAACCTGGAATTGATAGACCGCTATGTCCGCCCAATTCTAGGGTCCGACCGTCAATCTGGGCCATTTAGGGCCGCGCCATTTAGGGCATCGCCAGAAGGGAAGGGTCCCGTGAGAAAGATTCCGCCAGGAGTTGGTCCGCAATATCCGCAAGTGGTCGTCCTGTTCGGCGCCACCGGCGATCTGTCGAAGCGCAAATTGTTGCCGGGGTTGTTCCATCTCGCCTCGTCGGGCTTCATCCCGAGCTGCAAGGTCATCGGTGTCTCGCTGGACAAGATCAACGCCGATGAGTTCCGCAAGATCGCCCATCAGGCGCTTACCGATTTCTCGACGCGCAAAGTGGATCAGGCTCAGTGGGAAGCCTTTGCCGCGAATCTCGACTACATGCCGATGGACGATGGCGCCGACGCGCTGAAGGCGCTCGTCTACAAGGCCGAACAGGATCTCGGCGGCGAAAGCTGGCGACTGCACTATCTGAGCGTCCCGCCCAATGGGGCGCTGCAGGCCGTGCGCATGCTGGGCGACGCTGGGCTGGTGGCGCGCTCACGCATCATCATGGAGAAGCCGTTCGGCGTGGATCTCGCCAGCGCTGTCTCGCTGAATGCGAAGCTGCATCAGGTTTTCGCTGAAGATCAGATTTTCCGCATCGATCACTTCCTCGGCAAGGAACCGGCCCAGAACATTCTCGCCTTCCGCTTCGCCAACGGTCTATTCGAGCCGATCTGGAACCGCAACTTCATCGATCATGTGCAGATCGATGTGCCCGAGAAGCTCGATATCGGCGCCCGTGCGGCCTTCTATGAAACCGTCGGCGCCTATCGCGACATGGTGGTCACGCACCTGTTCCAGATTCTCGGTTTTATGGCGATGGAAGCACCGACCTCGCTCGATCCCAAGCCGATCAGCGAAGAGAAGAACAAAGTCTTCCGCAGCATGCTGCCACTCGACCCGCACAATGTGGTGCGGGGGCAATTCTCGGGTTATCGCGGCGAGCCCGGTGTCGATCCCGAATCCGATACCGAGACGTTCATCGCGCTCAAATGCTGGATCGACAATTGGCGCTGGGCCGGCGTGCCGTTCTTCCTGCGCACCGGCAAGCGCCTGGCGGAAGGCCAACGCATCATCTCGATTGCGTTCCGTGAACCGCCCAAGAGCATGTTTCCTGCGGGATCGGGTGTCAGCGCGCAGGGGCCGGATCATCTCACCTTTGACTTGGCCGACGCGGCGAAAGTGTCACTGTCGTTCTACGGCAAGCGGCCCGGCCCCGGCATGCGGCTCGACAAGCTCAGCATGCAATTCGCGATGCGTGACACCGGCATGGCCGGTGAAGTGCTGGAAGCCTATGAGCGCCTGATCCTCGATGCGATGCGCGGCGACCACACGCTGTTCACCACTGCCGACGGTATCGAGCGGTTGTGGGAAGTGTCGCAACCGCTGCTCGACGCGCCGCCGCCGGTGCGGCTCTATGAGCCGGGCTCGTGGGGGCCGAAATCGGTCCACCAGCTGGTCGCGCCGAATGCATGGCGCCTCCCATTCGAACGGGCGTGGCGCAATCCGAACCCGGCGGGCGCGTAACCGGCCCTACTGAGCCGTGAGGCCGCCATCCACCATCAGCTCGACGCCGGTGGTGAAGGATGACTCGTCGCTGGCAAGGTAAAGGATTGCAGCGGCCACTTCTTCGGGGCGTCCGATGCGTCCCATCGGTGCCGCGCGGTTGAGCCCCTCGCGCACTTTGTCCGGTACCTTCGACCGCGTGATTACCGCTTCCACCATTGGCGTGGCGGTAAAGGACGGGTGGACCGAATTGCAGCGGATTCCGTAGCCCTTGCGCGCGCAATAGAGCGCCACCGATTTCGTCAAGAGGCGCACCGCGCCTTTGCTGGCGCAATAGGCGGCCGATTGTGCATCGCCGATGATGCCGGCCACCGACGAGAGATTGACGATCGAGCCGCCCGATCTTTTCATCACGCGCACGGCTTCGCGGCATCCAAGGAAAGTGCCGTCGCTATTGACGGCGTTGACCTTACGCCAATCGTCGAGCGTGGCCTCTTCGATATTGGCGACGATGGCGATACCGGCGCTGTTGACCAATGCGTCGAGCTTGCCGAGACCCGCCACGGCTTCATCAACCACCACCCGCCAGCGCCGCTCATCGGTGACGTCGAGATTGAAGACCAGGGCGTCACCGCATTCTTCGGCGGTTGTTCTCAGCCCTGCTTCGTCGCGATCGGCCAGGGCCAGCCTCGCACCTTCGGCGGCGAACAGGCGGGCGGTGGCGCGCCCGATGCCCGACGCTGCGCCGGTGATCAGGGCGGTCTTGCCTGACATCCGCCCGGGTTTGGTGTTCGTCATCATTTCCTCCGGCATAGCTTTTCGCAAAGCATACACCGGAGGACGATGGCGCGCGCTATGCCAGCGTCAAATCGGCCTAATCAAATCGATGGATGCAGTCCGGCCACCAGCGCCAGATAGTCCGGTTCATTCTCGGGCCGGATGAACCCCGTGCGGATCAGGAAGTCGATCAGCACCAGATTGACGTTGAACTTGAAGTCGTAGCTGGTGCGCATGCGCTCGATGACCTCGTCCGGCGTCATCAGCATGAATTCGGTGATCTCGTCGTCGTTGGGGCGCGGCGTGAAGCCGTTCGGCAATTCGAGATCGTAGACGAACATCGTATCCGGCTTCAGCCCACGTTCGTCTTCCATGCAGTAGGTGATCGCGCCGGCCTGGGTCGTACGCAGCGCCACGTCGCGCGCAATGCTGGCTTCCTCTTCGGCCTCTTTGATCAGGTTGTCGATCAGCGACAGTCCTGCCGGCTGTCCGCCCGCGACCATATTGTCGAGTTTGCCCGGCTCGACGGCTTTGTCGAGGGCGCGGCGCCCGATCCACAGCAGCATCTGATCGCCGCGCCGCGTATAGCCGTTGATGTGGATGCCGAACGCCTTGATGCCGAACACGGCAACGGCGCTGCGGTCGAGCAGGGCCAGCGGCTCATCGCCCCAATTCTCGACGATCCGATAATTCTCCGAGCGCAGCTTGGCGATCAGTTTGCGTTCGACCAGCCCCTTCGTCACGTCGCGCAAAACAGCGGTGCGTTCTTCGACGGTGGCGAAACGCGGCGCCAGGCGCACTGCCTGCGCATCGATCTCGAACACGTCCCGCCATTCTGCGAGCATGGTGACGACATCGTCACGGACCGTGCCGGCCTTGTGCCCCGCAATCAGGAACGGGCGAAAGCGCGTGTCGTCACGCGTGTTGCAGCGGAGGATATGGTCGAGGAGGCGCCGGGGCGGCACCAACGGCGTCTTCAAGCGTGGCCCGCGTCACCGGACAGCATCGAAAAGTCCACACCGATCTTGGCGATGGCCTTCTGCCATTTGTCGTCAATGGCATCGCCGAACAGCAACTCTTCATCGGCGCTGACATTGAGCCAGGCGTTGTCGCGGATTTCGGTGTCGAGCTGACCCGCGGCCCAGCCGGCATAACCCAGCGCAAGAAGGCTGCTGCGTGGGCCCTGGCCCTCGGCGATCGCCTTCAGCACATCGACCGTGGCGGTCAGCCCGACCAACTCGTCGACCAGCAGCGTCGTCTCTTGCACATAATCGGTCGAATGCAGCACGAAGCCGCGGCCGGCTTCGACCGGGCCGCCGAAATGCACACGGATCTGATCGCAGATCGGCGTCGGTTTGATGTTGAGCTGTTCGAGCAGATCGGGGAACGACAGCGCGTTGAACAAACGGTTGACCACCAAGCCCATCGCGCCTTCCGCGGTGTGCGCGCAGATATAGACCACAGTGCGCGAGAAGCGCGGGTCCTGCATCTGCGGCATCGCGATCAGCATCTGGCCCGTCAGATAGCCAGTGGCTTTGATGGCTTCAGACATTACCATCACATATGCTCCTCACCGGGCCCCAACAAGGGGCCAACGGCACCCAACCATCCTAACAGATGGACCCGGGGACGCCTCAAGCGATCTCCGTGACGGTGCCGCCCGTCAATTTGATTAAATCGCCGAAAGTCAGCCGAAAAACCGCATGCGGATGGCCGGCTGCGGCCCATAACGGGTCCAGCGCGGCCAGTGAAGCATCGATGAGTGTGTGGCGCGGCCGCATATCGTGACCAATCGGAGCCACGCCACCGATTGCGTACCCTGTGCGTTCGCGCACAAAATCGGCATCAGCTTTCTTGATGCCCTCGCCGATCGCCGCAGCCACTTTGGCTTCATTCGCCCGGTTGGTGCCGCTGGCCATGACCAGGATATGCGCTCCCGACGAGGCGCCTTTGAAAATCAAAGACTTGGCGATCTGGGCCACGCTGCAGCCAATCGCCGTGGCGGCTTCGGCGGCGGTTCTTGTGGATGCGTCGAAGCGCACCACATCGGTGGCTATGCCGGCCTCGCGTAACAGGCGTTGGACCCGATCCGGACCGGTTTCAATGTTGTCAGTCATTCCTGTGATAGAGTGCCGCCGGTCAACGCCATGCATCAAGTAAATATGAAACGGTGGGTCATAGGTTTCACGGTCGCGGTATTTACAATCGCGATTGGGATTGCCGGCGCGAAGGCCGATGATGCGGCTTCGCCCTGGACCCAGAATGCCCAGGGGCAAGTGCGGCTGATTTCGGCGGTCACGGGCGTCGGCACGGCAGAGCGCGTGCAGCTCGGTCTCCAATTTCAGAACAAGCCCGGCTGGAAAATCTATTGGCGTTCGCCGGGCGATGCCGGCCTGCCGCCGCAGATCGATTGGGGCGCTTCATCCAATCTTGCCGGCGCGGATATCGCTTGGCCCGCTCCGCATCGTTTCAGTTACACCGGGCTCGAGACGATCGGCTATGAAGACGAGATCGTCCTGCCGATCGCCGCACGCTTGACCAAACCCGGCGAGCCGCTCGCGCTCAGCGCCAAGCTCGACTACCTGATCTGCGCCGAGATATGCGTGCCACGTCACGCCGATCTCGCGCTGACCCTCGGCAACGGCCCGGCCGATCCGACACCCTTCGCACATTTGATCAGCCGCTTCCTGGCGCGCGTACCAGGTCCCGGCGCGCTGCAGGGTATGGCGCTGCTCTCGGCCAACGCCACCACGGCCGATACATTGCAAGTCACCGTAAGCGCCGATCCGCCGTTGAAGGCGCCCGACATCTTCATCGAGCGTGCCGATGGTCTCGCCTTCGCCGCGCCTCAAGTGAAGCTTGAGAGCGGCGGCACTAAGGCGGTGTTCACGCTCAAGGCCGAGCCGAACACGGGACAGAATGGGCTGATCGGCGGCGGGCCACTCACCTTGACCGTGGTCGATGGCGATCGCGGCATGGAAGTGACGACGCCGGTCGCGGCCGGCGGCAACGCTGCGACTGCGGGCGCACCGAGCTTGTTCGCGATGTTGGGGATCGCCTTGCTCGGCGGATTGATCCTCAACCTGATGCCCTGCGTGTTGCCCGTGCTCTCGCTCAAACTGCTGGCGATGGCCGGCCATGGCGGGGAGGCGTCGCGCAAAATCAGAATCAATTTCCTCGCCTCGGCCGCCGGTATCCTCGTCTCGTTCCTGGCACTCGCGGCGGCAGCCATCGGTGCACGCGAGGCGGGCATGGCGATCGGCTGGGGTATTCAGTTCCAGCAGCCGCTGTTCCTCGCCGCCATGGTGGCGCTGGTCACGCTGTTCTCGGCCAATCTCTTCGGCTTCTACGAGATTCCGCTGCCGCATTGGCTGGTGCCGGACCGCGTCACCCATCATGAGATGCGTGGCCATGTCGGGCATTTCTTCCAGGGCGCCTTCGCGACCTTGCTGGCGACACCTTGTTCGGCACCATTTCTCGGCACGGCGGTCGGGTTCGCGTTGGCGCGCGGCGCGATCGAGATCGTCGCTATTTTCGCGGCACTCGGCATCGGCATGGCGCTGCCTTATCTCGCCGTGACGGTCTGGCCGGGCCTCGTGCGCCATATGCCGCGTCCGGGCCGATGGATGATCGTTCTGAAATCGATCCTGGGCGTGGCACTGATCGCCACTGCCGGTTGGCTGCTCTTCGTGATGGCCACCGAAGCCGGCGCGCGGGCGGCCTGGATCGTAGCGGCGCTGATGATCGCGGCGTTGCTGGTGCTCGGTGTCGGGCGTCGCGTTGCGGCACCTCTGCGTGTCGCGGCGGTCGTGGTTCTGGTGATCGCCGCGGCTGCCGCCGTGACTGTCTGGACCTCCGTCCCCTCCGAAGCACGTGTCGCCGACGCCGTGACCGCCGGCAAATGGCAGCCCTTCGATCGCGCAGGCATCGATCAGGCCGTTGCCAGTGGCAAAGTGGTCGTGGTGGATGTCACCGCTGATTGGTGTCTGACCTGCAAGCTCAACAAACGCGCGGTGCTCGATCGTGCGCCGGTCGCCGATCATCTGATGGCGCCGAATGTCGTCGCCATGCTGGCCGACTGGACCAGACCCGATGATGGGATCGCGGCCTATCTCGCCAGCTTCGATCGCTATGGCATTCCGTTCAATGCGGTCTACGGGCCCGGTGCACCCAAAGGCATCGCCTTGCCGGAACTGCTGACCGACGAAGCGGTGCTGGACGCGCTGGCCCGCGCGTCCAAGCCCGCTTCCTAGTCGGCGTTACTTCGAGCCTACGAACGCGTTGCGCAGATCGTTAGGGCTGCCGGGGAACTTGCGCTCGCCGCCCAGGGGCTCGAGGCCGAAGCGTTCCTCGGCGAGACGCAGGATCGCCGTCGTGTCGTAGACGGTGTGATCGACGAAGTGCTTCTTGGCGAAGGGCGAGATGATGATCGCCGGAATGCGCGTGCCGGGGCCCCAACGGTCGCCGCCGTGGTTCTTGTCCGGCGGCGCGACGTGATCCCAGAAGCCGCCATTCTCGTCATAGGTGACGATGATCACGGTCGATTTCCACAGCGGGCTTTTGCGCACCGCTTCGATGATCTCGGCAGCATGGGCGTCGCCGCTGCTGACATCGGCATAGCCGGGGTGCTGGTTCTTGACGCCGACCGGCTTGAAGAAGGCCAGCGCCGGCAGTTTGCCGTTGCCGATATCCGCTCTCAGATCCACTTCGTCTTTCAGATGCTCGGCGCGGCCAGGCGTGCCGTCGCCATACTTCTCGAAATAGGCGAAGGGCTGATGATGGAACTGGAAGGCATCGCTCTTCATCTTGGCTTGGTCGCCGGCCAGGGCATCGTTCCAACCGCCCGAATACCAGGCCCAGCTGAGACCCTTGGCCGACATGCGGTCGCCGATGGTCGGTGCGGTTTGTGGCGGCAGCGCAATGGCCGGATCGGCACCGGCCGGATGCGGCTGATAGACGCTCATGATCGTGTTCACGGCAAAGCCATCCGGCGTCACCATGCCGTCGCCGACCATGCGGCCATCGGGACCGATGACAACGGTGCCGGCCGCATCGACATGGGCCTTGGCCTTGTCGGGTGCGTTGGGGAACACCGGCGTGCAGGCGCAGATCGTCCACTGATGGTTCAGGAACGAACCGCCGAACGCGCCCATGAAATAGTGATCGGCGAGCGTATAGTCGCGCGCGTACCGCCAAAGCTTGGTGTGCTGGGTGTTGTAGTAACCCATGACCAGGCCCTGGGCATCGGAGAGCTGCGCGAACTTGTCATTCTTGCCGCCGTCGATCTGCGCCTGGTTTTGGTAGAACTTGTGCACGAGGTCGAAGGTCTTCTGGTCTTCGGGCACGTATTGGTCGATGCCGAACGGCTTGTTGGCGAGGTTATTCGGGAAGCGCGTGTCGGGCACCATCTGCTTGAGGCCGGTGTTCATCACCGGCGGCAGCACGGTGTAGGGCTTGCCATCCTTGTCGACCTGCGGCAACGCAGCCTTGGCCGCTTTCGAGCGCAGCCCCTCGGCGCCGGGGAACAGCCCGAACATGTTATCGAAGCTGTGGTTCTCGAGATAGATCACCAGGATGTGGTCGATCTTCCTGAGAGCCTTGGGCTCGGCGGCGGCGGCAGGGTGGATCGCGAAAGCGGATGAAGCCAGGAGAGCGGCAGTGAGGGCGCGGAACGAGCGCATGCGGAATACCTCGATCGATGAAGGATGAGGGGCGATTATTACGGCGGCTGAGGTCTCAAGCCAATGACGGCTTGATGACGATCGGATACCGGGTGCCTCCTAAACAGGCGCTTTAGATGCCCGTGCCACCTTGGCCAGCATCGTGCCGAAAGCGGCCTTGATGCGCTCGATATAAGGCTGCTTGTAGGCGAAGAGCCCATATTCGCCATGGACGAGCATCGTCGCGTTCACCTCGAACACCACGAGTTGTCCCTCGCGATCGATCGCGCAGTCGATGCCGAAATAGTCCAGCCCGATCGTCGATCGGATCGCCTTCAGGGCCTCCATACGGCTGGGGTTGAAAACGCGCCCAGGCGTCGCAAGAAAAACTTCCTCTTCTTGCCGCATCCACTCCTGATTGGCCATGTCGGTGCGGAAGTGGTGCACCTTCCACTGCCGGTCGATCGCCAGATGATAGGGAAGAATCTCGCCGTCGACGAAGATCAGCCGGTATTTCCGAAAATAGCCGTCGGCGCCGCTGAAATCGACGTATTCGGTCACGTAGTAGTGGGATGCCGGGTGGCGCGCCGCGAAGTCGGCAACAGTGTCGATCTGGTCGATTTTCTCGAAGGCCTCGCCGCCATGATCGCCGGTGGGCCTGATTAGGAACGGGAGCGCCAGATGGGTCAGGCTTTCCGCGAGCGCTGCCGCCGCGAAGCGCTGAGTCTTCGGAATCCGGCAGCCTGGAATACCGCTCAAGCGCGCCGCGATCTGGTCGCGGCCGGTCTCGCGAATCAGTCGAGGACGATTGATCACCGGCCGCCCCAGACGCTCGCTGAGGTCTGCGGCCAGAGGCAGCGTGTCACCATCGCGATCGATATCCGAGATCAGATTGACGACCACATCGCCGCTCTTTCGCAGGGTCTCCAGATCGTAAGTCGTATCGGGCAGCAACGCGACAACGGCGCAGTCATAGGGAACGCGATCGGT
>DASXEH010000051.1:0-32080 GCA_036490215.1 Magnetospirillaceae bacterium
ATCCGGTTGAAGGATGTGGCGAATGTCGCGCTGGGCTCCGACGATTATGAGTCGCAGGTCAGCTTCGACGGCAAGCGGGCGGTGTATATCGGCATCCAGGTGGCGCCCGCCGCCAACCTGCTCGATGTGATCAAGCGTGTCCGCGCGGCGTTCCCGAGCATCCAGCAGCAACTGCCGCAAGGCCTGAGCGGCCTGGTGATCTATGACTCGACCGCATTCGTGAACAGCGCCATCGACGAAGTGATCCACACGCTGGTTCTCGCCGTCGGCATCGTGACCCTGGTGGTATTCGTCTTCCTGGGCTCGTGGCGTTCGGTGGTGATCCCGGTGGTGGCGATTCCGCTGTCACTGGTCGGCACCTTCACGATGATGCTGGCCTTCGGCTTCTCGATCAACCTGCTGACCCTGCTGGCCCTGGTGCTGGCGATCGGCCTGGTGGTCGACGACGCGATCATCGTGGTGGAGAACGTCAATCGCCATCTTGAAGACGGGATGACCCCCCTCGACGCCGCTATCCTGGCTGCACGCGAACTGGGCGGACCCGTTATCGCAATGGCCCTGGTGCTGGTGTCCGTTTACGTGCCCATCGGCTTCCAGAAGGGTTTGACCGGCGCGCTATTCACTGAATTCGCCTTCACCCTAGTGGGCGCGGTGGTGGTGTCGTCCATCGTCGCGTTGACGCTGTCACCGATGATGTCGTCGCGCATGTTGAAGCACATCGGTCCCGAGGAGCGGGGCGTCCAGGCTTGGTTCGTGCACTTCATCGACCGGCGCTTCGACGGACTGCGCCGGTGGTACGGCCGGCGCCTGCACGGCAGCCTGAACATCATCCCGCTGACGGTGCTCTTCGCCTTCGCCATGATCGCGAGCATCTATTTCTTCTATCAGGGAGCGAAAAGCGAGTTGGCGCCTGAGGAAGATCAGGGCTTCCTGCTCGCGATCGACACGCCGGCGCCCAATGCGACCCTGCAACAGAAACTGCTGTACTCGCATCAGGCCTATGAAGCTTTCGCGAAGTATCCTGAACTGGCCCATGTCTTCCAGATCGACGCCCCCGGCAACTCGCTGGCCGGTATCGTGCTGAAGCCCTGGGATCAGCGGACACGGCGTTCGACGGAGTTGAAGAACTACATCCAAGGCGACATGAATCAGATCGCCGGTATGAAGTCCTTCGTCATCCCGCCACCGCCCCTGCCCGGTGCGTTCGGCGCGAACCTGCAAGTGGTGATCGGGACGACCGAGCCCTTCGACCAGCTCAATGAGACTGCCGACAAATTCGTCGCCAAGGCACGTTCCAGCGGCCTGTTCGTCTTCCTGGATACCGACCTGAAAGTCGACCAGCCGCAGTCAAATCTGGTGATCGACCGTGACAAGACGGCGCAACTGGGTTTGCGGATGAGCGATGTTGGCCAGGCCATGGGCTCCATGCTGGGCGGCAACTATAATGGCTATTTCAGCTTGGATGGGCGCTCCTATAAGAGAATTGTGCAGGTCGAGCAGAAGTATCGCCTGACCACCCAGCAGTTGGAGAACTACTACATCAAGACGGCCGACGGCACGCCGATCCCGCTGTCGACCATCGCCCATATCACCACCGAAACGGTGCCCGAGTCGCTGAACCACTTCCAGCAGCTCAACTCGGCCACGGTTCTCGGCGCGCCGGCCCCCGGCGTGACCCTGGGCGACGCCATCACGTATATGCAGAACCTGGCCAAGACCGACCTGCCGCGCGGCTACTCGCTCGACTATGCGGGGCCGTCGCGCCAGTACGTGCAGGAGTCGGGCGGCTTCCTGACCACCTTCGGCTTCGCTGTGATCATCATCTTCCTGGTGCTCGCCGCGCAGTTCGAAAGTCTGCGTGACCCGTTCATCATCCTGCTGTCGGTGCCGATGTCGATCGCCGGCGCGATGGCGTTCATCAACCTGCTCTACATCGGCGATTTCATCGGCCTCTACAGCACCAGTATCAACATCTATACCCAAGTGGGTCTGGTGACGCTGATGGGTCTGATCAGCAAGCACGGCATTCTGATGGTGCAGTTCGCCAACGACGAGCAACGCGCGGGCAAGAGCAAGCGCGAGGCCATCGAGGCGGCGGCCACCATCCGTCTGCGGCCGATCCTGATGACCACCTTCGCCATGGTGCTGGGTGTCGTTCCGCTGCTGGTCGCCAGCGGCGCGGGCGCCGCCTCGCGCTTCAACATGGGCGTGGTGATCGCCAGCGGTATCTCGATCGGCACCATGTTCACCCTGTTCGTGGTGCCGGCCGCCTACATGATCATCGCCCGCAACCACTCGAAGGACCGCCCGGTTGGGTCTGTGGAACCGAGGGGCCATGCCGGCCATTCGGCTCCCCCGGCACCCGCTGAATAAACCGGCCGGGTAAACACGATAGGGAAAGGAAGGGGTTGCATCGCCCCTTCCCTTCCCAGCCTTGACAAGGACCGCTGGGGTGACGATTGTCCGCCATTCCAGCGGTTCCCAAGGACTTTTAAAGATGCACCTTTACCGAAGCCATACCTGCGGCCAATTGCGTGATACCGACGCCGGCGCCACCGCGCGCCTGTCGGGCTGGGTGCATCGGAAGCGCGACCACGGTAATCTGCTGTTCATCGACCTGCGCGACCATTACGGCGTGACGCAATGCGTCGCCGATGTGGAAAGCCCGGTGTTCAAGGTCTTCGAGACCCTGCGCGCCGAGAGCGTGATCACGGTGACCGGCACGGTGGTCAAGCGCAGCGGCGATACCATCAACACGAAGCTGCCGACCGGCCATATCGAGGTTCAGGTCGCCAAGATCGAGATCCAATCGCTGGCGGATACGCTGCCCCTGCCGGTCTTCGGCGAAGAGGACTATCCCGAGGATCTCCGCCTGCGTTATCGCTACCTCGATCTACGCCGCGAGAAGGTCCATTCGAATATCGTGCTGCGCTCGAAGGTGATTGCCAGCCTGCGCCGCCGCATGATCGACCAGGGTTTCACCGAATTCCAGACGCCGATCCTGACCGCGTCGAGCCCCGAAGGCGCGCGCGACTATCTGGTGCCGAGCCGTATCCATCCCGGCAAGTTCTACGCGCTGCCCCAGGCGCCGCAGCAGTTCAAGCAGCTGCTGATGGTGTCGGGTTTCGACCGCTATTTCCAGATCGCGCCCTGCTTCCGCGACGAAGACGGCCGCGCCGACCGCAGCCCGGGCGAGTTCTATCAGCTCGACTTCGAAATGAGCTTCGTCACCCAGGAAGATGTGTTCGTTGCGATCGCGCCGGTGCTGGCGGGTGTGTTCGAGGAATTCGGCAATGGCCGTAAGGTCACCAAGCCGCATGAATTTCGGCAGATCGCCTATGCCGATTCGATGCAGAAGTACGGCAACGACAAGCCTGACCTGCGCAACCCGATCGAGATGAGCGCGGTCACCGACATCTTCCGCGGCTCGGGCTTCAAGGTTTTCGCCGGCATGATCGAAGCCGATCCCAAGGTTGAAGTCTGGGCGATCCCCGGCCCGACCGGCGGCAACCGCGCCTTCTGCGATCGCATGAACTCTTGGGCGCAGGAACAGGGCCAACCAGGCCTTGGCTACATCTTCTGGCGCGATCCGACCGAAACGGACTTTACGGCAACAACTCTTGACAGTGCGGACGGCAAATCAACAAAACAGACTTCCTCGTCGGGCAATTCCAAGATTGGGCTCACTGATAGTGAGGGGAAGCCACTTCCACCGATTGGGGCTGGACCGGTGGCCAAAAATATCGGCCCTGAGCGCACGAGAGCGCTCGCGGAAAGGCTCGGCCTTAAGGCCGGCGATGCCGTCTTCTTCGTGGCCGGCCAACCCGAGAAGTTCCGTCCCTTCGCGGCGGCAGCACGCACGCGTGTCGGCACCGAACTGAATCTGGTCGAGAAGGACGCGTTCCGCTTCTGCTGGATCACCGACTTCCCGATGTACGAGTACAACGAGGAAGAGAAGAAGATCGACTTCTCCCATAATCCGTTCTCGATGCCGCAGGGCGGGATGGAAGCGCTGACGACCAAGGACCCGCTGACGATCAACGCCTACCAGTACGACATCGTCTGCAATGGCATCGAGTTGTCCTCGGGCGCGATCCGCAACCATCGCCCGGACATCATGCTCAAGGCCTTCGAAATCGCCGGCTATCCGGCTGAGGAAGTCGAGCGGCGCTTCGGCGGCATGCTCAACGCCTTCCGCTACGGCGCGCCGCCGCACGGTGGTTCGGCGCCGGGTGTGGACCGCATCGTCATGCTGCTGGCCGACGAGCCGAACATCCGCGAAGTCATCGCCTTCCCGATGAACCAGCAGGCGCAGGATCTGTTGATGCAGGCGCCGGCAGAAGTCACGCCGGAACGCTTGCGCGAACTGCACATACAACTTCGGCCGGTAAAAAAATAGCCCCATAGGGTTCACCCCGGAAACGCGAAGCGTTATCCGGGGTCCAGGATAAAAGTAGGAGTCTGCGGCCTTGGATTCCGGCTCTCCGCTTCGCTGCGGCCGGAATGACGAGAACCGAATCTTACGCGGCGTAGTCCTGAGGTCCAGCCTGCCAGCGCAGAATCGCGACGATGCGATGCAGGCGGCGCGCTTCGGTGTCGTCGCGGGTAGAGTGGCGGTGGGCGAAAGCCAATCGCTCTTCCCATTCGCGAACCATATCGCGCGGCCGATCCGGCTCTGCGCGTTCGCCCGTCAGGGCACCGACGGTCATGTTGTAATCGGGATGAAGCTCGACCGGCTGCGCGGCCCGATACTCGTCCCAGGTGATCCAGCCCAGCATATACATTTCATGCGCCCAGTTTGCCATCTCGCGGGGCGACATGTTGCGGACTTCGATTTCGCTTTCGGGCGGCGGTGCGCCAGCCACAGCCGGCGGCGGTAGCGGCGGCCGATCCGGCACTTTGGGTAGTGGCTTGGGAAGTTCCAGCCGCGGCTCGCGCGTCGCCCGCACATCACGCCAATCTTCGCGGCGCGTGTCGGAACGGCGGAACAGAAAGTCCAAAGGCATTCGCAACCTCCAGCAACCCATCCCCGAAGGACAAGGCATGCCTGCTTTGCACGCAGCAAGCTCTATGCCATCGATAAGCCCGCGATTTCCCTCGATTCAGCGCAATCCGGCAGATACTTGACGGTCATCATCCGGCAAGTTTTGCCGAGCAGATTGTGGCTGCCAGGCAAAAAGAAACCGGCATCGATCACTGTCCGACCGCGAACAGGAGGTATAGTCTTGCTGCGCGGGGTTTGGAGGACATCGATGCGAGTGTTGGCTTTGGGAATGGTCGCCATAGCGGCGACGATGGCGGCGCTGCCGGCCAGCAGCGCCACGACCGGCGCCCCTCTCCCCAACGGCGATATCAAACTGCAGCCCCATCGCGCTGAATACACGATGACGTTGAATTCGACGCGCATGAGCGGCACGGCTGTGACCGGCGCATCGGGCAAGATGACCTATCGTTTCGCCGATAGCTGCGATGGCTGGACCGTCGAGAACAAGACGGCGGTCACCTTCGCCTATTCCGACGGCGCACCGGTGGCGACGGTTTGGGACTATGTGACTTGGGAATCGAAGGACGGTATGCGCTTCCGCTTCCACGTGCGCAGCCTGCGCGATGGCCAGGTGAGCGAAGAGATCGCCGGTTCGGCGTCGCTGGAAGCCAAAGACAAATCGGGCACTGTCCACTTCACCCAGCCGGAAAAGAAGACCGTGAGCCTGCCGCCAGGAACGATCTTCCCGACCGATCACACCGTGCGGCTGCTGGAGGCCGCGCAGAAGGGCACCCGTGTTCTGGCCAAGGTGGTGTTCGACGGCACCGATGCCAGCGGCCCCTTCAATGTGACCGGCGTGGTGACACGACTTCTGCCGGCCAACAGCAACACCAGCCCGGCGCTGAGCAAGGTGGGCGTCAATGCCACCCTGCTGACGGCGCCGTCCTGGTTCATGCAGTTGGCCTTCTTCCCGTCGACCAGCACCGAAGCCGAGCCCGACTACGAAGTCGGCCTGCGCTATTACCTGAACGGCATCTCGGACGAGATGATCCAGTCCTATGGCGACTTCACCTTGAAGGCGACGCTCGACAAACTTGAGCCGCTGACAAAGCCGGACTGCTAAAGGCTTAGCGGTTACCCAAGAACGGATCGGTCCAGGCTGGCGGCAACGCCGCCAGCAACCAAACAAGCATGACCATCGGCCAGGGATAGCTGATCCGCGCGCGATTGGCGTCGAGGCCGCGGCGCATGATCTTGGCGGCGTGATCGCTGCCCATCAGGAAGGGCATCGGGAAGGTGTTGCCGGCCGTCATCCGGCTGCGCACAAAGCCGGGGCAGATGACAGTGACGCCCACCTTGTCCCTGGCGACTCGCAACCGCAACCCCTCGCCCCAGACGCGCACGGCCGCCTTGCTGGCGCCATAGGCCGGGGAACGGCCGAAGCCGCGGAAGCTGGCCAGGGACGACATAATGGCGATCTGGCCATGCTTACGCTTCCGCATCGGGTCGAGCGCCGGGATCACCGTATTGACCACACCATCGATATTCACCGGCAGGACGCGATAGGCCTCGGCCTCGACCGTACCGGCATGGCCCTCGCTGATACCGGCCACGCCGGCGTTGGCGATCACCAGGTCGAGCGGTGCCTGGGCGTCGCAAGCGGCAATCCAGGCGGCCATGGCGGCCCGGTCGGTCGCGTCGATTACCTTGCCCTCGGCCACGGCGCCCTTAGCCCGGCAGGCAGCTGCCACCGCCTCGACCCGCGCTGCGTCTCGGCCCGACAGGAACAGGGTCACGCCGGGCGACGCGTATTCCATCGCTAAGGCCTCGCCCAAGCCGCTGGAGGCGCCAGTGATCAGGATGGAACGGAAATCAGCCATGCCCCTTTGTAGCGGGTGTTGAGGCGCTCGCCAATCTAGGCTTCCGGCTTGGATTGACACACCCGGCCCCAGCCCCTAGCGTGCCGCCGGACTTCGATTTTTGGCCCTTTCCGCACCCCTATGACTGCCCTCTATGACTGACCGTTTGACCATCGCGCTGGCCCAGATCAACCCGACCGTGGGCGATATTCCCGGCAATGTCCGCCGCATCGAGGCGGCACGCGCCAAGGTCATCAAAGCGGGCGGGGCTGATCTGATCGTTTTTCCGGAATTGATGCTGTCGGGCTATCCGCCGGAAGACCTGGTGCTGCGCGACTCCTTCATGGACGCGATCCATTCGGCCATCGTCGAACTGGCGCTCGAGACGGCCGATGGTGGTCCGGCCATGCTGGTCGGTGCGCCCTGGCGCGTGGGCGGCGAGCGGCGCAATGCGACCCTGCTGCTCGAAGGCGGCAGGGTGACGGCGACCGTACTCAAGCATCACTTGCCCAATTACGGTGTGTTCGACGAAGCGCGCGTCTTCGTGCCAGCCGAGTTGCCCGAACCGGTCGACTTCCGCGGCGTCTCACTCGGCATTCTGATTTGCGAAGACATGTGGTTCGCCGATGTGGCCGCTAACCTCGCCACCAATGGCGCCGAGATCCTGATCGTGCCCAATGGCTCGCCTTTCGATGTCAGCAAGCCCGATGTCCGTATGCATCAGGCCACGGCGCGCGTGAACGAGACCAAGCTGCCGCTGATCTATGTCAACCAGATGGGCGGCCAGGACGAGCTGGTGTTCGACGGCGCATCTTTTGCGCTCGACAACGAAGGCACACATATCCGCCAACTGCCCTCATGGCGCGAATCGATCGAGACAATGGTCTGGGAAAAGCACAATACCGGTTGGACCAGCCCAGCAGCCAAACCACCTGCGCCGATCGAGCGGTTGGAGTCGATCTGGATGGCGCTGGTCACCGGACTTGCCGACTATGTGCGCAAGAACGGCTTCCCGGGCGTGCTGCTCGGCCTGTCGGGTGGCATCGATAGCGCCATCTGCGCCGCCATCGCCGCCGACGCGCTGGGACCCGACAAGGTTTGGTGCGTGATGATGCCCTCGCCCTACACCTCGGGCGACAGCCTGGAAGACGCCGCCGCCTGTGCGGCGTTGCTCGGTGTGCGCCATGACACGATCGACATTCGCCCGGCGATGCAGGCCTTTGGCGAAATGCTGGCGCCGTCTTTCGCCGGTAGAAAACCCGACATCACCGAAGAGAACCTGCAGTCGCGTGCGCGTGGTGTGACGCTGATGGGGCTCTCGAACAAGTTTGGTAATATGGTCGTCTCGACCGGCAATAAGAGCGAGATGTCGGCCGGCTATGCCACGCTCTATGGCGATATGTGCGGCGGCTATGCGGTGCTGAAAGACGTCTACAAGACCACCGTGTTCGAACTCTGCCGCTGGCGCAATGCCCATAAGCCCGTCGGCGCGCTGGGTCCGCGTGGGCCGGTGATGCCCGAGCGCGTGATCACCAAGCCACCATCGGCTGAGCTGAAGCCCGATCAGAAGGACCAGGACACCCTGCCGCCCTATGACGAATTAGATTCCATTCTGGAATGCCTGATCGAGCGTTCCATGGGTGTGCCGGAGACGGTGGCGCAGGGACACGATCCGGCCGTGGTGAAGCGCGTGTTTCGTATGCTTGATCGCGCCGAGTACAAGCGCCGCCAGGCGCCGCCAGGCGTGAAGATCACCAGCCTCGCCTTCGGCAAGGATCGCCGCTATCCGATCGTCAACGGCTTCACCGCGATGGTCGACGAATGAAACCGATGCCGCGCACGGTCGGCCCATCCTTCGAGACGCCGGCTTTGCCGGCTCCTCAGGATGAGGTTTTTGGTTTCAGCCTCATGGTGAGGAGGCCCGCAGGGCCGTCTCGAACCATGGCTCGCGAAGACACACCATGAGCGTGCGGGTACGGTTTGCGCCCAGCCCGACCGGGCGGCTGCATCTGGGCAACGCACGCACCGCCGTAGTGAACTGGCTGTTCACGCGGCATGCCGGCGGCGCGTTCATGCTGCGCATCGACGATACCGACCGCGAGCGCAGCCGCGATGAGTTCACCGCCGCGATCAAGACCGATCTCGCATGGCTCGGTATCGATTGGGACGAAGAGGCTCAACAGTCGGTGCGGCTCGACCAGTATGCTGATGCGCTGGACACGCTGAAGGCCGCCGGCCGGGCCTATGCTTGTTACGAGACCGCCGAAGAACTCGACTACAAACGCAAACGTCAGCTCGCCCGCGGCAAGCCGCCGATCTATGACCGCGCCGCGCTGGCGCTGAGCGGCGACGAACGCAAGATGTTCGAAGCCGAGGGCCGCAAGCCGCATTGGCGCTTCAAACTCGACTCGGGCACCGTCACCTGGACCGATGTGGTGCGTGGCGATGTCCATTACGAAGCCGATCACCTCAGCGACCCCGTATTGGTACGTGAAGACGGCGTACCGCTCTATACGCTGACCTCGGTCGTCGACGACATCGCCTTCAAGATGACCCATATCATCCGCGGCGAGGACCACGTCACCAACACGGTACCGCAGATTCAGTTATTCCTGGCGCTAGGTGGCGCCGTCCCCGCCTTCGCCCATCTGCCGCTGATGGTGGACGCCGATGGCAAGGGTCTTTCCAAACGCCTCGGTAGCCTGAGCCTCGAAGCGTTGCGGGACGATGGGCTCGAGCCGATGGCGATCAACAGCCTGCTCGGCCGCATGGGATCTTCCGACGCGATCGAAGCAGCCCATGACTTGAAAACCCTGGCCGCGCATTTCGACCTGCCGGCCATGGGCCGCGCCTCGCCGCGCTTCGACCCGATCGAGCTCGATCATCTCAATGCGCGCCTTCTTCATGGTCTCTCGTTCGCTGAGGCAGAGCCGCGACTTGCTGCGCTGGGCCTTGCCAATACCGATGAGCCCTTCTGGTTGGCCGTGCGCGGCAATCTGAAGCGCCTGCGCGATGCCGCAGCATGGTGGACCGTCTGCCGCGCGCCGGTGGCGCCCACGATCGAAGACGCCGCCTTCACCGCCGCCGCCGCCGGCCTGCTGCCGCCCGAGCCCTGGGGGCCTGAGACTTGGCGCGCCTGGACCAAAGAGGTGGGCGCCGCCACGGGCCGCAAGGGCCGTGAGTTGTTCCATCCGTTGCGCTTGGCGCTGACCGGCCGCGGGGATGGACCGGAGCTTGCCGCTCTGCTACCCCTGATCGGCCGCGACCGCGCCGCTGCCCGGCTCGCGGGGCAGACGGCATGAAAGTAGTTCAATACGTCGCCGCAACTCCGGTCGTCACCCCCGCGCAGGCGGGGGTCCAGGGCCGCGCGGGAAACGGCTCTGGATTCCCGCCTGCGCGGGAATGACGTAAAAGAGAGAATTCCGAGGGACACCGTCCACCGTGCAGCTTCATCTCCACAACACGCTCTCGCGTAAAAAAGAGGTTTTCGAGCCGCTCGATCCAGCGCGGGTCCGCATCTATGTCTGCGGTCCTACCGTCTATTCGCGTGCCCATATCGGCAATGCGCGACCGGTGCTGGTGTTCGACGTGCTGTTCCGGCTGTTGAAGCGGCTCTATCCCAGCGTCGTCTATGTCCGCAACATCACCGATGTCGACGACAAGATCAACGCGCGCGCTGCAGCCAACAACGAGAGCATCGCCGAGCTGACGGCGCGCACAGCCAAGGATTTCCACGACGACATCGCTGCGCTGAACGCGCTGCCGCCGACCTTCGAGCCGCGCGCGACGGCCCATATCGCGCAGATGATCGCGATGATCCAGACGCTGATCGAGCGCGGCCACGCCTATGCCGCCGAAGGCCATGCGCTGTTCGATACGCAATCGATGAAGGACTACGGCCGGCTCTCGGGCCGCTCGCTCGACGAGATGATTGCCGGCGCGCGTGTCGAAGTGGCGCCCTATAAGCGCCATGCGGCCGACTTCGTGCTGTGGAAACCCTCGACGCCCGATCTGCCGGGTTGGGACAGCCCCTGGGGCCGTGGCCGGCCGGGCTGGCATATCGAATGCTCGGCGATGAGCAAGGAATATCTCGGCATCACGTTCGACATTCATGGCGGCGGGCAGGACCTGATTTTCCCACACCATGAGAACGAGATGGCGCAGAGCGTCTGCGCCCATGGCGGCTCGCCCTTCGCGCGCTACTGGATGCATAATGGCCATCTCGTCACTGAAGGCGAGAAGATGTCGAAGTCGCTCGGCAACATCGTCTCGGTGCACGAACTATTGGCCGAGGCGCCCGGCGAGGCGATACGCCTGGCGATGCTGTCATCGCACTATCACCAGCCGCTCGATTGGACCGCCGACGGTCTGCGCCAGGCGCGCGGCACGCTGGACCGGCTCTACCAGGCGCTCCGCAGCACCGGCGACATTCGCCCCGAGCACCGCGACGAGGTCCCCGAAGAGGTGATGGCGGCGCTGTGCGACGATCTCAACACACCGCTCGCCATCGCCCATCTGCACGAGCTGGCGACGCGGCTCAACAAATCACCCACCCCCGGCATGAAGGCGGAGGCCAAGGGCGCGTTGCTGGCGGCTGGCGATCTGCTCGGCCTGTTGCAGCAGGACCCTGAAGCCTGGTTCCGCTGGACGCCGGCCGGCGGCGCGAGCGGGCTCTCCGACGCGCAGATCGAGGGGAAGATTCAGGAACGCCTCGAAGCACGCAAGACCAAGAACTGGGCAGCCTCGGATCGCATCCGCGACGAGCTCAAGGCCGCCGGTGTCGTCCTCGAAGACGGCCCCAAGGGCACAACCTGGAAGCGGGCCTAACCGCCTTCTGCATACAGCACTGCGCGTTGCGGCTTCTCTAACCGCGGACTAACCTGCGTTCAACGAAACGACGGGTTGAAGGAACACGTTCATGACGATGCGGCGGTGGCACTGTGCGGTGGCTGTATCGGGAATGATGGCGACCATCGCAGCTTCTCTTCCGGCTCAGGCCGCGCCGGTCACCTGGCCCAATACCTTCCTCGCCCGCGTCGAAGCCGAAGCCATCGTGCAGACGATGAACGGCAACTTCCTCGCCTCGAACAGCGCGACCCTGACGCTCGAACAGTGGTGCAATGCGCATCACCTGGCCGGCACGGACGCCAAGATCAAAGCGCATCTGATCCGCGACGCCGTCAAACCGATCACGCCCGAGCAGCGCGCGCGGTTGAAGGTCGGACCGGATGAGAAGATCAATTACCGTCATGTCGATCTGGTCTGTGGCGATCACACACTGTCGATCGCCGACAACTGGTATGTGCCGTCGCGCCTGACGGCCGAGATGAACAAGTCGCTCGAGACCACCGATACACCGTTCGGCAAGGCAGTGATGGACCTGCACTTCTATCGTCAGAACTTCTCGGACGAAGTTCTCTGGCATCCGCTGCCGCAGGGCTGGGACATGCAGAAGCGTCCCGCATCGACCAAAGCGCCGATGCCGATCCCGCAGGAGCTGGTGCAGCATCGCGCCCTGCTGTTCACCAAGGACGGAATGCCGTTCTGCGAAGTGCGCGAGACCTATCAGAAGGAAATGCTGGCCTTCCCGCTGCCGCGCTGACGGCTATTTCGCCTTCGCGCGTTTGCGCTTCTTGGCCATCTCGCCCCACTTCATCCCTTCGAGCTTGAGCCCGTCGGGATCGAGGAAGAACACGGCGTAATAGTCGGGGTAGTACTCGCCGGCGGGGTCGACGATCGGCGCCTTCAGCTCATTGGCGGCGAAGTTCTCGAGATCGTCGACGTCCTTCCGATTGCGCAGCTCGAACGCGTAATGATGGAAGCCGACATCGCCGAATTTGTGGGTCTTCTTGGCGCCGCGCTTGGCCTTGCTGATCCAAAAGCGCGTCTTGCCATTGGTCCAGCCGATCATGGTCGCGTATTCGCCCAGCACCTCGAAACCGAGGAACGGGAACAGCTTGCCGTAGAAGACTTTGGATTTCTTATAGTCGCTGACGCTGATCGTCAGATGATCGACACCGACCACACGCACCATGACGGCCTCCCGATATCTGATCTGGTGGGTTCGACCGATTCACATGTGGTGTGTGGCGGGCAATTTCCAGCCCGGCAACAGTTTAGTGCCCGAGTTCAGTGTCGGGCGGCGTCGTAGCTGCGCGTCAGCAGGAAGCGGAAGAGTTGGGCCTGCTCGTCGGGCGGCAGGCTGAACGCTTCCGTATAGAAGGCGATCGTCATCCGGCACACTTTGGCGCGATCCGGATTGGGCGACATCGCGTCGACATAGGCCTCGACATCCGCGCCACCGAATTTGTCGATCAACCGTTCGGTGACATAGTTGCGCGCGGGCGTGATGTCCTTGTCGGTGGCGGGCTTGGGCGCCGGCTCCATCTTCGATTCGATCACCCCGGCCAGCGCTGTCTGTTCGCGCAGTAGAATCTCGGTGGAGAGATAGGGCAGCACGTTGGGCGCTTTCCCGTCACGCGCGTGATAGGCGAAGCCGTAGCAATCCTCGGGGCTGCGTGTGGCGATCTCGTTCAGTTCGAGCGCGATGACCTTGGCAAACTCGATCACGGCCGCGTCGGAGGCGGTGGGCAAATAAGTGCGCGCCAATGATTGCATATAGGGCGCAATCGTCGCAGACAATTCGGCGGCGGACTTTCGATGCTGGATCGCGTCGATGGTCATGCCGCGGATCGTAGCATAGGTATCCGGCGCCACTTTATGGATGGCAGCAAAGACCGGCATTTTCTGGAAATCGCTGTCGACCTCGGCGCCGATATCGGGCGCGGGCGACGCGGCGGCAACAGTGATATCGGTCACCTCCGTGACCACATGGGCGCGGCTGAGATCGTCGAGCGAGGGGATCCACATCGTCTCGCTCGGTGTGCTGTAGGCATGATCGGCGAACCAAGGCGCGACGCCATGGCCGATCAGATTGGCGCGGTCGGTATCGTTGGTATCCTCGATGGTGATCGCGCTGCTATAGACGTCACGGTCGCGATGAAAGCCAAGCTTGCCTTCGGGTGCCACGATGCGCTGCGCGCCGCCCATGAAGACGATGGTGCAGGCCGACTGGCATTCAGTTGGTACGATGGTGGTGATCCCGCGTAGGCGGATCAGATCGGCCAGCAACCGCGCCTCCTGCACCCGCCCGCCTTTGCTGGTCAGACGGATCGCACGGATGGCCGCGTTCTGATCGAGCGCGGCGCGCACTTCCTTGGTGAGGCCAAAACCGATCCAGCCCGAGAACGCGAGCGAGCGGCCATCTTCAGCCACGCGCAGGCTATGGGTGCCGGGACCGGGATTGCGGGAGAGATCGAGGGCGGCGAAAGATTTCGTGGGGAGGGTTACGGGAAAGGCGAAAGCCAAACCTGCAGAAACGACGCTCAGGCGCGCAACGGCACGCCATAACAACCTGCCCCCATTCGCCCGAGTCGTCGCCATGCCCCGCACCCATCCCCCACAGGGACTGTGTCATGGCTGTGACCGCGGGCTCAACGATTCAACTGTGGCAGAGGGCGATAGGTTTTCTACTCAGCTGCCTTTTTCTCAGGTTCCGGCCGCCAGCGCAGCACCGGGTTGCGGGCGGCAGCGGTTTCGTCGAGGCGCCGGCGCGGCGTGAGCTGGGGCGCGGCATGGAACGCCTCGGCCGCCCCACTGGCTTTCGCCTTTGCCGCCAAGCCCTTCAGCGTGCCGATAAAGCGGTCGAGCGTCGCCTTGCTCTCCGTCTCGGTCGGCTCGATCAGCAGCGCGCCACTGACCACCAAGGGGAAATACATGGTCATCGGGTGGAAGCCCTCGTCGAGCAGCGCCTTGGCGACATCGAGCGTGCTGACGCCCGTATCGCGCAGGAAGCGATCGTCGAACAGCGCTTCGTGCATGCAGGGACCCGGGAAAGGCGCGGTGAGGTCTGGCGAAAGCGAGGCAAGGATATAATTCGCAGCAAGGACCGCGTCGCTGGAGGCCTGACGCAACCCATCGGCGCCCATCGACATCATATAGGTCAGCGCGCGCACAAACGTGCCGAACTGACCGTGATAGCCCTTCAAGCGACCGACCGGGTGGGCATCAACGACACGCGCAGCGGGGTCATGTGCGTGCTCGATCAGGCGAAAGCCCGAAGCGTCATGGATCACCACCGGCAACGGCGCGAAGGGCGCCAACGCGGCAGACAACACTGTCGGACCCGCGCCCGGCCCGCCGCCGCCATGCGGCGTCGAGAATGTCTTGTGCAAGTTGATATGCATCACATCGATACCGAGATCGCCCGGGCGCACGCGGCCGACGATCGCGTTGAAGTTAGCGCCGTCGCAATAGAAGAACGCACCCGCGTCATGCACTGCCGCGGCGATGTCGAGAATCTCGTTCTCGAACAGGCCGCAAGTGTTAGGATTGGTCAGCATGAAAGCCGCGACATCGGGGCCGAGCTTGGCCTTCAGTGCGGCGAGATCAACGCGCCCGCGCGCATTGGCGGGCACGGGATCGACCGTGAACCCACACGCGGCGGCACTGGCCGGATTGGTGCCATGGGCCGATTCGGGCACCAGCACGCGGCGGCGTTCGACTTCACCAGTCTGTTCCGCGCGTCTGTCGAGCGCGGCGCGGATCGCCATCAACCCGCAGAACTCGCCATGGGCGCCGGCGGCCGGGCTCATCGCCACAGCCGGCATGCCGGTCAATGTCTTCAGCCAATGGGCGCAAGCGTCGATCAGCGCCAATGCGCCCTGTACGGTGCTTTGCGGCTGGAAGGGATGGATGTCGGCTAGGCCGGGCAGACGCGCCATCTTCTCGTTGAGCCGCGGGTTGTGCTTCATCGTGCATGAACCCAGCGGGTAGAAGACGCTATCGATGCCGAAATTCTTCTGGCTGAGGCGCGTGTAGTGCCGCACCACGGTCGGCTCGGCGAGATCGGGCAAACCGATCGGCCCCTGACGTTCAAGCCCACCGAGACGATCGGGCAGCTCGTCCGGTTCCGGCAGATCGACGGCAGCGGCACCGGGCGAGTCCTGTTCGAAGATCAGCGCCTCTTCGAGCAGCATGCCGCGATGGCCTGGGGTCATAGTGACGGCGCTCATCACAGCACCTCCTTCAGCGCATCGACAAGGGCATCCATATCGGCCTCGGTGGTCGTTTCGGTGGCTGTAACCAGCAGCAGTTCAGTGAGTTCTTCGTAATCAGGATAGAAGCGCGAGGCCGGCACGCCGGCGAGAATCTTGCGCGCCGCCAGGCGATCCACCACTTCGGCAGCCGGCTTCGGCAACGTGATCGCGAATTCGTTGAAGAAGCTCTGGCTTTGCAGCCGCACGCCTTTGATACGCGTCAGCTTGGATGCCAGCTTCACGGCGTTCATATGGTTGATCCGCGCGAGCGTCTTCAGCCCCGTCTCGCCCAGCAGCGTGAGATGGATCGAGAAGGCCAGCGCGCAGAGGCCGGAATTGGTGCAGATGTTGCTGGTCGCTTTCTCGCGGCGGATATGCTGCTCGCGGGTCGAGAGCGTCAGCACCCAACCGCGGCGGCCATCGACATCACGCGTCTGGCCGGCAAGGCGGCCCGGCATCTGGCGCAGATATTTCTCGCGGGTGGCGAACAGGCCAAGACCCGGCCCGCCGAAGCTGAGCCCCACACCCAGGCTTTGGCCCTCGGCCACGACGATATCGGCATCCATCGCGCCGGGCGGTTGGATCAGACCCAGCGATACCGGCTCGGCAACCGCCACGATCAGCAGCGCGCCTTCGCGACGACAGAAGGAGGCCAGCGGCGCCAGGTCGCGTACACCGCCGAAAAAACCCGGGTTCTGGACGATGACGCAGGCGGTATCGGAATCGATCCGCCCCATCAGGTCTTCGATGCCGATTGGATCGGGCGACAGAAGCTCGACGTCATGGCCGGTGTATTGCAGCGTCGTTGCAGTGACGCTGCGGTAATGCGGATGGACACCACCGGAGATCAGCACATGCGGCCGCTTGGTGATGCGACACGCCATCGCGGCCGCTTCGGCGCAGGCGGTGGCGCCGTCATACATCGAAGCGTTAGCGATCTCCATCCCGGTCAGCAGCGCCACCTGGGTCTGGAATTCGAACAGCATCTGCAGCGTGCCCTGGCTGACCTCGGGCTGATAAGGCGTATAGGAGGTCAGGAACTCGCCGCGCTGGATCAGCGCATCGACGCTGGCGGGAATGTGATGGCGATAGTTGCCGGCGCCGAGAAAGAACGGCACCGAGCCGGCCGCCACATTCTGCGTGGCGAAAGCCGATATCCGCCGCTCGACCTCCAACTCGCCCGCATGATGGGGCAGATCGACCGGATCGCTGCGCCGTGCTGCGTGCGGCACGTCGACGAACAGATCGTCGACGGTCTTCGCGCCGATGACATCGAGCATGGCGCGGCGATCGGTATCGGTAAGCGGCAGATAGCGCATGATGCAAAGCCTCGGTGATCAGAGCGTCGCGCAGAACGCGTCATAGGCCGCGCGGTCCATCAGCGCCTTAAGTTCATCCGGGCTCGACAATTTGAGTCTGTAGAGCCAGCCTTTGTCCTCCGGGCTTTCGTTGACCAAGCCGGGCTGATCGACCACGCTTTTGTTGATGGCGGTCACTTCGCCGCTGACCGGCGAGTAGACATCCGATGCGGCCTTCACCGACTCGACCACCGCCGCCTCTTTGCCCTGCGCCAGTGTCTTGCCCACTTCCGGCGGCTCGACATAAACAAGATCGCCGAGATGCTCCTGGGCGTAGGCGGTGATGCCCACCGTGGCTTCGCCACCGCTCACCGCGATCCACTCGTGCTCTTTCGTGAAATAGACTTCAGCCATCGAAGTGTCTCCCCGTTATCCCTTGTGGTAGCGATGCGGCGCGAAAGGCAGCGACACCACGCTCGCGGCCCGGCGCGCGCCGCGCACCATCAATCCCAGCGCCGTGCCATCCTTGGCGAGATCGGCGCGCACATAGCCCATCGCGATCGGCCCATCGACCGAGGGACCGAAACCGCCGCTGGTCACCTCGCCCACCGGCGCATCGCCATCGCCGACAATCGGCGTGTGTCCGCGGGCCGGCGCGCGATCTTGCGGCTTGAGGCCAACGCGCAGCCGCGGCGCCCCTTCGGTCAGTTGCTTCTTGATCACCGCATCGCCCGGAAAGCCGCCCTGCTCACGTCGGCGCTTGCTCATCGTCCAGACCAACGCGGCCTCGACCGGCGTCGTCGTCATGTCGAGATCGGAACCGTAGAGACAAAGCCCAGCTTCGAGACGCAGCGAGTCGCGCGCGCCAAGGCCGATCGGAGCCACTTCCGGCTCGGCCAACAATGTGCGCGCCAGCGCCTCGGCTTGGGCGGCGGGCGCTGAAATCTCGAATCCGTCCTCGCCCGTGTAACCGGAGCGCGTGACGAAACAGTCGAAGCCGGCGACGGTCACGTTCTGCCAAGACATGAATTTCAACGTCGCCGCGCCCGGCAAGTGGCGCTCCATCACCGTCACGGCCTGCGGCCCTTGCAGCGCCATCAGCGCCCGGTCTTCCAAATAGTCGAGGGTGATACCCTTGGGCAGCGCCGCACGCATATGAGCGATATCAGCGGTTTTGCAGGCGGCGTTCACCACCAAAAATAAATGGTCACCGGCGTTGGTGACCATCAGATCGTCGAGGATACCGCCGGCATCATTGGTGAACAGCGTGTAGCGCGTGCGGCCCGGCGCCAGTGCAGCGATATCGCCCGGCACCAGCTTCTCCAGCGCCTCGGCCAATCCCGCGCCGTGCAGCGTCACTTGGCCCATATGCGAAACGTCGAACAGGCCGGCGGCGGCACGCGTGTGCTTGTGCTCGGTCAGTACGCCGGCGGGATACTGGACCGGCATGTCGTAGCCGGCGAAGGGCACCATCTTGGCGCCAAGCTCAACATGAAGCGCATGAAGCGGCGTGCGAAGAAGGGCTGCGGTATCGGACGAATGCGGGTCTTGGCTCAACGGGACCTCCGGACGGCATAGCGCCCTTCCTTGCGAAAGGACGTCTGCCCCCCTCTGTCCATTGACCTGAAAGATTCACCCGCGTCGCGGATTTTCTTCTTCGGTGAGGCCGGCCATTCGTTATTGGCCAGTACCTGCTTTCCAGAGAGCCATCCCCCCGCGGTCCGTTTGCCTGAGAGTTTCCTGGGGCGGTTGCTCCTTCGGCGCTGCCGCTCTTGTTGCCAAGGCGGCCAGACTCTCCCGCGGGGATCGTCTGCCTATGGGCGGCAGTGTAGCCAGAAGCGCGGCGGGGTCAACGGGCGAATCCGGTCAGCCCGATGCCCACAGATGCTGCGCAGCATAGGCGCGCCAGGGCCGCCACAGATTCGCGCGATCGAGCAGTTCGGGCGCGGTCGGCCGCCGGCCGCTGCGATCGGCCAGTGCCCGCATCAAGCCGATATCCGAGGCCGGGAACGCATCGGGCTCGCGCAATTGGCGCAGTGCGATGTATTGCGCCGTCCATTCGCCGATGCCGCGAATCGCCCGCAGCTTTTCGATTGCCTCTTCAAGCGTGCCGCTGGCATCGAACAGATGCGGATCGGCAACCGTGGCGGCGGCGACAGCAGACAAAGTCACCGCCCGACTGCGCGGCATGCCTAGCGTGGTGAGATCGGCCTTGGCCAACGCACTGGGCAGCGGGAAGACATGGGTCAGCGCGCCATCGGCATGCTTCAGCGGCTTGCCATAGGCGGCAACCAGCTTGCCGGCCAAACGGATCGCGGCGGTCACAGTGATCTGTTGCCCCAGCACCGCGCGGATGGCGAGTTCGAACCCGTCCCACGCACCCGGCACGCGCAACCCTGGCCGCGCCTTAACCAGCGGCGCCAATGCCGGATCGCGGGCGAGATGCGCACCAATCGCCAATGGATCAGCCGCCAGGTCGAAGACGCGCCGCAGACGGGCGATGATCACCGGCAGGCTCGCGAGCTTGGGAAAGCGCACCGTCGCGCGCAATGCGTCGTGTGGCGTGGGCTGAACCGTCACCATTCCCTGGGCACCATCGATATTGATGCTGCGCCGATAGGTTTCGCCGACGACCTCCTCGACACCTGGGATGGCGCGGCGCGTCAGGAAGTCGAACATCGCCGGCCAGTCATAAGGCGGGTGGTAGCGCAGCAGCAAATCAATCGCGCCTTCTGGGCCGGCTGAGATTTCCGGCCGATGAGCGCGGCGGAGCGCGCTCGGCGGCCGCGCAAACAATGCCTGAAAGGTCTCGTTGAAACGGCGCACGCTGCCGAAGCCCGAGGCAAAGGCGACCTCGATCATCGGCAGTTGCGTCTCATGGATCAGCTGCTTGGCGAGCAACACGCGGCGCGTCTGCGCTACGGCAATGGGCGAAGCACCAAGATGCTGACGGAACAGACGGCGCAATTGCCGCTCGCCCACACCAAGACGGGCAGCCAACGCATCGACATCGCCTTCGTCGAGCGCGCCGAGTTCGATCAAAGCCAACGCGCGCGACACCGTATTCGACGTGCCGCGCCAGGCGCCGAGATCGGGTGCGGCCTCGGGCCGGCAACGCAAGCACGGACGGAACCCAGCCTCCTGGGCCGCAGCGGCCGTTGGGAAGAAGATCACATTCTTCGACAACGGAATCCGCGCCGGACAGATCGGCCGGCAATAGATGCCCGTGGTCTTCACGCCGGTGAAGAAGCGGCCGTCGAATCGCGCGTCGCGGTGGGTGACGGCGCGGTAGCAGGCGTCATGATCGAGATCCATGCGGAGATGATGATCCTCGCGCGCCGAAACCGTCTAGCGGTTTTCGGACATCGTCATTTTAACCATAACTAGGTCCGAAAACCGCCAGATCAGGACAGGCGAGTCGCGGCATAGTTGAGGCTCGAAAGGGAGCCGTCCATGACATCGATCGCATTCAGCCTGGAACGCTTCAACACGCCGACCGGCATCATGCTGCTGGCGACCGACGCCCAAGGGTGCTTACGTTCGCTCGATTGGGAAGACTACGCACATCGCATGCAGAAATTGCTCACGCGGCACTATGGCGACGCGCTGAAACTGCACGAGACCGATAAAGTCTCGCCGGCTAGGCGCGCTCTTCTCGCTTATTTCGACGGCAACCTGCGCGCGATCGATGCGCTTGAGACCGCGACCAATGGCACCAATTTTCAGTGCCGGGTCTGGGAGGCACTGCGCCGCATTCCGGTGGCCTATACAACGACCTATCGCGCCCTGGCCGAACGGATAGGGCACCCGGCCGCGACCCGGGCCGTGGGCATGGCCAACGGCGCCAACCCGATATCCATCGTCGTTCCCTGCCATCGCGTGATCGGCTCGGATTCCTCGCTGACTGGCTATGGCGGCGGGCTCGAACGCAAGCGATGGCTGCTCGCCCACGAAGGCGCGATGCCCGAAGTCGCCTCAAAATAGCCCTATAGTGATGACGGAATGGCCCTCAATTGGTCATCCTTAATAGCTGGCCTAGCCCCTGGGGCAAAATTGTGTCCGCACATGTTTCGCAAAGAAATCCTCGGAAAAAGCCCTCTCACGCTCCTGACCCAGTCATAATGAAGGCTGATGTCCGGGAGGAGCGGCATTTGGCTACCCAGGCACGCCCAAAACGGCAGGGTAACGAGGGCAAACCCCTCATGAGGGAATTGGGTTCGACCGATATTTCGGCGCTCGGTGATACGCGCTATCGGCTTCTGGTCGAATCGGTCACCGATTACGCCATCTACATGCTCGACGCCGCTGGTTATGTGACCAGCTGGAACACCGGCGCGCAGCGCATCAAGGGCTACACTGCCGCAGAGATTCTCGGGCAGCATTTCTCGCGCTTCTACGCGCAGACCGACCGCGATATCGGTTTGCCGCAGCGCGCACTCGATACCGCCGGCAGCGAAGGCCGTTTCGAGGGCGAAGGGTGGCGCCTGCGCAAAGACGGCACACGGTTTTGGGCCCATGTCATCATCGACCCGGTGCGGACTCCGAACGGCGATCTGATCGGTTTCGCCAAGATCACGCGCGACCTGACCGAACGCAGAAAGGCAGAAGAAAAGCTCAAGCACAGCCAGGAACAATTCCGGCTGCTCGTGCGCAGCGTCACCGACTACGCGATCTATATGCTCGATCCAGATGGGCGCATCACCAACTGGAACTTGGGTGCGGAGCGCATCAAAGGCTACCGCCCTGACGAGATCATCGGCCAGCATTTCTCCAAGTTCTATACCGAGGTCGATCGGGTCGCCGGCGTGCCGCGGCAGGCGCTGGAAACGGCGCGGCTGGAAGGGCGCTTTTCAAGCGAAGGCTGGCGGGTCCGCAAGGATGGGTCGCGGTTCTGGGCCAGCGTCGTCATCGACCCCATTCTCGATGATGATGGTGTTCTGATCGGCTTTGCCAAGATCACGCGCGATCTGACCGAATGGACCGAGACGCGGCGCGCTCTGGATCAAGCGCGCGAGGCGCTGTTCCAATCGCAGAAGATCGAAGCCGTTGGCCAGTTGACTGGTGGCATCGCGCATGACTTCAACAACCTGCTGATGGCCGTGATCACTAGTCTCGAGCTGATGCGCAAACGTCTGCCCGACGATCCGAAGCTGACCAGCCTCTACGACAATGCCTTGCAGGGCGCGCAGCGTGGCGCGTCGCTGACGCAACGCATGCTGGCTTTTGCCCGGCGGCAGGACCTGAATTTGACGGCAGTCGATCTGCCGAATCTGGTTCGCGGCATGAGCAATCTGCTGCAGCGGTCTCTCGGCCCGACGATCATCATCGAGACCAAATTCCCGACCAATCTGCCGACAATCAGCGCCGACGCCAACCAGCTCGAACTCGCGTTGCTCAATCTCGCGGTCAACGCGCGCGACGCGATGCCCAATGGCGGAACCATCGTGATCGCGGCGCATGAAGAAAGAGTGCTCCCCGATCATACGACGCAGCTATCCTCGGGCAACTATGTCTGCTTCTCCGTTACCGACGCCGGCGAAGGCATGGACGAGATAACGTTATCGCATGCGATGGAGCCCTTCTTTACGACGAAAGGTATCGGCAAGGGTACCGGTCTCGGCCTATCGATGGTCCATGGCCTGATGGAGCAATTCGGCGGTCGCCTGCTGCTCGATAGCAAGAAAGGCAAAGGCACGCGTGCAGAGCTTTGGTTGCCCGTCGGCATATCGGCCACACCCGCGGCGCCCGCACCGACACCGGTCGACCACGAAGAGCAGACCGGGCCGTTGACGGTTCTCGTCGTCGACGATGATCCGCTTGTCCTGCACAGTACTGCCTACATGCTGGAAGATTTGGGACACACGCCGATCGAAGCGGAGTCGGGCGCCCAGGCGCTTGACATGTTGCGGCAAAATAGGACCATCGACCTGGTGCTCACGGATCAGGCGATGCCGCGCATGACGGGCAGTCAGTTCGCCGAACACGTGCGCGCCGAATGGCCACAGCTGCCGATCATTCTGGCGAGTGGCTATTCCGAGCTGCCACCGGGTCTTGCGATGGAACTGCTACGCCTCGCCAAGCCATTCCGGCACGACGATCTGGCGCGCGCCATCACCGAGGCGACTAATCCGCTGTCGCTAGCTTAGACGCATTATGTCGCAGCAAGATGTTCGGAAAATGCAAAGCAGTGCCGTTAGCGCTGATCGCGGTCCGTATAGGTGATGTTCTTGCTGACGATCGCGCCAATGATAATCAGGAACGCAATCAGTCGAATGACATAGATCACCACACCATCCGCAACATGTCCGAATACGCTGTGGGCTAGTTGCCCGAGCGTCAGCAGCGCGAAAGCAAGCGCGAAGGCAAAGAATAGCTGATCGCCTGTCCGACGCCAGAAGCTGACAAAGAAGCCTGCCGCGACAAGATAACCCATCGCGATTGCGCCCGACATGAAGTCACTGGGATACCATGCGTATTCCATGGCCACTCAACTACCTTTCCCGACGAATCCGTAAAGTAGCAAACTAAGACCTATCAGTGCGAAAGCGTCGCGCACCGGCCGTAGATCGATGGATGTCGGGAAAACCACGAGATCCAAAAACAGAAAAAGGTTGTTGAGCGCGAACGCTACGAAAGCCAACGTGCTCCACAGCACCAAGCGTGAGCCAGTGCGAGCATAACTTCGCCGGAGCAGCAGCATCACCATCGTGCTCGTGATAAAGCACAACAGATAGACAATCGTACCGAACAGGGGAGGCCCGCTCATTCTTTTTTGTCCAAGCGGAAGGCATTAGCGAACGACTGCAGTTCCTGATCCAAAGCCGTCTGTATGGCGCGCGCGACAGCCACCGGATAAGTTGCATAGCTCGTTGCCAAGCGGTTCACGATTTCGGCCAATTCTTTCGTGTGCGGGTGATAGAAGAATTCTCCATTCGCCTCTTCTACCAAGCCAGCTTTGGCAAACCTTACAAAGACACCGTTGCAAATCGTCGAGCTGCCACGCAGTTCGTGGGCCATGGTGTCCACGGTCCAGCCTCGCATGGAATCGCGATGCAGAACCAATAGTTGTTCCAGCGCCCAGAATGATCCGATGGCGCCGCGCAGGAAGCGGAGAACGTCGTTATCGAGCACCGGCAGCAGCTCGTCCCTTCTTTTCGAGAATTTACTCGCGCGCCGGGACATCGATATGTCGTGCCAGTCGCCTCATATCACACGACTATCGATCCTTCTCTCGTCGCCAGGATGCCCCCTCGCCCAAACCTCCATGACACAAAAAAAACCCGTACCCAAGCGATAACCACGCAAGGTGGGGGTTGTCGTCGCTTTTGCATGCATAGATATTCAAACGATAGCGCCGATACGATGTTATCGTTGCTGTGCCGCATAGGTACTTATCCAAGGATTGCCATCATCTCGATCCTATAGTGGACTATGCGCCCGTCTGCGGAGCACGCCATGGCCGATCTGTTCGAAAATCCGATGGGGCTGATGGGATTCGAATTCGTCGAATTCGCCTCGCCCACGCCTGGCCTCCTGGAAGACGCTTTCGAGAAGCTGGGCTTCACCATGATCGCGCGTCACCGCTCGAAAGATGTGGTGCTCTATCGCCAGGGCGACATCAATTTCATCGTCGACCGCGAGCCCCATAGCGCAGCCGCCTATTTCGCCGCCGAGCATGGGCCCGCGGCCTGCGGCCTCGGCTTCCGCGTCAAGGATTCACACAAGGCCTATACACTTGCACTGGAACGCGGAGCGCAGCCGATCGAGACCATGCCCGGCCCGATGGAGTTGCGCTTGCCGGCGATCAAAGGAATCGGCGGTGCGCCGCTCTATCTGATCGATCGGTTCGAGGAGGGCAAATCGATCTACGACATCGATTTCGAGTTCATCGATGGTGTCGACCGACGCCCACGCGGCCATGGCCTCGAGGTGATCGACCATCTGACCCACAACGTCTATCGCGGACGTATGGCGTTCTGGGCGAAATACTACGAGAAGCTCTTCAACTTCCGCGAACTGCGCTACTTCGACATCAAGGGCGAATATACCGGCCTGACCTCGAAGGCGATGACCGCGCCCGACGGCAAAATCCGCATTCCGCTCAATGAAGAGTCGGCGCGCGGATCGGGTCAGATCGAGGAGTATCTGATGGCCTTCAACGGCGAAGGCATCCAGCACATCGCCATGGCCTGCAGTGACATCCTGGGCACTGTCGATCGCCTGGCCCAAGCCGGCGTGCCGCTGATGAAGGCGCCACCATCCGCCTATTACCGCATGCTCGACGAGCGCGTGCCGGGCCATGGCGAGGATCCAAAAACGCTGCAGGCGCGCGGCATCCTGCTCGATGGCACGACGAAAAATGGAGCGCCGCGATTGTTGCTTCAGATTTTCTCGAACACGATGCTTGGCCCTGTCTTCTTCGAGTTCATCCAACGCAAGGGCGACGAAGGATTTGGCGAGGGCAATTTCAAAGCACTGTTCGAATCGCTGGAACGCGACCAGATCGATCGCGGCGTACTGAAGGCGCAGTGAGATGCAGCCATCCGCCAAACATGGTTACGCGGCGGGCGACGCGGGGCGGCCGGAACGCGCCGACTGGACCATCGACCAGAATTGGGAGCGTTACACCGCCGCCGAACATGGTGTGTGGCGAACCTTGTTCGAGCGTCAGCAGAAATTGCTGATCGGCCGCGCCTGCGATTCATTCATCAGCGGAATGGCGGATCTGCCGATCGGCCCCGAGGCCATTCCCGACTTCCGGCGCCTGTCGGACATCCTGATGAAGCGCACCGGCTGGCAAGTAGTGGCGGTGCCCGGCCTCGTGCCCGCCGATGTGTTCTTCGAGCACCTGGCCAATCGCCGCTTTCCAGCCGGCCAATTCATCCGCAAGCCCGAGGAGCTCGATTATCTGGAAGAGCCCGATGTCTTCCATGATGTCTTTGGCCACGTCCCGATGCTGATGCATCCGGTGATGGCCGACTATATTCAGGCTTATGGCCAGGGCGGGTTGCGCGCCCAGCGCATGGGCATGCTCGACCAGCTCGGCCGCGTCTATTGGTACACGGTCGAATTCGGCCTGGTACAGCAGAAGGATGGTCTGCGGCTCTACGGCGCAGGCATCGCGTCATCGGCCACCGAAAGCGTCTTTTCGCTCGAAAGCCCCTCGCCCAATCGGCTGCACTTCGCACTCGAGCGTGTGATGCGGACGCGCGTGCGCATCGATGATCTGCAAGAGACCTATTTCGTGATCGCGGATTTGGATGAGCTGCTCGACCTTGCCCGCATCGATTTTGCGCCGCTCTACACGCGGGTGAAAGGCCAAGCCGAATACGAGCCCGGAACCGTCCTCGACACCGATGCCGTTATTACGCGCGGCACGGGCGAGCACGCCCGAGCAGACAAAACCTAAGCTTCCAGCACAACCGTCGCATGAAAGCCAGCCGCAGCCATGGCGGCAATAACCGCTTCCGTGTGCTTATGGTCGTGCGCTTCGAAAGTCAGTTCGAGGGCCGCGTCTTTGGCGGGTAGCGCCAACAAGGTGCGCTGATGCCGAACTTCGATGATGTTCGCACCCGCGCCAGCAACTGCGGCCGTGATTCGCGCCAGCGCACCGGGGCGATCGTGGATCGGCACACGCACCGTGACGATGCGACGCTCGCGCACGAGTTCACGCATCAGTACCGACGCCAGCAGGCGGGGATCGATGTTGCCGCCCGACAACAACAACGCAATCTTGCGGCCACGAAATTTATCGCGATGCGTCAGCACGGCAGCCAGCGCTGCGGCACCCGCACCCTCGGCCACGGTTTTTTCGACATTGAGGTAGAGGGCGATCGCATGCTCGAGCGCAGGTTCGTCGACAGTCAGAATCTCGTCGACCCGCTCACGCACGATCGCGGTTGTGAATTTACCGGGATATTTGACGGCAATGCCTTCGGCGATGGTATTGCCATCGCCGACCAGTGCTTCGCCTTTGAGCGCGCACAGCATCGAAGGATAACTGGCAGCCTGAACGCCGACGACGCGAATATCGGGCCTGATCGCTTTCGCCGCTGTGGCGATGCCAGAAATCAACCCACCGCCACCGATCGGCACGACGAGTGTGTCGATGTCGGACCGCGCTTCGAGAATCTCAAGCGCAACCGTCCCTTGGCCAGCAATCACCAACTCGTCGTCGTATGGATGGACGAAGGTGAGCCCACGCGCCGCTGCCAGCCGCAGCGCTTCGGCGCCGGCATCGGCCAGCGTTTCACCAGCCAACACCACTTCCGCGCCTTGGCGGCGGGTAAGATCGACTTTCACGAATGGCGTGAAGGTCGGCATGACAATGGTGGCCGCGATGGCCAGGCGATGGGCGTGATAAGCTACCGCCTGGGCGTGATTGCCCGCCGACATAGCGCAGACACCGCGCGCACGCTCTTCGGGCGAGAGAGTCAGAAGCCGGTTGAGCGCGCCACGCTCCTTGAAACTCGCCGTGAACTGCAGGTTTTCGAATTTGATGGCGATCTCGGCGTCGGCGATCTCCGACAGCACGCGCGAGGCGACCAGAGGCGTTGGCGACAGGTGGCCTGTCAGGCGGGCGGCAGCGGCGCGAACCTCGTCGAGGCCGATCACCTTGCGCCCGCCCTACCGCTGCTTGTCCTTGCGGTTCAGCTCCAGTTCCTCGGGTGTGAGCTGGAAACCGATATAGATGTCGCGATTCGCCAGATCCTTGGCCGGGTCTTTCAGCGGCAGGGTCAATTCGACCTCGTTGTCGGTGATCCGCACATGATCGGCCGGCGGCTGGAAGGAGAACTGAACCCCGAAGGTCTGCTTCGCTTCGGGCTTCGGATAATAGGCCGGGATCGCGACATAGTATTCGGCGCGCGCATCATCGCCGGGCGCCGCCGGACCACGCGTAAAGGTCATCGACACCTGCAGGGTCATGACCATTTTTTTCTCGTCTTTGTCGTAGGTACACGAGCCCTTGTAACCGACGATCTCGCCCTGCAGCACCATATCGGTCATGTCGCGTCCGGGGCCCGGCCGATAGGTGATGAATTTGGACGTGTCGGCCAGAACGTTGACCTCGGGGCAGGGCGGCGCCTCTTTCTTGCCGCCCAAAGCCGAACACCCGGCCAAAGCCACCGGCACGGCAGCCGCGATCAGTGCGCGGCGCAGGCCGCTCGGAAAAAATCCCATCATGTCAGGGGCTTCGGTCAACCTTTAACGGGGGCTTCAATTCTGCTATTGGTGCCGACAGTAATCGACCGTCGAGAGCCGCACAAGCGGCGCATCGATGGTTTGTCAGATTGATATACGGCCCTATCTTCTATCCAGCCCCGGCCGAAACTGGACCGATCATGACCAAAGCACCGCTGACCATCCTACTTGCCCAGCCGCGCGGTTTCTGCGCGGGCGTTGAACGCGCCATCAACATCGTGGAAAAGGCGCTGGAGCGCCACGGCAGGCCGGTCTATGTGCGCCACGAAATCGTGCATAACCGGTTCGTGGTCGAATCGCTTGAGGCCAAAGGCGCGGTGTTCGTCGACGAACTGACCGATGTGCCCGAGGGCCGCCCGGTCGTCTTCTCGGCCCATGGCGTACCGCGGTCGGTCACGCAGGATGCGCGCGACCGCAATATGTACTTCCTCGACGCCACCTGCCCGCTGGTGTCGAAGGTGCATCACGAGGCACAGCATCACGAGCGCAACGACCGGCAGATCATCCTGATCGGCCATGCCGGTCATCCCGAAGTGGTCGGCACCATGGGACAGGTCGAAGACGGCCGCGTGCTGCTGGTCGAAAACGTCGAGGACGCCGAAAAGGTTGTCCCGGACGATACCGACAAGCTCGCCTACATCACCCAGACGACATTGTCGGTCGACGACGCGGTGGCCATCACGACGGTTCTGCGCCGCCGCTTTCCCACTATCCTCGGCCCGAAGAGCGAAGACATTTGCTACGCCACCACCAATCGCCAGAACGCCGTGAAGGTGATCGCCGAACAGTGCGACGCGGTGCTGGTGGTCGGCGCCTACAACTCGTCGAACTCGCGGCGTTTGGTCGAAGTCGCCCTGTCGGCCGGTTGCTCATCGGCCACGCTGGTTAGCCGCGTCACCGAGATCGATTGGAACAGCCTGCAGGGCGTTGCCCGGCTGGGCCTAACCGCCGGCGCTTCGGCGCCCGAGATTCTGGTCCAGGAAGTCATCGACGCGTGCCGCGAGCGCTTCGACGTGACGCTCGATATGGTTTCCGTCACCGAAGAGACCGTGGTGTTCAATCTGCCTGCATCCTTGGTGGATGCCTGAGATGAACGCCTAATAATGGCGGTCTATACGGAAGTCGGCGACAACGAACTCGAAGCCTTCGTTGCCGAATATGACATCGGCACCGTGGTCAGTTGCAAAGGCATCGCCGAGGGTGTCGAAAACAGCAACTATCTGCTGCAGACGGATAGAGGCAATTACATCCTGACGCTCTACGAGAAGCGCGTCAGCCCAGAAGACCTGCCGTTCTTCATCGATCTGATGGAGCATCTGTCGCGGCGCGGCTTGAAGTGCCCGACGCCCGTCCATGGCCGCGACGGCCGCGCGCTCCGCCATCTCTGCGGCCGGCCGGCGGCGATCATCACGTTTCTACAGGGCCTGTGGCCGCGGCGCATTCTGCCGCAGCACTGCACCGCTGTCGGTCGCGCGCTGGCCGATCTGCATCGCGCCGGTGCCGATTTCGCCGGTTCGCGCGTCAATGGTCTCGGCGCGCCCACCTGGCGTCCGCTATTCGCCAAAGCAGCTGCTGACGCTGACGGGGTGAAAGGCGGACTGCGTGCGTACCTCGACAGCGAGTTGAACTGGCTGGCCACGCACTGGCCGCGCGATCTGCCGGCCGGCGTGATCCATGCCGACCTGTTTCCCGACAATGTTTTCTTCCATGGCGACGACGTCTCGGGCCTGATCGACTTCTATTTCGCCTGCACCGATTTTCTCGCCTACGATCTGGCGGTTTGCCTCAACGCCTGGTGTTTCGAGGCTGACGGCAGTCTCAACGTCACCAAGGCACGCTTGATGGTGGGTGGATACAACCAGGGTCGCACGCTGTCCGAGGTGGAATTCGCCGCCCTGCCGATCCTGGCGCGCGGCGCAGCGATGCGCTTCCTGCTGACGCGCCTCTACGATTGGCTCAACACGCCGGCCGGCGCGTTGGTCAAGCGAAAGGACCCGCTGGAATACGAGCGCAAGCTGCGCTTCTTCGCCGCCTGCGAGAAGCCCAGCGATCTCGGTCTCGGTGATCTCGCGTGAACACCGCCGACAAGGGCGATCTCGTCGAACTCTTCACCGATGGCGCCTGCTCCGGCAATCCGGGACCGGGCGGCTGGGGCGTACTGATACGCTGGCAAGGCAACGAGAAAGAAATGTGCGGCGGTGAACGCGCCACCACCAACAACCGCATGGAGATGCGCGCGGTGATCGAAGGGCTGAATGCCCTCACCCGCAAGATGCGTGTCGCGGTCTACACCGACAGCCAATATGTGCAGAAGGGCATCACCGAGTGGCTACCCGGCTGGAAACGGCGCGGGTGGAAAACCGCCGACAAAAAGCCGGTCAAGAACGACGATCTGTGGAAGGCGCTCGAAGAAGCCGCGGCGAAGCATAATGTGAGCTGGCATTGGGTGCGCGGACACGATGGCCATGTCGAGAACGAGCGGGCCGATGCACTCGCCCGGCAAGGCATTCGGGAACTCGTTTAGCTTCCGCGCCGACGCGCCGGAATATTGGCGTATGCCAAAACTGAAATCATTCTGTTTCGATCCGGCTCTAGCTTGAGCGACGTCAGGCCGCTCGCCCGTGTGAAGCGAGCGCATCGCCTGGCACGCGAAGAAGCACGGTGCCATCGATCGAATGACCATGAATCGCAAGGCCCGGCGCGCCGCCAACACATCGGCGGGCAGCATGGGATCGCAAGAGCAATTGCGCCAATGGCTCGCGCAAGCCCTGGCAGCCCTCAATCAGAACAACCCTGTGATGGCGGCCCGCGCTGCGCAGGCTGCACTGGCGGTCAATAGCAACGCGCCGGAAGCGCACTATCTGCTCGCGACCGCGAAACTCCTTCAAGGGCGGCTTGAAGAGGCGATCCCGCTGTACCGCCGTACCGTCGCGCTCGCACCGAGCTTGGCCGAGGCCCACAATAATCTCGGCATCGCTTTGGAGCGCACAGGACAACTGGACGACGCGCTACAAAGCTATCGAAACGCGGTAGCGCTGCGGTCACGCTATGCCGAAGCGCAGACCAATCTCGGCAATCTGCTTCTGACGCGCGGCCAGAGTAGCGACGCTATTACCGCACTCCGCGCGGCCATAGCGGCGGACGCGTCGCGCGCCGAAGGCTGGTACAATCTGGCCAACGCTTTGGCGCGCGCCGATCAGCTTGTCGAAGCCGAGGGGGCGTACAAACAGGCGATCGCGAAGCGCTCAGGCTTCATCGAGGCGCTGAACAATCTCAGCACCCTGCTGTCCAAGATGGGCCGCGCGGCCGAGGCCGAAGCTGTCAGCCATCAGGCGGTGCGGGTCAACCCGAACCTGCCGGAGAGCCATTTCAACCTTGGCGATGCACTGCGTGGTGCCGGACGACTGAACGACGCCATCGCCGCCTATCGCCGCGTGATCGCGCTTCGACCCGGCGACACCGAGGCGCGCATCGCCATCGGCAATATCCTGCTCGCCCAGAGCCGCGCGGATGAGGCGCGGGCAATATTTCAGGAGGCGCAACGGCTGCGGCCCGTTGCCAAACGGCCGGCGATCAAAAATCCGGCGGATTTTTCTGCCTTGTTGTTGCTCGCGCCGGGCGCCGCCAATACGCCGATGG
>DASXEH010000064.1:0-4905 GCA_036490215.1 Magnetospirillaceae bacterium
CCCCCGCCCCCCCCCCCCCGCAACCGCGAGACCCTTCTCGCTCGGTTCGCCGAAGATGCGCACCGATAGGCGGCCGACGGCACAGGCGACACGGTCGCAATAGAGGTCGAGATCGGCTTCCGAGGGCCGCAGCGTCTCGCCGCGCGCATCCATCGCGCAACCGTCGATCACCGCCATGAAGTCGTCGCGCCGCAGACCGTATTCGGCGACCGGCCCGGTCAGCGCGCGGGCCAGCGGATCATGCGGCTTGGCGGCAAAGACGCCGTCGATCTCGATGCGCCAACGATCGAGGCTGGTGATCTTGATGTCGGGTGGATCGTTGCCATCGGCGATGTCGTCCACTTCGCGGCAGAAGGCATAGACCGCGAACATCGCATGCCGCCGCGGCGGCTCGAGCAGGCGCATGCCCCAATAGAACGAACTGCCCGACGCGCGCACCCGCTGCGTGACGAGATCGACGAGCACAGCATCATTATTGGTAGTGGCGGACGTCATGCAGCACGATCCTGTATGCCAAGCAGCCCTGAAAGGGCCGCCATGATCATTCCCACCGGCCCCAGCTTAACACGTTCTGCCAGCGGATCGCGACGGGCAAGAAGCGCCACCAGCCGATCGGCCAAAGAGACGATCACCGCCGATTCCCGGCGTAACCCGGTACTTTTGATCGAACCGGGCAGAGCACGCGATTGCGCCACCAGCGGCCGGGTCAATCGCAGCATCTTGTCGAGGACGCGGCGCAGCGCCGGGCTGGAGGCCGATGCAGCCAGAGCGGTCACGTCGATCCCGGAGACCGCCAATAGGTCTTCGGGCAGATAGACGCGGTTCAAGGTCCGGTAATCTTCGGCGCAGTCCTGCAGATGGTTGATCACCTGCAGCGCACTACAGAGCGCGTCCGAAGCCGGCCAAGTATCGCGCGACTCGCCATGGAGATCGAGCAGGAACCGCCCGACCGGCGCGGCCGAGAGGCGGCAATAGGCCATCAGATCGTCCCAATCGGCGTAACGCAGCTTGGTCGCGTCCTGGCGAAAGGCGTTGAGCAGATCGTGGCAATGGACGGGGGGAACGCCGGTTTCGGCCAGCATCGCGCGCGCGCCGGACGCAGTGGGCGCGTCATCGCCAGGCGCGCCATCGAGCACGGCGGCGATGCGGTCGAGCCGGCGCAGTTTCTCGTCAGGCGAAAGATCAGATGCGTCGGCGATGTCGTCGGCATTCCGCGCGAAGCGATAGAAGGCATAGACATGCGGCCGCAGCGGCTTCTTGATCAGCCACGAGCCGACGGGGAAGTTCTCGCCCGCGCGATCCTTGCCGGACGGATGTTCGACAGTGCTCATGCGGCGCTACCTGGCGCCTGCACGCGCCCTTTCCATTCCCCGCCGCGGCCCCGCCAATGACGGCGCGCGGAGTCGATCGTGGCGCCGAGATAGAAGAGCGCGACCAGCGGCAGAGCGGGAGCCCAAAGGGGCGAGCGGCGATAGAAGCGAAGCATCGGCAGGTAGGATAACGCCATCAGCAGCCAGGCGCACCAGGCCGGCGCGCATGAGAGACCCGAGACAATCGTCATAACCGGCGGGACGAGAAATCCCAATGACAGTCCGATGACCGTCCCCGCCAACAACAGCGGCGAGTGGCGCAATTGCGTGTAGGCCGAGCGCACGATCATGCGCCACAGCCCGTCCCATCCATACGGTCTGAGACTCTCGGTCTCGTCGGCGAGGTCGAGGCGGATCGCGCCGCCGGAAGTCTTGATCGCCGCCGCCAGGGTGCAGTCGTCGATCAGCGCGCCCTTGATCGTGGCAAGGCCGCCGATCCGCGCCAGCGCGTCACGGCGCAGCAGCATATAGCCCCCCGCGCCGGCAGCGGTCTTGCTCAGCCGATCGTTCGACCAGCGGAACGGATAGAGAAGCCGGAAGAAATAGACGAAGGCCGGGATGATCGCTTGCTCGGCCAAACTCGTCGTCGCCAGCCGAACCATCAGCGAAGCGAGATCGAGCCGTTCAGCGATCAGCCGCGCCACCATGCGGCGCAACTCAGGCGCGTGGCGGATATCGGCATCGGTGAAAAGCAGAAGATCGGCGTCGGGATGCGACTCCTGCGCCAAACGCACGCCCTGCTCCAGCGCCCAGAGCTTACCGACCCAGCCGGCCGGCAGTGGCGTGCCCACGATCACCGTCGCACCAGCCGCGCGGGCGATCTCGCCTGTACCATCGCGGCTTTGATCATCGACCACGAGGATATGGAGTGCGCCGGGATAATCCTGGGCGCGCAGCGAGCGCACGACTTCGCCGATCGTCTCTGCTTCGTCGCGCGCGGGAATGATCGCGGTAACCGCCGGCCATTGCGCGGGCTCGGGCGCCGGGACGGTTTTCTCGATCAGCCAGAAGCGCCCGCGGAACAGCAGCAGCCACGCCCAAGCCGCCAATGCAATCCAGGCGAGTCCATCGCCGATCATCGCAGATAGCCTTCGTCGCGGAACCAGGCGACGGCATCGGCGAGCGCCTGTTCGGCCGGGCGATGTATGTAGCCCAGTTCACGTTCCGCCTTGGCGCAGCTGAACCACATCTTCCATTTCGACATGCGCAGCCCATCGAGGGTTGCGATCGGCTCCTTGCCGCTGATCCGCGCCCAGGCTTCGGAGACGACCGCGACGGGATAGACCAGAGAGCGGTCGAGCTCGATAGTGGGTGGTTGGCGCTTCACCAGATGCGCCACGCGCTTCAGAATTTCGGCCAGCGTCAGATTCTCGCCGCCGAGGATATAGCGCTCACCGATCTTGCCGCGCTCGAAAGCGCGCAGATGGCCCTCGGCCACGTCCTCGACATGGACGACATTGAGGCCCGTGTCGACATAGGCCGGCATCTTGCCCGACGCGGCCATGACGATGATTTTGCCCGTCGGCGTGGGCTTGACGTCGCGCGGACCGATCGGCGTCGAGGGATTGACGATCACTGCCGGCAACCCCTCCTCAGCCACCATGCGGCGCACTTCGGCTTCAGCCAGGAACTTCGAGCGCTTATAAGGCCCGACCATGTCGTTGAGGCCGCTCGGCGTCGTCTCGTCGGCGGGTTTGCCATCGACCATATGGCCGAGTGCGGCGACCGAACTCGTATAGACCACGCGTGAGAGCTTGGCGCGGATGGCGGCCTGCATCAGCGCGCGGGTGCCGTCGACATTGGCCTTCAGCATCGCCTTGGGATCACGCACCCACAGGCGATAATCGGCGGCAACGTGGAACAGCGCCTCGCAGCCCTGCACGGCCAGTTCGAGCGACTCGGCATCTTCCAGCCGCCCCGACACGGTCTCGATATTGAGCCCGAGAATATTGCGCCGATCGCTTTCCTGCCGCACCAGCGCGCGCACTTTATGGCCTTTGGCGAGCAGCGCACGCACGACGGCCGCGCCGACGAAGCCGGTCGCCCCGGTGACCAGGATCGGCTTGCTCATGCCGCCCTCCGATCGCGCAACAGCGTCACCGCATCCGCTGCCGCCGCATTGCCGGAGCGAATCGCGCTTTCGATCGTGCAGGGAAGACCGGTTGCCGTCCAATCGCCGGCCAGGAACAGGTTCTCGCCCTGGCGACGGCCGGGACGCAGCGCTTCGGTGTCGCGTGTATGTAGTAGCGTCGCGCGTTTTTCCTTCACCACGCGCACCGCCTCGGGCTCGCCCTCGAGATCGAGCGCGCGCGCCACTTCGGCCCAGATGGTCGCGGCGATCTCGTCATTGGATTTTTCGTCGAGGCTGGCGGCGGCGCTGACCGTGACGGCGAGAATATTGCCGCGGCGGAAGATCCATTGCGCGACACCGCCCACCACACCCAGCGCCTCGTGATCGGCGAGCGCAGCCGGCGGCGTCTTGACGCGGTAGTGGATATTGACGATCGGACTGTCGGGCAATTCCGACAGGCGCAGCCATTTGCTCGCCGTCCACCATGGCACGGCGAAGACGACGGCGTCGTTACGGCCGAGCACGATCGTCGCATCGTCGAAGACAAGTTCGGCGATGCGCCCATCGCGCAGCACCGGCTCGCGCAAAGCATGGCCGAGATTGAGCGACACACCCTTCGCCTGCAGCGTCCTTACCGCCGGCGTGACGAAGCTCGCGGTGAGATCGCCACCCGCCACATGCATGCGCGCTGCCGCCATGCCCCGCCACAGCGTGTTCTTCAGCACCGCGCGGAACAGCGCCGCCGAGGCGCGCGCCGCATCGGTGTTGAGCGTCGCCACCGCCAGTGGCTCCCAGATGAAACGGAAATCGCGGCTGCGGCCGATGCGATCGGTCACGCTGCCGCCGTCCGCTAAACCAAACGTCCAGAACGAGCTGACCACGGCGCTCAGCAACGTCGTCATGCTCGGCCGCCAGATCGTGCCATCGGCAAGATCGAACACGGTCGGCATCAATGGCAGTGCACGCAACGTGTCGTGGCTGCCGATGCGGTCGAGATAAGCCATCGCCGCCGGATTACCGCCGACCACCACATGGGTGCCATTGTCGATGCGCGCGCCGATCACGGCGTCGTCCCAGGAGCGGCAGCGCCCACCCGCCTGTTTGGCCGCCTCGTGCACGGCGACGTCGATGCCGGCATCGGCCGCCGCCAGGGCACAAGCCAATCCCGATAAGCCTGCGCCGATGACATGCAAAGTCATGCGGACACCGTATGGAGGTGAGAGCTGGGATGGGCGGCGGCGATCATGAGGGACGGACTGCCATACGAAACCGAGACTTACGGCACGTATAGCACGGCAAAAGGCCGAAAAAGGGCAGCCCGAAAAAAGAAGGGGCCGGTGTTGCCACCGGCCCAAGTTTAGGGAGGAAACGTCCAAGAAGGACCAACAAACCTGTAGTCAAGGACTACGATGTTTGTTGCGACGCACAATCTACGGCCGCTCTTGCTGCGCTGCAAGAGAATTT
>DASXEH010000087.1:0-4736 GCA_036490215.1 Magnetospirillaceae bacterium
CCGAGCCGAGCTTGGCGTCGCCGGCATGGCCCACTCGCAGGCCGGGAATATCGGTGATGAGATTGCGTAAGGTCATGGGCGGTAGTCTATCACGGCCGATCACGTCAAAGTCAGCAGGGCCGCGTTCGACTTGCCATTGCCATAGTTGCCGGGGCATCTAAGCGCCATGAATGGCAACGTCCCCATCCTGACGGCGCTGATCGCCGGGCTGATCAGTTTCCTCTCCCCCTGCGTCTTGCCCCTGGTACCGCCCTATCTGGTCTTCCTGACCGGCACCTCGATCGAGCGCTTCGAGAGCGCCGAGCCGGAATGGCGCGTGCGGCGCGAAACCGTGCTCGCCGCGGCCCTGTTCGTACTCGGCTTTTCGACGGTGTTCGTCGCGCTCGGTGCGAGCGCCAGCGTCGTCGGCGCGATGATCCGCGCCTATTCGGGGCCGCTGTCGACCATCGCCGGCATCGTCATCATCATCATGGGCCTGCACTTTCTTGGGCTGACGCCGATAGCGTTTCTCATGCGCGAGAAGCGTTTGGAAGTCTCCAAGCCGGTCGGGCTGTGGGGCGCCTATGTCATCGGCTTGGCTTTCGCTTTCGGCTGGACGCCTTGCATTGGGCCGATTCTGGCCGCGATTCTCGCTGTGGCAGCGTCTGAACAGACGGTCGCCAAAGGCGCTGGGCTCTTGGCGATCTATTCGCTCGGCCTTGGCATTCCATTTATCGCCGCGGCTTTGGCGATCGAGCCGTTCGCGGCCTTTTTGTCACGCTTCAAGCATCACCTGCACCGCGTCGAGCAGGCCATGGGCGCGCTGCTGGTGCTGACCGGAATAGCGTTCCTCACCGGCAGCATCAATCAGATGAGCATCTGGCTGCTGGAGGTTTTTCCGAGCCTCGGCAAGATCGGCTGAGGCGAAAATAAAACGCCCGCCCCGGGTGAACGGGGCGGGCGCTTTGCGTTGCATTAAGTCTTAGTTGGTCGCCGACGGCGGCAGTTCGACGTAGGTGATCTTGCCGGTGGCGTCTTTCTTCCAGATGTACATCACGTAGTCGAGACGGGTGATGTCACCCTTCTTGTCGTAGCTGATCGGGCCGATCACGGTCTTGAAGCTCATGCCGGAGTGCATCTTGGCCGCGACCTTCTTCGGATCGAGCGACTTGGCCGCAACTGCGGCCTGCGCCATCACCTGCACCGCTGCGTAGCTGTAGAGCGTGTAGGCTTCCGGCTCGAACTTGTTGGCGCGGAACTTCGCCACCACGTCCTTGGCCGCCGGGTTGTTGCGCGGATCCGGCGGGAAGGTCATCAGCGTGCCTTCGACGCCGGGGCCGCCGATCGAGGCGAACTCGTCGGTGGTGATGCCGTCAGCGCCCATCATCTGGGTCTTGACGCCTTGGTCGCGCATCTGACGAACGATCAGACCGCCTTCGGTGTGCAGGCCGCCCCAATAGACGAGATCGGCATTGGAGGCCTTGATCTTGGACACCAGCGCGGAGAAGTCCTTCTCGCCGATGTTGATGCCTTCATACAGCACCGGCTTCATGCCGCCCTTGGCCATCGACTTGATGGTTTCGTCGGCGAGGCCCTTGCCGTAGGTGGTCTTGTCGTGGACCACGGCGATCTTCTTGCCCTTGAAGTGCTTGAGAATGTAGGCCGCGGCAACCGCGCCCTGCTGATCGTCGCGACCGCAGGTGCGGAACACGTTCCACATCTTGCGTTCGGTGATCTGCGGGTTGGTGGCGGACGGCGTCACATCGAGCATGCCGTTTTCCTGGTAAACCAGGGAGGCCGGCATGGTCACGCCGGAGTTGAAGTGACCGTCGACGAACTTGACGCCGTCAGCGGCGAACTTGTTGGCGACCGAAACGCCTTGCTTCGGATCGGAAACGTCATCGCCGAATTCGACGGTGATTTTCTGGCCGTTGACGCCGCCTTTGGCGTTGATGTCGTCTACGGCTTGTTGCGCGCCGTTCTTGAGCTGCGCGCCGAACGCGGCGTTCGGACCCGTGACCGGTCCGGCAACGCCCAGTTTCATGTCGGCCGAAGCCGTTCCCGCGAACGCGAAAGCAAAACCCAGCGCGAGGCCGAGTGTCGTGATTTTTCTCATGTAACTCCCCTTCAACTTGATACCGGCAGGACGGAACTAGAGCGTTTAGCAACTTGTCGTTGGCGCGATGCTACATCAGGGCGATCTGCGGCGCCAGCGCATCGCACCCCCTTGGCCGTAAAGCCAATGATACTGGGTCACCATCTGGATCGCGCGGTTGGCCCTGAATCCGAGGCCGGCGCACAGCAGGCAAACCCCCGCATCGACCAGATAATAGTGGAGGGACAAAAGCGTGCCGTCGAAAAGGGCATAATGGAAGAAGCGCACGACGGCTCCCAGGATCAGCATATAGGCGACAATCTGCCACCACGGCCGCCAGGTGGCGGCAATGGCGCGGCCGGACAGCGCCGCCGCCCCGCCACCGAGGCCGACGGTGAGGAGAATAAAGACGCCCAATGACCCTTGGTAGATAAGGCCGTACATCAGTTTGCCACCTGCTGCCGTCCGCCTTCCAGATAGGCCGATTTGACTTCCGGCCGCTCCAGCAATTCCTTTCCGGTCCCCGACAGCGTGATGGAGCCGTTGACCATCACATAACCGCGGTGCGCGAGCTTGAGGGCGTGAAAGGCGTTCTGTTCGACCAGGAACACCGACAGCCCTTCCTTGGTGTTGAGCATCTTGATGGCGTCGAAGATCTGCCGGACGATCAGCGGCGCGAGACCGAGCGAAGGCTCGTCCAGCAGCAGGAGCCGCGGCCGGCTCATCAACGCGCGCGCGATGGCCAGCATCTGCTGCTCGCCGCCCGAGAGCGTGCCGCCGCGCTGACTAAGGCGCTGCTCGAGACGTGGGAAAATTCCGAGCACGCGCTTGAGGTCATTGTCGAAGTCGCCGGCGTCGGCGACGATCGCGCCCATCTGCAAATTCTCCAGAACCGTCATGCGCGAGAAGATGCGGCGGCCCTCCGGCGCCTGCGCCAGTTTCAGCCGGGCGATTTCGTAGGTCGGCAACCGCGTGATGTCCCGCCCGGCGAAGGAGATCGTGCCCGCGTGCGCGCGCGGGTTGCCGCAGACCGTCATCATCAGCGTGGATTTGCCCGCGCCATTGGCGCCGATCAGCGTGACGATCTCGCCGTCATTGACGTCAAGATCGACGCCTCGGAGCGCCTGCACGCGGCCGTAATAGGTTTCGACGTTGCGCACGCTGAGCAAGGGCGACGTCATAGGCCCACCTCGGCTTCAACCTTCTCGACCTCTTCGTCGGCGACGCCGAGATAGGCGGCGATCACCTTGGCGTCGTTGCGCACCTCTTCGGGGCTGCCGTCGGAAATCTTCACGCCATAGTCGAGCACGACGACGTGGTCGGAAATTTCCATCACCACCGACATGTCGTGCTCGATCAGCAGCACGGAAATGGCATATTCGTCGCGGATCGAGAGCAGCAGCGAGTTGAGCTCCGCGCTTTCCCGCGGATTAAGGCCGGCGGCCGGCTCGTCGAGGCAGAGCAGAACGGGATCGGTGCACATCGCGCGCGCGATCTCGAGGCGCCGCTGCGCGCCATAGGGCAAGTCGCCGGCCGGATCGTCGGCTCGATCGAGCAAGCCGACGCGGTCGAGCCACTGGCGTGCTTTATCGATCGCCGCGCGTTCCGCTACTCCGTAGGAGGGAATGCCGAAGATACCGAGCAGCGTATAGCCCGACGCAACCATCAGCCGGTTGTGCTGGGCGATCAGCAAATTCTCCAGCGCGGTCATGCCTGGAAACAGCCGGATATTCTGGAACGTGCGCGCGACCCGCGCCTGCTGGGCGACCAGAAAATCCGGCATGCGTTCGAGCAGGAACAACGTGCCGTCCGCGTGCTTCAAATGCCGGTTCGCGCCGTCGGTCAGCGGTTCCAGCGCGTCCCAGACCGCCGAACTGCCGTGACAAAGACCCAAGCGCCCCTGGCTCGGCTTGTAGAAGCCGGTAATGCAATTGAACACCGTCGTCTTGCCGGCACCGTTCGGCCCGATCAGCGCAGTAATGGTGCCTTGCCGAACTTGAAAAGATAAATCGTCGACCGCGACCAGGCCGCCGAAGCGCATGCTCAGGTGCTCGACCTGCAGCAGGATGTCGGCCTTGCCCGCCATTATGAGATGTTCCGCTTCGGGATCATGCGCTAACTACGCCCCCTCCTTCACAAGATCGGCGGCAATGGTTTTGCGTTCTTTCAGGAATACGGAAGGCGTGCGCGTGGAAATCAGTCCGCGCGGGCGCCAGATCATGATGGCGACCATGGCAAAACCGAACAGCAACATGCGGTATTGGGTCGGATCGAAGGTGGACCCGAAAATCTGCTTGAGAAAATCCAGATCGCGCATGATCTCGGTGCCGCCGACAAAGACCACCGCCGCGACCGCCACACCGACCTGGCTGCCCATGCCGCCGAGCACCACGATCGAGAGGATGGTGGCGGATTCCAGGAAGGTGAAGGATTCAGGCGAAATGAAACCCTGGCGCGCGGCGAAGAACGACCCGGCAAAGCCCGCGAACATCGCGCCCATGGCGAACGCGGTCAGCTTGGTATTGGTGGTGTTGATGCCGAGCGAGCGGCAGGCGATTTCGTCCTCGCGCAGCGCCTCCCAGGCGCGCCCGACGGGAAGCCGGCGCAGCCGCACGGTGACGAAGGCGGTCAAGAATGCCAGCGCCAGGATGACGTAATAGAG
>DASXEH010000009.1:0-1669 GCA_036490215.1 Magnetospirillaceae bacterium
CGGTGCGCGAGGGCGGCGCCTACAAGGTCTCCGGCAACAAGACCTGGATCACGCATCCGGTGCGCGCCGACCTGATGACATTGTTGGTGCGTACCAACCCGGCCGAAACCGGCTATCGCGGACTCTCCATGCTGCTCGCCGCGAAGCCGCGCGGTGACGACGCCGAGCCGTTTCCGGTTGCGGGGATGTCGGGCAGCGAGATTGAGGTTCTGGGCTATCGCGGCATGAAGGAATACGAGATCGCGTTCGACGGCTTCTCAGTCGGCGCCGACAATTTGCTCGGCGGCGCCGAAGGGCACGGTTTCAAGCAACTGATGGCGACGTTCGAGGCGGCGCGGATTCAGACCGCTGCGCGCGCCATCGGGGTGGCGCAGGCCGCGATGGAGCAGGGGCTGTCATACGCGACGAGCCGCGTGCAGTTCGGCGAGCCGATCGCGCATTTTCCGCGCGTCGCCGACAAGCTCGCCATGATGGCGGTCGAGATCATGATGGCGCGCCAGCTGACCTATTACGCGGCACGGCAGAAGGATTCCGGGCGGCGTTGCGATCTGGAAGCCGGCATGGCGAAGCTTCTGGCCGCGCGCGTCGCTTGGTCGGCGGCCGACAACGCCGTGCAGATTCACGGGGGCAACGGTTTCGCGGTGGAGTTCCCGGTGTCGCGGCTGTTGTGCGACGCCCGCATCCTCAGCATCTTCGAAGGCGCCGCCGAGATCCAGGCGCAAGTCATCGCGCGGCGGTTGTTGGACGGATCGAACTGATCGCGTTTCGATCTTTCGAATTATTCGTCTTTGACGTGAGCGGCTATGGCCTCGATCGCTGCCTTCAGGCGAGGCAGCTCATCGACGACGACGTTCCAAATAATGCGATCAGATAGGCCACTGTATTCATGCCGTAACACATTGCCAATGCCGCGCACGCGCGCCCAGGGAATTTCGGGTCTGAGGCTCGCTAATTCTTCGGGGATAGCACGGCTCGCTTCCGATATGATTTCAAGCGCTCGTTGCACCAACCACCGAAGCTGCCAGCTCTCCTCAAATTCCGACAGAGTCTTCCCAGCGGTGATGTTTTCCACCCGGGAGATTGCCTCCAAGATGTCGTGGATGGCGTGACTGACTTTGCGCGGCATCAGAAGACGCGGATTGCCGATTGCTCGATATCGTTGCGCAGCATGGGATGCAGGCCGTCGCGAGTCGTGATGTCGACGTCGACGCCCAATTCGCCTTCGAGATATTGTTTGATGCCGACAAGATCGAAGGCGTTGAATCGTCCTAGTGGATCGTAATCGATGAACAGGTCGAGATCGCTGGCGCCGCCAGCCTCCCCTTTGGCCACCGAGCCGAACAAGTAGAGGGACGTGGCGCCCATCGCCTTGATGGTGCCCGCGCGACGTTTTAAATTATCGACGGCTTCGCTCCTATCCATAACCTTCATTCTAGTCCGTCGCGGGCTCGTTGCGAAGAGCGGCCACGGCCGCCATGCCGATCAAACAGCAGGGATTGACGGTGCCGGGCGTGCCGGTGAATGTCGCCCGATGGAATCGCTCGCGACGCCGAAATCCCTGAAACAACCCGCGCCCGACTCGATACGGGCGTGGTTGCGTCTCGGCGCGACCATGCTGGTGTCGACCGTGGGCGGCGTCGGCATGTGGTCGGTGGTGGTGGCGCTGCCC
>DASXEH010000041.1:0-4025 GCA_036490215.1 Magnetospirillaceae bacterium
AGATTCCGGGGATTCTGAGGCGTTTAAGCCGTGTTCGGTCGGGGCGTTCACGCCCATTTTCGATGGGCTATGCCCGGCCATGACGAGGTGAGTGCGCGGCGCGCGTAGCAGAAGATTCGGACTTTGGTGCCGAATCGCGGAAAATAGGGTGATTTGACGCCTGTCCCGACGGTCGCGATGGATTGCGGCCATCTGGAGAGTCGCCTTGATCGCCTCGATAGCCTGGGCCAAGCGGCGCGGGCGCAGACCTGAATCCCATGGTTCAGGCCTGATGGATCGATTGAGCGAGAGGACATGATGGCGCAGACTTTTATCGGTCGGAAGCGCGTACGGAAGTTTTTCGGAAAAATCGAGGAAGTCGCGGAGATGCCGAACCTCATTGAGGTTCAGAAGGCGTCTTACGACCAATTCCTCCTTGTGGTGGAGCCGCAAGGCGGCCGCCCCAACGAGGGCCTGCAAGCCGTATTCAAGTCGGTCTTCCCGATTTCCGACTTCTCCAACACCTCGATGCTCGAATTCGTCAAATACGAATTCGAAGGGCCGAAATACGACGTCGACGAATGCCGCCAACGCGGCATGACCTACGCCGCGCCGCTCAAAGTGACCTTGCGGCTGATCGTATTCGATATCGACGAGGAAACTGGCGCCAAGTCGGTCAAGGACATCAAAGAACAGGATGTCTACATGGGCGACATTCCGCTCATGACCAACAACGGCACCTTCGTCGTCAACGGCACCGAGCGCGTCATCGTTTCGCAGATGCATCGCTCGCCCGGCGTGTTCTTCGATCACGACAAGGGCAAGACTCATTCCTCCGGCAAGCTGTTGTTTGCCGCTCGTATCATCCCGTATCGCGGTTCTTGGCTCGATATCGAGTTCGACGCCAAGGATATCGTCCATGCCCGTATCGATCGGCGACGGAAAATCCCCGTTACGTCGCTGCTCTATGCGCTCGGTATGACGGGCGAGGAAATCCTCAATACCTTCTACAAGCAAGTGCCTTACAAGCGCGCCAAGGATGGCTGGCGCGTGCCGTTCGACGCCAACAGGCTCCGCGGCTACAAGGCGATCAATGATCTGGTCGACGCCGATACCGGCAAGGTTATTCTCGAAGCCGGCAAGAAACTCACGGTCCGCCAGGCAAGGCAGCTCGCCGAGAAGGGCCTCAAAGCGCTGCGGCTGTCGGACGAAGAGTTGATCGGCCAATACATCGCCGAAGATCTGGTCAACCCCAAGACCGGCGAAATCTACGCCGAGGCCGGCGAGGAGATCACCGAAAAGAATCTCAAGCTCCTCATCGAGCAGGGCTACAAGGAATTACCGGTCCTCAATATCGATCACGTCAATGTCGGCGCCTACATCCGCAATACGCTGGCGATCGACAAGAACATGACGCGCGAGGACGCGCTGTTCGACATTTATCGTGTCATGCGTCCGGGTGAGCCGCCTACGATCGACACGGCGCAAACGATGTTCCAGTCGCTGTTTTTCGATTCGGAGCGTTACGACCTGTCGGCGGTCGGTCGCGTCAAGATGAATATGCGGCTCGACCTCGATGCACCCGACACCATGCGCGTTTTGCGCAAGGAAGACGTCATCGCGGTGATCCGCACATTGGTCGACCTTCGCGACGGCAAGGGCGAGATCGACGACATCGATCATCTCGGCAATCGCCGCGTGCGCTCAGTCGGCGAGCTGATGGAAAATCAGTATCGCATCGGGCTATTGCGCATGGAGCGCGCAATCAAGGAACGCATGTCATCGGTCGATATCGACACGGTGATGCCGCAGGACTTGATCAACGCCAAGCCGGCGGCCGCCGCGGTGCGCGAATTCTTCGGCTCCTCGCAGCTGTCGCAATTCATGGATCAGACCAATCCCTTGTCGGAGATCACGCATAAGCGGCGCTTGTCGGCGCTTGGGCCGGGCGGGCTCACGCGCGAGCGTGCCGGCTTCGAAGTACGCGACGTGCATCCGACGCATTACGGCCGCATCTGTCCGATCGAGACGCCGGAAGGGCCGAATATCGGTCTCATCAATTCGCTGGCGACCTTTGCGCGGGTCAACAAATACGGCTTCGTCGAGACGCCCTATCGCAAGGTCAAGGACGGCCGCGTTACCGACGAGGTGATCTATCTCTCGGCGATGGAGGAAGGCCGCTACACGGTCGCGCAGGCCAACTCGGTGATCGACGCCAAGGGCCGTTTCACCGACGATCTTGTCGTGGTGCGCCACGCCGGCGACGTCCAGCTCATTCCGCCCGACAAGGTGGATTTCATGGACGTGTCGCCAAAACAGCTCGTTTCGGTCGCAGCGGCGCTCATTCCGTTCCTTGAGAATGACGACGCCAACCGCGCGCTGATGGGCTCCAACATGCAGCGCCAGGCGGTGCCGCTCATCCGCTCCGACGCGCCGATTGTCGGCACCGGCATGGAGGCCGCCGTGGCCCGTGACTCCGGCGCCACCATCGTCGCCAAGCGCGCCGGCATGATCGACCAGATCGACGGTGCCCGTATCGTGGTGCGCGCCACCAGTGAGGACGGCTCCACCCAGGGCGTCGATATTTACCGCCTGCGCAAGTACATGCGTTCCAACCAGAGCACCTGCATCAACCAGCGCCCGCTGGTGAAGGTGGGCGACCGTGTTGCCTCCGGCGACATCATTGCCGACGGCCCCTCCACGGAGCTGGGCGAGCTGGCGCTGGGCCGCAACGCGCTTTGCGCGTTCATGCCCTGGAACGGCTATAACTTCGAGGACTCCATCCTGATCTCCGAGCGGATCGCCAAGGATGACGTCTTCACCTCGATCCATATCGAGGAATTCGAAGTGATGGCCCGCGATACTAAGCTGGGCCAGGAGGAAATTACCCGCGACATCCCGAACGTGGGTGAGGAAGCGCTGCGCAACCTCGACGAGGCGGGCATCGTCTATATCGGCGCCGAGGTGAACCCGGGCGACATTCTGGTCGGTAAGGTGACGCCGAAAGGCGAAAGCCCGATGACGCCGGAAGAGAAGCTGTTGCGCGCTATCTTTGGCGAGAAAGCCTCCGACGTGCGCGACACGTCTCTGCGCCTGCCGCCGGGCACGTCTGGCACCATCGTCGATGTCCGCGTCTTCAGCCGTCGTGGCGTCGACAAGGACGAGCGTTCGATGGCGATCGAGCGCGCCGAGATCGAGCGTCTGGCCAAGGACCGTGACGACGAGAAGGGCATCCAGGAGCGCGCATTCCTGAATCGTCTGCGCGAGGCGCTGATCACCCAGGTTGCCGGTTCCGGCTTCAAGGGCATCAAGGCGGGCAGCGAGATCACCCCGGAAATGCTCTCCGAGCATCCGCGCGGGGCTTGGCGCAACATCGTCGTGCAGGACGATGCGGTGATGGCGAATATCGAGCTGATGAAGCGCGAGTTCGACGTCGCGGTGAAGCGCCTGCAGGACCGTTTCGAGAGCAAGGTCGAGAAGCTGCAGCGCGGCGACGAGCTGCTGCCCGGCGTGATGAAGATGGTCAAAGTGTTCGTGGCGGTGAAGCGCAAGCTGCAGCCAGGCGACAAGATGGCCGGCCGCCACGGCAACAAGGGTGTCGTCTCCCGCGTTGTGCCGGTGGAGGACATGCCGTTCCTGGAGGATGGCACGCCGGTTGACCTCGTGCTGAACCCGCTGGGCGTGCCGTCGCGCATGAATGTCGGGCAGATCCTGGAGGTGCATCTTGGCTGGGCCTGCGCCAATCTCGGCAAGCAGATCGGCAAGGCGGTGGAAGAGTACCGCCGCACCGGCGAGGCAAGGCTGGAGCTGCTGGACCGGCTGAAGCTGGCTTATGGCGAGGAAATCTTCGAGGAGCAGATCAAGGACCTCAACGATGCCGAGCTGACCGAGCTGGCCACCAACGTCACCAAGGGCGTGCCCATCGCGACCCCGGTGTTCGATGGCGCCCGCATCCCGGATATCGAGGAGATGCTGCGTAAGGCCGGCGTGGATATCTCCGGCCAGAGCGTGCTGGTCGATGGCCGCACGGGCGAGCCGTTCGAGCG
>DASXEH010000042.1:0-70307 GCA_036490215.1 Magnetospirillaceae bacterium
CGCTGGTTGATGGAGCCGGCACCCGGAAAAGGAGGCCGACGATGTCCCGCATCCCCACCCCAAATTCGATCGAAGACGCCCCCGCTGCCAGCCAGCCCTTGCTGGAGGGCGTGAAGAAGCAGATGGGCATGGTCCCGAATCTGTTCCGCGTCATCGCGAACAGCCCGGCGGCGCTTCAGGCCTATCTCGGCGCCGCGGGCGCGCTGACCAAGGGCGCTCTGCCGCCGGCGACGCGCGAACGCATCGCGCTGGCCATGGCCGAACTCAACGGCTGCCAATACTGCCTGTCGGCGCACACCATGTTCGCAAAGAGCCGTGCCAAGCTCGATGATGCGGAGATCACCGCCAATCGTAGCGGTGGCTCGAACGATCCGCACGCCGAGGCGGCCGTACGCTTCGCTGTTCAGGTAGCCCAGGCACGCGGCCATGTCAGCGAAGCCGACATACGCGCGGTCAAGGATGCCGGCTACGACGACGCGCAGATCGTCGAGATCATCGTCCATGTCGCGATGAACACCCTGACCAACTACGTCAATGAAGCGCTGAAGACCGATATCGACTTCCCCCTCGTCTCGTTGCGCCAAGCGGCTTGACGGATGAGAGAGGGCCGAGTGACCCATGGCGTTCCTCCGGCGCCATGGGTCACTCGGCTCAGTAAGGAGGGCAAGTCCATGGATGACGCAGCAATCTATTCGAGCGATGTGGCCTTCACGCCGACAGTGAAGGCGCTGCAGACACGCATGGGGTCGCGGCGCAGCTACGCGCGCGTCGAAGAGGGTGGCGGCTGGCCGACCGAGATCACGCCCGATCTCGCCGCCTTCATCGAAGTGCAGACCAGTGTGTTCCTGGCCACCGCCAATGCTGACGGCCAGCCCTACATCCAGCATCGTGGTGGGCCGGCCGGTTTTCTGCGCGTACTCGACGAGAAGACGATCGCGTTCGCCGACTTTGCGGGCAACAAGCAGTACATCAGCTACGGCAATCTGATCGATAACCCGAAAGCGTATCTGTTCCTGATCGACTATGCGCATCGCCAACGGATCAAGATCTGGGGCACGGCGCGGGTGATCGAAGGCAATGACGAATTGCTCGCAAAGCTGATGCCCGAGGGTTATCAGGCGCGGCCTGAGCGCGTGGTCGTCTTCACCGTCGACACCTGGAGTCAGAATTGTCCGCAGCACATCCCGCAACGCTTCGAGGCGGCGGATGTTACCGCCGCGCTGCAGGCCCGCGATGAGAAGATCGCCGCGTTGGAAGCCGAAGTCGCGCGTCTAAAATCGACGCAGACTCAGCCAGCCTGATTAGGGCGCGAGACCGGCTTCTTCGACCAAGAGCGCGATCTGCTCGGCGAGGCCGATCACGCGCTGCGCTGCCGAGACATGCAGTTGCTCGACCAGCTTTCCATCGACGACCGTGACGCCCTTTCCTGCCGCTTCAGCGGTTGTATAGGCGGCAACAATCTTGCGCGCGTCATCGATGTCCGCCGCGCTGGGCCCGTAGATGCGATTGGTCGTCTCGACCGTCTTCGGGTGGATCAGCGTCTTGCCGTCGAAACCCATCGCCATCCCTTGCCGACACACACGCTCGAAACCGGCTTCGTCTTCGAGATCGAGCTGGACGCCGTCGAGACAAGCGAGCCCCGCGGCACGGGCCGCCAACAGACAATGGCTAAGCGCATGCAAGAGCGGCGCACGGTCGGGCGTATGACCCGCTTGCAAATCATTGGCGAGGTCAGTCGTGCCCATCACCAGACAGGCCACGCGCGGACTGGCGTCGGCGATCTCTTCGGCGCGAAGCACGCCGCGCGGCGTCTCGATCATGCACCAGAGCGTGAGCTCGGACGGCGCGCCAGCGGCAACCAGCGCCGCCTCGGCTTCGCGCACCATCGCCGCATTTTCGATTTTCGGCAGCAGCACGGCATCAGCGCCTGATTTCGCAACGGCCGCGAGATCGGCGTGGCCCCATTCGGAAGCCAGCGCATTGATGCGGATCACACACTCACGCCGGCCATAGCTGCGTGACGACACGGCCTCAATCGCCTGGCGCCGTGCGAGTTCCTTGTTGGCCGGTGCGACGGCATCTTCGAGGTCGAAGATGACAGTGTCGGCAGGCAGCCCGCGCGCCTTTTCGATGGCGCGTGACTTGTCGCCAGGAACATAGAGGGCGCTGCGGCGCGGGCGGAGGCTGGTGGGCATGGTCGAATCTCCCGGTGCTGCGCTAGTCTGCGATCAGTCGTGAACGCGAAATCGGGCAAGGGTAAGGCGACAGCATGGCCACTATACTGTCCATCCAATCCTGGGTTGCCTATGGCCATGTCGGCAATGCGGCAGCGGTCTTCCCGCTGCAGCGGCTGGGGCACGAAGTCTGGCCGATCCATACGGTGCAGTTTTCCAATCACCCAGGCTATGGCGGGTTTCGCGGCACCGTCTTTGACCCGGCGCAAATCATCGCCTTGGTCGCGGGGCTGGATGAGCGCGGCGTGTTGGCGCGCTGCGATGCGGTTCTCTCGGGGTATCTCGGCGAGGCAGGCACTGGCGATGCCATCCTGGACGCTGTTGCACGCGTTCGCGCCGGCAACCCCAAGGCGATCTTCTGCTGCGACCCCGTCATGGGCGACGACAAATCGGGCCTGTTCGTCCGCCCAGGCATCCCCGAATTCTTTCAGACGCGCGCCATGGCCGTTGCCGACGTCGTCACGCCCAACCGGTTCGAACTGGAACTGCTGACGGGGACCAAGGTCGCGAGCCTGGCGGAAACCATCGCCGCTGCCCGTCAGCTCATCGATCGGGGGCCGAAGCTGGTTATGGTCACGGGGCTGATGTCGCCCATCCTGGCCGAGGGGCAGATCGGTACCCTGGCAGTCACCCGCGACCACGCCTGGCTGGCGACGAGCCCGGAACTCCAATTCTCGATCACCCCCAATGGCACCGGCGACCTGCTGGCCGCCTTGCTCCTGGGCCATATCTTGAACGGACGGGCTCCCAACGATGCCCTCAGCGGTGCAGTTTCGGCCCTCTTTGCGATCTTGGAACAGGCCGCCGCCCGAAATTTGAGGGAAATGCCTCTTGAGGTAGAGCAAAACCGGCTGATTCACCCGCCGCAGGTGGTTCCGGCGCTGCCGATCGGCTGAGGGCGGCTTAATATCTTAAAAGTGACAAACAACGCCTTGTGATAGTTACGCTTTATTAATTCACCATACCGTTTCATAAAGGCTGTGGGGCCATGACCTGCGGTTGCGATAACCGCTTACGGGGCGTAGATTGAAGCGTTATGGGGCTTAAGCTCGACAGAATTAACTTCATGATCGTGGACGATAACGCCCCGATCAGAAGCATGGTGCGGCAAGTGCTGCGCGCCATGGGGGTTCAGCTCGTGCGCGAAGCGGCTGACGGATCGGATGCGCTGATTCAGATGCGCAACGAGATTCCCGACATCCTGGTGACCGACTGGGTCATGTCGCCGATGGATGGAATCGAACTGACCAAATACATCCGTCATTCCAAAAACAGTCCCAATCAGTTCATGCCGATCATCATGGCCACCGGCTTCGGCGAACGCAGCCGCGTGTTCCTGGCGCGTGACGCCGGCGTCAACGAGTTCCTGGTGAAGCCGCTATCGGCTTCGGCACTGTTCACGCGCATCAGCGCGGTGATCGAACGGCCGCGGCAATTCGTGCGCGTGGGTGAATTTTTCGGCCCCGATCGCCGCCGCCGCAAAGAGGACTATGCGGGCGATGAGCGGCGCGGCAAGGGTCCGGCGAAACCCGCCGGCGATAAGCCATCGCCTCAGGCGGCGATGAGCCAGAACGAGATCAATCAGGTTTTCAATCCCTGATCAAAAACCCGTAGGCACAAACGGGGAACCTCCAACCATTTCGATTTGCGCGAAGGGCCGCTTGGCCCTATGACTGAGCGCGTCCCGAATATCGCGACCTTCCCGAGGTCCGGAACGGGAGAGCCGGTGCGTCGGCGGGATCGAATCCCGGTGAGCTCCGCGCCAGGGGGCGACGGCTTCGAGAGCGGAGGTGATGGAGACGTATTTGTTCATTCGGGGTATCGCCATGGGCTTCGCCCTGTCGATCCCCGTTGGTCCCATTTTTTTGCTGTGCATCCATCGTGCGCTCGCCAATGGCTGGTTGACGGCGTTCCTGTCGACGCTGGGCGCAGTGGTGGCGGATTGCGCGCTGGGCACCATCGCCGCGCTGGGCAGTTCCTACATCGCACCTTGGGTCGAGCATCAACAGACCTATCTGCGCATCGGCGGTGGACTGTTCATTATGCTGGTGGCCGTGCGCAGCTATTACGCGACGCTGTCGATGGAACCCGAGGCGCGCAAGGCCGGCCTGCTGCGCGAGTTCCTCTCGAGCTTCGTCATCACGATCTTCAATCCGGTGAATTATTTCGGCGTGCTCGGCGTGTTCGCCGCCGTGGGCACATTCCACGCTAATGAATTGCAGTCGCTCGAATCGCTGGCTGAACTCGTGGTGGGCGTGTTTGCCGGCGCGTCGATCTGGTGGATGGTTCTATCGATCGTAGCAGACGCTGCGCGTCGTCGTTTCGCGGGTCGCGCGCTGATCTGGGTCAATCACGGATCGGCGGCGCTGCTTGCCATCTTCGGCCTCGGCATCATGGCCAGCGCGCTGCTGGGCCATGCCGATTGGCTGAAATAAAAAATTCCCTCTCCGCACGTAGTGGGGTGCATGGGCTGCAAAAGCTTCATCGGAGCTTTTGCGGGCACCCTATGCAGGCGGGGCCCGGCGCAAAGCGCCGGGAGGGTGAGGTGTCGTTTGTTCGAACGCCAACCTCACCCGGTTCGCTACGCGAACCACCCTCTCCCGCCTGAGGCCGGAGAGGGTCGTCAGCATTCTTACTTCAAATAGTCCTTCACAAGGACTTCGGCGATCTGCACGGCGTTGAGGGCCGCGCCCTTGCGCAGATTGTCGGACACGCACCAGAGCGACAGGCCGTTCTTGATCGTCGGGTCCTTGCGGATGCGACTGACATAGACCGAATCCTCGCCCGCTGCTTCGACCGGCGTGACATAGCCTTCGTTGGCGCGGTGATCGACCACGACAATGCCCTTCGCCTTCTTCAGCACGTCACGGGCTTCGTTCTCGCCGACCGGATTTTCGAACTCGATATTGATGGCTTCGGAGTGGCTGACGAACACCGGCACGCGCACGCAGGTGGCGTGGACGGCGATATCCGGATCGAGAATCTTGCGCGTCTCGACCCCCATCTTCCATTCCTCCTTGGTCGCACCGTCATCCATGAAGACGTCGATATGGGGAATGCAGTTAAAGGCGATCTGCTTGGTGAAGCACTGGGGGGTCGGCGGATCGTTCACATAGATGCCGCGCGTCTGGGTGAACAGCTCGTCCATCGCTTCCTTGCCCGCGCCCGACACCGACTGATAGGTCGAGACCACGACGCGCTTGATCTTCCACTTGTCGTGCAGCGGCTTCAGCGCGACGACCATCTGGATCGTCGAGCAGTTCGGATTGGCGATGATGTGCTTCTTGGTGTAGCCGGCGATGGCCTTCGGGTTGACCTCCGGCACCACAAGCGGAACGTCGGGGTCCATACGGAAATGCGAGGTGTTGTCGATCACCACGCAACCGGCCGCGCCCGCGCGTGGGCTGTGGACCGCCGAGACCTTGGCGCCAGGCGACGACAAGGCGATGTCGATTCCCCTGAAGTCGAACTTGGCGAGATCCCGCACCGTGAGGTCATCGTCGCCGAAGCTGACTTCGCTGCCGACCGAACGCTCGGACGCGAGCGCAATCACCTCATCGACGGGGAAACTGCGTTCGGCGAGCGTCTTCAAGATTTCCCGGCCGACATTGCCGGTGGCGCCGATAACCGCGACCTTGTAACCCATGACTTCGTTCTCCTGTTCGGGAGACCAATGAAAAAGCCCGCTGGGGGCTTTCCCGCGGGCCTCGCATTCGTCAAAAACGCGCCGTGCCCGCTGCTAGGTCGGGATCTTTTTCTTCGTGGCGGTGGTGGTGGAGACGCGAAGAATGGCCCCGTCCCGGCGGGACAGGCTGCGGCAATCCAGGTCTTGGACGCTCGGCAAAGCCATCGTGAACGCACTCCGTAAGGCCGGGAGATGTAGCCGACCGACCAGCCCCTGGCAAGGGGAATGCAGGAAATAGCGGCACTTCCGCAAATGCAGGGCCGGGCCCAAACCTCGCCAAAACTCCATTGAGAATGAGCGTCTTTGACTAAAAACAGCAGCACCGGGCTCAGCCACCCGCCTGTAAGGTGGCCCGTTTCGCGCGGCAATCAAGAGAGGGGACTGCCATGAGCACAATCACCACCAAGGACGGCACGCAGATCTACTACAACGATTGGGGCAAGGGTCAGCCGGTGGTATTCAGCCATGGCTGGCCGCTCAGCGCCGACGCCTTTGAAGACCAGATGTTCTTCCTGGCCTCCAAAGGGTATCGCGTCATCGCCCATGATCGGCGCGGCCATGGCCGGTCGAGCCAGCCCTGGGTCGGCAACGATCTCGATACCTATGCCGACGATCTGGCGGAACTGACGGCCCAGCTCGATCTGAAGGACGCCATCCATGTCGGCCATTCGACCGGCGGCGGCGAAGTGGCGCGCTATATCGGCCGGCACGGTACCAAGCGCGTGGCCAAGGCGGTGCTGATCGGCGCGATCCCACCCTTGATGCTGAAGACGCCGGCCAATCCGGGTGGCACGCCGATCGAGGCCTTCGACGGCATCCGCGCGGCGGTATTGGCCGACCGGTCGCAGTTCTGGAAGGATTTAAGTATGCCTTTCTACGGCTACAACCGGCCGAATGCGAAAGTCTCGGAGGGCGTGCGCAATTCGTTTTGGCTGCAAGGCATGATGGCGGGGATGCCTGCGGCTTATTTTTGCGTCAAGGCGTTTTCGGAAACCGATCTGACCGAAGATCTAAAGAAGATCGACGTGCCGACCCTGTTCCTGCACGGCGACGACGATCAGATCGTGCCGATTGGCGCGGCTGCGGAACTGGCGGTCAAGCTGGTGAAGAACGGAACGCTGAAAGTCTATAAGGGCGGCGCGCACGGCATGTGCACCATTCAGAAGGACGAAGTGAATGCCGACCTTCTGGCCTTCATCAAGGGCTAAGGATTATTTCACGGGGTCAAGGGCGGCAAGCGGTGCTTGCCGTCCGGACCCAGCGGCATCGGCTTAACCCAAAGCGCCGCTGACAGCGGCAACGTTGCGTAAAGATGGGGAAACAAAGCCCCGCCGCGCGAGACTTCCCATTTGAGGGCGGGCCCGAGCTTGTCGCTATCGACTGCGACCAGCACCAAGCTGTCCTGGCCCTTGAAATGGATCGCCGCCGTCTCGGGCGTCTGCTCGGCCGAGGAGAAATGGATATAGCCGTCTTTGTGATCGATCGGCGCGCCGGTGAAGACGCCGGCGCGTTCGGCCTCGGCCCACAGGATGGCAGGGCAGATTTTGTAGACGATGGTCATAAAATTTTGCGCCCTCGCACTGCTTTCGCTCGACATTCCGTCTCGCTCACGCAAGTGCTCGGGACGGCGCGTCCGCGCATCGCTTCGTATTACCGCGGCCGGGGCGGCTCGTCATCCCAGGGGAAGACCAGCCAGATTTCCTGCTCGATCGGGATGACGGTCGTGTCGACCACATCGGCGCCGTGCGGCTTCACATAGACCGTGGCGTAGTGGGCTTTCGGCAGCATCTTGCGAAGCTGGCGGAAGGTACTCCCGGTATCGACCAGATCGTCGACGATCAGCCAGCCGGTGCCGTCGCCTTCGACCGGCTTCAGCACCATCACTTCGCCCTGGCGCTGCACCTTCTCGTCGTAGCTGACCATGCAGACCGTATCGACCAAGCGGACATCGAGTTCACGGGCGACGATCGCCGCCGGCACCAAGCCGCCGCGGGCAACCGCGATGATGCCCTTGAACGGACCCTTAAGCTTGAGCCGGTGCGACAGCATCACGGTGTCGCGATGCAGCGTGTCCCAGCCGATCTTGATGTATTTGGCGGTGGTGAAATCCTGGGCCATGACCGATGACCGAGCGCGCTAAAGCGAGCGGTGCGTCTTAATGTACGAACACGTCCACTTCGCCAGTGCCGGCGGTGGCGCTGCTGGAGGTCGAGAGCCGTACGCGGTCGCTGTTCAGACCCATCTGAGTCAGCGAGCGCACAACCTGATCGGCATTGCGGCGCGAGGTCGTCTCGCTGATCGCCGTGCTGCCGGGCGTACCGCTGGTCGAGGACACGGCCACCACTTCGAACGTGGCGGTCGGGCGGCGATCGAGCGCGCCCTTCACTGCCGTGTAGAGCGCGTTCTCATAAGAGACATTCGGGCGATCGAAACGGATCACCACCAGCGGACGTTCGCCGGAGCTGGCCGCGATCGGCTGAATGCTACCGCCCAAGATTCGGCTGGAGCTGAGCGACGAACCGTAGAGTTGGCCGTTCTTGATCGCCAAAGCGAGGACGTTGAGGTCGTTGCGCGCGCTCGACACATACTGCTGCTGGCGCTGGATGTCGGTCGAGAGCTCGGTCAGCAGGCGATCGATCTGCACGGTCGTCGCGTTGGTGTCGTCTTCGAGCACGCTGAGACGGCGGAAATCTTCGTCCACACCGCCCGACAGCGAGCGAGCGGCGCGCACCGAATCGAGCAGATAGGCGGCGAGGCTGGCGTCGTTGCCGACGTCGCTCGACAGCTTATTCATCTGCAGCACATCGCTGTTGATGCGGTCGAGTTCGCCCTGGGCTTCGCTCCACTGGCGCGTCAGCACCGGGTTACCGGGCGTCGTACCGAGCTGGAGATGGGCTTCGATGGCGGCGATGGTGCCGTGATAGGTCTCGGAATCAGAGATGATCTGCTGGGTGATCTGTTGCATCTGGCCGCGTTGCTGACCGATCGTGCTCTTCAGGCGATCGAGGTCGGACGCCAGCTGAGCGGCTTTTTGGCCAACGATCGTGGCACCCGAAGACATCGCGGGCGCACTGGCGGCCGGAGCCGGCGCGGGTTCAGCCGCAGCGGCCGGCGCGGGCGCCGGAGCCGAATTCTGGGCCGCCGGAGCGGCCTGCTGGCTTGCGCCACTGCTTGAGGCTGGCGCCTCGGGCGGGAACAAGGCGTCGTTGACAGTCGAGCAACCGCCTAAAGCGAGTGCTGCGAGAACGGTGACGACGTAATACTTGCCTGAGCCCATTGGAAACAACACCCCGGTCGCGCAGGGTCGGTCAGATACCCTGCAGTGATCGCTATTGATAACAGCACTTTTTCGGAATTTGCGCTTCCCCCGCAAATCGTTAGCGAAGTCTACCCAAAGCCCCAAACAGCCACAAGCCGGAATCGATGGACCTTCAGCGGGCTAGCAGCTTCACCGTAATGTAAAACTCGGTCCTTACCAGGTCATTACCATGCGCAATCTAGGCGCCTTGACCCCGCGATATATCCATTTGACTATAAGTTTGCTCATCGGTTTTCGGGTGCCGGCCGCGCCGTCAAATCAGCTGCGTTTCGCGCCTTTGGGAGGGGTTATGACAGGTTTCATGAAGCGGTTTGGGCTATTGGCGATGGCTTTGGGGCTGGGAACCGGCGTCCCGGCGATCGCTCATGCCGAAATCCAGGTCTTTGCGGCTGCATCGACCACTGAGTCTGTCAACGCCATCACCGCCGCCTTCGCCGCCAAGAAGCTCGGCTCGGCCAAGACCAGCTTCGGTTCGTCCTCGACCCTGGCCAAACAGATCGAGAACGCCGCCCCCGCCGCCGTCTTCATCTCGGCCGACGAAGACTGGATGGACTATCTCGACAAGAAAAAGCTGCTGGTGGCCGGCACCCGCGCCGATCTGCTGGGCAATGATCTGGTCATGATCGCCCCCAAGGATGGCGGCTCGCCGAAGCATATACAGATCGGCCCGAACTTCCCGCTGGCCAAACTGCTGGGCGACGGACGCCTCTCGGTCGGCGATCCCGCCCATGTGCCGGCCGGGCTTTATGCCAAGGCCGCCTTGGAGAAACTCGGGGTTTGGAACTCGGTGAAGGACAAGCTGGCCCCGGGGCAAGACGTCCGCGCGGCGCTGGCCTTCGTCGAACGCGGCGAGACGCCCTACGGTATCGTCTATGCGACCGATGCGATCGCGTCCTCCAAAGTGTGGGAAGTGGGCATCTTCCCCGATAGCAGCCATCCCAAGATTTCCTATCCGGTGGCGGTTGTTGCCGGCCACGACACGCCCGAGGCGCGCGCTTTCGTCGATTTCCTGAAAGGACCTGAGGCGGCGGCGATCTTCGCGAAGGCCGGCTTCCGTAAACCGTGAAGCATGTCCGGCCTGCTGACGCCGCTTGAAATCGAGGCGCTCCGTCTCAGCCTGCTGATCGCCTTTTGGGCAGTGCTCGGCGGATTGCCGGCGGCGATCGCGTTGGCCTGGTTGCTGGCGCGCCATCGCTTCCCCGGCCGCGCCCTGCTCGATGGCATCGTGCACCTGCCGCTCGTGTTGCCACCGGTGGTGGTGGGCTATGGACTTCTGGTCGTTCTCGGGCGGCGTGGCCTGATCGGCCAATGGCTGCATGACGCGCTGGGCATTACCTTGGCCTTCACCTGGGAAGGCGCGGCGATCGCCTCGGCCGTTATGGCATTGCCGCTGATGGTGCGCGCCATCCGCTTGTCGATCGAAGCCGTGGATCGCGGTCTCGAAGCGGCGGCCTCGACCTTGGGCGCCTCGCGCACGAGCGTCTTCTTCACCATCACCCTGCCCCTGGCTCTGCCGGGCGTGCTGATTGGCGTGGTGCTCGGCTTCGCACGCAGCCTGGGCGAGTTCGGCGCAACGATCACCTTTGCAGGCAACATCCCTGGCCAGACCCGCACCCTGGCCAATGCGATTTACGCGATCACCCAGGTTCCCGATAGCGACGCAGCGGCCGGCCGGCTCTGTCTGATATCGATCGTCCTGTCATTGGCCGCGCTGCTCGTATCTGAAGTGCTGGCGCGACGGCTGGGGCAGCGCTTGCAAGGCCGGACCCGTGCTTGACGTTGCCCTTCGCGCCAAACTCGGCGACTTCGCCCTCGATGTCGCTTTCACCACAGCCGATGCACCGGTCACGGCCCTGTTCGGCCGATCGGGCGCCGGCAAAAGCTCGATCATCGCCGCGATTGCCGGGCTGTTGCGACCTGATACTGGACGCATCGTGTCGGATGGCGAAACGCTCTTCGATGCCGACAAGCACGTGGATCTGCCGCCACCCCGGCGTCGGGTAGGTGTCGTCTTCCAGGACGCGCGCCTGTTCCCGCACATGTCGGTGCGCGCCAATCTGCTTTATGGCTGGCGGCGAAGGACGGCGGATCGCAAACTCGATCTCGATCAGGTCGTCGAGCCATTGGGCATCAGCCATTTGCTCGAGCGGCGGCCGGCAACCCTGTCCGGCGGCGAGAAGCAGCGCATCGCCATCGGCCGCGCGCTGCTGGCCAACCCGCGCCTGTTGCTGATGGACGAGCCGCTGGCATCGCTCGACGGCGAACGCAAAGCCGAGCTGCTGCCCCTGCTCGCCCAACTGCCACGCGTCTTCGGCACGCCGGTCATTTATGTCAGCCACGGGCTCGATGAAGTGCTGCGCCTGGCCGACCGGCTGGTGCTGCTCGATCAAGGGCGCGTCTTGGCCGCAGGCACGGTCGAAGAGGTGGCCAACCGGCCCGACTTCGCGCAGATCGCCGCGTTGGAGGGTGGCCCCGACGTCTTCACCGTGATCGGTGCGACAATCAAGAGCCACGACGAACCCGGCGCGCAAACGCGACTGTCCTTCGGTGGCGGAACACTGACCGTACCGCGCGTGGCCGGCGCGGTTGGAAACCGGGTGCGGCTGCGGATCGCCGCGGGCGACGTGATGCTGGCATTGACGCCGCCTACCGGACTCTCGGTCCGCAACGTGATCCCGGCACGGATCGTTTCCATCGGCGAGACGGCCGGCATGGTCGAAGTAATGCTCGATGCCGGCGGACCGCTTTGGGCCCGTATCAGCCGCGCGGCGCGCGACGAACTGGGGTTGCAGCCCGGCATGACGGTCTATGCCCTGATCAAAAGCGCCGCTATGACCGGCAGCATCGGACTGCGCGGCCAGGCATAAGCAATCCATCGCTGCTATTCCTCGTTATATTGCAAGCGATTGCATGGCGGGCCTATCATCGGGGCCGATACTGCGGCTTCTTTTCTCGCTTCAATCGACTGATGGCTGACTCGAACATCCCCACACGTCCCGCGCTTGGCGATCCAATCCCGTGGTTCTCCGCGAAGACCGTGTCCGGTTCGCGGATCGACATCCATGTGGACGCCGGCCGCTATCTGGTCCTGACTTTTATCGGCAAGCCCGGCGACGGCAATGGCGACACGGATCCCAAGCTGGGCGAGTTGATGTTCCAACCCAGCCTGTTCCGCGAGGATCACATCATCCTGTACGGCGTGCTCGAAGCGGCGCCGGCCGACCGGTCGCGTTACAAATTGATTCGCCGCCCCGGCATCAGCTTCCTCGCCGATTACGATGGCGCGCTGGCGCAGCAGTTCGGCGTGAGGGACCGGCCTTGGACCTTCGTCCTCGATCCGATGCTCCGCGTGATTGCCTCGATCCCTTATGACCACCCTGAAGGTCACGGCAAGCTGTTGCGCGAGACGCTGCAGGGTCTGCCGCCGCCGGCTCAGCATGCCGGCGTTCCGCTGAAAGCGCCGGTGCTGATCGTGCCGCGCGTTCTTGAGTTCGATCTCTGCGACGCGATGGTCGAGTATCACCGCCGCAGCGAAGGCACCGATTCAGGTTTCCTGCTCGACAAGGACGGCGTAACCCGCACCATCACCGACTACACGTTCAAACGCCGCACCGACGTGGTGGTGCGCGATTTGGAACTGGTCACCCTCCTCCGTCAACGCATCGTCAGCCGCGTGCTGCCCGCGATGAAGCAGGCGTTCAGCTTCGAGCCGACACGGATGGATCGTTACCTCATTGCCAGCTATCACGCGAATACCGGTGATCATTTCTTCCGCCACCGCGACAATCTCAATGCTGGAGCCGCCCACCGCCGCTTCGCGATGACGCTGAACCTCAATGCCGAAGCCAAGAACTACGATGGTGGCGATCTGCGCTTTCCCGAATTCGGGACCGATACCTATCGTCCGCCGACCGGCGGCGCAGTCATCTTCTCCTGCGGCCTGCTGCACGAGGTGACGCCGATGACGCGCGGCGAGCGCTTCGCCTTCCTCTCCTTTCTCTATGGCGAGGAAGATGCAAAACGGCGCGCGGCCAACAACGCCAAGCTCTCCGAAGGCGAACGCGTCTACCAGGACGGCGACGACCTCCTGATGCCCCGAGATACAACGGCCGCTTAGCGCGGGCGAGGCTTCGTGGACAGCAAGCGCGATCCGCGCGTAAACTCCGGTGGATCATTAAGGTGCACCGGATGTCCGATTTCCCGAAAAAGACCGTAGCCGACTGGAGCAAGCTCGCGAGCGCCGATCTGAAAGGCGCATCGCCGGAGAGTCTCACCTGGCAGACGCCCGAAGGCATCGCTGTGAAGCCACTCTATACGGCCGCCGATCTCGAAGGTCTGGAAGATGCGCATTCAATGCCGGGCTTCCCGCCCTATCTGCGTGGCCCGCGCGCGACGATGTACGCGTACCGGCCCTGGACGATCCGCCAATACGCGGGGTTTTCGACCGCAGAAGAATCGAACGCCTTCTTCCGCGCCAACCTCGCCGGCGGACAAACGGGTCTGTCGGTCGCGTTCGATCTGGCCACCCATCGCGGTTACGACTCCGACCATCCGCGTGTCGTCGGCGATGTGGGCAAGGCCGGCGTGGCGATCGATTCGGTCGAAGATATGAAAATCCTGTTCGACGGCATCCCGCTCGAAAAGATGAGCGTGTCGATGACCATGAACGGCGCAGTGCTGCCGGTGCTGGCTGGCTATATTGTCGCCGCCGAAGAGCAGGGTGTGAAGCCGGCACAACTGGCTGGAACCATTCAGAACGACATTCTGAAAGAGTTCATGGTCCGCAACACCTATATCTATCCGCCGACGCCATCGATGCGGATCGTGGCCGACATCATCGCCTACACCGCACGCGAGATGCCGAAATTCAATTCGATCTCGATCTCCGGCTATCACATGCAGGAAGCCGGTGCGACCTGCGTGCAGGAACTGGCCTTCACCTTGGCCGACGGCATCGAATACGTGCGCGCGGCCCTATCGCGCGGATTGAAGGTCGATGATTTCGCACCGCGGCTGTCGTTCTTCTTCTGCATCGGCATGAACTTCTTCATGGAGGTCGCGAAGCTGCGCGCCGCGCGCCTGCTCTGGGCGCGGCTGATGAAGCCGTTCGATCCGCAGAACCCGACCAGCCTGGCGCTGCGCACCCATTGCCAAACCTCGGGCGTCAGCCTCACCGAGAAAGATCCCTATAACAACGTGATCCGCACCACGATCGAGGCCATGGCGGCCGTGCTGGGCGGCACGCAAAGCCTGCACACCAATGCGCTCGACGAAGCGATCGCGTTGCCGACACCCTTCTCGGCGCGAATCGCGCGCAACACGCAACTGATCATCGCCGAGGAGAGCGGCATTCCCCATGTGGTCGATCCGCTGGGCGGCAGTTTCTATGTCGAGTCTCTGACCGCCTCGGTCGTCGCCGAAGCGCAGAAGCTGATCGACGAGGTCGAGGCGCTGGGCGGGATGACCAAGGCAATCGAAGCCGGCATGCCCAAGCTGCGCATTGAGGAAGCCGCGACGCGCCGCCAGGCGCGGGTCGACAGTGGCGACGAGATCGTGGTCGGCGTGAACAAATATCAGCCGAACGAAGAGTCGTCGGTGCCGGTGCGCGAAATCGACAACACGCGTGTCCGTGATGCGCAGATCGATCGGCTGAAGCGCATCCGTGCCACGCGCGACGAAGCCGCCTGCCGCAAGGCGCTCGAAGCCATGGCCGAGATCGCCAAAGGCGGCGAAGGCAATCTGCTGGAGGCCGCCATCATCGCCACGCGGGCGCGCGCGACCGTGGGCGAAATCTCCGACACATTGGAAGCCGTGTTCACACGCCACCGTGCGACGATCCGTTCGGTCTCGGGTGTCTATGGCGGCGCGATCGGCGAGGATGAGGGCTTTGCGCGCATCAAAACCGATATCGAGCGTTTCGCCGCCGATGAAGGCCGCCGGCCGCGCATCCTGGTGGTCAAGCTCGGGCAGGATGGACACGATCGTGGCGCCAAGGTGATCGCCACCGCCTTTGCCGATGTCGGCTTCGACGTCGATATCGGCCCGTTGTTCCAGACGCCGGGTGAAGCCGCGCGGCAGGCGATCGAGAACGACGTCCACGTCGTCGGCGTATCGTCGCTGGCCGCCGGGCATAAGACTCTAGTCCCGCAACTGATCGAAGAACTGCGCAAGCAAGGCGGCGGCGACATTCTGACCGTGTGCGGCGGCGTGATCCCGGTGCAGGACTATGAATTTCTGACCAAGGCGGGCGTGTCGGGTATCTTCGCACCCGGCACCAGCATCCCGCAGGCTGCAGGCCAAATCCTTGAGCTGCTCCGCGCGAAACGGCGGCGGGCAGCGGAATAACGGAATAGTTCACGATGGCGCAAAGTTCGATATCTCTTCCTCCCCTGCCGCGTGTGGCGTTGACGCCACGCCGCTGGTTCACCTTCGCGGCGCACACCTATAAGGCCACCGCCTATCAGCACCACCGCGAGCTTGTGCCGGCGCTGAACCGGCTCATCGGAAAGGACGCGGTCGTTTTCGATGTCGGTGCACATAGCGGGCAGTTCGCCACGCTGTTCGCGCGCTTGGCCTCCAACGGCGTGGTTTATTCCTTCGAGCCCGGCCGCTACGCGCGAATGATCCTGACCTTCTCGTTGGCGCTTAACCGTGCCTCCAATGTGCGGGTCTTTCCGATCGCGCTCGGCGACAAAGCCGGCCCGTCATCGATACGCATGCCGATCAAGCGATCGGGCAGCTTCGGCTTCGGGCTTGCGAATCTCGGCACCCGCGACGAAGGCCGTCAGCATGTTTCCGAGCCGATCGACGTGGCCACTCTGGACGGGCTGGTCGGCGCGATGGGCGTCACGCAAGTCGACTTCGTCAAAGCCGATATCGAGGGCTGGGAAATGCGCATGCTGGTTGGTGGGCGCGCCATGCTCGAACGTTTCCATCCGACGCTTTGGCTGGAGATGGTCGACTCGCACCTTGCCCGCGCCGGCGATTCGATTGCCGCACTTTGGGCTTTTCTGACAGGACTGGGCTACCAACCGCTGACGGCGCACCCCGACGGGAACTTCACGCCGATCGACCAACCGGCCCAAGGCGACATCGTCTGGGTGACGGCCGAACGCGCCCGGGCGCTGACGACGCGCGCGGCTTGATCGCAGACAGCGGCAATCTCCCGTTTCGCCACGCCGATCATGCCCGCTCCTCCGCAATCCATCCTCATCTGCGCCGGCGCCGATAGGCTGGGCGATGGATTGATGAAACTGCCGTTTCTGCATGCGTTGCGAACGGCGTTCCCTCAGGCCCACATCACCTATCTGGCAGGCAGCGGCAAGACGGCGTTCACGACAATTTTAGCGCCGCAGGTCGCTGGCCTGATCGATGCGGTGATCGAAGACGCTGATATCGGTCCTGCTCAATGGTCGCCCCTGTCGCCACGGCCTTTACCGAACCAAAGATTCGACCTGGTCATCGATACGCAGCGCAGAGTGCGCGCCACAGTGGCCCTGCGGCGCATTCGCCACCGGATCTTCGTTTCAAGCGCCGTTGGCTGGCTATTGTCCGATCGGGCCCCGCCGAGCGGGCGACGCAAGCGCGAGGCCGTTCTCTCGCAGCTCTTTGCACTCGTCGAAGCCGCCTCAGGCCAGCCGGTGGTCCCCAATCCTGCAACCATCGCGGTCGATGCAGCCACCGAGGCCGAAGCCCGCAGGCTATTGCCGGATCGCGACGACAAACGTCTCTATGTCGGCATTGCGCCGGGAGCGGGAGGACGTCGCAAACGCTGGCCGCTCGACCGATTCTTGGCCGTTGGCGAGCATTTGGATGCAGCGGGTTATGTGCCGGTGGTTCTGCTTGGCCCCGATGAACGCGCATGGATCGATCAAGTGCGCGCCCGTTTACCGCGCTGCGAATTGCCGCTGCCGGAAAAACCGTCTCTGCAGCTGACGGTGGCCATCGGCCGGCGTCTTGCAGGTGCCATTGCGAACGACAGCGGAATTGGCCATCTGCTGGCTACGGCGGCCGTGCCGTTGGTTTCGCTGTTCGGCCCGACCAAAGCCGAAAAATTCCCTCCGCTGGCACCGCGGCTGATTACGATCCGCGCGCAGGATTTCGGCGGCGAGACGATGGACAGGATTCCACTCGACGCCGTCGAAGGTGCGATCCTGTCGCTCCTGAAGACCTAGGCGCTTACGCTTCCAAACGTCCGAGCGAACGCGCCAGCACCAGATAGAGCTTGCCGACTTCGGCGCTGGTGAAGGTGCCGGTCAGCACATCGGCGCGATCGGCGGCGCGGGCCTGGTTGAGCAGCGTCTCGAATTCGGCCAGGTAGCGATTGACGTAATCGCGGAACTGGCCGTCTTCCTCGTAGCGCGCACGGATCGCCTGCATCTGGTGGCGATCGAGATTCTTGAGAATCTTGCGCAGGAAGACCGACTGATCGCCAGCATGGAATTCACGCCAGGTCTTGTCGTCGACACCGGCCTGGAAGATGCGGCTGATATCCACCGATAGCGACTGCAGGCGCTCGACCACATAAGCCGCCGTCTGCAGGAAGCTTTCCACCTGGGCGTTGGCGGTCTGCTGGGCGATGGCTTTCGACTGAGTTTCAGCGGCCGAGGATGCGTCGACCAAATCATTGGCTTGGCGGGTGAAGGACTGCACGAGTGCATCGGCGCTATGTGCCAGGCGCTCGGCGGTGTGGCCGAGATCGTTCGACTTCTGGCGCAGCATCTCGAAGACGCCTTCGAGCTTGGTCGCTGTGTTGTCGGTGGAGTCGGACAGTTCCGCCGACTGACGGCGCATCGATTCGCCCGAACCGCGCACCTGCGAGCTGATCAACTCGCTGCTGGTGGTCAGTTCGCGGATACCCGCCTTCATCTGATCGACCGAAGCCGCAACCTGGGCGGCGGTCTTGTTGGCCAGGTCCTCGAACTCACGGGCGACATGACGCAATGCGTCGCTCGAGCTTTGCGCATGGCCTTCGGCTTCGCGCGAGGCCTCGCCCAGTTCGACCGCGCTTTCGCGCAGCTTCTGGCCGAAGAGCTTGACCACCTCGGCCGAATCCTGCGCGACGCGCGCCAATTCGCCGGCTTGTCCATTGAGCGCCTGACCGACGCCGCCGATATCGGACTCGGCGCCCTCCGCCACGGAGGTGAGCGAGTCGGCCTGACGGCGCAGATCGTCACCGGCCGCGCGCACGCGACCAGTGGCATGCTCGGCCGCCTGCTGCAGATGGGCGGTACGATCGTCGAACGCGGCGCTGACCTGCTGTACTTCGTTGACGGCGCGCGCAGCAGCCGCAGTGATATCCTGACTGCGCAGACGCAGCGCTTCGCCGGCGGCTTGCAATTCGGTGCTGGCGCGGCTGGAACTGGCGACCAGATCGTTGGCGTTCTGGCGTAGCGAATCGGAGATGCCCTTGATCTTGCCCAATGCCTGTTCGGCGGCGCTGTTGAGGTGACGGGCCTGCTGACCCACCGAGGCCTCGCTGAGCTTCGACTGGGTGGCGACAAGATTGGTGATGTCGGCGAGTTCCTCGGCTTGCTTGCGCAGACTGCCGCGGATCGACTCGGCGAAATTCGCCGCGCGGTCGGCACCGCGATTGAGTTCCTCGACATGCTGGCGCACGGCGTCGTTCAGCTCGCGGGCGCGCACCGCCATCTGATCGGTGCTGGCGGCCAACGCCCGGTTCTGGCCTTGGAATGCATCGGCCACTTCGCGCACGCGCATCATCGCACGCTCGGTCGCCGCTTCGACAGCATCGCGGCGTTCGAGGAAGACTTGGCCTACGGTTCCCATCTGACGCGAGGCTTCGTCCGAGGCGTTGGTGACCGTTTCCACATGGCGGGTCATGGCCTCGCCCAACTCGCGGAAGCGCGCCATCGCCTGGTCCGAGGCGGTGGAGAGTTCGCGGGTCTGAACCTCGAGGCCCTCCTCGACGATCTTGACGCGCGCGAGCACACGCTCGGTCACCTGGTCGAGAGTCGCGGCCTGTTGCTCCAGAGAATCGGAGACGCGCTGCGTCTGCTCGGCCATGCGCGCCGAAGCGGCGGCAAGGTCGGAGTTCTGGCGCATATAAAGTGCGTCGAGGGTTTCACCGCGGCGCTGCAGATCGCTGCTGACGGCATCGGCGCGTTGTGCCGCCTTTTCGGCGACCGTGGTGATGGTGGTCGATTGCCGCTCAACGATCTGCGACAGTTCGTCGACCTTACCGGAAGCGGCAACGACGGCGCGGCTGATATTGTCGGCTGCGCGGTGCAGAACCTGTCCGGCGCCGTCGGCCTGCTCGGCCGTCTTATCCGACACCTCTTCGAGGCGCTGGACCTGCTCGGCGACGTTGACGTTGAATTCCTTGGCGCGGGCGACGGTTTCGTCGGTGGCGCTGATCAGTTCCTGGGTGACGTTGCGGATTTCGAGAACGCGCTCGATCGCGGTGTTGCTGTAGCGCGAGAGCGTATCGACTTCGTTGCGCAGACTGTCGACCACGCGCTGCGTATCGGCGCCGACCCGATCGGCAAGCTTGCTCAATTCTTCGGTCTGCTTGGCAAGAACCTGGCGGACATGCTCGGTTTTAATCGCGGCCCCTTCGGAGGCTTGGGTCAGTTCGGCCGCCTGACGGCGCAGCGACTCGGAGATGGCGGCCACGCGCGCCTCGGCGCCTTCGCCCGGATAGGTCAGCTTGTCGAGGAACAGGCGCATCTGCGCCGCCTCGTTGCGCAGGATCGTTCCGCGATCGAGGAAGGCGACGAAGACCCAGAGCACGGCCAGCGGCAGGATCGCCGCGCCGGCCAAGCCACCGAACTCGCCAGGTTGCAGTTCGATGAAATTACCCCAGCCGACCGCCTTGTCGACATAGAGAAAGCTGACGAACAGCCAAGCAATGCTGAGGACTGCGGCGCCGATATAGAGCGCACGCTGCCGGCCCGTGGCCTGGTTATAGGCCGCGTTCCTGCTCGGCATATCGACGAGACGTTCAGGCGTTAGCCCGCTTCCTGCCGTGGTCGCTATTGACGTACCGGCGGCGTCGACTTGATTGGTATCGGACATGGCTCCCCATTCCTGCGTCCGTGAACGCGAGTATATCACCCCAGACCATGCCGCAAAACCCACGAAAATCAAGGGCGTCGCGCGACCAGTGGTCACAGAAGAGTATCAGGCGAGCCTATGCCTCCGCACGGCTAGAATGAGGGCAATGAGCGTAATGACGTAAGGTGCGGCATCGGTCAGCTGGTTGGGCAGGCCAAGGCCCTGCATACGAAGCCCCACCGCGTCGGCCAGGCCGAAAAGGACGCTGGCGCCCAACACGCCCAAGGGGTTGGCGCGGCCGAGCATGACCGCCACGACGGCGATCCAGCCTCTGCCGGCGCTCATCCCTTCGGAGAACAGCGTCACTGCGCCCAACGATAATTGGGCGCCGGCCAGCCCACACAGCGCACCCGACACAAGGATCGCTGCAGCGCGATACCGGCGGACACTGACACCCAGAGTCTCAGCCGCCTCCCCCTGCTCGCCCACGCCGCGCAGCCGCAGCCCCCATGTGGTGCGGAACAGAAAGATCGAAACGGCGGCGACGAGCAGCCAGGACAGGTACGTGATCCAGGTCTGTCCGCTGATCACGCCGCCGATGCCGGGGATATCGGCGATCACCGGAATCCGCAACGCATCGAGCCCATCGAGCTTGGGATCCTCGAACACACCTTGAATGTCGAAAAGCTGGCGCAGCAGAAAGATCGACAACCCATCGGCGAGGAGGTTGATGCCGATGCCGATCACGATCGTGTCGCCCAGGAACAACACGCCCCCGCCGGCGAGGATGCCCGAAAGAACAACTGAAGTGGCGATGGCGATCAATACGCCGGCCCAAGCGCCACCACAGAACCAGCTTCCCGCCACCGCAGCGAAGGCGCCGGCCAGCATCAGGCCTTCCTGCGCGATCGTGAAGATGCCCGCGCGCTCGCAGATCAATCCGGCCAGCGCCGCGAGCAGAATCGGCGTCACCGATTGGATAGTGGAATGAAAGAGCAGCATGTCGAAGATGCCCATTGCTCAGCCCAACCGCAGATGGCGTTTGAGGCCGGCGCGCGTGGCCAGGAGCAAGATGATGATCGCCTGGAGGACGGAGGTGAGTTCGCGCGGGATCGACGTCGCGCGCTCCATCCCGAACCCGCCGATCTGCAGCGCCGAAAAGAACAGCGCGGCAGCGACAGCGCCCACCGGTTCGCCATTGGCGAGCAGCGCCGCCATCAACCCGGTCCATGTGTAGTTGGGTGTGACCAGTGCGCCATCCATGAAGCGGAACTGATCGCCAAGCACGATACTTGCGCCCACCAGCCCGGCCATCGCGCCGCCGGCGAACATGGTCAGCACCGCCTGCCGGTCGAGATGGATGCCGCCATAACCGGCAAAGCGCGGGTTCAATCCGCGCAGGCGCAGTTCGAAACCCGGCACGGTGCGCCGGTCGAACAGGATGATGAGGCCGACGGCGACGATCATCAGGATCAGACTGCTGGACAGCGACCCATCGATCAGCTGCGGTAAACGCGCATCGGGCGCCACCATATGGGTCTCGGGATTCCCATTCGTAGGATCGCGCATCGGGAAGCGCACCATATAGGATGCGAATCCCTTGGCCGGGTAGTTGAGCAGCAGGGTCGAAATCAGCATCGGCACATGCCACCGCACCTGTCCCCAAGCTGCTATCGCCGCATAGAGACCGGCGGCCAGCATCGCCGCCACCACGGCCACGATCAGGCGCGCGGTGCCGGGCAAGGGCAGATCGAGCGCGACCATAGTGGCCACAAGCCCGCCCATGACCAACTGTCCATCGCCGCCGAGATTGACCATGCCGCCGCGCAACGGCAGCGCCGCCGCCATCGTCATGCCTGTCAGCGGCACGGCCCAGGCGACGGTGTAGACGAGGTTAGGACCGACGAAGGCGCCGCGCAGAATTTCGGTGTAGACCTCGACCGAGTCGTTATCGGTGATCTGCATGATCGCGGCGCCGATGACGATCGCGACGACGATCGAAATCGGAACGGGCGACCAGAGAATGGCGGCTCTCCACCGGCGCCGTTTCGCGTCGGGTAATGGCTGGTCGAGGTCAGCCATGGCCTTGGGCCCCGGCCATCAGCAGACCGAGCTTGGCTTCATCGGCTTGATCGGCAGGCATATCTGCGACGATCCGGCCCTCATACATGACTAGGATGCGGTCCGCGAGTGACATGATCTCGCTGAGCTCGGAAGAAATGAGCAAGACAGCGCGGCCGGCATCGCGTTGCGCCACCATCGCCTGGTGGATGAATTCGGTGGCGCCGACATCGAGGCCGCGTGTCGGCTGCTCAGCGATGATGACCGCCGCCTGATGAGACAGCTCGCGGGCAGCGACAACTTTTTGCAGATTGCCACCCGAGAGCGTGCCGACCGCCGTCATCTCGTTCGGAATCTTGATGGTGAAGCGTTCGATCAGCCCACGCGCGCGTATACGCATGGCCTCGAGATCGAGAAACACGCCACGCGACAGCGGCGGATCGCGATGGAAACCGAGTGACAGATTATCCGTGGCCGTGGCGGCCAACGCCGTTCCGGTGATCGCGCGGTCCTCGGGAATATAAGCGATGCCGGCTTGGCGGCGATCGCGCAACGGCTTGCCGCCCACATCATGCCCGGCGATCTCGATCGAGCCCTGGCTATGATCGCGCAGGCCGACGATCGCCTCGACCAACTCGCTCTGCCCATTGCCGGCAACCCCCGCGACGCCGACGATCTCGCCCGCATGGACGCGCAGGCTGACACCATTAACCACCGGTTTCGGGCCCTCACCGACCGTCAAGTCTGTGACTTCGAGCAACGGCTTGTCGAGTTGCGGTTTGCCGCGGCGCGCGGTGAAGAAGACATTGCGGCCGGTCATGGCGCGCGTGATCTGCTCGGGATTGGTCTCGCGCGTCACGAGGCGCGAAGCGACGCGCCCATCGCGCAACACTGTGATGCGGTCGGTGACTTCGATCACCTCGCGCAGCTTGTGCGTCACGAACAGAATCGTGCGCTTGTCTGAGGCCAGGTTGCGCATCACCGCGAAGAGCCCGCGACACTCCTGCGGCGTGAGCACCGCTGTGGGCTCGTCGAGCACCAGGATGCGCGCATCGCGATAAAGCGCCTTGAGAATCTCTATGCGCTGCCGCACGCCCACCGGCAGCCGGCCGACCACCGCATCGGGATCGACCTGGAGGCCGAAGCGATCGGATAGCTCGCGCACTCGCGCGCGCGCCACCGGTTTGTCGATGAACCCGCGACGCTGCGGCTCGGCGCGAAAGACGACATTCTCCCAGACCGTCAGCGTATTGAAGAGCTTGAACGACTGATGGACCATACCCAGCCCATGGGCGATGGCATCGATCGGCGAAGTGAATCGCACTTTTTCGCCGCGCATCAGAATCTCGCCCGCGTCCGGTTGATGCAGGCCGTAGAGGATGCTCATCAGCGTTGTCTTACCGGCGCCGTTCTCGCCCATTAACGCATGGATTTCGCCGGTGCGGACGGCGAGATCGATGCCGTCATTGGCCAGAACGCCGGGGAACCGTTTGACGATTCCCCGCATCTCGAGTTCGTCACTCACACTGCGGCCCCGCGGCGCGAACGAGGCGCCATATCCGGCGCCTCGCTCCGTCCGTCGATCACTTCTTCGGATTTAACATCGGATCGGACAGTTTGATCTCGCCCGATTCGATCTTGTCGGCGATCACCTTGACCTTGGCGATCACATCGGGGTGTTTGGCGATCTCGCATTGCGACTTGGCCAGACCCGGGTCGAAGGCTGTCAAGCCGACGCCACCTTCCTTGAGGCCATAGGCGACGATCTGCGGCTGGCCACCTTTGACCATGCCTTCCACCGCGTTCTTGAGCGCTTTATCGACATGCTTGACCATGTTGTCGAGCACGGCGCCAGGCTGCGAGGGGCATTGGTTGGCGTCGACGCCGATCGCCAGGACGCCCCTGTCTTTGGCCGCCTTGAACACACCGCCATTGCCGCCCGCCGCCACGCCGAAGATCACATCCGCGCCGCCGGCGATCATCGCTTGGGCCTGCTGCTCGGCGCGCACCGGATCGGAGAATGCATTATCGCCACCGACGATCAAGGTCGGCAGGACGGTGATGTCAGGACGCGCCGCTTTCGCGCCATCGGCAAAAGCATCGGTCCAGCGATGCAGGAACGGAATGTCCAATGCCGCCACCGAACCGACCTTGCCGTTCTTCGACACCAGTGCCGCCTCGGCGCCGGCCAGATAGGCGCCTTCCCATTCGCGGAAGACGCTTTCCCAAACATTCGGCGGCGGTTTGTCGATGAACTGGTCGACGATCAGGAACTTGGTGTTGGGATTCTTCTTCGCCGCTTCGGGGATGATGTCATTGAATTCGAAACCCAGCACCACGACGATGTCGGCGCCGTCATGGACGGCCGCCTCGACATCCTGCTTCCGCGTGGTCGGGTCCTTCGCTTCATAGGTGCGCGCTTTGGCCCCCAGCGCCTTGGCCACCTCGTTGGTGCCGGTCTTGCCCATTTTCAGAAACTCGTTCACGCCGAGCGGATTGGGCGAGACATAGATGATCATCTTCGGATTGTCGGCCCGGGCGAGACCCGCGGTCAGCACCGTCGCAGCGGCCAGCGCCGCACTGAATTTCAAGAAGCCAGCTCGTGTCATGGAACTCCCCTCCATTACATGTGCCGATGGCCCGGTCTTCCACCTGACCGAACCGCCTGCCTACCGCGTGGCAATCACGCGAAAAAGAGCCTGCCGATGCTAGAGAACGCCCCCTATCGCGTCAACGAAACTAGCGATGTGAAAATGCGAAATAGGCGCCCGATTCGGAGCAACTGGCCGTTGCGAAGACAATCAGAGTCCGATTTGATTGGGGGCGAGGGAAAAGAAGAATGTCCGCTATCGTTCGTAATGTCGGCGCCGGGCTGGTGGCGTCTCTTTTGGCGCTTGCCTATTGCTTGTCTTACGGCGCATTGATTTTCGCTGGCCCGTTGCAGCCGTTTCTGGGACAAGGCGTCTCGACGGCGCTGATCACGGGCGCCGTCATCGCCATTGTATTGGCGCTGACCAGCGGCTTCCGCGTGGCCGTGGCCGGCCCCGACAGCAACACCACTGTTCTTCTGGCAGCGATGATCGCGACACTGGCGCCGAAAGTCGCGAGCAAGGCGCCGGCCGATGCCTTGATAACGATCATGGGCGCGTTGAGCCTGGCAACCGCGGTTACCGGCGTCATCGTCTTTGTCGTCGGATGGCGGCGTATCGGCAAATTCGTGCGCTTCATCCCCTATCCGGTGATTGCCGGCTTCTTGGCGGCAACCGGCTGGCTGATGGTTTCGGGCGCCACCCGCATGTCGACCGGCGTCTCGCTCAGCCTTTTCAAACTGATGGAGTTCAAACAGGCGCTGCCGGCAACCTTGGCGATGGTAACCTTGGGTTGGGCCTTGCTGCTGGGTTTCGCCACGGGCCGCTACAAAAACGCCTTCGTCCTGCCGGCTCTGTTGATCGGCTGCATCATCCTTGCCGATCTGGCGATGCCGCTGTTGGGTGTGTCGCTTTCGGAAGCGCGCACGGACGGCATTATGTTCGCTGCCCCAGGCGGCGGGCGGCCGATCATCCCGATCCTTACGGATGCCTATCTGCACATCGACTGGTCGATCCCGGCATCGGCCCTGGGCGATATGGGGTCGGTGGCCGTCATGGCGATCCTCGCCATACTGCTCAACGCAACCAGCGTCGAGCTGGCGACACGAACCGAGGTCGATCTCGATCGCGAGCTGCGCATGGCGGGGCTGGCCAATATCGTGTCGGCACTGCTCGGCGGCTTCGCGGGCAATATTTCGGTCGGCCGGACCATGCTGGCGCGAACCGCCGGCGGCACGGGTCGATTGTCCGGTGTCGTGGTCGGCCTGGTGGCATTGGCCGTGCTCACCGGCGCCAGCGGCGCGATCGAATTGATTCCGCGCTTCGTTCTCGGCGGCCTGCTGCTGATGCTGGGTCTTCGTCTGCTGCGCGACTGGGTGATCGCCAGCCACAAACGTCTCTCGGTGCCGGAATGGCTGGTCGTGGTTGCGATCGTTCTGATCACGGCGTGGTTCGGCTTCCTGCCGGGACTGCTGGTCGGCGTGCTGGCGGCCTGCGTCATCTTCTGCATGGATGTCAGCCGGATCGAAGTCATCCGCCATCAATTCGGCCTGAACGAACGCTCGTCATCGGTGGTGCGCTCGGCCGACAACATGTCGGTGCTGCGCCGCCATGGATCGGCCGTGCAAATTCTCGAGCTCGAAGGTTACGTCTTCTTCGGCTCGGCCTACGGCCTGCAGGAACTGGTACGTGCGCTGGTTGCCGAGAAGAAGCCCAAGACCGTCGTCTTCGATTTCGCCGCCGTCAGCGGTATCGACTCTTCGGCGGGTGCGAGTTTCGCGAAAATCCGCGGCATGCTGGCCGACAGCAAGATTCACCAGACGATGTCCGGCCTGTCGCCCGAAATGATTCAGGGGCTCAAGGGCGCCGGCGGCATGGACGATTCGATCGGATTGTGCGCCAGCCTGGATGTCGCGCTCGAAGAGGGCGAGAGCCAGGTTCTCGCCGAGCACAACGCCTCGGGCTTCAGCAACCAGCCGCTGAGCAGCTGGCTGGGCGACGCCCTGGGCGGTGCGGAATTCGCGTCGGTGCTGGTCTCCTATCTGACACCCGCGCAGATACTGGACGGCAATCGCCTGTGCCGACAAGGCGACCCAACCGACACGCTGCTCTTCATCGAGCAAGGCCGCGTCAGCGTCATGATCGAGAAGGTGGGCCAGGCGCCATTGCGTGTCCGTGTGTTCGGCACGCATACGATCGTCGGTGAGATGGGCTTTTTCCTCGACGCGCCGCGCACGGCAACATTGCTTGCCGAGGACGGCGCCGTGGTTTGGGCACTATCGCGTGCCGCTTTCACCACTATGAAAAAGGAGCGGCCCGATCTGGTGACGGCGCTGTTCACCTATGTCGTCCGCCTCCAATCGGAGCGGCTCGATTTCGCCACGCGCCAGATCGCTGTTCTGCAACGTTAATCCCGGCTGGCCATAATCGCCGTCCGCCCCTATATAAAGGGCGGCTGAATCATGGTTTCTCCTTTCCCCTCTTCCGTTTTGATCGTGGGCGCCGGCGCCGCTGGGCTGATGGCGGCGCGCGGACTGGTGCGCGCAGGCCGCCAGGTGACGATCATCGAAGCCCGCGACCGGATCGGCGGCCGCATCTGGCCGCTGCCCAAAGCCGAGTTCGGTTACGAAGCCGAAGGCGGCGCCGAATTTGTCCACGGCGAAGCGCCGGTGACCCACGCCCTGCTGGACGAAGCTGGGTTCTCACTCGCCCCACTCACCGGCGTGCGATGGGATGCGCGTGGCGACGATACGTCACCCGACACTTCACTCGGACCCGACGACACCGGTTTCCACGAAACGCTGATGACGCTGAAGACCGATATGCCGGTCGTGGAATTTCTCGACACGCATTTCGGTGGCGGCCGCTACGCGTCGATGCGCAAATCGATTCTCCGTATGGTCGAAGGCTATGACGCCGCCGATCCGAAGAAGGTGAGCACCTTCGCGTTGCGCGACGAGTGGATGAGCGAAGGTATCGAACAGCAGGGGCGCGTGGCGGAAGGCTATGGCGCGCTGCTCGATTTTCTCGCGGCCGATTGCCGCAAGCACGGCGTGGCCATCCGATTGGAAACGATGGTGACGGCCATAGAGGGCAAGCCGGGACGTGTGACCGTACGGTGCAGCGACGGTGCGGCGCTTGAAGCCGACGCCGCGATCGTCACCGTGCCGCTCCCGCTTCTGCCGACGATCGCCTTGCCCGCTGTTGCGCGGGAGCGCCTTGCCGCCATCTCGGATATTGGTTTCGGCAATGTCGTCAAAATTCTGCTGCGCTTCAAAACAGCCTTTTGGACGACCCACAACGGTAACGACCTTTCCGATCTGTCTTTCGTCTTCGGCGACGCCAAGGTGCAAACCTGGTGGACGCAGCATCCCGATCACCATCCGGTTTTGACCGGGTGGTTTGCCGGTCCCAAGGCCGACACGGTGGCGACGCTGAGCGGAGAGCAGCTTGTCGATATGGGCGTGACATCGCTAGCGACTCTCTTCAAACGGCCGGTCGATGCGTTGCGGGGTGAACTGGTTGCTGCGCGCGCCATCAATTGGGGCAACGACCCGTTCGCACGCGGCGCTTATTCTTACGCGACACCAAAGACGCGCGCCGCGCAGGCCGTTTTGGAAACATCCGATGGCAGCGGCGTATACTTTAGTGGCGAAGCGTTTTATGCGGGCCGCGACATGGGAACCGTCGAAGCGGCTCTGGCTCATGGCCGCGATACCGCGCGAAGGATCGCCGCCGACAATCCATGACGAGGATCGCGGTTTTGGACCGAAACGATCCTAATTCGGCGAAAGCCTTGCCACGGGCGCAGATCAGATAGTCCTTCGGCAATACGCCCCAGCCACAACGATGTGCTAGAACGGTCGGATCGACAGAAGAGAAAACTCGACCCGGGTGAGACGTTATGAAGGACTGGAAGAATCATTTCGCGCCGCGTGCCAACCGCATGCAGGCCTCGGAAATTCGCGAACTTCTGAAGCTTCTCGATCAGCCCGACATCATCTCCTTCGCCGGCGGCATTCCCGATCCGAAACTGTTCCCGCGCGAAAAACTCGCCGCCGCGTTCGAGCGCGTTTTGTCCGATCCGAATCGGGCCGGAGCGGCCCTACAATATTCCGTCAGCGAAGGCTATCTGCCGCTGCGCGAATGGCTGGCGGGCTATATGGGCCGGCTCGGCGTGGCCTGCACCGCCGACAACATCGTCATCACCAACGGTTCGCAACAGGCGCTCGATTTTCTCGGCAAGCTCTGCATCGGTCCGGGCGACCGGGTGCTGGTGGCTTGGCCGACCTATCTCGGCGCGCTGCAGTCCTTCAACTGCTACGAACCCGTCTACGACACGCTGCCCGGACCGGAGAGCAACCGCACCGTCGAGTCGTATCGCAATGGACCCGGTCCGGCGCCGAAGCTTGGCTATGTCATGCCCGAATTCCAGAACCCGACGGGCACGTCGCTCGATCTCGCCGAACGCAAAGCATTGCTCGATGCCGCCGATGAACTCGATCTGCTGCTGATCGAAGACTCGGCCTATGAGAAGCTGCGCTATGACGGCAAGCGCGAACCTTCGCTGCTGCAGCTTTCGATCGAACGCACCGGCCATATTGACGATGCCCGCGTGGTCTATTGCGGCACCTTCTCGAAAACCATCGTGCCCTCGCTGCGCGTCGGCTGGGTGGTGGCGCCCAAGGCGATCATCCAAAAGATCGTACTGATCAAACAGGCCAGCGATCTGCACAGCCCGACGCTGAATCAGATGGTCATGCACGACGTGGCGGCTGAGATTATCGAGACTCATGGGCTCCAAATCCGCGATGCCTACAAGGCGCGACGTGACGCGATGCTGCAAGCGCTCGAGCGCGAGATGCCGCCGGGCGTGACCTGGACCAAGCCCGAAGGCGGCATGTTCATCTGGGTGACACTGCCCAGCGATCTCGATGGTGCGAAGCTGCTCGAACGGGCGATCACGGAGGCCCGCGTAGCTTTCGTGCCGGGCGAAGCCTTCTATGCCGACCGGTCGCAGCGCAACCATATCCGCTTGAGCTTCTCTGCCACCAATCCAGCCGCCATCGACGACGGCATTGCCCGGTTGGGAAAATTGCTCAAAAAGGCCTGAAGCGGAACCCAAATCCCTCCTGATGAGCCGAGGCCCTTAAGCTTGACTTAAGCTTCGGCTCAGGTTCCCTTAATGCGAATAAGGTCTCATGGGGACTAGAAGAATAAACAAGTCCGTCGGGGAGGATGATTCCGCCAGTTATTTCTGGGGTATGCATGATGGACACAAAGATGTCCGCATATCCCGATAGCTGTAGCGGAATATTAAGGCCAATTACCGGTCAGGTTTGACCGGTCGATTTGCCATACATCAACGCCCTCCCGCCGGATCAGTGAGCCGAATCATTGACTTAGGGAGTCGAAGCGATGAGCAATTCACCATCCAAATTCGAAGGTTTGTCGCGCCGCGGCGCGCTTAAGGCGGGTGCTGCGGTTGTCGGCAGCGCCGTTCTGTCCCCGTATTTGACCATGCCGGTCTATGCCGACGACAAGCCGGCAATCGGCACGTGGCCGGAAGGTTCGTCGGGCAAGTCGGTCTTCGTCGGCATCACCGTGCCACGCACCGGCAGCTATGCCGCGCAGGGCGAAGACGAGCTGAAGGGCATTCAGCTGGCCATCGAACACATCAACAGCGGCCATGACCTCATTAAGAAGATCTCGCCCAAGACCACCAAGGGCGTTCTCGGCAAGGAAGTGACCTTCGGCGTGGCCGATTCGGCCGCCAAGCCGAACACCGCGGTCGAAGAGCAGACCAAGTTCATCACCGACAACAAGGCGATCCTGATGATCGGCGCGACCTCGAGCGCCGTCGCCGTCGCCCTCAACCACTTCGCCCAGGCGCAGCATGTGCTCTATGTCACGGGCATCTCGGGTTCCAACGACACCACCGGCAAGGACTGCGCGCGCTACAGCTTCCGCCAGTGCTTCTACGGCCAGACCGCTGCCGCCGGCATCGGCCCTGTGCTGCTGAAGGCTTATGGCAAGAACCTGAAGGCCGCTTACCTGACGCCGGATTACACCTATGGCCACACCGTCCAGAAGTCGATGGAAGACTTCCTCAAGACGGGCGGCTGGACCACGGTCACCAATCAGGTCGCTCCGCTGGGTGCGCCCGACTACTCCAACTACCTCACCAACATCGCCAACTCGGGCGCCGACGTTCTGATCAACGTCAACTGGGGCCATGACGCGGTGCTGTCGACGCAGCAGGCGCAGCAATTCGGCATTCTGCCGAAGATGAAGCTGGTTCTGCCCTACCAGATCCCCTTCATCTCGAAGGAAGTGGGGCCGCAGATCATGGAAGGCGTCTTCGCCGCCACCGACTTCTGGTGGACGCTGGAAGACAAGTTCCCGCTGGCCAAGACCTTCGTGGCCGAGTTCCAGAAGAAGTACGGCTATCGCCCCGAATGGACGGCCAACAACGGCTACATGCAACTGGCCATCTGGGCGAACATGTGCGAAGCGGCGGGGAGCTTCTATCCGCCGGACGTGATCAAGGCCTACGAAGCCGGCAAACCCTTCGACTCGACCGTCGGCGAATGCCACTTCCGTGCCGCCGATCACCAGCTGATCCGCCCTGTCGTCATCGTGAAGGGCAAGAAGCCGGGCGACATGAAGAACCCCGAGGACTTCTGGGAAGTGCTCGACGTTCTGCCGGGCGAACCCCTGATGCAGGCGCCGGATGCTTTCGGTTGCCAACTCGGCGGTTACACCTGAGACTGGAAACGCGTCACGTGCCTCCCAAGGCATCGCGTATGAGCGGGCAGGCGGCTTCGGCCGCCTGCTTCGCGAATCCGCAGTGGCCGGGGCGCATCTTGGCCCTCTGAATCACGGCGCTGCATGATCTCTTTAGCGAATTTCTACTCGCAACTATTCAACGGCTTCGCGCTCGGCGTGCTGCTCGCGCTGATCAGCACGGGGCTGACGATCATCTATGGCACGCTGGGCGTGCTCAACCTGGCCCACGGCGCCCTCTTCATGTTGGGCGGCTATGCCGGCTACGTCGCGTACGACGCGACTCACTCCTTCCTTCTGGCGATTCTGGCTGGCGCGCTGTTCGTGCTGATGGTCGGCATGGCGCTCGAAGCGACGCTGATCCGGCGCTTCTATCGCCGCCCACCGGAAGATCAGATCCTGCTGACCTTCGGCCTGGGCATCGTCATCGTCGAATTGGTTCGCATTGGCTTCGGCAGCCTCTCGAAGCAGGTGCCGCCGCCTTCTTGGCTGATGGGCGTGAGCCAACTCGGCTTCATGATCTATCCAACCTATCGCCTGGCCGTTATCGCTATCGCCGCGCTGACACTGCTGGTCCTGTATGTCGTTCTCTACCGCACGCGCATCGGCATGATGGTGCGCGCCGGTATCGAAGACGCGACCATGGTCAACATTCTGGGCATCAACATCTACAAGGTGTTCATGGTGGTCTTCGGAATCGGCGCGATGGCAGCGGGCTATGCCGGTATCGTCGATGCGCCGGTGGCCTCACTGACGCCGGACGTCGGCGACAGCATCCTGGTGCAGACTTTCGTCGTCGTGGTGATCGGCGGCGTCGGCTCGTTCTTCGGCGCCATTGTCGGCGGATTGCTGGCCGGCGAGATTCTCAGCCTGACCTCGATGTTCAATCCCGCCTATTCGCAGGTGATGCTGTTCGCGCTCATGACGCTGGTCCTGGTGCTGCGGCCACAGGGCCTGTTCGGCGTGCGGGGGCGTGAATGAAGGCTTTGCTGAGAAGCCGCTGGGCGCCCGAACTCGCGCTCATCGTCATCCTGATCGTCGCGCCGTTCATCGCGCCACATATCAACGCAGATCCCGACACGCTGGGCCGCATTCTGATCTGGGGCCTGTTCGGCCTGGGTTTCGACCTGCTGTTCGGCTTCACCGGCATGCTGTCGTTCGGCCAATCGGCCTTTTACGGCACGGGCGGCTTCATCGCCGCCTATTTGCTGGTTCATCAGGTCATCGGCAATGTGATCCTGGGCTTGGTGATCGGCACGATCGGCGCCGCCGCGATCGGCTTCGTGATCGGTCTGATCGCGCTGCGCCGTACCGGCATCTACTTCGCGATGATCACCGTCGCGATCGCTGAAATGTTTTTCTTCGTCGAGAATAATCCTCTGGCCGACTGGACCGGTGGCGAGAACGGCATTCCCGGCGTTCCCGCGCCCGTATTCGGGCTCGGTTCGATGGTGCTCAAGATCCATTCGGGCTGGTCGATGTACGGCTTCCTGGCCGTCGTCTATGTACTGGGCCTAATCGTCGCGCGGCGCATTGCACGTTCGCCGGTCGGCCATATCCTGACCGCGATCCGCGACAACCCGCTGCGCGCAGCGGCGTTGGGCCACGCGATCTGGCGCTACAAGCTCCTTGTATTCGTTGTGGCCGCAGCCTTTGGCGGGCTGGCGGGTGGGTTGCTCGGCATTCTGCAGGGCTTCATGCCGCCGGAAGCCTTCATCTTCGATACATCCGGCCAGCTCGTGATCCAAACCGTGATCGGCGGCGCCGGTACGCTGTTCGGCGCCCTGGCCGGCGCGGCGATCTGGCTCTCGATGCAGGACTTCCTGCAGTTCGGCCTCGGGCTCGGCGCTTCGTGGCGCCTGGGCCTCGGCATCGTCTTCGTGGTGCTGATCGTTCTCCTGCGCCGTGGTGTGCTGCCGGCGATCGGCGATCAACTCCGCCCCTGGTGGAACCGCGTTACGGCAGATGCAAAGCCGGCGAGCGACGGCGCCGCACACCCGGTTGCCGTTACGACGACTGCCGTTGCGACGAAGCGCCTGCACAAGGGCGGCCAGGCTGTCGCCAATGGCGCAACCATCCTCGAGACACGCGGCATCACCAAGGCTTATGGCGGCTTGGTCGCGAACAGCGACATCACGTTCAAGGTGAGCAGCGGCGAGCTGCGCGGCGTGATCGGCCCCAACGGTGCCGGCAAAAGCACGTTCTTCAAAATGCTGACCGGCGAAGTGATTCCCAGTTCGGGGCAGATCTTTTTCAAAGGCAACGAGATCACCGGCCACACCGTGACCGATATCTGCCAGTTGGGTCTTTCGAAGAGCTATCAGATCAATCAGCTCTTCTCGAAACTGACCGTGCGGCAGAACCTGCTGATCTCGGCGCTGGCTGAAAGCCGCGGCCGGTTCCGGCTCGACTTGCTCCGCCACGTCGATGCGGTGCCCGGATTGCACGAAGACGTGGCTGCGACCTTGGACCTTGTGAACCTCGTTCACCGCGCCGATGTGCCTGTGGCCGATCTCGCTTATGGCGAGAAGCGGCGGCTGGAGATCGGCCTGGCGCTGGCCACCGCGCCGAATGTTCTGCTGCTCGACGAACCGCTGGCCGGCATGAGCCCGCAAGAGCGCGTCGACACGGTCAACCTGATCAAAAACATCCGCAAGGGCCGTACCGTCATCCTGGTCGAGCACGACATGGATGCGGTGTTCGATCTGGCCGAGCGCATCACGGTTCTGCATCAGGGCCGCGTGCTGGCCGAAGGCACGCCGGCGGAAATTCAGAAGAACAGCTTCGTTCAAGACGCCTATCTCGGGGGATTGCACGCCGAATGAGCCTCCTCGAAGTCGAAGGCATCAATAGCTATTACGGCGACTCGCACATCCTGTTCGACGTGTCGCTGCGCGTTGAGGCGAACGAAGTCGTCGCCCTGCTCGGCCGCAACGGCGCCGGCAAGACCACGACGCTGCGCAGCCTGATGGGCGTGGTCAGCCCGCGCTCGGGATCGATCAAGCTCGAAGGTCAACAAATCGGCGGGCTGCCACCGTTTGCCATCGCGCGGCGCGGCGTTCAGCTGGTGCCGGAAGAGCGCCGGATTTTCGGCAGCCTCAGCGTCGAAGAAAATCTCGACCTCGCCATGATCACGGCCGAGAACCCGTGGCCGCTGGCGCGCATCTACGAAACCTTCCCGCGCCTGGCCGAACGCAAGAAGAGCCGCGGCACTGACCTTTCGGGCGGCGAGCAGCAGATGCTGGCCATTGCCCGTGCCCTCGTGCGGCAACCCAAGATCATGCTGCTCGACGAGCCCTTCGAAGGCCTCGCGCCGATCATCGTGCGTGATCTGATGAATGTGTGCCGCAAGCTGGCCGAGGAAGGTCAGACGATCATCGTGGTCGAGCAGAACGTGCTGGCCGCGATGGCGATTGCTCACCGCGCCTATGTCATCAATAACGGCCATATGGTCTATGAAGGCTCGGTGGCCGATCTGAAAGCGTCGCCGGAAATCACCGCACGCTATCTCGGCATCTAAGACTTACCTGCCGCCGCCAGTTCCTGTGGGCGATCGTTTTCGTCGGCAGACTGCGCCATACCCAATCCGCGCAATCTGACACGGAACGCCGCGCCGCCGCTCGCGCTCTCGTCGATCCGGATCGTGCCGCCCAACCGCGTCACGATCATGCGGCAGATGCTGAGGCCCAGACCCGTGCCTTGCGGCTTACCGGTCACCGCGTCGCCGACCTGACGGAACCGCTCGAACACAACTTCATGCAGCTCGGGTGGAATGCCGGGGCCGTTGTCGGCGACAACGAGATCGACCCACTCGGCATTAGCGGCGGCGATCGAAATGTCCACGCGCCCCCGATCGCGCGGGCAGAACTTCACGGCATTCGATAGCAGGTTGAGCATAACCTGCATCAGGAGATCGCGATCCCCCTGCACCATCGGTGTGTTGGGCGCGGCATCGATGCGAAGTTTGATGCCCTTCTCGCTGAGGACATTACTCGTCGCCGCCGTCGCATCGCGGACGATCTCGGCCAGGTCGATCGGCGCCAAATGGGTCGGAAATTCGCCCGATTGAATGCGCGCCAGATCGAGCATCTGATTGATCAGCCGCGTCAGGCGCTCGGTCTCGCGAACGATGATGGTGCAGAACTCGGCGCGGCGATCCGCGTTGAGATGCGGATTTTCGAGCAAAATCTCGGAGAACGAGCGGATCGAGGTGAGTGGCGTGCGCAGCTCGTGATTCACGGTGGAGACGAATTCGTCTTTCAACCGGTCGAGTTCCTGCAGCCGCTCATTGGCACGGCGCAGTTCCTCGCCGGCCGCTTCGAGCGCACGCGATTTTTCTTCAAGCTGGCGGTTGGATTCGATCACCCGCGAAGTCTCGTCAAGGATGCGCATGACCTCGTCGATGCCGAGCGGCTCTTCCTTGACCACCGAACCCACCAGCGCACGCGCCGAGGCCGAGCCGATCGCGCCGGCCAGAAGACGTTCGGCGTAGAGCACGGTTTCGGCATCGGCCTCGAAGCTTTCGGGATCGAGGCCGCGGCGTTGCGCACGTTCCAGGAAAGCTGCTTCGGTCTGACGATGGCCGAGGAAGCGGCCGACCAGCGTCTGCAAGTCCGGCATGGTCGCCGTGCGGCGCCACAACTGCGCCGCGTCGGCGCCTTGGAACGCATTGACGAACAGGGCGGCTTGCGCGCGTTCGATCGGCGATTGACGAACGAACAGCGAGAGGCCGACCAGTAGCCCGCAATTCATCAGCATCGACCAGAAGAAGCTGTGCACGACCGGATCAATCCCGGTCATCCCGAGCAGGCTATAGGGCTTCAGGAGCTCGATGCCGAAGAGTCCGTGGTCGACGAAGCTCGTGGGAATCAGGCCGGAGGTGGCGAAGGCCGGCAGCAACAGCGTATAGGCCCAGATCACGAAACCCGCGACCACCCCGGCCAAAGCGCCGATGCGCGTTGCGCGGCGCCAAAACAAGCCGAGGACCATGGCCGGGAAGAACTGCGCCACCGCAACGAAAGAGATCAAGCCGATCGAGACCAGCGGCGATTCCTCGCTCACATAGCGCATGTAGATGTAACCAAGCGCCATCACCAGCATCATTGCGATGCGGCGGATCCAGAGCAGCAGTGGGATCAGATCGCGCCGGGCGAAGAGCTGGCGCTGGCCGATGCGCAGCAGGACCGGCATCATCAAGTCGTTGCAGAACATCGTGCTGAGCGCGGTGGTCTCGACGATGATCATGCCCGCCGAGGCCGAGAGACCGCCGATGAACACCACCGCGGCCAGGACCGGATGGCCTGCGTTCAGCGGCAAGGTGAGGACGATGCCGTCCGGGTCGGCACCTGCCGGCAACACCAGCCGGCCCGCAAGCGCGATCGGCAGGACGAAGAGATTGATGGCCAGGAGATAGAGCGGGAACAGCCAGAGCGCGCGATTGAGGTGCCGCTCGTCGACATTCTCGACAACCATGACCTGGAATTGCCGCGGCAGGCAGATGACGGCGGCAAAGGACAGCACCGTCAGGACGATCCAGTTGAGCCGGTCCGACGTCTGGCCGGTCTGGAACAAGGGTGCGAGGTCGGGCTTGCTGGCCGCATGACGGAACAGGTCGCCGAAATTGTCGAACAGCGCGAAGCCGACAAACAGGCCCACCGCGATCAGGCTCACCAGCTTGACGATCGACTCGAAGGCGACGGCCGCCACCATGCCCTGATGATGTTCGCCGGGTTGGATGCTGCGGCTGCCGAACAGCATCGCGAACAGCGTCAACAGAATCGCTGCCCACAAGCCGGCATCGCCGAAAATCTGCGATGGCAGTGCGCCGGGTTGCGTGGCGATACCCGAGGTGATGATGGTGAAGCTGGCCGAGACGGCTTTAAGCTGGAGCGCGATATAGGGCACCAGGCCGATGATCGCGACCACCGTAATCGTCGCGCCCAGCCCGGCGCTCTTGCCGTAGCGGGAGGCGATCAGCGAGGCGATCGAGGTGATGCGATTGGCCCGGCTGACGCGCAACAATTTGCGCAGCAGAACCCAGCCCAGGCAGAAGGCGAGCGTAGGGCCCATATAGATCGGCAGGAACGCGATGCCGCCTTGCGAGGCGCGGCCGACACTGCCGTAGAACGTCCAGGATGTGCAGTAGGTGGCCAGCGACAGCGTGTAGACAAAGCTGGAGTTGATGACCCGCGTGCCGTGCCCGGGCTGGCGCTCGACGAAATAGGCGAGCGCGAACAGCACCAGCAGATAGCCGATGGCGATGGCGGCGATGAGCGTAGGACCGACCATCAGTCCTCGCCCTCGACACGATCATGGCGGCGGCGGCGTTCGATCACGATGGCGAGCACGGCGATGATCAACGCCCAGGCGCCGAACAGATAGACATAGAGCAGCGGCCAACCCAACACTGTGCGCCCGCTGAACAGATCGAGCAGGGGTGGATTCAACAGCAGGCAACCCAGCGCGAACACGCCGATCAGTTGGTCGCGTTTGCGCGCTTCTTCGGGCATCGGGGCCTACGCGCCACCGGCTTCGGGCGTGCCTGCCGCAAGCGGCACCAGGCGCCGCACCAGCTGCAGCACATCCTGGTTCGCGAATGGCTTGGTCACGTATTCATCTGCGCCGGCCTGAAAGCCGAGTTTGCGCTCGCGGGCCAGGCCTTTGGCCGTCAGCATCACCACGCGCGTCGCCGCCAGATCGGGATTGGCGCGGATCGCGGCGCAGACTTCGAACCCGTTGCGGCGCGGCATCATCGCATCGAGCAAGACAAGGCTGGGCCGTAGCGACATCACATCGGCCAGCGCTGCTTCGCCATCGGTCGCGATGCTGACCCGATAGCCCTCTTTTTCCATCAGAAAACGGAGGGCGAGCACGATATTGGGATCGTCGTCCGCTATCAGAACCGAAGCCGCCAAGCGCCACCCACTGGGCTATCCGTCGCTGTCGACAATAAGGATATCATGCGGCCCCTCGACGGAAAGCGTGGCCTGGGCTATCCATAGCATACAATGACATTCGGCTGGAAATTTGGGCTCGACGCTGCCGCCCATCTTCTGTTTGCTATCCGGGTCGCGCGTTAAGGGGAAGCGATACTGCGATGCGGGTTCTCGTCATCGATGACGATCATGCGCTCGCCGCGCTCGTGGCCACCGATCTGCGCGCGGCCGGCTATACGGTCGACGCGGTCGATCTGGCGGAGAGCGGCTTTCACGCCGCGATCGATATCGACTATTCCGCCATCATCATCGATCTGCGGCTGCCCGACGGCGACGGGATCGACCTGATCCGGGCGATGCGCGCAAGTGGCCTGAAGACCCCGATTCTGGTGCTGACCGGCAAGCGCCGCGTGCCCGACCGCGTGGCCGGGCTCGAAGCCGGCGCCGACGATTATCTGATCAAACCCTTCGCAATGGCCGAGCTGCGCGCCCGCCTTGCCGCGCTGCGCCGCCGCCCCGAAGTGATTGCCCCACGCGCACCCAGTTTTGCCGATATCGAATTCGATCGCGACGGGATCGAAGCCACCGTGGCCGGCCAACCGATCGCGTTGTCGCGGCAGGAGACCCGCTTGCTGCGCCTCCTGGTCGAACGCGGCGGCCATATCCTCTCGAAGCGCCATATCGAAGAGACCCTGTACGGCTTCGGCGAGGAAGTCTCGTCGAACTCGGTCGAGGTCCATGTCCACAATCTGCGCCAGGCGCTGCGCCGCGCGGGCGCACAGGCCGCAATCGAGACCCAGCGCGGCGTCGGCTATCGGCTCGGGAAAAAGGCGTCGTGAGCCAATCCGGCGCGCGGCGGGGATCCTCTCGCTTGCGCTTCCTTGAATTGCCCGATGATCCCGATGCTGCGTTTCGCGTACGCGCGGCCGCTGACCGCACCGAACTCACGCGACTCGCGCAGTCCCTTCACGGCCGAAACACAATTTCCCGTGACGATGACGTCCTCGCCACACTCGAAGAATTGGCCCATGGGCTCGCAGGCACCGGTGGCGTTTTCGGCTTCCCAGGTGTCAGCACCGCGGCGGAAAAGCTGGAGCGTTTGGCCGAACGCCAAATGCGCGCAAAAGCAGCCCCGTTGACGCCACAACAGGTCACGCGGCTCGCGTCCTCGGCAGCCGCTTTAATCGAACAGCTCAATCGGGTCCCGCCGCCGAAAGACACCGCATGAACGGAGCGGCGGATCAATCGGCCCTTCGGCCGCCGCCACTCACGCATATGGTCCGCGACATCGCCGAGACCATCAATGCTCGGCTTTGGACGAAGTTGCCCGATCAGGCGGGCCTGCCGCGCGGCGATGGCCATGCAGTATTGGTCGCGCCAGGTGTTTGCACCGGCGATTTCGCCACCGCTTCGGTGCGTGGTTTCCTCACGCGGCTGGGCTATGCCGCGCATGGCTGGGGCCTCGGCCTCAACCTGGGCCCGACGCGCCGCACGGTTCAAGGCATCGAGCGGCGGCTCTTTGCGTTGAACGAACAGTCGGGCCGTCCGGTCAGCCTGATCGGGGTCAGCCTCGGCGGGCTCTATCTGCGCGAGCTGGCCAAGCGTCATCCCGACCGGGTGCGGCATCTGTTTCTGGTGTGCAGTCCGACGCGCTATCCGGTGGTCAGCCGCGTCGCCACGCTGCTCCTCGCTTTCGAAGGTTTCTACGATCCGCTCTACCCGCGTCGGCCGGAAGACCTCAACCCGCCGGCCGCCGTGCCCACCACCGCTTTCTTCACGCGGCGCGATGGCTTCCTCGCCTGGCAATGCTGCCTGGAGACCGGCCCTCTGGCCGAGAATATCGAGATCGACAGCGGGCATTGCGTCGCCCCAAGCCTGCCCCTCACCCTCCGCATCCTGGCGGCGCGATTGGCCGCTAAAGGCGATTTACATCAATAAAATCAACTGCGTAAAAATATCGCAGTTGTGCAATTGACAATAATTCGCATTATCACCAGATTCAATCTGTTGACGCTGGGGAGCGCATCGGAAGAGGGCCATGTACGTCTGTATTTGCAATGGATACCGCGACGCCGAGATCCGTGAAGTGGCACGGTCTGGCGTTCAGTGCGCCCGCGACGCCTACTGCTCCCTAGGGTCGGGCCCGATCTGCGGCAAGTGCCTGGACTTCGCTCAGGCGTTGATCGACGAGCAGCGTGCCGGGTGTGCGAACACTCCTGCTCCCACGCGCGAACTCCTGGCCGCCGAATAACGATTCAGCTCTTCGAGTCGGACGCGGGCTCGCTCTGCAGCTGGACGTAATTCTGGATGCCCATCCGTTTGATCAGATCAAACTGGGTCTCCAGCCAGTCCACATGTTCTTCTTCGCTTTCGAGAATGTCTTCGAGCAATTCACGCGTGATGTAGTCGGCGATTTTCTCGCAATGGGCGATGCCGTCGCGCAGCACCGGCATGGCCGCTTTTTCCAGTTCGAGATCCGACTTCAGCATCTCAGACACGTCTTCGCCGATCATCAGCTTGCCGATGTCCTGAAGATTGGGCAGCCCCTCCAGAAAGAGGATGCGCTCGGTCAGCTTGTCGGCGTGCTTCATCTCGTCGATCGATTCTTCGTATTCGTACTTGGCGAGCTTGGCGATGCCCCAATGCCGGAACATCCGCGAATGGAGGAAGTACTGATTGATGGCGGTCAGCTCATTTTTCAGAGCCGCATTCAGGAACGAGATCGTCGTTTTGTCGCCTTGCATCATTCGTCTCCTCGCGCTCCGCCGCGTGACGCCAATATCTTATCCAATACAAAGCAGACATGAAGCGGTTTATCTTTTCTCCGACGCGACCGATTCTGAGAATGAATCGCGCCTTTCGATGCGAATCGACGCGTCACCTGATCGGCGGATCAATCAGCGTCTAGCCGACCGCCGCAGCCCCTGATCGCGCGCCGATCCCGTGGGCTTCCGCAGCATAATCTTGGACCGCGACCACAAGGTTGTGGACGGCGCGGCTCAGATCATCTGATCCGCCGATCTCGAACGACGCCATCGCTGACCTTTCGTCGCGCCCCAAAAATTCGCCATGCAAAAGTTTCGTCAACGCATCGTAGCGGCTCGCGCGGGCCTCATCGGGCCCGCCGGCCTCAAATTGCCGCGTGATCGCGGTGACGTTGGCGGCGCCACATATGACACGTATCGCGATCAGTATGTCGCGGACACGATCAAGATGGGCCGCATGCGATCGCCCCTGGAGCAGCAGGCGTTGCCGGGCGATTTCCGCGCGCGTGCTCGTTACGCCGGCGTCCTGACGGAGTTGGTCAAGGTTGCGCGCCACACTCCCATCGGGACCGAGCACACGAGACGCCAAGGCCATGTTCGCCGTCAGCGCCGCCAAAACAGCATCGGAAAGGACATCGCCCTCCTTGGCGGGCCACAGCAAAAAGCTTCCCGCTAAGCCGATACACGCGCCGATAACTTCGTTGATCGCTCGGGTGGAAATCAGATCGCTGGCGGGATGGATGAAGTCGGATACGAGTACGAACATCGGCGTCAGGAAGATCACGAACAGGGCGTAGTTGACCAGACGCAGCGCGATCACCACAGCCGACAGCGGCGCGATGAAGAGCAGCATTTCGAATGGACCCGACAGGCGCGCAATCAGGATCGCCGTGAGCACACCGCCGACGATGCTGCCCACAGCACGTTCGAACACGCGCAGCCACGTATTGGCGCCCAGGGGTTGCATGACCACAAGCACCGCGATCGTCCCCCAATAGGAGAACGTCACATCCAACCAGGCACCGATGCCATAGGAGATCGTGACGGCCACGGCCACCCTCAGAGCATGACGCCAGACGGGTGCCAAAGCTTTGAGGCTGAAGCGGCCCGCCACAGTTTTGCTGACGGTCTCCTCAGGTTCGGGCTCGTCCCAATGATGAGCCAGTGCGACCACCTCTTCCGCAGCGGCGGCGACCGCATGGGCAACGACACCTTGGTGGCCCAGCGCCTCATCCCGAAGCGCTGTCCCTTCCGCCACCAAAATCTCGGAGTCCGGCACCACTTTTTCAGACTGCTGGACCACCTGATGGAGGAGTCGGCGCAGCCCATCGACCAGAGGGCGTTCGACCGAAGCATCGAACGGATGCTCGGCCCTGGCGCGATGGTGGCCGAGAGCGACCAACACCGAGAAGATATGCCCCGCGAAGTCGATGCCGTGGCTGAAATGCGGACGGCCGGTGGCAAGGCGCGCGGCGGCCTCGCGGCCACGTTCGATCGCAAGGCGCACGGCGCGGCGATGCCCGCCGTCGAAATCAACCCACCCGGCGCCACCGTGCTCGGCTTCCGCATCGAGTTGCTGCAGACGAATCGTCATATCGTGCAGCCTGACGAAGATCGCGATCAACGCACGGCGCGCCGGAAGCTGAGGGTCGGTGCGCCAGACATAAACGCAGAGCAGCGTCGCCCAGACCGCTCCGAGCAGAAAGCATCCGGCGAGTTCCAATGCCGAGGCCGCATCGCGCGGAGACGATACGCCGACCACGACGGCGATGGCAGCAATGAGGCCGATTTGCGAGGGCACCGGACCGAATGTCGGGCGATAGGAGCGGGCGAGACCGCAGAGCAGGACCAGGATGAAAAGGACGATGCCGCCGGCCACTGGTCCCCAGTGTGCCCCATAGGCGGAAATCGAAATGGCCAGCGTCGCGCCGACCGCGAACGTCGCCAGGGTTTTGAGACGCGGCCGGTCGGGGCCGCCGGGGTCGCAGAGACAGGTCCAGAATGCGGCCACGGCGCCATAAGCCAAGTCCGGTATATGCAATTGAAGGTCGGCAATCAGCATGACGGCGATCGCCAGAGAAGCCCGCAGGCCTTCGACGATGCCAATCTGCTCGGCCGTAAAGGCAAAGACATGGCCTTCCGACCAGCGTGTCCGGCGATTGAAAGCCGACAGAAACTTCGTCGTTAACAGCATATCCCACCCGATCAGTTGACCAAGTCTAACAAATCGGGAAGGCGTGGAAAGGCGAGAGCGATGAAATTGCCGTTGGCAGGCTTCAAACTGTATTTCCCCGAACGCGATCGCACTCAGCCGAAGCTGCGCCCCCCGATCGACTTTCTGCAGGAGCGGCGGATCAAATCAGGGTCCGCAGTTCAGCAACCAGACGGCTACACTGATCCTCTGTTCCGATCGTGATGCGCAGGAAGTCCTCGATGCGAGGTTTCTTAAAATGACGCACGAGGATGCCGCGTTCGCGCAGTTGCGCCGCAAGGTCGCCGCCCTTGCGTTTCGGGTGACGCGCGAAGACGAAGTTCGCCAGGGACGGCAGAACCTCGAAGCCCAATGCGGCGAGTTCGCGAACCAAAGCGTCGCGGCTCGTGATGATCCGGCCGCGTGTCTCTTGGAACCACGCATCATCGTTGATGGCCTCGACCGCGCCGGCTTGCGCGAGGCTGTCGAGAGGATAGGAGTTGAAGCTGTCCTTCACGCGTTCGAGCGCCTCGATCAAAGGCCGCTGGCCAATGGCAAAGCCCACGCGCAGCCCGGCCAGCGCCCGCGACTTGGAGAGCGTCTGGATGACGAGCAGATTGTCGTGGCGCGCGACGAGCGGGATCGCGCTCTCGGCGCCGAAATCGACATAGGCTTCGTCGATTACCACCAACTGGTCCCGATGCTCGGCCAACAGCGACTCGATGGCCGCACACGACAGTCCGATGCCGGTCGGGGCGTTCGGATTGGGAAGGATGATCGCGCTGCACGGCCGCCGATAATCGGCGATCTGTACGTTCATCCCGGCATCGAGCGGAATCTCCTCGTAGCGGATTCCGTAGAGGCCGCAATAGACCGGATAGAAGCTGTAGGTGATGTCCGGGAACAGCAGCGGCCCGTCATGCTTCAACAGGCCCAGGAAGGTGTGGGCCAAGACCTCGTCCGAGCCGTTGCCGACAAACACCTCGTCCGGCGCGACGTGAAACCGGGTCGCGATCGCTTCACGCAGACGAGTGGCTTGCGGATCGGGGTAGAGGCGCAGCCGGTCCGTCGCGGCACCGATCGCTGCCAGGACACGCGGTGACGGCGCGTAGGGATTCTCATTGGTGTTGAGTTTGACGATACCGTCACGCTTCGGCTGCTCGCCAGGCACATAGGGCGACAGATCGTGAACGACGGAACTCCAGAAACGGGTCATGATTCACGCCCCACGCCTGTTCTAGCGCGCGCCAAATCCGCAGCGATTACGGGGGGTAGTGGTGCCCAGGGCCGGAATCGAACCAGCGACACCGTGATTTTCAGTCACGTGCTCTACCAACTGAGCTACCTGGGCGCCGCGGCGAACGCCGTGCGAGAGGGCGCTTATAGACAATATCCTGGGACCTGTCCATAGGCCCTAAAGCATTGGAAAGGCTTGTTCTCAGGCCTTCCCGTCATCGTCGAACGGCTCGTCGGAGTTGGCCGGCCCGCCGTCGCCGGGCACCACATAGACCTCGCCCAGCCAGCGGGCCAGGTCGACCTGCTTGCATCGGGCCGAGCAGAAGGGACTATAGCGACTGTCCAAAGGCTTGCCGCAGATCGGACAGCCGTGCTTGGCATTGTCGTTCATCGCGCCAATTCCTCGACCGCGAACATATCGATGTCGCGCCGTTCGACCAAGGTGAGCGGACGGCCCAAACGCCGCCCGGTTTCAGCCATAACAGCAGGACGCGCCCGCAGTTCAGAAACGGCGCGTGGGGGCAACGCGAGAGCGAAAGCCGTGCCCGGCCGCGCCGCAGTCTCCTGCAACACGGCGCGCACACCGTCGAGCGCCAAAGTTAGCGGATTGGGCATCGCGGAGAGCGGCTCGAGCATGATCTCGGCCAGACTCGGCCCCGAACGGCGGCGCGTCATCTCGATCATGCCGAGCGGCGTATGGCCCGCTACCTGCGCCGGCGCAGGATCCTCGGCCACCGCGGCGCGCATCGCTTCGACCAGCTTCATCAGCTTGCGGCGATCGCGCGTGGGAATGACGTCGATCAGGATATGCCCGGCGATGCCACGCAGCCGCAGATGCCGGGCGATGGCCGGGAGCGCGGCGGCATTCGCGGCGGCCGGCGCCTGCCCTGCGCCATCGATATCGATCACCGTAGCGGCTGCGGTCTCGGCGAAATCGAGCGCCACGCTGCTGGGCAGCACGACGCGACGCGCCAATGCCTCGTCCAGCGCATCGGCCGCGCCCGAATCGATAAAGCAGTGGGGGTTGCAGGTGGCGTCGGGGAAGATGCTGCGCATCTCCGCAAGCGCGGCCCTGTCGTCCACCGTGACGTGAACGATGTCAGGATGCAGGACCAGGGCGCGCGCAACAGGCGCATGACGAATCGGCTTTGCTTCGGCCGGCGCAGCTTTGGCCTCGGCACCTTTACCCGGCCGCGCAGCGACCGCGATTTCGACCAGGGTCTTTGAACCGACGCTCAGGCCCGACGGTTTGGCGAGATAGGCCGGCAACGGTTCGCCGATTTCCACGAAGGCGGCATTGAGCGCCGGCATCATTTCGAGGACGCGGCCTTCGACGATATCGCCCGGCGCGACTGCGCCACGATCGACCATGAATTCGATCACTTGCCCGCCATCGAGCAGCGCGATTCGCGTCTCGCCCGGGCTGACCGAAACGACGGCTTCGTCAACCGCCATGGCCGATCCGTGCGAGCAACGCCGCCGTCTCGAAGAGCGGCAGACCGACGACATTGGAATAGGAACCAGAGAGGAAACGCACGAAAGCCGCGGCGCGGCCCTGGATCGCATAACCGCCGGCTTTGCCGTGCCACTCGCCACTCGCGACATAGGCGCCGATATCTTCAGAGGTCAGCCGCTTGAAGGTGACGATGGTGGTCACCACACGCGAGGCCGCTTTGCCATCCGGCGTCAGCAAGCACACGCCGCTGATGACGCGATGACGGCGGCCGGAAAGAAGCGCAAGACAGGATCGTGCCTCGGCTTCGGTCTCAGCCTTGGGCAGAATGCGCCGCCCACAGGCAACAACCGTGTCCGCGCCAAGAATGTTCAACCCGGGATGCCGCGACTGCACGGCGCGCGCTTTGCCATCGGCCAGACGCGCCGCCAGCGCGAGCGGAGTCTCGCCCGGCTGCGGCGTTTCATCGATTGCGGCCGGATCGATCGCCGCGGGCGTGACGCCGATCTGCGCCAACAGGTCTTTGCGGCGCGGCGAACCGGAGGCGAGAACGAGAGAAAGGGCATCCATAGGCTGGATGTCGCCCGATATCGTCGCGCGGTCAAGCCTCATAGCGCCGGCGTTCCTGTGGGCGGGAAACGGGCGAGGATGCGCTTGCGCAAATCATCGCGTACCGCGCGATAGGCTTCGAGCCGCTGATCGCGACTGCCTTCGATCATGGTCGGGTCGAAGGTGTTCCAGAAGATAGCCTCGCGCGCCGCATCGCGGGTCATTTCCACCGCATGGTGCTGCGCCTCGGGCGATAGCGCTACCACGAGATCGAAGGTTTCGTCGTCTTCCAATTCCTCGAAACTATGCGGGCGATGTCCCGAAATATCGATGCCGATCTCGTCCATCACGGCAACCGAAAAGGGATCGAGATCGCCTTTGAACACACCCACCGACTTCACCTTCAGATTGAGACCATGAAAATGATTGAGCAACGCCGCAGCCATGGGCGAGCGTGTGGCGTTGTAAGTGCAGGCGAAGAGAACGGTGGCTGGGAGCGCGCTCACGGTGCCGCTCAGCCCCGCCCATGCAGGACATAGATCAGCGTGAACAGGCGCCGCGCCGTGGCTTCGTCGATCGCCACCATGCCGGCCAGGCGCTCGCGCAAGATCCGCGAACCTTCGTTATGGAGCCCGCGCCGCCCCATATCGATCGCCTCGATACGATGCGGCGGCGCATTGCGGATGGCATCGTGATAGCTCTCGCAGATGGTGAAATAGTCGCGAATGATCTGACGCAGCGGCGCCAGCGGCAGCACGATTTCGCCTAAACGGGCATCGGCCTCGTTGTGGATCGCGAGAATCAGGCGCTGGCTGCCCGCTTCCAGCCGCACATGCAGGACATAGGGGCCGTGATAGTCGCCGACCGGCGCAAATTGGTTCTCTTCGACCAGATCGTAGATCGCCACGGCCCGTTCGTGTTCGATCTCGGGCTTGCGCCGGGCCAGCGACTGCTCGTCGAGGATGACGTTGATCAGACGCTGGTTATGATCCGGCGCGTCTGCCATGGCCGATCCGCGCCGCGCGGGTTACGACGCGTCCGGCAGATTGAGCCGGATCGCAACCGAGCGGGCATGGGCCCCCAGACCTTCGGCCTGGGCCAACGTCACCGCCGACGGGCCGAGCGCGCGCAGTGAGTCGGCGTCACAGCCCAGCATCGTGGTGCGCTTCATGAAGTCGAGCACGCCGAGGCCTGATGAGAACCGCGCGCTGCGCGCCGTCGGCAGCACGTGATTGGGGCCGCCGAGATAATCGCCGATCGCCTCGGGTGTGAAGCGGCCGAGGAAGATCGCGCCCGCATTGCGGACCTTCTTCGCCAACCGATCGGGATCGGCCACGGCCAGTTCCAGATGCTCAGGCGCGATGCGATCAATCAACGGCACCGCCGCGTCGAGATTGGGCACCAGGATCGTCGCGCCATGCGTGCGCCAGCTTTCCGAGGCGATCGCTGTGCGCGGCAGAGTCACAAGCTGCGCCTCGACGGCGGCCACGACACGCTTCGCAAACGCAGCATCATCGGTGATCAGGATCGACTGAGCGGCGGTATCGTGCTCGGCCTGCGAGAGCAGATCGGCAGCCATCCAATCGGGATCGTTGTCGCGATCGGCGATCACCAGGATCTCCGACGGGCCGGCGATCATGTCGATTCCCACCGTGCCGAACACTTGGCGCTTGGCGGCCGCGACATAGGCATTGCCGGGACCGACGATCTTGTCTACGGCGCGGATGGTCGCCGTGCCATAGGCGAAAGCACCCACGGCTTGCGCGCCGCCCATACGCCACACCTCATTGACACCCGCCAGCCGCGCGGCCGCCAGCACCAACGGGTTGAGCACGCCTTCGGGCGCGGGCACCGCCATAGCCAGGCGATCAACCCCCGCGACGCGCGCGGGGATCGCATTCATCAGCACCGACGACGGATAAGCGGCCGTGCCACCGGGCACGTAGAGCCCGACCGCCGTCAGCGGCGTCCAGCGCCAACCCAAGCGCACACCCTGCGCGTCGACCATGCTCATATCGGCCGGCTTCTGCTTGGCGTGAAAATCCTCGATGCGCTTGGCCGCGACCTTCAGCGCATCGATGGTCTTGGCCGGACAAGCATCGACCGCCTCGTCCATCTCGGCCTTGGTGACGGCCAGACGGTCGTGACGATCGAAACGACGCGTGTGTTCCAGCAGCGCGGCATCGCCCCGGTTGCGCACATCGCCCAGAATCTTGGCAACAGCGGTGTCGACGTCTTCCGAGACCTCGCGCTTCTCATTGAGCAGGCGAACGAAGTCGGCCTCGAATCCGGGATCGGTCGAAATCAGTTCACGCGGCATCGGCCACTCCTGCCGCGCCGCGGAAGGCTTCGATCCAACCGGCGATCTCTTCGGGTCGCGTCTTCAGCGCCGCGCGGTTGACCACCAGACGCGAGCTGATATCGGCGATGTGTTCGACCTCGACCAAACCGTTGGCGCGCAAGGTCGAGCCGGTCGAGACCAGATCGACGATCAGGCGACACAGGCCCAGGCTCGGCGCGAGTTCCATCGCGCCGTTGAGCTTGATGCACTCGGCCTGCACGCCGCGCGCGGCGAAATGCTCGGCCGTGATGTGCGGGTATTTGGTGGCGATGCGGATATGGCTCCAGCGCGACGGATCGTCGGTGCCGGCCAAAGCGGTCGGCTCGGCCACGGCGAGGCGGCATTTGCCGATGCCGAGATCGAGCGGCGCGTAGAGTTCGGGATAATCGAATTCCATCAGCACGTCGTTACCGGCAATGCCGAATTGGGCCGCGCCGAAGGCAACGAAGGTGGCCACGTCGAACGACCGCACCCGGATGATGTCGATATGCGGATGGTTGGTGCGAAAGCGCAGCGCCCGGGACTTGGGGTTGTCGAAGTCGGCTTCGGGCTCGATCCCGGCGGCCCGCACCAGCGGCATTGCCTCGTCGAGTATGCGCCCCTTCGGAAGGGCCAGCACCAAGGGTTCGGAAACGGTCACGTTGACGCACCTACGGCTTAAGAAAGCTCGACGTTTTACAGGGATATGCAGGACAAACGCAAGGTTACGGGGGTTGTTACACGGAATCCGTTTGACAGTCTCGTGACGGTCAACTTCGCTAAGAGATAAAGCCGGATGGGGCCGGCGCCAGGGAGGAACCATGCCAAGCCAAAGCGACAATGCCGGCCAAGCATCCAAATCGAGGCCCGGCCGATCCGAAACCGTCCGCGCGGTCGTGGCGGCCACCATCGGTAACGGCATCGAATGGTTCGATTTCATCAGCTTCGGCTATTTCACCCCCTTCATCGCCAAGACCTTCTTCCCGACCCAGGACCCGACCCTGGGCCTGATCCTGACCTGGGCCACCTATGGCCTCGGAATCATCGTCCGGCCGGTGGCAGGGGCCATCCTGGGCATCTATGGCGACCGGATCGGCCGCCGCAAGATCCTCTCCGGTATCATCATGACGATGGCATTGGGCATCCTGATCATCGCCGTCACGCCCGGTTATGCGACGATTGGCATCGCGGCACCCATCTTGATCCTGGCCGCGCGCATCCTTCAGGGCATTTCGGCCACCGGCGAGTATTCGAGCGGCGTCGCCTTCCTAGTCGAATATGCGCCGCCGGGCCGTAAATATCTGTTCGGCAGCTTCCAATTCGTATCCCAGAGCTTGGCGATCGTCCTGTCGACCTTCGCGGCTTTCGTAGTGACGACAATGCTGGCCGGAACCAGTCTGGCCGATTGGGGCTGGCGCATTCCGTTCCTGCTGGGCGTGCTCGTGGGACCGATCGGCTTTTACATCCGCAGGCGCGTCGCCGAGTCGCCGGAATTCACGGCTCTACATGAGCGCACGGTCGTGCAGCAGGTTCCCTTCGGGCAATTCGTTCGCGAGAACAAGCAGGCCATCGTCACCGCCGTTGCATTGACGGTGCCCGGCACGCTCGCGGTTTATCTCTGGTTTCTCTATTGCCCGAGCTATGCCATCCGTGAGTTGCATCTCAATCCCGGCATGGTCAACCTCGTTACAGGGTTGTGTTCGGTCGGTCTGATCGGGCTCTGCCCGTTGGCGGGATATTTGTCCGACCGCGTTGGCCCGTGGCGCTGGTTCCTGCCAGGCCTGATCGCGCTGGGTGTGACGGCGTGGCCGTTGTTCACTTACCTGGTCGCCTCGCCGGATATCGGCCGCTATCTCGTGCTGATGATCGTCGCGATGCTGATGACCTGCCTTGTTCAAGGACCGTTGCCGCAGCTGATCGCGTCGCTATTCCCCACGCGTGTCCGCTCGTCTGGCCTCGGCCTTTCGATCAATCTGTCGGTGGCGCTGTTCGGCGGCCTTGCGCCCTTGATCATCACGGCACTGATCAAGGACACCGGCGACAAGCTGATGCCAGCTTACTATATCGTTGTAGCGACCACGATCAGCCTGCTGCTGCTGATCGCGGTGAATTTCGGCAAGGCGGCGCATGCCGCCGTCCGGCGAGAGGAGAGCGTGTGATGACAGTCGTGTCGAAGGAACAATTGAAGGCCCAGCAGGACGAGCTGGTTTCGATCCGCCGCGACATCCATCGTCATCCGGAAACCGCCTACGAAGAGAATCGCACATCCGACGTCGTGGCGGCCAAGCTGACCGAATGGGGCATCGAGGTCCATCGCGGCTTGGCCAAGACCGGCGTGGTCGGAACGCTGAAGGGCAAGCGGCCGGGGCAACGTGCGATCGGTCTGCGCGCCGACATGGATGCACTGTTCATCAACGAGCAGAACACCTTCGAACATCGTTCCAGCCACGATGGCAAAATGCATGCCTGCGGCCATGACGGCCACACGACCATGCTGCTGGGCGCGGCGCGGCGCCTGTCGCAGGATCCCGATTTCGCCGGCACCGTCCATTTTATATTCCAGCCTGCCGAAGAAGGCGGCGCCGGCGGCCGGGTGATGATCGAAGAGGGTCTGTTCAACCTGTTCCCCTGCGACGCCGTCTACGGCATGCACAACATGCCCGGCACGCAGGTCGGCAAATTCGCCGTGCGTCCCGGGCCGATGATGGCGGCCGCCGATCTGTGGAACGCGACCTTCCACGGCACCGGCGGTCATGGCGCGATGCCGCATCTCGGCACCGATCCAACCATACCGGCGGCGCAATTCGTGATCGGGGCGCAAAGCATCATCGGGCGCAACGTGACCTCCACCGATGCAGCGGTGATCAGCGTCGGCCATATCCATGGCGGTGCGGCCAGCGCGCATAGCGTGATCCCGGCCGATGTCGCTATTGCCGGCACGGCACGCAGCTTCAAACCCGCGGTGCGCGATCTGCTCGAACGGCGGCTGGGCGAACTCGCGCGCGGTATCGCACAGGCCCATGGCTGCACCGTCGACTTCCATTACGACCGGCGCTATCCGGCGCTGATCAATGCGCCGGAACAAACCGAAGTGGCGATGGCCGCGGCGCGCAAGACGGTCGGCGACGAGAATGTGAACGGCAACGTGACGCCGATCATGGGCGCGGAAGACTTTGCTTTCATGCTCGAAGCCAAGCCGGGCGCTTACATCCTGATCGGCAATGGCGGTGACGGAAACGGTGGCGGCTGCCACCACATCCATACGCCGCTCTACGATTTCAACGACGTGATCATCGAAACCGGCGTCAGCTATTGGACCAATCTCGTCGCGGAAGAACTGCGCGCGCCATAAACGCGCATTCAAAGGCAGCGCCATTTCGGCGTGGCGTTCCCGGTTTGTGACAGACCGCGTCGCGACTGTTGCAATCACATTTGTAAAGACCAGCGCTTTCAGACGTATGCGCGGCCGTGACTTTTCCGTGGCGTGCTTGAAGTCCGGTCCAGCCGAGGACTAACTTCGGTCAGGCGTTGGTTTCGATCCGACGCGGGTCTCAGACCCGGTCCCTAGATCGATGCGGGAGACTCGATGCGGCCCCGATCAGCAAATGATCGGCACGGCGCGATGCCAGCGCATTTCTGTTGTCTGTACTCTTTTCCCCCGGGAGGCCTTTATGGCGGAGACTCAAAAGACCGACGCACGCGATGCTCAGACCATGCTGCCGCATGTGATCGGAACGAAATTCATCGACAGCGCCGAAACCGTGCTTCACGCACAGGCAGAACTTCTGTCGGATATGGAAGACACCTTGCTCGGCACCCTGCGCGCGCAGCAGGAGTCGCTGCAGAAAATTCTCGATCTCGTCGGCGAAGCGCGCAGTGGCGGCACGCTGGCCGATCAGCTCAAGCTGCACATGGCCGTTTCGGAGCATTGCTTCAACACCGGTCTCGCGTTCTGGCGCGATACGACGGCCAAGCTGTCGCAGCAGACGCTGAAGCGCTTCGAGGCGACTCGCAAGTCGGCGACGGACGCCGCCGACGAAACCCGCCGCGCGGGTTGGGGCGTCGTCGACAAAGCAGCGTCGACGGCCAAATCCACCACACGACGCGCTGCTGAAGCCGCTTAAAAAATCTCTGGTCGATAGAGAAGCGCGCCGTGGCTCAGCCGCGGCGCGATTTTCTTTTAGTCCTCGCCCTTGATGCGCTCGACGCGCGCACCGCAGGCCGCCAGCTTCTCTTCCAGCCGTTCATAACCGCGATCGAGATGGTAGACGCGGTTGACGATCGTCTCGCCCTCGGCCGCGAGGCCTGCGAGGATCAGCGACACCGAAGCACGCAGATCGGTCGCCATCACCGGTGCACCCGAGAGCTTCGGCACGCCGCGGACGATCGCCGACGCACCATGAACCGTGACGCGCGCCCCCATGCGGGCAAGTTCAGGCACATGCATGAAACGGTTCTCGAAGATCGTCTCGGTGATCATGCTGGCGCCATCGGCCGTCGACAGCAGCGCCATCAGCTGCGCCTGCATGTCGGTCGGAAAGCCGGGATAGGGCTCGGTCATGATATCGATCCCGCTGATCCCCTTGCCATTCGCCGCCACGCGGATGCCGCGCGGCGTCTCACTGACATGCACACCGGTTTCGTCGAGCGCCTTGACCACGGAACTGATCAGCTCCATCCGCGCGCCGACCAATTCGACATCGCCGCGCGTGATCGCCGCCGCTACCGCATAGGTACCGGTTTCGATGCGATCGGGCAGCACCGAATAGTTGGCACCGTGCAGCCGGTCGACACCCTGAACGCGCAATGTGCCCGTGCCGATGCCTTCAATCTTGGCGCCCATCGCGACCAGGCAGTTGGCGAGATCGGTGACCTCGGGTTCGCGCGCTGCGTTGGTAATCGTCGTCTCGCCTTTGGCCAGGGTCGCGGCCATCAGCGTATTTTCGGTGCCGCCCACAGTCACCTGCGGGAAGATGACCGGCGCGCCCTTCAAACCGTTCGGAGCGCGGGCGACGATATAGCCGCCCTCTACGCCGACTTCGGCGCCGAGCTCGGTCAGCGCCTTGAGGTGCAGATCGACCGGCCGCGTGCCGATGGCGCAGCCACCCGGCAGCGAAACCTTGGCCTCGCCGCAACGCGCAACCAGCGGACCAAGCACCAGAACCGAGGCGCGCATCTTGCGCACCAGGTCGTAGGGCGCCGTGGTGTCGGTGATCATGGCGGCGGTCAGTTCGAGAATGCGGCCCGAATGGCCGCCCGGCGCATGGCCGTTGAGCGTCATCTCCACACCATGCCGCGCCAGCAGATTGGCCATGGTGGTGATATCGGCCAGATGCGGCAGGTTCGAGAGCGTCAGCGTCTCGTCGGTCAGAAGACATGCCGGCATCAACGTCAGCGCGGCGTTCTTGGCGCCGCTGATGGGAATCGTGCCCTTGAGCGGCACGCCGCCTGCGATACGAATGCGATCCACGATACGATCCTAAAGCTGGAAGATGTCAGAGCTTGGGCAGGGTGACGCCGGTCTGCTTCATATATTTGCCGGCGCGGTCCGCATAAGAGACCTCGCACAGCGAGTCGGCTTTGAGGAACAGGAACTGGCAGGCGCCTTCGCCGGCATAGATGCGCGCCGGCAACGGCGTGGTGTTGGAGAATTCCAGCGTCACATGGCCTTCCCATTCGGGCTCAAGCGGCGTGACGTTGACGATGATGCCGCAGCGCGCATAGGTCGACTTGCCCAGACAAATGACCAGGATGTCGCGCGGGATGCGGAAGTATTCCATCGTGCGGGCCAGCGCGAAGCTGTTCGGCGGGATGACACAGATATCGGTCTCGCGGTTGACGAAACTGTTCGCCGAAAACTCCTTGGGATCGACCACCGCCGAATCGACATTGGTGAAGATCTTGAACTCGCGCGAGACCCGCGCGTCATAGCCATAGGAAGAGACGCCGTAGGAGATCACGCCTTCGCGCTTTTGCGCTTCGGTGAACGGTTCGATCATGCCCTTGGTCGTGGCCATTTCGCGGATCCAATGGTCGGGCATGACGGGCATGAAGTATCTCCGAAGGGTAGGGTCGGGCCGTTGTAGCCGAACCCCCCTGCCCCGACAAGGCGAGCCGGCGCGGTTCAGACCGGGCGGCAGAGCATGGTCAGCGGCCTTCGGGCTCGTCCGGATCGGAGGCACCAGTGGACGCCCCAGTGTCGGCCGCGTCGCCATCCTCGGCGCGATCGCGGGCCTGGGTCTTGCGGCGGCGAAGATTGGCCCGCAGGGCCTCGGCCGACCGGCGCTGGCGCTCTTCGGCCGCGGCTTGGGTTGGGCCGGAAATTGGGCTTTTTGAACCCTTTTGGGTCATAGGCTTAGTCCCCGATGGGCCTTTCCCTTGCGATCCCTCGCGCGGTATGGCATCAAATGCGCCCCAACGCCGGTCCGCTGCCGTAGCTCAGGGGTAGAGCACGTCCTTGGTAAGGACGGGGTCGGAGGTTCGATTCCTCTCGGCAGCACCAGCGGGCCTCCCACAAATATTGGTTTTTTCACCCTTGCCCAGCGCCGCGCTGAGCCAGGACGGGATACCGTATGCCGATACGCGACCTTAGCCAAAGACAGACGTCGGCAGCATTCGTACTCTTAGTCGTAGCCCGGCACCCAGTGACCGACTTCCAGGGAGTCAGAGATGAGCGAACATATCAAGCTTAAGGAAGAAGACGGCGTCCTTGAGATCACCTTCGCGCGCCCGGACAAGAAGAACGCCCTGTCCAACGCGATGTACCTTGCCGCGCGCGAAGCCCTGGAAGCTGCGCAGACGAATAAGGCCATTCGTGTCGTTCTCTTCAGCGCCGAGGGCGATGCCTTCACGGCCGGCAACGACATCAACGACTTCGCGAAAGTTGCGATGGGACAGAGCGGCGAGGTGCAGGCGCATCGCTTCATCGAAGCGCTGGGCCGCGCCGAGAAGCCGATCGTAGCGGCCGTTCAGGGTATCGCCGTCGGCGTCGGCACGACGATGCTGCTGCATTGCGACCTCGTCTATACCACCGAAACGGCGAAGCTATCGGCGCCCTTCGTCAACCTCGCCTTGGTGCCGGAAGCCGCGTCCAGCCTGCTTCTGCCCGCGCGCATCGGCCATGCCCGCGCCTTTGCCGTCTTTGCGCTGGGCGAAAGCATTTCGGGGTCTGAAGCAGTTGCGCTTGGCCTCGCCAACAAGATACTACCGCAGAACGAGGTGCTGGCAGCGGCGCGCGCGGCGGCCAAGGCTCTGGCCCAAAAGCCGATGGGATCGGTTATCGCGACAAAACGACTGATGCGTGACGCGGCTGCGCTGTTGGCCAAGATGGGCGATGAAAGCCGGGTCTTTGCCGAGCGTTTGAAAAGCAGCGAGGCGCGCGAGGCTTTCCAGGCCTTTGCCGAGCGTCGGCCGCCCGATTTTTCGAAGTTCACGTCGTAACGCAATAAAAAGCAGACATCTCCGGCGCAACAGGGAAGCACCATGCTGACAGTTCATCACCTCGGTCACTCGCAATCGGAACGAATCGTCTGGCTCTGTGAGGAGTTGGGGCTCGACTATGAGCTGAAGAAGTATGACCGCCGGAAGGACAACCGGCTGGCGCCGCCGGAATACAAGACGCTGCATCCGATGGGGACCGCACCGGTGATCGCCGATGGCGATCTTGTGCTCGGCGAGTCGGGAGCGGTTGTCGACTATCTGATCGACACGCATGGCAACGGCCGCCTGAAGGTAAAGCCAGGACAGCCCGGCTTCGCCGATTTTCTCTACTGGTTCCACTTCGCCAATGGCACGCTGCAGGCACTGGCCGGGCGGGCGATGGTGCTGGAACGCACCGACCCCTCGGACAAGAACGCCATGCTGCAGTTCACCAAGGACCGGTTCAGCCTAGCGCTCTCGCTGCTGGAGAAGCGATTGGGCGAGGTGCCCTATCTCGCCGGCGCCGAACTGACGGCGGCGGATATCATGGCCGTGTTTTCGTTGACGACGATGCGGCTGTTCCGGCCCTATGACCTGTCGCCCTGGCCCAACATCCTTGCCTATCTGCAACGTATCGGTGCCCGGGCCGGTTATCGGCGCGCGATGCAGAAGGGCGATCCGGATTTGACGCCGGTGCTGGGCGCAAAGCCGCCCGTCTGATCGCCGCGCGGCGACTGACCGGCGTCAGGCCAGTTGCAGATCGAGTTGCTCGCCGACAGGCATAGGCGTCTCGCCCTCGTCGAAATGCGAGACTGTGACGCCTAAGAGGCGGATGCCGATGAGCGGGTAGACCTTACGCACGAGGTCGATACTGATCTGGCGCAAGGCCGCCTGGGTCGTCACCAGCATGGGCAAGGTCTGGCTGCGCGTGGCCTGACGAAAATCAGCGTATTTGATCTTTACCGTGACCGTGCGGCCGAAGGCCTGCGCCTTCTCGCACCACGCCCAGACATCGTCGGCCATGGCGATGACCCCCGCCTCGACCTCGGCCGGCCGCATGAGATCGTCCGCAAAAGTGGTTTCCGAGCCCGACGATTTGCGCTCGCGATCAGGCGAGACGGGGCGGTCGTCGCGCCCATGGGCGATGGCGTGATACCAGGGCCCGGCCTTGCCGAAATGCTTTTCCAGAAAGGGTACGGTTTGCATGCGCAGATCGGCGCCGGTGAACAGGCCGAGCTTGTTCATCTTCTCGGCCGTCACCGGGCCGATGCCATGGAACTTGCCGACCGGCAGGGCCTCGATGAAGGCCAGCGCCATATCGGGCGTGACCACGAACTGACCATTCGGCTTGCGGTAGTCCGATGCCAGTTTGGCGAGGAATTTGTTGTAGGAGATGCCGGCCGAGGCGGTGAGTTGAGTTTCCGCCAGGATGCGCGCGCGGATTTCTTTTGCCGTGGCCGAAGCAGTAGGGATGCCGCGCAGATTGGCGGTGACGTCGAGATAGGCCTCGTCGAGCGAAAGCGGCTCGACCAGCGGTGTGTAGTCCTCGAAGATCGCGCGGATCTGTCGCGACACGGCGCGGTACACATCGAAACGGTGTGGCACAAAAATCAGATGCGGGCATTTGCGCAGCGCGATCGCCGAGGCCATGGCCGAGCGCACCCCGAACTTCCGCGCTTCATAGCTGGCGGCGGCCACCACGCCGCGCTTGCCGGCGTATCCAACCGCAACAGGCTTGCCACGCAGCTCCGGATTGTCACGTTGTTCGACCGACGCGTAGAACGCGTCCATATCGACATGGATGATCTTGCGGATGGCCGGCTGGTCCATAGCCCGGGCATCCTAGCACAAAGAACGTACCATGAACTAGCGCTCGTTGGCGGCGCACGCGGTATAACCGCAGCAGATGGACTGAGGGGAAGCGATGGGCAAGGGGCGATTGGAAGCATTCAGTGATGGTGTCTTCGCCATCATCATCACGATCATGGTGCTCGAACTTAAGGTGCCACACGGCGCCGATTGGGCGGCGCTGGAGCCACTGCTCCCCGTTTTCCTGAGCTACGTCCTCAGCTTCGTGTATGTCGGCATCTACTGGAACAACCACCATCACATGTTGCACGCGACCGAGCAGGTGAATGGCGCGGTGCTCTGGGCCAACCTGCACATCCTGTTCTGGCTGTCGCTGATCCCATTCGCCACCGGCTGGTTGGGCGAAAACCAGGGCGCTAACCTGCCGACTGCCGTGTACGGCGCGATCCTATTCATGGCGGCCATCGCCTACGTCCTATTGCAGCGGTCGATCATTGCCGCCGAGGGCGAGTCTTCTCTGCTCAAGAAGGCGGTCGGTAAGGACACGAAAGGCATCGTGTCCCAGATCTTGCTGGTAACCGCGATTCCGGTCGCCTTCGTCGAACCTTGGGCATCCGAAGCGATCTATGTACTGATCGCGTTGATCTGGCTGATTCCAGACCGGCGGATCGAACGGACGCTGCGCGCCTGATCTCCTAGGACGCGGCGTCGAAACTGTCGGGCCGCGCCATCGCCCAGGTTTCCTTGAACCGCGGATCGTCGGTGCCGATCAGCAATTCGCCGGGGCCGAGGAAACGGTAGATTTGGTCGAAACGCTCGACCTTGTTGGGACCGACGCGTTTCGAGAAATGGCGCGGCTGCAATTCCTCGGGGTGGCTGAGCCCGGCGGCGGCGATCACTTCCGCAAGGGCCTTCACGGTCGAGCGGTGGAAGTTGAACACGCGGTCGGCCTTGTCCGGCACATAGAGCGAGCGCTGCCGCGTCGGGTCCTGGGTCGCGACGCCGGTGGGGCAGCGGTCGGTGTGGCAGCTCTGCGATTGGATACAGCCCAGCGCGAACATGAAACCGCGCGCCGAATTGGCCCAGTCGGCGCCCAGCGCCATGATCCGCGCGATATCGAAAGCGGTGATGATCTTGCCGCTGGCGCCGAGTTTGATGCGCTTGCGCACATCGAGTCCGACCAGCGCGTTGTGCACGAACATCAGCCCGTCGCGGAGCGGCGTGCCGATATGGTCGGTGAATTCGAGCGGCGCTGCGCCCGTCCCGCCTTCGGCGCCGTCGACAACGATGAAATCGGGATAAATCCCGGTTTCCACCATCGCCTTGCAGATGGCGAGGAATTCCCATGGGTGGCCGATGCAGAGTTTGAACCCCGTCGGCTTGCCGCCGCTCAGCCGGCGCAGCTCGCCGATGAACTGCATCATGCCGATCGGATTCGAAAACGCCGAGTGGCGCGCGGGCGAAACGCAATCGACACCCATCGGCACGCCGCGCGTGGCCGAAATCTCAAGCGAGATTTTGGCCGCCGGCAACACGCCGCCATGGCCCGGTTTCGCGCCTTGCGAAATCTTGAGCTCGATCATCTTGATCTGCGGATCGGCGGCGGTTTCGGCGAAGCGCTCGGCCGAGAAGGTGCCGTCGAGATTGCGGCAGCCGAAATAGCCGCTGCCGATTTCCCAGATGATGTCGCCGCCGTTCTTCTTGTGATAGGGGCTGAAACCGCCCTCGCCCGTATCGTGCGCGAAACCGCCGAGCGCGGCGCCCTTATTCAGCGCCATGATCGCGTTGGCGGAGAGCGCGCCGAAGCTCATCGCCGAAATGTTCAGAACCGAACCCGAATATGGAGCCGCGCAATCTGGGCCGCCGATCGAAATGCGGAACGGGTCCTTGCTTGGCTCGGCCGGCGCGATCGAGTGGTTGAGCCATTCGAAATAGGTGGCGCCGACGTCGAGTTGCGTGCCGAAAGGTCGCTTATCGAGCTGGCCCTTGGCGCGCTGATAAACGATCGAGCGCTTGGCGCGGTTAAAGGGCGTCCCGTCGGTGTCGCTTTCGAGGAAGTATTGCCGGATCTCGGGCCGCACGTCCTCGAGCAGGAAGCGCATGCGCGCGGCCAGCGGAAAGCTGCGCAGGATGCTGTGTCGCTTCTGAAAGAGATCGTGGAAGCCGACGATGGCGATCACGAGGAAGATCGCGCAGCCGATCAACAGCGGCGTGTAAAGGATCGATAGAAGCCCGAAGGCGATGGTGGCAAGAACCGCGATGGTTAGGCTGATATAACGCCACGTAAACGGCAAACTAAGCGCGTTCATTGACACGTCCGTTGGATGTTTTCGCCCCAGGTCGGCAGCCCCCCAGTTCGCGGCCGCCGTTCCCCCCGAGTATAGACGAGGTTTATATGGCTGGCGTGTGAATGAATCGCCCGGCCGCTGGTCCTTGGCGCCTATTCGGTTACACTGCGATGCGGCTTTATAGCTTCGTGGCAGTGCAGCATGTCGACCGGGCTGATCTATAGTTTCGTTACCCTGTTCGTGATCGTCGACCCGGTGGGCACGGCCACCCTGTTTGCCGGGTTGACCCATGACTGGACCCCCGCTGAACGCCGCGCGAGCGCGATCCGCGGCGTGGTGGTGGCCGGTCTTCTGCTCTTGTTCTTTGCCTTCGGCGGCGAGTTTCTGCTGCGCGCCTTAGGCGTTTCCCTGGCCGCGTTGCGCATCGCCGGCGGCATCCTGCTTTTCCTGCTGGCAACCGAGATGGTGCTGGCCAAGCCTTCGGGCGTGCGCGGCATCACCTATAGCGAACGCGAGGAAGCCACCCACCGTGACGACATCGCCGTCTTTCCGCTGGCTTTTCCGCTGATCGCCGGGCCGGGCGCGCTGACTTCGGTGGTACTGCTGATGGGTGCGGCGCATGGGGTCACCCAGATTGGCGGCATCGTGGTGGCCGGAGCGGTGGTACTGGGCCTGACCCTGTTGGCCCTGTTCTCGGCAACGCGGTTGGTGGCGTTGCTGGGTGTCACAGGGACGAATGTCATTGGCCGCGTGCTGGGCGTGGTGCTAGCCGCCTTCGCCGCGCAGTTCGTGCTGGATGGCGTCCTGGCCTGGTGGCCGCACAGCTGATCGAACCTTCAAAAGAAGTGGCCCCGCCCCTCTTTATGCAAGAGGTGGGCGGGGCCACAGGCTGTAAACCTGAACTAGCGACTTACTTCGCGATGCAGGTATCGACGTTCTTCGGCGTGCAGACGTCGAGGCCCGTATAGGTCGGGTCTTTCGGCGCCGGCTTGCCCTGCTTGATGTCGTAGAGGGCGTACATGACCTTGTAGCCCATCTCGAACGGATGCTGACCGACCTGGCCCGACGACAGACCGGCCTTCATGGCATCGATCTGAAGCGAGAGCGTGTCGGCTACGACGAGAGCCAGAGCGCCCGACGCGATCTTGTCCTTATACTTGGACGCGACCGCCTTGTAGGCGTCGGGCAGGAACTGTGGGAAGCCGCCCGTCGGGGTGAAGGCATCGAGGTTCGGATACTTGCCCAGGATGTCTTCCATCTGCTGGTTGGCAACGGCGAAGTCGTCGTTGGTGTAGAGCGGGCAACCATCGACTTCTTTCCACCCGTTCTGACCGGTGAGACGATCACCCGGCGGCTCTTTGCTGGGCTTGCCGGCCAGCGTATCGCGGATGCCCTGCATGCGCTCGTTGTGGTTGGCCGCAGCGGCACCGCCGGATTGAATACAAATGGTGCCGCCCTTCGGCTTGATCGCCATGACTTGCTTGGCGATGTTCACGCCGATTTCGTAGTTATGCGTGCCGATAAACGCCAAACGCAGGCCCTTGTCCTTGGGCAGCAGATCCGAGTCCCAGGTCAGGATCGGAATCTTCTTTGCCGCGGCACCTTGCAATGCTGCGGCCATGGCCGGTGCGTTAGCTGGCGAGACGCCGATACCATCGACCCCTTTGGTGATCAGGTCGGCGACCATCTGCGCTTCCTCGTCGCCACCACCGTGCTCACCGGGGCCGACATAGAGACACTTGATTTTGCCGGCCAGTTCCTTCTCGGCCTTTTGGCAGCCGAGCTGGGCTTGATCGAAGAACGGATTGTTGGTGTTTTTCGGCACGAGGGCGAAGGTATAGACCTTGTCCGCGGCCTTGCTGGGAATGCTCGAGGCGGCAACGACCGCGCCGAGAACGACTGCTGAAGCAACGATGTATTTAAGCATTGTGCTCCTCCCTGGTTGATTTCCGCTTTTTTCGATATTTCGCGATGCCCCTTGCTTGGGGCTATTCGCGCCGTTTTCCGCGGACCTTTTCAAGTAGGACCGCGGCGACGATGAAGAGGCCGACGAACAGCCCCTGCCAGTTGGAATCGACGCCCGCCATGAGCAGAGCGTTGCGAATGACTTCGATCAGCGCCGAGCCGATGAAGGCGCCGTACATGCCGCCTTCACCGCCCATCAGATTGGCGCCACCGATCACGGCGGATGCGATCGCGCGCAATTCGTAACCGGTGCCCATGGCGTTGATCGCCGAGCCGGCCCAGCCGACGGTGAGGATGCCGGAGAGCGCCGCCGTCAGCGAGCAGACGACGTAAGCCTGGAGCTTGAGACGCTTCACCGGAACGCCGGTGAGAGTCGCCGCGTGCTCATTGCCGCCGATGGCGAACATGTGCCGTCCCCAGGCCGTATAGCGAAGCACCAGAGCCATCACCACGGTGAAAAGCACCATGAACCAGACGGGATTGGCGATACCCAGGACCGCGCCCGCCCCGATCGCCTTGAACGTGGGACCGCCCTCACCGAACTGGTAAAGCATTTTGTTCTGCGACAGCACCACCGCCGCCGACCGCGCAGCCGACAACATGCCAAGCGTCACGACAAACGGCGGCAGGCCGATATAGGCGATCAGACCGCCATTGATCAGACCCACGATCACGCCCGTACCCAGCGCCACCACGATCGCCATGATCCACGATGACCCGGCTTGCAGCATCAGGCCGCTGGCCACGGCAACAACGCCCATGGTCGAGCCGACCGACAAATCGATGCCACCGGTGACGATAACGACCGTCATCCCGAGCGCCATCACGCCGACCAGGGCGAAATTGCGCGTGATGTTGTAGAAATTGTCTTCGCTGTGAAACGGCGGCTCGGCGATGCTCATCACGACGCAGATGATGAACAGCGCGACCGTCACCCAGAATGCCTGGCTGGCGACCAAGCGTTTCAATATCGTGTGCTGCTGGATGTGCAGCATGTCCTCAATGGCGACACTGGCGCCGCCATGGGTCGCCGAGGTTTCCGTATCACGCGACATGGATCGCCCCCGTGATCAGGCCGGTGACTTCCTCGGGCGAACTGTCTTTGATGTGTTTGTCGGCAACCTTGCGCCCACGACGCAGCACCGCGACACGATCGGCCACGGCGAAGACGTCGGGCATGCGATGGCTGATCAGGATCACGGCCACGCCTTGATCGCGCAGACGGCGGATCAGCTCAAGCACTTCGGCCACCTGACGCACGCTGATCGCGGCGGTCGGTTCGTCCATCAGCACGATCTTCGCGTTGGAGAGACGCGTGCGGGCGATCGCCACCGCCTGACGTTGGCCACCCGACATCTGACGCACCAAGTCACGCGGACGGGTTTCGGATTTCAACTCGGCGAACAGCTCGCCGGCTCGCTTGTGCATGATCTTGTCGTAGAGAATCTTGAGCGGACCGAAGCCGTGTTTGCGTTCGCGCGCCAAAAACACATTGGCCGAGGCGCTGAGATTGTTGCAGAGGGCGAGATCCTGATAGACGACCTCGATGCCCTGCTCGCGCGCTTCGACCGGCCGATGGAAATGCATCGGCTTGTCCTCGAGCAGCAATTGGCCGCCGCTGGGCGGAAAGTTGCCGGCGATGAGTTTGACGATCGTCGATTTGCCGGCGCCGTTATCCCCCATCAAACCGACGATCTCGCCGGGATTGATGACAAGGTCAACGCCCGCGACCGCCTCGATCGCGCCGAAGTGCTTGGCGATGTTCTTCAACTCAAGAAGCGCCATGCGGACCCGTTTCCAGCCCTATGATTTTATTGTCAGTTTTATGTGTAACTGACTGATATCCCAAGTTTTTCTTGGGCTTACATATTATAATATTGGGGCTTCCCGCCCCTGTCTACAGCAATGAGCATTGCGAAACGCCCATCGCCCGCAATTTCTCGATGGATATCTGCCTAACGGCGAAGCAGTGGCCCGCGGCTAGGAATGACCGCGGATCGGATGCGGCTTATAAGGCGCCGTCAGCGTCTTCAACTCGTCATCGCTGAGCTTCAAGGACAGCGCTTTGACCGCATCATCGAGGTGCGACAATTTTGAGGCGCCGATGATCGGCGCGGTGACTCCCGGTTGCTGCAAAATCCAGGCGAGTGCGACCTGCGCATTGCCGACGCCGCGCTTCTTCGCCACATCGGTCACCGCATCGACGACCTTGTAATCGTCATCCTGGTAATAGAGGCCGTGACCGTATTCGTCGGTCTTGGCGCGAATCGTCTCGCCCTCGCCCTTCTTCGCACCGCGATTGCCCATCAGGAAGCCACGCGCCATCGGGCTCCAGGGAATGATGCCGATGCCTTCGTTACGGCAGAACGGAATCATCTCGCGCTCTTCCTCGCGGTAGACGAGGTTGTAGTGGTTCTGCATCGAGACGAAACGCGTCTTGCCCATCAGGTCGGCTTTGTAGAGATACTGGGCGAATTGCCAGGAAAACATCGACGATGCGCCGATATAGCGGGCCTTGCCGGCCTTCACCACGGCGTCGAGCGCATCGATCGTTTCCTCGATCGGCGTAGACGGATCGAAGCGATGGATCTGATAGAGATCGACGTAATCCATCCGCAGCCGTTTCAGGCTGGCATCGATCTGATCCATGATGTGCTTGCGCGAGAGGCCCTGCTCGTTCGGCGTGTCGCCCATATGGTGGTAGACCTTGGTGGCCACCACGTGCTGCTCGCGCTTCAGCCCGTAAGTCTTGAACATGCGGCCGAGGATTTCCTCGCTGACGCCGGTCGAATAGGCGTTGGCCGTATCCCAGAAAGAGATGCCGAGATTGATCGCATGTTTGAGGATCGGCTGGCTTTCTTCTTCGTTGAGGAACCAGGCACGCGAATTCTTGCTGCCATAGGTCATCATGCCGAGACAAAGACGCGAAACTTTGAGACCGGTTTTGCCGAGCGAAATATGATCCATGATCGCCTCACCAGAATGGGGGACGGAAGGAACGCGACAGCAGATGTAAAGACGTTCAGCCTTTGGTCGGCAGCTTGAACACCTGGCCGGGATAGATCAGATCGGGATTACGGATCTGTTCTTTGTTGGCCTGATAGATGGTCGTGTAGTTGAAGCCCGAGCCATACGCCTTGCGCGCGATGCGCCAAAGGCTATTGCCGGTGGCGACGGTGATGCGGCCCGACGTCGCGCCGCCGGCACCCGCGGTGAATGTGATTTCGGCGCGCGCCGTCACTTTGCCGCCGGCGGCGACCTGGTCGGCACGAACCGTGTGGCTGCCATCGCTCAATGGGTGATCGACGGTCAGGCTCCAATTGCCCTTCTCGTCGGCAGTCGCGGTTCCAATCGATCCGTTGTCGAGGTAGATCTGCACCGTCGCCTTGGGCAGGGCATGACCCGAGATCGAGAGGCGGCCCTTTTCGTCGAAATCGACGACATCGACCGAGACCGGGCCCGAGCCTTCCTTCGAGATTGGCACCTGCAGGATCTGGACGCCGCCGCCGGGCTTAACCTTGATCGCAACCGCTTCGCCGCCGCCGCCCGGCTCACCCGCCGTCTTCGAGTGCTCGGGCACGATCAGCACTACCGGCGCATCGCCAGTCTTGCTTTGACCGTTTGGATTATTCGCCTTCAGCGACAACTCGCGGTTGCCCGGCGTCAGCGGCTGATCGGGGGTGTAGACCCATTCGCCCTGATCGTTGGCCTTGGTCCGGCCGAGTTCCTTATCGCCATCCATGATGACGACATCGGCGCCAGGCGCGGCACGGCCGGCCATGACCGTATGACCGTCGCGCCCAATCCGGACCACATCAAAACTGGGGGCAGCGTCAGCGGCCTTTGGCGCTTCGGCCGGCTTATTGGTCTGCTGGTCGCCGGTTTTCGGCGCATTGGCGGCAGTGTTAGGTGCCGGCGCGGAAGGCGCAGCCTGCTGTTGCGGCGGTGTGGGCGCCTCGTCACGACGGGCCGTCCAAATGCTCAGGCCGATCGCAACAATGATCGCCACGCCACCAGCGACAGCAAATATAGCTGCTCGCGACGTTCGACCTTCACTCGGTTCTTTGTCGGTCACGCGATCTCTTACCGGATCAAGTCGATGCCTGCCATTCGTCATACTCTTTCGGTCACCGCTTCGCAACAGAGCTGGCGAATATTGTAGGGTGGGCGATGTTGACCGCACTGCACACAAAGGCCAGTTTCAGGCGGTCGGCCGGTCTGGGCGATGCATAGGAGCGGCATGAACGACTCGGAAAAGCCTTCCCTCAAGCGTGCCGCCGTGTGGGATTTGCCCACGCGGCTGTTTCATTGGCTGCTGGTTGCCCTGTTCGTCGCGCTTTGGGTTACGGGCACCAACGACATGCTCGACTGGCATATGGTGATCGGCCAGATTCTGTTCGCGCTGCTGCTGTTCCGCCTCGCCTGGGGCCTCGTCGGCAGCCGCCATTCGCGTTTCGCCGACTTCGCCGCCAGTCCCAAAGCGACCCTGAAGCATTTGCGCGAGGTCTTGCGCATCGCTCGGCGCGGGCCTGTAGGGGCCGATGGCGGCTACCACCTCGGTCATATCGGATTGGGCGCCTGGATGGTGATCGTCCTGCTGGTCTTGGTGCTGGCGCAGACGATCAGCGGCCTGTTCGCGACCGACGATATCGCGACGCAGGGGCCGCTCAATCACCTGGTCGGCGATCGCACGGCCCGTGTCATGACCGTCTTTCACGATCTGGCCTTCAACGTAATCCTGGCCTTGGTCGCGATCCATATCGCGGCCGTGCTGTTCTATTTGATCCGCAAACGCGAGAACTTGATCCGGCCGATGATCACCGGCAGTACGCCGCTGCCGGCCGAAGTCGCGGCACGGGAACCACACTTCGCCAGCATCTGGATCGCGCTTGCCCTGCTGATCGCGGCCTTCTTGGTGGTCTGGGGGATTACGTCGCTTTAGCCGCCAGCGCCGCAGCGATCAGACGCGCGACGCCGGGCCAATCGCGCGGCGCCGTTTGCCGGAACAGATGGAGCGTCGGATACCAGGGCGTGGCATCGCCTTCGTCGAGCCAGCGCCAATCGCAATCCGTAGCGGGCAGCATCACCAGACCAGGCTTGCCGAGCGCACCAACCAGATGGGCCATCGACGTATCCACGGTCACGACCATATCCAACTGCTGCACCAGACTGGCGCTGGCCATGAACCCGTCGATATGCGGCGCGAGATCGGTGATGCGGGATGCCCATGGCGACGGCGCAAGCTGGTCGCGCGCCGGCCCCAATTGCAGACTGAACCAGGACAGGTTCGGCTCCTCGAAGAGCGGCGCCAGATCGTCGAGCCGCGCGCTGCGATGGGCATCATTGGGATGGCGCGGATCGCCGGCCCAGACCAGGCCGACCTTCAGCCCCACACCATCGAGATGCGGGCCCCGATTTGACGCGTGCATATAAGGCGCGCGCCAAAGGTCACCCGCGCGTTCGATGCCGAGGCGATGGGGCAGACTCGCCAAAGAGACTTGCACATCGGCTTCGGGAATCGCGTCTTCTGGGCCTAAGACGGCATCGATCCCCGGCATGGTCGCAACCAGCGCGCGCAGCTCCGTTTTTACCACGGCAAAGACGCGATGGCCGCGCGTCGTGATGGCTTCGGCAAAGCGGAGGAACTGAATCGTGTCGCCGTAGCCCTGGTCGCCCCAAAGCAGAACGCGCGTGCCGGCCGGTTCATGGCCGGTCCATTCGGGATAGGGAAACGACGGACGCGCCTCTCCCGGCAAAGCCAGGCGCCATTCGTATTCGGCAAATCCCGCGCGCCATTGCCCGCGTTGCAGCAACAGATTGGCGAGATTGAAATGAGCCGCTGCGGAGCCGCTATCGACGGCGATGGCTTGGCGGTAGCACCGTTCGGCGCCGCTCCAATCACGCACGCGCTTGAGCAGCATGCCGAAGTTGATCCATCCGGGCACGAAGCCCGGGTGGACCTCGACCAGACGGCCATAGACCGATTGCGCTACCTTCGTCTCGCCGGCGCGTTGGCAGAGATTGCCGAGATTGTAGAGACCGTCGCGATCGTCGGGCCATCGTTCGAGCAACTGGCCATACATTGCCGCGGCCGCGCTTGGATCACCCATCTCGTCGAGCACAAGCGCGAGGTTGGCGCGCGCATCGCGATGATCGATGTCGAGCGTCAGCGTGCGCCGCCATTCGGCGGCGGCGGCGGCGGCATTGCCGGTCTCGCGCAGGGTGACGCCGTGGTTGTAGGCGATGTCGGCACGTTGCGGCAGCAGCCCGGCGGCACGGCCCATCAGCCGTTCGGCGGCGGGCTTGTCGCCCTTCATCGATTGGATCGCGCCCATCAGGTAAAGCCCCTCGCCACCGCCACCGGCGCTGAGAAAGGCTTCGCAAAGGGATTCGGCTTCGGCGAGATTGCCGCGCCGCAAGGCGTCGAGGACGGCGCTATGCCGGTTATCGGTCATGGCGCAGAGTGCGATCGGGAAGCCGGAGACGCAATGATCGCCAGCTTCCCGACCGGAATAGAATCAGATCTTCTTGCGGAAGTCCTCGTGGCATCCCTTGCAGGCACCACCGATCATGCCGAGATCGGCTTTGACCGCATCCGCGTTATTGGCTTTGGCATCGGCCGCCGCCTTCGCAGCCGCCTCGGCCAGCTTGTCATAGCCGGACAGGAATTTCGGATCGCTGAAGGCTTCGGGCTTGGCGTTCGAATTCGGCAGGTTCTCAGTGCCCTTGCCGTACGCCGCCTTAAGCGCATGGGCGATACCGACGATGTTCTCGGCCGCCTCGGCGGTGGCCGGCGTTATCGGACCGCCCTTGGCCACGGCGACGATCGGACCGAGCTGCATTCGCACTGCTTCCATCAGGCCCTGGCGAGCCTTCAGGATTTCTTCTGGCTTCATCTCTTGCGCAACCGCTGAAGCGGCAAGCGCGACGCCGGCGATCAGGCCGACGGAAACAATGGCAAACCGACGCATGGACCCTCCGATAGACTAGGTTACCGCGGCCGCCCCCAAGCCTGACTCTCGTACACGACCCGCCCGGCCACCGCAATAGGCTGCCCTGCGAATTCGATGCTATGCCAACCGGATAGGCCCAATCTGCGGGCATGGGAGCCATGTCATCCCTGTGGTAGCCTGTCTTTGCGTCCTGGGGCGGCGGTGCTAAGGTGCACCCGATTTTGCCAATGGGGATTGCTGCGATGTCGAAGATCAAAGTCGCCACTCCGATCGTCGAGCTTGATGGCGACGAGATGACCCGGGTCATCTGGAAGTTCATCAAAGACAAGCTGATTCTGCCCTACCTGGACGTCGATCTGAAATATTACGACCTGGGTATCGAGGCGCGCGACAAGACCGATGACAAGATCACGGTCGATGCCGCCAATGCCATCAGACAGTATGGCGTGGGCGTGAAATGCGCGACCATCACCCCCGACGAAGCCCGGGTGAAGGAATTCAATCTCAAGAAGATGTGGAAGTCGCCCAACGGCACCATCCGCAACATCCTCGGCGGCGTGGTCTTCCGCGAGCCGATCATCTGCCAGAACGTGCCGCGGCTGATCCCCGGCTGGACCCAGCCCATCGTCATCGGCCGCCACGCCTTCGGCGACCAGTATCGCGCCACCGATTTCCGTTTCCCCGGCAAGGGCACGCTGACGATCAGGTTCGTCGGCGAGGACGGCGCGGTCATCG
>DASXEH010000043.1:0-1834 GCA_036490215.1 Magnetospirillaceae bacterium
GGAACAACAGCTGGCCGCCGGATTGGCTGAACGGCAGGTAGCCGAGTTCGTCGATGACGATGAGGTCGTGGCGGAGCAGCTTCTCGGACAGCCGACCGCTGCGACCCGCGGCCTTTTCTTGTTCCAGCTGATTGACCAGATCGACCAGGTTGAAGAAGCGTCCCCTGGCGCGGGCGCGGATGACCGCCGCGGCCACGGCGATGCACAGATGGGTTTTTCCGGTGCCGGTGCCGCCGATGAAGATTGCGTTGCGCTTGGCGTCGAGGAAGGTGCCGGTAGCGAGTTCGCGAACTTGCCCTTCATCGATCGGCGTGTCGGCAAAGACGAAGCTGTCAATATCCTTGAGGACCGGGAACTTGGCGCCGCCGATACGATAGCTAATTGAGCGTGCCTGCCGGTATGTGCGTTCGGCCCGGATCAGGCTGGCGATGAGAGGATAGATCTCGTCGCGCCGGGCAAGACCTTTGCCGGCGATCTCGTCGAAGCTGGCGCGCATGCCGTAAAGCTTCAGTTCGCTCATGGCTTCCAGAATCTCATGGCGTTCCATCAGGCAATCTTCCTTATGCGGTCGTAGCGGCCACAATCGGCCGCGGGTTCGATCTTGAGGCGAAGCGCGTCGGGCGTTGTGATGCTGGGTGGCGCTATGGGCTGCCGGCGGCGCGCCAGCACAGTCAGGATCACATCGCCGCTGGCGATGCCGGCCTCCAGCGCTTCCTCACAGGCGGCTTCGACGGCGGCCAGCCCGTGATCGAGCACCGCGGCCAGCACCTTGACGAACTGCCGATCGCCATCGGTGTGGCTCTTCAGCTTTGCGCGAGCCTGGGTCAGCGCAGGCGGCAATGCCCAATCCTTGAACGGTGCGCCGTTACGCAAGGCGCCGGGCTTCTTCATCAGTACCGGCAGATAATGCCAGGGATCGTAGATGATCTGGTCGCGCCGGAAGTGGCGCGGGTGATCGGCGACCACCTCGTCGCCCAACAGCACGACGATACGTTCGGCATGGGAGCGCACCAGCACCATGCGGCCGGCGGCGCGCGCGTCGACGCTGTAGCGATTATGATCGGCCATGATCAGGCAAGTGGTGCTGGCCCGCACCGCTTTCTCGACGAACCCATCGAACGGACCGCGCAGCTCCATCAAGCTGGCACGTTCTTCCTGGAATACGTCCCAGATCGTCCGTTCCTTGAACTCCGGATGTTTGGTGCGCTTTGCATAGGCTATGCACTGATCTTCCAGCCACGCATTCAGCTCGGTGAGGCTCTTCACCCGCGGCTTCGGCCGGAACATCTGGTCGCGCAGATTGCCGACCTGGTTCTCGACCTGACCCTTCTCCCAGCCCGAGGCGGGGGTGCAGGCCACAGGCTCGATCAGATGATGCGAGCACATCTGCAGAAAGCGGCGATTATACTGACGCGCCTTGCCGACGAAGATCGCTTCGACCGCCGTCTTCATGTTGTCGTAGATGCCGCGCCGGCAGACCCCGCCGTAAAACTGGAACGCCTTGTCGTGGGCGTCGAACACCAGTTCCTGGGTCTCTCGAAAGTAGCCGCGCACAAACGGCATGCGGCTGTGCGACAGCTTCATGTGTGCCGCCTTGACCGTCAGCGGCAGGCCCGCAAGCGTGATCGTCTCGTGGCTCCAGTCGAACTGGTAGGCTTCCCCAGGCGCAAAGCTCATCGGCACATAGGCATGGACCGGGACTCGAGCGCGTTCGTCGCGCCAAGCCTTGACGAACCGATGCACGCTGTCATGGGCGCCGTCATATCCGCGCCCGCGCAGTTCTTCGAACAGCCGCTGGGTTGAGCGCCGCTCACGCTTCGGCAGCTTGGCTTCC
>DASXEH010000063.1:0-100508 GCA_036490215.1 Magnetospirillaceae bacterium
GGATGGGCTCATCGAGGGAGCAGGCGGTGCAGGCCCTGCGCCAGCTGGGCGTTGCCGCGGTGCTCGCGAAGTCTTTCGCGGGCATTTTTTATCGTAACGCCCTGAACCTGGGCCTTCTGGCTCTCGTTTGCCCCGAAGGCGATCGTATCTCCGCTGGCGATCGGCTGACGATCGATGCTGATCAGGGGAAAGTGGTCGATGCCGCTACAAAAGCGGAATTCAAATGTGAGCCATTACCCAAACATTTGGCGCTGATGGTCGCCGATGGCGGCTTGGTGCCGCATCTCGAGCGCACATTGAAATCGGCGCGATAGGAGAATGGCGATGAACATCGACGCCCCGGAACAGCTATCGCTTCGCCATCGCCTCGACCGGAAACCGATTTTGACGGTACCCGGTGTGTTCGATGGGCTTTCGGCCTTGATTGCTGAGCAGGTCGGGTTCTCCGCTGTCTATCTGTCGGGGGCCAGCGTTGCCTATACAAAACTCGGCCGCTCGGATGTCGGGCTCGTGACGATGAGCGAAATGGCGAGCACGCTTTCGGCGATCTGCGAGCGTATCGCGATTCCCGTCATCGTCGATGCGGACACCGGCTTCGGTAACGCGATCAATGTGCAGCGTACGGTGCGCGACTTTGAACGATGTGGTGCCAGTGCCATCCAGCTCGAAGATCAATCGACGCCGAAGCGCTGCGGCCATTTGTCGGGCAAATCGCTTGTTTCGGCGGGCGAGATGGTGGGCAAGATCAAAGCTGCTTTGGATGCGCGCAGGACCGAAGAAACGCTGATCATCGCACGCACCGATGCGATAGCGGTCGAAGGCGCGGATGCCGCCCTTGATCGCGCCGAGAGCTATCTCGAAGCCGGCGCCGACGTCTTGTTCATCGAGGCACCACGGTCGCGCGACGAGCTGGGGCGTATATGCCAGCAGTTTGCGGGGCGCGGTCGTCTGATGGCCAATATGGTCGAGGGTGGCACTACGCCGCTGCAATCAGCCGCCGACTTAGAGCAATTGGGATTCTCGCTCGTCATTTTCCCCGGCGGTTTGGCGCGCGCGACGGCGCGGATGATGCAGGACTATTTCTCAAGCCTCAAACGGATGGGAAGCACGGCGCCCTATAGCGATCGGATGCTGGATTTTGCCGGATTGAATGCGGTGATCGGGACGCCTGAATTGCTCGAGCGCGGCCGCGGCTATGACGGCGCCAATTTCGAAAAGAAGCGGTGAGGCGGGGACAATGGCCGTGCTTCCCGCCGAGAACGTAACTTTTCCGGCATCCGTGCCGATCGCCGTGATCGGCGGGGGTGCCTGCGGCTTGGTCGCGGCGCTGGCGGCATCCGATGCGGGTGGTGAAGTCATCGTCTTCGAGCGAGACGCAATTCCCAGTGGCTCGACGGCGTTGTCATCCGGCTTGATACCCGCGGCCGGCACGCGCTTTCAGCGCGACGCCGGTATCGACGATTCGCCCAGGCGGTTCGAAGCTGACATTCAGGCCAAGGCCAAGAATCGCGCCGATCCGGCAATCGCACAGAGTGTAGCTCAGACGATCGGCCCGACCATCGAATGGCTGGCCGAGAAGCATCATCTGCCGTTCACGGTTGTTACCGGATTCCTGTATCCCGGCCACAGCTGCGAGCGCATGCACGCGCATCCGGAGCGGACCGGGCGCGCGCTGATCGATGGATTGCGAGCGGCCGTGGAGCGCGCTGGCATCGATATCGTGACCGGTGCCCTGGTGGCCGACCTCTACGCAAGAGCCGATGGTACCGTTGCAGGGCTCGCGATCGAACGTCCGGATGGAACCAAAGATACGATCGGTTGTGAAGCTTTGGTTCTGGCCTGCAGCGGCTTTGGCGGGAACAGCACGTTGGTGCGGCGATATATCCCGGAAATGGGATCGGCGCTCTATTTCGGTCACACGGGTAATCGCGGCGACGCGCTTTCCTGGGGTGAAGCTTTAGGGGCGGCGACGCGCGATCTCACGGCGTATCAGGGCCACGGCTCTGTCGCGCATCCTCACGGCATTCTGATCAGTTGGGCGCTAACGACCGAAGGCGGTTTCCAGGTCAACATCCATGGCCGTCGTTTCTCCGACGAGTCCGGCGGTTATTCCGAGCAATCCGTCGTCGTTCTCAATCAACCCGGCGGCACGGCCTGGAACATCTATGACGAACGGTTGCACCAATTTGGATTGGACTTCCCCGATTATCGTGATGCCGTAGCCGCGAGCGCTGTTCGCCGTGCCGGCTCCGCCTTGGAACTTGCGGCTGTGACAGGTTTGCCCGCCGATGCATTGATGGCGGCTTTCGAGCAGGTGGCCGCTTGCCAGCGCGGTGTGCGCGACGACGAATTTGGTCGCGACTTTTCAACCAAACCGCCCCTGATCGCACCGTTCTACGCGATCAAGGTCACTGGCGCGCTGTTCCATACCCAAGGCGGGTTGGTGATCGATACGGCCGCGCGTGTGCTGAAATCTGATGGAACGCCGTTGCCGAATCTGTTCGCCGGTGGTGGAGCGGCTTGCGGCGTTTCGGGCCCCACGGTCGACGGTTATCTCTCGGGAAACGGTCTATTGACGGCTGTCGCGCTGGGGCGATGGGCCGGCGAGTCCGCCGCCAAGCTGTGTAAAGGGCCGCTTTGAGTTTCCGCCTGCTTCAACTCTGAGACGGTTCGTCTCCTTCATCTTCATCAGGGAATTTTGCAGATGTCCAAGCCGCTCGATCTCGTCATCAAAAACGTCCGCGTCGTCCGCCCGTACAAGACGTCCGTCGATTGTCTCGATATCGGTATCAAGGACGGAAGATTTCACCGCATCGCGCCCGAAATCGGCGCGGACGACGCGAAACAGGTGATCGATGGCAAGAACCGCTTGGCATTCCCCGGCTGTGTCGACGCCCATATGCATGTAGGCATCTATCAGCAGCTCGATCGCGACGCCGTCAGCGAAAGTAAAGCAGCGGCGATGGGCGGCGTCACGTCCAGCCTCAATTATATGCGCACGGGTCAGTATTATCTGAATCGCGGTGGCAGCTATCGCGACTTCATGCCGGAAGTGATGCGTCTGTCGAAGGACAATTTCTGGGTCGATTACGGGTACCACATCGCGCCGATCGATTCGGGCCATATCGACGAGATGGAATCGCTCGTTCTCGATCACGGTGTGCCGTCATTCAAGATCTTTATGTTCTATGGCGGCTATGGGCTGCACGGACGTTCGTCGAGCCAGAATGAATTCCTGATGATCGGCCCCGACGAGCGCTATGACATCGCCCATTTCGAATTCATCATGCGCTCGGCGCGGCGCATCATGACGAAGCATCCGGAATTGGCCGATTTCGTCAGCGTCAGTCTGCACTGCGAGTTGGCAGATATCCTGACCGCCTATACCAAGATCGTGGAGAAGGAAGGCAAGCTGACCGGGCTGAAAGCCTACAGCGCCGCGCGGCCGCCGCATTCAGAGGGCTTGGCGATCTGGATCGCCTCCTATCTGGCCCACGAGACCGATTGCTTGAACATCAATCTGCTGCATCTCAGCTCGCGCAAAGCGATCGAGGCGGCGATCATGATGCAGGATGTTTTCCCACATATCAGTTTCAAGCGAGAGGTGACGGCGGGGCATCTGCTGCTCGATACCGATTGCGAATGTGCCGTCCACGCCAAGGTAAATCCGCCGATCCGGCCGCGCGAAGACGTCGAGGCGCTGTGGCAGGCCGTGATCGATCGTAAGGTCGATTGGGTTGTCAGCGATCACGCTTGCTGCTCGGCGGAGCAGAAATGGTCGAAAGACGATCCAACCAATATCTGGTTGGCCAAGTCCGGTTTCGGCGGCACGGAATACCTTCTGTCCGCCATGGTCAGCGAAGGCAGCAAACGCGGCCTTTCGTATAATCACATGGCCGAACTGGTCAGCGGCAATCCGGCACGTCGTTTCGGCCTACCGCAGAAGGGCGATATCGCGGTCGGTCTCGATGCCGACCTGGCGCTCGTCGACCCCAATGAATCCTTCGTCGTGCGCGCGGCTGAGTCGGAGTCGGAGCAGGGCTATACGCCGTTCGAAGGCATCGAGCTGACCGGCCGTGTCAAATCGACTCTTTTGCGTGGCGAGCTGGTCTATGACAACGGCCACGTGGTCGGGCCGGCGCGGGGCCAGTTCTTGCGTCGTCCAGCCGCCTTGCACCAGTGATGGTGCGGTCTTAAACGCGCCGGTGGCCGCTGACTTCTGCCCCGGCGGTATGGGGCAGGGGAAGCGCGCCCAGCGCGCCGATCAGGGCGATCACCCCGGCGGCAACGAAGGCAAAGCGAAAATCCATTAGATCGGGCGTGCCGACCGATCCGCCACGGAACCAGGCGCTACCACGCAACAGCACCGCACCGACGGCGACGCCCATGCCGAGCGTCAATTGCATCACGGTGCTCATTAACGCGTTGGCGCCCCCCATCATCGGTTGCGGCACATCGGCAAACGCGATGGTGGACAGGCCCGTGAACTGCATCGAACGGAACAGGCCGCTGGCGAAGAGCAGAATGACGATCACTGCAGTTGGCGTATCGGGCGACAACGCACCGCAGAGCGCGATGCTGACCGCGGATAGAATGCCGTTGAAGACCAGGATCGAGCGGAAGCCAAAGCGACGCAGCATCGGCGTGGTGATCGACTTCATCGCCAGGTTGCCGGCGAAGACGGCCAGAACCAACGTACCCGAGCGGATGGCGCTGAAGCCCATGCCGATTTGGAACATGAGCGGCAACAGGAACGGTGCGGTGCCGATCGCGATACGGCAAAGCGAGCCGGCGAACATGCTGAAGCTGAAGGTCTGATGGCCCATCACCGATAGATTGATCAGAGGGTGCCTATGACGGCGCATATGCCGCACGCAGATCACGCCCAGGATGAGGCCGCAGACAATCAGTGCGACGACGAGGGCCGGCGACACCGTCTCGTTCGATAGAAGGTCAAGCCCATAGGCCAGTGCGACGGTTGCCGCGCCGCTGAGGATGGCGCCAAGCCAATCGAGGGGCCGATGCTGCTCATCGCCTTTGGCCGGCGCGAGGCGCAGAGCCAACAGAAAGGCGATCGCGCCGAGCGGCAGGTTCAAATAGAATATCCACGGCCAGGAAAGATATGTGGTCAGGAACGCGCCGATCGGCGGGCCAAGCACCGGCGCGATCAGCCCGGGCCAAACGATGGTCGCTGTCGCGCGCATCAGTTCCGGCTTGGGCGTCACGCGCAACACGATCAGCCGTCCGACCGGCACCATCATCGCACCACCGATGCCTTGCAAGATACGGGCGGCGATGAAAGCGGGAAGGGTCGGGCTCATCGCGCAGAGCAGCGAACTCACCGTGAACAGCACAATGGCACTGCCATAGACGGTTTTGGGGCCGAAGCGTTCGGCCACCCAACCGCTCACGGGAATGAACACGCCGAGGGTGAGCAGATAGGCCGTCATCGCCACGTTAAGGTCGACGGCATTGCGGTGGAACGACGTGGCCATGCTCGGCAGTGCCGTCACGATGACGGTGGCGTCCAGCATCTCCATGAAGAAAGTGCCGGCGACGAGGAAAATCAGGAATTGCCGGCGGCGCGCGGTCATACCGGCGGATGTGGTCATACTGTTCAAAATCGGCCTCAGCGCGACGGGAAAGCCGCGAAGAGTAGCTTCATCGCCGGGACATGGGAAGCGGCCGCGATTGTGGCCAAGGTGTCGTCGATCGAGTCCACAGCGTAGCCATCGCCTTTGAGTTTGGCGGCCAGTGAATCCGGGGTGGTCTTCAATACCGGCGCGAGGATGGAGATCGGCGTTTCCGTCATCAAGGTCGCGGCGCGTGAGCCAGGCGGTCCACCAGCGTCGCTGCCCGTGAACGACGGGGCGGCGGCGACAACCGCGATCAGAAGCATCGCCGCCACCGGCAGTACCAGCGTGCCGCGCCGGGCATAGCCGACCAGCGCCGGCCAATTCTTCCAGACATGCAACACGAAAGGCAGCAGCAGGAGCATGCTCAGCCATTCATGCATCTCGTGAAAGATGCCTTGGCCAAAGCCGAAGAACAGGGCGGTGCCGGAAATGGCGGAGACAGCGAACAGGCCGACGGTCAGCGGCGTTGCGTAGCGATGCAGGAAAGAATTCACGACATGCTCCAGGAAAGGAAACCTATTTGGTGCCGTAGAGCGCGAGGCGCGCGTGGGCGAGGCGATAGCCGAGGCGGGTGGCAACGGCTTCTTCGACAGCCCGCACTTCATCGCTATGAAAGTCGATGATCAGTCCGGTCTGCAGATCGACAAAATGATCATGCGGCGCGCCGCCAGTCAGTTCCCAGCGCGCAGCGCCGGGGAAGAAGCTATGCCGCATGACCAGGCCACGCGTTTCGAGCTCGCGCAAAGTGCGATAAACCGAGGCGAGGCTGAGGCCGGGATCGCGGACCTGGGCGAACTGATGTAGCGTTTCGGCGTCGGGATGATGTGCATCCTCGCCGAGTGCGGCTAGGATCGCCCGCCGTCCGCGGGTGTTGCGCATCGGCTGCTGGCTCAGCGCGGTGGAAGGGCCGAGAAAATCATCCTCAAGCATCATACTCTCCCATGCCTCGTCCTTAGTGCGCGCGAATGAAGGCGAGCACGGGTGCGCTCAGTGTCTCGTCGCCGGTATTGATCGAGGCGATCTGCGAAATGTGGTCGTGGCCTGTGACGCGATTGAGCACCGGGCAGACATGATCGTGGCGGCACAGCGCGGCGAACAACTCGCCCGCCTCCATCTGCATCTGCGCCGGATCGAGATCGGCATAGGATAGGAAGATGGGCGCGTTATGGCCGTCGAGATGCAGCACAGGCGACATTTCCGGGTAGCGTGCGAAATCGGTGCCGAAATAGACACCGTTGATCGCATCGACCTCAGGTGCACCGATCGCCTTGGCCGCCTGATGTTCAAGCGCGAAATCATAAGCACCCGAGATCAGAATCGTACCGGCGATTCCAGGATTGCCATGGTTGAGCCGCTTCATGAAGGCATAGGTAGCGATATGGGCGCCGCCCGCTGATTCGCCCATCAGGAAGATGCGTTTCGGATCGCCACCGAATTTCGCGGTATTGGCATGTGCCCAAGATATGGCGCGGCCGACATCCTCGGCACCCGCCGGCCAGTGATCCTTTGGTGCGAGGCGATAGGAGATCACCAGAGTCAGAATGCCCCGGCGCGCGAAGTAGTAGCCGACATTGTCGCGCTGCTTGCGGTCGCCATGCGCAAAGGCGCCGCCATGAACGAAGATCAAGATCGGCATCGGTTGCGCAGCCGCCTGCTCGGGCGCGAAGAGATCGAGCTTATTACGCTCGTCTGCGCCATAGGCGAGATCGTCCGTGCGCTTCACGCCGGATTTATCCTGCTTGGCGAGCAGAGGGCCATAGATCTTCATCACCGCCGGTGGGTTGATCACCGGGCCAAGCGCGCGCAGCTGCGCCGCAATGTCGTCGGGCGGCGCGGCAAGGCTGGCATGCGCGAGGCAAGCGCCAACCAGCATCGCCGTCGCGGCGAGAGCGAATCTGAGATGGTGGATCATCATGTCCTCCCCAGTCTGGGCACGCCGATTTTTAGTTTGATGCGTGGCGAGTCCAGTTTATCGCGAAGGGCTCACGGAAGGCGAAGCGTTGCAGATGGCGCGCGACCACGTCTTCGAGCGTGGCAAGGCCTGATTCGTCCTTGGCGTTGACCCGCATCACCAGCGTTTCGGCCTTCGTCGCCGCGTCGAGCGTGCAGACGCCGGCCGGGAATTCGATACGGCCGTGTTGCGCATCGAAGCTGACGCTCAGCTTGTGTTGAAAGTGTTTGCAGAGCTGCGCCAGATATTTGGACGAAGCCGCAGTGCTGATTTCGGCCTCGGAGAAAGGCAGGACGGACTGTTCAACCATCAGAGCTTCTCCACAGCCGAGGCGGCGGCGTCGAGCGCGGCGGCCATGGCATCGGTTTGCTCGCTGGTCAAAGGACCACGCGACAGGCGCAGGCGTAGCGCCATCCTCAGATTTTCCATGGCGCGCAGGATCTGCGGCGCCGATCCGCTTTCATTGGCCCGGCTGGCTTCATCCATGCGCGCATGAAGCGCATTGAGCGTCGAGCGGTTGGTATCGAGGAAGGCGCGGCCTTGTTCTGTGATCGTATGCAGCTTCTTGCCGCCTTCGCCGTCGCTCACCGTGGCGTAGCCGAGTTCCTCGAGCAGGGTGAGTGTCGGATAGATCACGCCCGGGCTCGGGCTGTAGGCGCCAGCCACGCGCTCCTCGATGGCCTTGATGATCTCGTAGCCGTGGCGCGGTTTCTCGGCGACCAAATTGAGGATGACGAGCTTCAGATCGCCATGGGCGAAGAAGCGGCCGAGCCCGCGACCGCCGCCGCGATGCAGTCCGTGGTGAAGGCCATGAAGGCGGCCGTGACCGCGCATATGGCGATGACCATGGCCGTGCCGATGGTCGTGATCGAGGTCGTCGTGGGAATGGCGATGAAAGAGACGCATTATAGGGCACTTTCGAGTATGTTTCGATATAACGAAATTTAAGATATATCGAAATGCACTCTAAAAGCAAGAGTGATTGATCAAATCGCGTTGATGCGTTCGCTTGACGACGCCTTCGTCTCTCTAATGCGGTGTTATGTAAATAAGATTTAACTGCAATAACAATGGGATAGACCTGTTATGTGAGGTTTGCCCCACTTATCTTCCCATCGTCCTCGCGGTGATCGGTTCGGCATTCCCCAGCCTGAACCGGCCAAGAGGGTGTTTGTGGAGAAGAATCATGTCCAAGCTATCGCTCACCATTGCCGTTGCCGGCGCGGCGCTTTTCGTATCCGCCTCGGCATTTGCCAGCCAGCAAGGCGGCCCGGATACGACGCATCCGATTCAGAAGGCGGGCGCCATCGCCGATTGGAGCCACACCGAATACATCGTCCAAGTCTCGGGTGGGCCAGCGCCGACTGTGCCGGTCGATGAATTGACCGGCGGTCCGCCTTCGGATCCGTCGCATGTCACCAATGTCGGCCGCTTCACCGGCATTCCGGACTGACGCAGTCGACCACCACGAGCGTAAAAAAAAGGCCGGGTCATTCGGATGAATGGCCCGGCCTTAGTTTTTCAGCGTAGCAACCGCTGGGAGAAACCAGAGGTTTGTACAAAAAGAAAGAGCGGCTGAACGAGGCCGCTCTTTCCCTTGAAAGGAGTGGTTGAACGAGGCCACTCCCTTCTTCAAACGGTGACCTAGAGGGGAATCTAGAAATTCACCGTGGTAGAAAGCACCGAGAAGACACCGTTGTTCTTCCCGTTCGTCGTCGAGGTCGGCGCCGTATCGACCTTGTAATCGACATAGGCGTTTTCGAGATCCAGCGTGATCCCCGGCCCCAACGTGTATTGGAACGACACACCGTAGTAGTTGTCGGTTTCCTTGCCGTTCGCCGTCAGCGTCAGGTTGTTGTTGTCAGCCTGTGACGTGAAGTAGCTCGCAGCAACGCCCCAAGGACCGGTGGTATAGCTCAGACCCACGTCCCATGTGACGCCTTGAGCGAGAGCGGTCTTGAGGTCATAGGCAGAAAGAGCGCCCGTAGCACCACTGACTTCGCGGTCGGCGATCGCGCCACCGAGGGTGAAGCCAGCCATCGAGGCCGAGAAGCCAGCCTGATAGCCGTTGACCGTGCCGCCCTGGCCGGCCAGCGGAGCGTTCGCCGGAATAGTGCCGGTCGTTTGCGGCTGGCCGTTGAACTCTTCATTGGTGTAAGCGGCCTGCGCCTTAATCTTGGTGGCGCCGAAATCGCCAGCGTAGGTCAAGGCATAAGAACTCGAGTCGCCGCCCCAATTGCCGAGGGAGGTGCCGTTGGTCGTCGTCGCACCGAAGTCTTGGCTGGCCATGTTCGGCGTGAAGCTAGCTGTGGCTTGGAAGCCCGCAATGGTCGGAGACGCATACAGGACCTTGTTCGCCCAGTAGTCGTCCATGATTGCGCTCAGGCCGCTGCCGGCCGTGAGGTTGTTGCCGGTCGGACCGACGATCCAGCCAGCCCAACGGCCCCAGGTCAGACCGCCGACGCCGAAGCTCGGACCGTCGAGAGCGGTCGTCTCCGCGGCATTCGGCTGCCAGCCGATGTCGATCGAGCCGAAGCCACCAGCGAAAGTGACGATGTTGGTCTCGGGCGCGCCGGTCTGCGGCGCATAGGAGGTCTGGTTAAGAGCGCCGCCGGCCGTGTTGAGATGAGCCTGCGAACCTTCGAGGCCCGGCGAAGCGTTCATGGTGAACGACACACCGACGGTAATGCCGTTATCGAGTTTCGTCGAACCATTCAGCGAGAAGCTGTTGTTGCTCTGCGCAAAGGTCTTGGAGATGTTGCCGACGTCGGACTTGTTGTTTGCCGCATAACCGAACCATTCCTGGCCGGTGCCCGACAGTGTGACTTTTAGTGGATCGTCAGCGTAGGCGGCACTGGCGCCGACGCCGACTGCGAGAGCCGAAGCTCCCAGCAACAATATTTTCTTCATAGGACCCCTTCTGTTTTGATCTGCCCCTGAAGCAGATTTGACACAGTGAGACTAAATAACGACAGTCGGGGCCGCGATTTAATTAGAGTTTTAGAATGTAAAAGTAAAGAAGACGAAAGTAAAATAGACGGCACTAATGTCTATCGTTTTGTGTAATACGTAAAATTTTCCGATGTCATTGTAAATTTTCTTTAACAATCATGAGCGCGTATCGCCGCGCGAATTATATCGCGCGAGCTGCGATCGACTGATGAGGTGAATGCGTATCTTTGAGGTTACGACAGCGACGGGCAGATCAATTCGAAGGTCGCCCCGGGAGCGGCACCGGAAATCCGAATATCGAAGCCATGGAGATCGCAGACGACGCGCACAAGGCTGAGCCCCAGCCCATGACCTGGGATGTCTTGAGTTGTCGTTGAGCGATAAAAGCGCTCAAACACCGCCCCGCGCTCTTGCTCGGCAATACCTGGGCCAGTGTCGGAAACACGCGCGACCACGTTGCGCGCCGCGGTATTCTCGGCGACGGAGACCGCTACGGTGCCGCCCGTGGGCGTGAATTTGATGGCGTTGTCGATCAGATTCGAGACGAGATCGCGCAAGAGATCCGCATCGCCCCGTACGGGTTGGGGCTGTCCCGACGAAATGGTGAAGGTCAGGCTTTTTTCTTCGGCCATCGGCTCATAGAGATCGAATACGGACCGCATCACCTCGGCAAGATCGACCGTGGTGAATGCCTTGCGGCGGCGGTCGTCCTGGATTTCGGCGATGCGCGTAAGCCCCGTAATCATACCCAGGGCGACATCCAGATCGCTCAGCGCATGATCGACAATCGCATTGATATCGCCGGACTTCTGATATTGGGTTCGCGTCCGCTCGAGGCGCGTGTGCATCTGCACGAGCGGAACCCGAACATCATGCGCGATGCTGTCGGCGGCGCCGCGGATCTGGTCGACCATACGCTCGATTTCATCGAGCATCTGGTTGACGCTCACGGCCATCTGGTCGAAATCATCGGCTTTGTCGGCGACGGGCAGTCTTTCGTGCAGATTTCCGCGCATGATGCGTCGCAAAGTCTGGTTGGCTGCGATGATTTTCAGTTGGAAACGGCGGCTGAGAAAAGCGCCGGCAAACAGCGCTAACGTCAGAGCGGGAATGACGCCCAGCAGCAGCGAGCGCGTGACCACCGACCGCAAATTGCGCAACTCGTCGATATTGCGCCCGATCAAAAGGACGCTGGCATCCGGCAAGCGCTTGGCGACAGCCAGAATGCGCTGTTGTGTGATGGTTCTATCGCCATTCTTGCTGTCCCGATCGACCTCAACGCTGCGAACCACGCCGTCGGGCTCCAGGCCTGGAGGAATCGATGCGAGATTGCCCGCAATCAATTGGCCCTTGGCATCGAACAAGGCTGCATAGGCGACGTGATGGATATCGCTTTCAAGACGTGACGCGACCGCCCGGCGTAAATCGATGTCGGTTTCGGATGAGACTGCCGCGACCTCTTGCGCCAGAAGGGATGCGGTTCTATCGCGTTCATAAACTGCGGTTTGCCAATAGATGAAGGCAAACAAGACAAGCGACGTGGCAGCCGAGCCAAGGGCAAAGAATATGGTGAGACGGAAGATCGAGGTGCGAAGAGGATCAGGTAGGCGCATTGAGCATGAACCCCGCGCTGCGAATGCTAAGCAGCATCGGCGGTTCGTCTGCAGCCTCGATTTTGCGGCGCAATTTGCTGACGTGGACGTCGACGAGGCGGGTCTCAGGAACGAAGCGGTATTGCCACACATCCTCGAGCAACATCTTCCGCGTGACGATTTGCCCCGGACGATGCATGAAGTATTCTAAGAGCTTGAATTCGCGAGGCAGAAGCTCGATTTCTCGATCTCCTCGCCAGACGCGACGATCAATCAGATCGAGCTTCAGCGGCCCGAGCTGAAGCAGAGTTGCCCGATGCGAATCCGTACGACGCAACAGGGCCTCAACGCGCGCCACAAGTTCATCGGTCGCGAAGGGTTTGACGAGATAGTCGTCGCCACCAGCGTTGAGGCCGCGGACACGATCCTCTACCCCGCTCAGCGCGCTCAGGATGATGACCGGCTTGCCCATAGCCTCTTGTCGCAGAATCTTCAATACCGTGAGGCCGTCCTCACCGGCGAGCATACGATCGAGAATCAAAATATCGAACGCGCCGCGCCGTGCTTGGGTGAGGCCGTCGGGAGCGGTTGCGGCATGAGAGACCAGATAGCCACGTTTGGTTAGGCTATTTGCGACATCCAGCGCCAGGTTCAGGTCGTCATCGACGAGAAGAATGGACGGATGCCGTTCCGCCTCGCTCTTCGCATCCGTATCGATATCCGACAGCGAATCGACGTCGCTCTCGGACATCCTCGGGTCGAGGGGATGCTGAACGTCGCTTGAATGCGGCAAACTTTGACTCACGGGTCACCCCACGTATTGACGCATAGCCGGGATCGGTAGTCGCGGATGCAGGACCAGATTTCCGACGGAGAGGCCTCGATGCACATTAAATAAAATTATAGGAGGGCCGCATGCACCCTATGCGGGTTGGGTTTCAAGATTGTGGCTCGCTTGTTTCAACATCGTTGCGCGTGTCCACATGACTGCGCAAACCATTGCGCGGATTGCTCAATGATGAGAACCGATGTTTACGCAGCCCTATGATGCGTGAGCGATTTTAGTCTTAGCTGCATACAAGAAGTGGCTGTTGCAACGCGATCGTCATCGCGTTTCCAAGAGCGATGATCGATATGCGTCATCTAAATTGGCCTAGTGCGCCGCCGGATCTGTCGCGGGAGATTGCGTCGACGAGTCGATGTGACTGGCGTTGGGCAACTGGGCGGTGCTCCAGCCGCCACCCAGTGCGTCGACCAAAGTTACGCTGGCCACGAGGCGGTTCATCAGAATGTTGAGCACCGACTCGTCGTCCGTCAGCGCCGTCGTCTGTGCGGTGATGACGGCGGTATAGGCCACCGTACCTTGCTGGTACTGATTCAAGGTCAGCCGTACGGCTTCGTGTGCGGATTTGGCGGCCGTATCTTCCACGGCGGCTTGCTTCTCAAGAATACGAAGCGCCGCCAACTGATCTTCGACTTGCTGGAAGGCGGTCAGGACAGTCTGCCGATAGCTTGCCACCGTCTGATCGTAAGCCGCGCGCGCGGCAGCCACCTGGGCATCGCGGAGACCGGCGTCATAGACAGTCTCGGAAATCGACGGGCCGAAGGACCACACGGTGCTGGCGGCATTGAACAGATTCTGCAGGACCGAGTTGGCGAAGCCGGCTGAGGCCGACAAGGTGACGTCGGGATAATAGGCCGAGATGGCTACGCCGATCTGTGCATTCGAGGCGGCCATCTGACGTTCGGTTGCCGATACGTCCGGGCGACGTTCGAGCAAGGTAGAGGGCATGCCGGTCGGCGGTATGGGGATGGTTCTGTCCAGAGCCGCCGGAACGATGGTCAGGCCCGAGGGCGGCTTACCGGTCAGCACTGCAATCGCATGTTCGAGCTGGGACCGTTGAACACCCAGATTGATGTATTGCGACTCGGCGCCTTCGAGCTGCGTTTCCGCCGTGATGACGTCGGTTTGCGCCGCAGTGCCGGCATTGAATTGATTGCGGGTGATCTCGAGCGAGTGGCGATAGGCCTCGATCGTCTCCTCGAACAGATGTTTCATCTCGTCGTCGACACGAAGTTCGAAATAGTCGGTGGCCAAAGTCGCTTGGGCCGATAGGCGCGCTGAAGCGATATCGGCAGCATCGGCCTGCGCGGTTGCCACGTTGCTTTCAACCGTTCGCCGAATCTTGCCCCAGATATCCGGTTCCCAACTCGCCCCGAACGAGGCGGTGAATTGATTCGAAATCACGCGGTTGGATGAGCCACTACCGCTCAAGTTGTCTGCCGACCGCGTGGCACCGCCGCCAGCGGTTATCGTCGGGTAATACCCGGCGCGTGCCTCATCAACGATCGCCGCAGCCTGCCGGTAAGCGGCTTCAGCCTGCTTCAGATTTTGGTTGGAGATGTCGATCTGCTTCTCAAGACCGTCGAGTACGGCGTCTTGATAGATCGACCACCATGCCTGGCCGCTGGCCGCGTTCACGGGTGATGCGGGCTTCCAACCATCAATCTCTTTGTACGACTCAGGTGTTGGTGCGGAGGGCTTCTTATAATTTGGGCCGACCGTGCAAGCCGAGAGCGCCAGGGCGCTGATGGCGGCAAAGGCGCAGCCATGTCGCCAGGAATCGATGCCGCGTCGACCGATTGATCGGAAGGTGAGTGCCATTGTCGCCGCCATTCGTCTTTTGTTTATGCGTTTCCCAGTTCTTCCGCGGGTCCGTGCGGCGCGGCCTTCGCGTCCGGGCTGCGCCGCAACCGGTCAAGATAGAGATAAACCACCGGTGTTGTGTAAAGTGTCAGCAACTGGCTGACCAACAGGCCGCCGATGATCGCGATCCCCAGTGGTTTACGCAACTCGCTGCCTTCGGCATTGCTGATCACGAGAGGGATGGCGCCGAAAATGGCGGCCATGGTGGTCATCATGATCGGGCGGAAGCGCATCAGGCAGGCCTTGTAGATCGCATCCCGCGCATTCAGGCCCTCGGTGCGCTCTACATGTAGCGCGAAGTCGATCATCATGATCGCGTTCTTCTTGACGATGCCGATCAGCAACAGAATGCCGATCGTGGCGATGACGCTCAACTCGACGTTGCAGAGCAACAGCGCCAGGAGCGCGCCGACGCCTGCCGATGGCAGAGTCGAGAGAATGGTGATCGGGTGAACGTAGCTCTCATAGAGAATGCCCAGCACCACATAGATGGCGATCAGCGCTGCGCCGATCAAATAGGGCTCGTTTTGTAGTGATTGCTGGAAGACGCGCGCCGTGCCCTGGAACGTGCCGTGGATCGATGTCGGCACGCCGATCTCAGCCGAGGCGCTACTAATCGCAGCGACCGCGTCACTCAACGATTTTCCAGGGATGAGATTGAACGAGATCGTGCTGGCCACAAACAGGCCTTGGTGATTGACGGCTAGTGGCGTCTGCCCGAACCGATGCTTCGTGACCGCCGCCAGCGGCACCATGCTTTCAGAATACGAGCTTACCGCGGCACCGGTCGAAGCCGAACCATGGCCACTCACAGCGAGGCTATTGTTGGCCAGATTGCGTGCCGTATCCTGCGCGACGGTCGATGCACTCGTCTTCTGTCTCGACGCCAATACCGTGCCGGCGACCGCATTGGTCGATTGCGTGCCACCAACAGTTCCCCCGGAAGTGCTGATGTAGACGTCGTTGAGCGTCTCTGGGCTTTGCCAATACTGGGGCGCAACCTCCATCACCACATGGTACTGGTTGAGGGCGTTGTAGATGGTCGACACGTCGCGCTGGCCGAAAGCGTCATAGAGCGTGTTGTCGATCATGCTGGGATTGATGCCCAATCGCGAAGATGTCACCCGGTCGATCACCACATCGGACTCGAGGCCCTTCTGCTGCTGGTCGGAATTGACCTGGGTCAATTCGGGAATCTTCTGCAAGGCTGCCGTGATCTTGGGAACCCATTCGTAAAGGTCATTCAGATCATCGGCCTGAAGCGTATATTGATATTGGGCATTGCTCTGCCGGCCGCCCATACGCAGGTCTTGGGCTGCCTGGAGAAAGAGTGAGGCGCCCGGCACCTGACCAAGTTCCTTACTCACGCGGGCGATCACCTGGTCGGCAGCAAGGCCACGCTCTGACAGAGCTTTCAGCGAAATGAAGACGAAACCGGAATTGGTCTGACCCTGGCCACCGGTGAAGCCTGTGGCATGGGCGATCGCGGGATCTTTGATCAGGATCGACATGAACTGCGTCAGCTTGTTCTTCATCATTTGGAAGCTGATGCTCTGGTCGGCCTGAACGCCGCCAACGAGCAGTCCCGTGTCTTCCTGGGGGAAGAGACCTTTGGGAATGACGATATAGAGGAACACGTTGAGGAAAAGCGTAGCGATCAGGACCAGGACGACCAGTCGCGGATGGGCCAGCGCGACACGCAACGAGCGATCGTAGAATTCCAGCGCTGCGTCGAAGCCTTTCTCCAAATTACGCGAGAGCCAGCCCGGCTGCCGTTCACTCACATACTGTTTGACAATGCGCGCGCACATCATCGGCGTGGTCGTCAGCGAAATGACCAGCGACACGATGATCGCCACGGACAGAGTCACAGCAAATTCATGGAAAATGCGGCCGACGAAGCCGCCCATGGCCAGAACAGGAATGAACACCGCGATCAGCGATAGGCTCATCGATAGAACCGTGAATCCAACCTCGCGTGCCCCTAGAAGCGATGCCTGGAAGCGCGGCATGCCGGCTTCGACGCGTCGCGTGATGTTCTCCAAAACGACAATCGCGTCGTCGACCACGAATCCGGTCGCAATCGTGAGGGCCATCAGCGACAGATTGTCGAGGCTGTAGCCCAGCAGATACATGACACCGAAGGTGCCGACCAGCGAGACCGGCACCGCGACACTGGGAATTAAGGTCGCGCGCGCGTTGCGCAGGAAAACGAAGACGACACCGATCACCAGCATGATCGCGATCAGCAAAGTGTGCTCGACATCCCGCAATGACGAGCGGATCGTGGTCGAGCGGTCGACGGCGATCGTCATGTCGATCCCGCTGGATATCGAGGCCTGGAGGTAGGGAAGCGCGCTTTTCACACCATCGATCGTGTCGATGATATTGGCACCAGGCTGGCGATACAGAATCACGAGGACCGAGGGTTTGCCATCGGCCATGCCGGCGCTGCGGATATTCTCAACCGAATCGATCACATCGCCGAGATCGGAAAGCCTGACCGGGGCGCCGTTGCGATAGGCGACGAGCAGGGATCGATACTGGTCCGCCTTGCTGGCTTGGTCGTTATCGTAGATTTGATAATGCAGACCATTGCCCTCAATGGCGCCTTTGGGCGAATGGGCATTGGCTGAGGCGAGGGCAGCACGAACGTCCTCGAGGCCGATCCCATATTTATAAAGTGCCGTGGGGTTGAGTTCGACACGCACAGCAGGCAAAGCGCCGCCGCCGATCGTCACCTGGCCAATGCCGGCGAGCTGCGAAAATTTCTGCTGCAAGACGGACGAGGCAGCATCGTAGATTTGGCCCTGAGTCAGCGTCTTCGATGTCAGCGCCAGGATCATGATCGGCGAGTCGGCCGGGTTGACCTTGCGATAGGTCGGATTGCTGCGCAGATTGGCAGGTAGATCAGCACGCGCGGCATTGATTGCCGCCTGCACGTCGCGCGCTGCACCATCGATATCGCGATCTAGGTCGAATTGAAGCGTGATACGCGCTTGACCGACGGTGCTGGACGAAGTCATCTCGGTCACGTCGGAGATGACGCCGAGATGCCGCTCCAACGGCTCGGTGACGCTGGTTGCCACCACCTCCGGGCTCGCGCCTGGCAACTGTCCCTGGACGCTGATCGTCGGGAAATCGATCTGTGGCAGCGGCGCGACCGGCAGTCGGACATAGGCGATAGCGCCCGCCAACGAGATGCCGATAGTGAGGAGCGTCGTTGCGATCGGACGGCGGATGAATACCTCGGAGAAGCTCATTCCGCGGGGCTCTCTTCCTGGTCGAGACCGGTCGATCGGCGCAGGCGACGTGCAATGCCATCAAAGGCGAGATAGATCACCGGCGTCGTGAAGAGGGTCAGCAATTGGCTGACGATCAGGCCGCCGACGATCGTCACACCCAGCGGGTTGCGCAGTTCCGACCCCGTTCCTGAGCCGATCATCAGCGGCAGCGCGCCAAGGATCGCGGCCATCGTCGTCATCAAGATCGGGCGCAGGCGTAAGAGACACGCCTGATGAATGGCTTCACGTGGCGATTTGCCTTCTTCGCGTTCGGCCACCAAGGCGAAGTCGATCATCATGATCGCATTCTTCTTCACGATACCGATCAGAAGCACGATACCGATGATCGCGATCACGCCCAGATCGTCACCGGCCAGCATCAACGCCAGCAGCGCACCGATACCGGCCGAAGGCAGCGTGGAGAGGATCGTGATCGGATGGATATAGCTCTCATAGAGAACGCCGAGCACGATATAGACGGTCACGATCGCGGCCAGGATCAGGAACACTTCATTGCTGAGTGCCGCTTGGAAAGCCAGCGCCGCACCCTGCATCACGGTGAAGATGCTGGCCGGCATCTGAATATCTTTTTCGGACTGCTGCAGGGTGGTGACGGCATCGCCCAGCGATGCGCCTGGCGCGAGGTTGAACGAGACCGTAGCGGCCGGGAACTGGCCGAGATGGCTGATCTGCAGTGGCGCTGTCTGCTCGGTGACTTTGGTGAGGGCCGATAGCGGCACTTGCCCCGTGGATGAAGCCGAGGACGGCAGATAAATATTGGAGAGGTCCTTAGTCGTGATCTGCAGCGAAGGATCGGCTTCCATGATCACGCGCCGCTGGTTCGACTGGGTGTAAATCGTCGAAACGATACGCTGACCGAAAGCGTCGTAGAGCGCGTTATCCACGGTTGCCGGGGTGATGCCGAACCGCGCGGCGGAATCGCGATCGATGGTGATGTAGGCGGCCAAGCCATTTTGCTCGAGATCGCTCGCTACGCCCTCGAACTGATCGGACTTCTTATTCAGTTCATCGACCAGCTTTCCGGTCCAGGTGGCAAGCTCGTCTGGGTTGGCATCCTCTAGGATGAATTGATACTGCGTGCGGCTGACACTGGTATCGATCGTCAGATCCTGCACCGGCTGCATATAGAGGCTGATGCCTCTGACATTGGCGGTTTCCTTTTGGATATGACGAATGATGTCGCTGGCCGAGCTCTTGCGATCATCATGGGGTTTCAGGTTGATCAGGAAGCGGCCGCTGTTGAGCGTGATATTCGTGCCATCGACGCCGATGAACGATGTCAGGCTGGCGACGTCAGTGTCCTTGAGAATTGCATTCGCCAAAGCCTGTTGCCGATCAGCCATTGCGGCGAAGGACGTCGATTGCGGCGCTTCGGAAATCGCCTGGATCACGCCGGTATCTTGCACGGGGAAGAACCCCTTAGGCGCGACGGCGTAAAGGAAAATGGTCAGGCCCAGAGTCGCGACGGCGACAAGCAGGGTCAGAGCCTGCCGATCGAGAACCCAGTTGAGCGCGTGGTCGTAACCTGCGATCAGGCGATCGAACCATTCGCGATTGACACGCTCGAAGGTGGATTCCTTCGTCTCTGAAGGCGGTTTCAGAATCTGCGCGCAGAGCATGGGTACCAAGGTCAATGACACCACAGCTGAGATCAGGATCGTCACCGAGAGCGTGATGGCGAATTCGCGGAACAGGCGTCCGACCACATCGCCCATGAAGAGCAGCGGGATCAGCACTGCGATCAGCGAAATCGTCAGCGAGATGATGGTGAAGCCGATTTGCGCCGAGCCCTTGAGCGCGGCCTGCAGCGGCGTTTCGCCTTCTTCCAGGAAACGCGCGACGTTTTCGATCATCACGATCGCATCGTCGACTACGAAGCCGGTGGCGATAGTCAGTGCCATCAGCGAGAGGTTGTTGATACTGAAGCCCAGCGCATACATCGCGGCGAAGGTGCCGACCAACGACAGCGGCACCGAAAGGCTGGGAATGACCGTCGCGCGCCAATTGCGCAGGAACAGGAAGATCACCATCACCACCAGCGCCACGGCCAGGGTGAGTTCGAATTCGACGTCATCGACGGAAGCGCGGATGGTGACCGTGCGATCGGTCAGAACCGCCACGTCGATCGATTCCGGAAGCGATGACTGGAGCTGCGGCAGCAGCGCCTTGATGCTGTCGACAACCGAAATGACATTGGCGCCGGGCTGGCGCTGCACGTCGAGAATGATGGCCGGTATGGTCTCGTTGGCGGCCACACCCATCCATGCACCGAGCTTGGTATTCTCGGCGCCGCCAACTACCTTGGCCACGTCCGACAGCAAGACCGGCGAGCCGTTCTTATAGGCGATCACCATCTTGGAATATTCGGTCGGGTCCTGAATCTGGTCGTTGGCATTGACCGTATAGGAGCGGGTGGGGCCGTCGAAATTGCCCTTTGGGATATTGACGTTGGAGTTGCTGACCGTGGTCCGCAGGTCGTCGATGTTCAGCCCATAGGCGGCCAGCTTGCGCGGGTCGAATTGAATGCGCACTGCGGGGCGTTGACCACCGTTGATGCTGACCAGGCCGACGCCCGACATCTGCGAGATCTTTTGCGCCAGCCGCGTATCCGCCATGTCCTCGATCTGCGGCAGCGGCATGGTCTTCGAGGTCAGCGCCAGTGTCAGGATCGGCGCATCGGCGGGATTGATCTTGGCGTAAATCGGCGGCGCGGGCAGATCGGCCGGGAGCAGATTGCCCGCCGCATTGATCGCGGCCTGCACTTCCTGCTCGGCGATGTCGAGCGACAGCGACAACGAGAACTGCAGCGTGATCACTGAAGCGCCGGCCGAACTCGACGACGACATCTGGTTCAATCCGGGCATCTCGCCGAATTGGACTTCGAGCGGCGCCGTGACTGAGGTGCTCATCACGTCCGGGCTGGCGCCCGGATAGAAGGTTTGGACCTGGATGGTCGGATAGTCGACCTCGGGTAGTGCGGAAAGCGGCAGGTAGCGGAACGCCAGGACGCCGACCAGCAGGATCGCCACCATCAGCAGCGACGTGGCGACGGGACGCAGAACGAATGGACGCGATGGACTCACGGCTTACTCACTGACATCAGACTCAGCCGCGCACACCGCCGATCGATGCGGACGGTCATTGGCTGTCGCCAGACGAATTGCTGTCCGACTTCTTGTGATGACGGTGTTCACCGGATGCTGTGCCATCCGACTTGTCGCCATTCTGTTTATCGCCCGATTGCTTATCGCCAGATTTGTCGGTGGGCTGCTGCTGGTTTCCGGGTGCGCCACTCGCGGGTGCCGTCTGCTGTCCGGAGGCATTTTCACTGTGCAAGACGACTTTGGCGCCGTCCTTCAGCTTGTCCGCGCCATCGACGACGACCTTGTCGCCAACTTGCAGACCGGATTGCACGGCAATGTTTTCGCCGTCAACCGGGCCGAGCTTGATCGGTTGCATTTTCACAGTCTGGTCCGATTGGATCAGATAGACGAATGTCCCCGGCGCGCCACGCTGAACGGCTGCCGTCGGGATGATCGTCGCATCGTGCAGCGTATTCACGGTCAGCACGATGTTGATGAACTGATTGGGGAACAAGGCTTCATCGGCATTGGCGAACTGCGCCTTCAGATTGACGGTGCCGGTGCTGGTGTTGATCTGGCTATCAACGGCCGCCAGAGTGCCCGAGCCCAGATTGGTGGCGCCACTGCGGTCAAAAGCGGCGACGTTCAACTGCGCGCCCTGGTGCATCCGGCTCATAACTGCGGTGATATTGTCCTCCGGCAGAGCAAATACCGCCGCAATGGGCTGCATTTGGGTGATCACGGCGATACCGGTGCCGGAACTGGAGGAGAGGGTGCCAGCCTGAACGTAGTTGCCGGGATCAACCAAGCGCAAACCAATCCGCCCGGTGATCGGCGAGACGACGCGTGTGTAGGAGAGGTTGAGCTTAGCCGTATCGAGATTCGCTTGATCGACTTTGACCTGGCCGTCGTCCTGTTGGACCACGTATTCCTGATCTTCGGACTGCTGCCGCGCGATCGAGTTTTGTGCGGCGAGTGTCTTGTATCGGATCAGGTCAACCTGTGCTTCCTTCAGGACCGCCTGATCTTTGAGAAGCGTCCCTTGGGCTTGGTCGACGGTCGCCTGGAAGGGACGCGGATCGATCTGAGCCAGAAGGTCACCCTGCTTGACCTCTTGTCCCTCATGGAAATCGACCGCGGTCAGCGGGCCCGCAACTTGGGACAGGACGGTTACCGTATCAAGCGGGGTCACCGTACCCAGGGCGTTGATGGTGATCTTGACATCCCCTTTGGTCGCCGCCGCAAAGCCGACGGGCAGCGGGCCCGAAGAACGGAAGCCGCGCGCGGCCGGCGCGCCGGTTGTCGTATGCAGGCGATAGACGACGGCAGCGGCGATCAAAATGACGATGAGTCCCAGAACCCAGGGCCAGCGGGCTCGCCGCGCACGGGTTGGGGGCCGGGACGACCGATCGACGTCCAGGCGACGCCCGCCAGATTGATCAGGAATATTCATTTTTGGGCCTGTACCTGCCAATTCGAGAAAACGAAACCAAAGTCACCAGGGTCGAGGTGACGGAATCTGCCGCGGGCGCGACATGCTCGCCGAAAGGCCAGCTAACCTAATGTAACGGATTGCCCTGGCAATATTATTTCGGTCTCGTCACAACGCTGCAACGTTCGGTTATCGCCGGGACTGGATAGAACCCGACAACACCTTTAACCTTTGACGGACCGGGGCTCCAATCAGGGCGAACCCGCTCCGTATTGCAGGTACCTTAGCCGTATCTTTGATGCGGCGGTGATCTCTGGGGCATTAGCCACAAAATGATCCCGAAGGCGGCCTGAATCAGCCGCCTACCCGTTCCGATGCTGAGATGTTGACCGAGAACTTTAACGGGCGGCCCAGAGCATGCCCCGGTGAAGGATCGTCTTCATTTGTGGGACATTGAACTCGCTGCTGACATGGCCGAGCGAGCTATAGAACACGCGGCCTTGACCATGGTGACGCTTCCATACCACCGGCATCACCACACCCTTGATCCAGGATGCGTGGTCGCCGGAGAAAGTGGTGGTGGCCAGCACCTCGTTCGAGGGATCGACATGCATGTAGTACTGCTCGGAGCGGTAGTCGAAGTCCTCGATCCCTTCCATCACCGGGTCGTCGCTCTTTGAAACGTTGACGCGATAGTCGATGACGCTGCCGGGATGGGCGACCCATTGCCCACCGCACATGAAGTGGTAATCGACCGCCTCACGGAATGCGTCGCCCATGCCGCCGTGATAGCCGGCCAGACCGACGCCGCCGCGCACTGCCTTGGTCAGATTATCGAGCTCTTCCTTCTCGATCTTGATCATGGTGCAGATCGGCACGATCAGGCTCATATCGGCGATGGCGGGGTCGGCGAAGGCTTCCGTCGTGTTTTCGACATAGACGGTAAAGCCCGACTCTTCGAGCATGCTTCGGACGATCTGGGCGCCTTGCTCCGGCTCATGCCCCTTCCAGCCGCCCCAAACGATCAGTGCTTCACGCATGGTTCTGTCCTCGATCTGAATTTTAGAGTGATCCCGGCGTCAGGCCGGTGCGCAGTGGTGCCGGCCGCTCGGGCTGGCTTTTGATTTTAATGTGACGGCCCGATTCGGAGGAAATCTGGAAAGCCTCCATCACCTCGAGCACATGGAAGGCGAGGTCGCCATTGGCTCGGTGCGCGCGCTTCTTGCGGATTGCATGCGCCATATCGGCCACGCCGATGATGCGATAGTTGCCATCGGCATAGATGTGTTCGGTCGGCACAACGTGCCAATCCTCGCCGGGGCCGGCCAACTCGATATCGCCGCCGAATGTGTTCGGATCGGGCACGGCCAGCGCCGCCTTGGTGCCATAGAGTTCGATCGGCTTGTGACGATGACGCGGCACGTCGAAGCTCATGCCGATGGTGATCACGGCGCCGGAGGCGAATTCCATCGTGCCCGCCACGTGGGTCGTGACTTCGACGGGGATCTTCTTGCCTTTCAGCGGTTCACTGGTAATGACGCGCGTCTTACGCGTGCGCGAGGTGATGCCGGCGACCCGCGCGACAGGCCCGAGAAGGTTGACCAGCGACGTGATGTAATAGGGGCCCATATCGAGCATCGGCCCGCCGCCCTTGAGATAATAGAAGCCGGGATTGGGATGCCAGCGCTCGTGGCCGGGGCACATGAAGAAGGCGGTGCCGCCCATCACCGTGCCGATCGCGCCACTGTCGACCAGCTTACGACTGGTCTGCTGCCCGCCGCCCAGAAAAGTATCCGGCGCACAGCCGACGCGAAGCTTGCGCTTCTTGGCCTCGGCGAGAAGCTTCTTGGCCTGTGCCGTTTCGGTGCCCAGCGGCTTTTCGGAATGGACGTGTTTCCCGGCCCGCAGCGCCTTGAGGCCGACTTCGACATGAGCCAGCGGTACGGTGAGATTGACGACGACGGCGATGGAGGGATCGGCCAGTAACTCGTCGACCGATTTCGCGACCAGGCCAAATTCGGAGGCACGCGCCTTGGCCACATCCGGGTTGAGGTCGGCCACCGCGCGGATATCGAGAATCGGAAAGGTCTTTGCCGCCTTCAGATAGGCGCCACTGATATTGCCACAGCCGATGATGCCGATGCCGACGCGTTCCACCCTGGTCATCCTTATATTGTTGGAGATTATGTTGTTGCCGGTCCTGTCGTATTCCAGGGCGCGCCATAGAGATCGCGCAGCGTCATAGCCGCTGCGCCGCGCGCCCACATATCCGCGCCCCACTGGTGCACCACGATCTCCGACACATCGGTGAGATTGGCGGGTGTCAGCGAAGATACGGTCGAGCGCAACGGCGAGAGGAACAGATCGCCCGCGCTGAGAGCGGCGCCTGCGAGAATCACTTTCGGCGGCGCGAAGAGCGCAATCAGATTGGCGATGGCGAATCCGAGCGCTTCGCCGGCAGTGGCGAGTACGCCCAGCACACGTTGATCGCCGGCCTCGGCCAGTTCGACAACACGTGCCATGCCGCGCACGCTCCGGCGCAACGATTCCGCCTCGCCGTTGAGCAGCGCCGCGACTTCTTCGAGAATTGCCGCCTCCGACGCCACTTCCGACAAACGCCCAACACCCGAGCCGCCATTGCTGCCTGTCGCCGGCGGCCGGAATAGAAGATCGCCCAGATCCGGGCTGATGCCATTGGCGCCGCGAAATAGCTCGCCATTGTGGATGACGCCAAGGCCGAGATTGTGCTCAACGCTGACAACGATGAAATCGTCGAGGCCGCGCCCCATGCCGAACCAATGCTCGGCCAGAGTGACTAGATTGACGTCGCTGTCGACCGAAGCATCGATGCCGAGGCGCGATTTCAGCTCGGCGGCGAAGGGCACATCGCGTTCGCGGAAGATCGGGCTTTGCCGGCATACACCGGCGGCGCGCTCGACGACCCCCGGCAGACCGACGCAGACGCCATTGATCTTATCCATGGTCAGATCGGCGTCGGCGATACAGCGGCGCACCCCGTCCTCGACCAGATCGGCGATCACCGAGACGGGCTGGCGATCGATGCGGATCGGCAGGGTGAGCGTCTTCAGCACGTCAGCGCGGAAATTGGTGGTCGCCACCGTGATCTGATCGGGGGCTAGCTTCACCCCGACGACGAAGGCGGCGTCGGGGTTGAGCTCCAGCATCACCCGCGGGCGGCCACGCCCAACCCCGTCCTTGGCGGCATCTTTGGCATCGCGCACCGAGTCGATGGCGCGCGGCACGATCAGCGCGTCGTCGAGCAGAGCCGCGGTGATCGCAGAGACCGTGGTCGGGCTGAGCTGGGTGCGATCCGAAATCTCCACTCGCGCGATCGGGCCGAAGCGGCGGATCGCGTCCATGACATGAAAACGATTGATGGCCCGCATCAGTTCGGGATCGGCAGTTTTCATTGCTTCAGTGGTTTCGGATGGAGGGCAAAGATTTATTCCGGGTGAAGGAGTTATTTTCGTTCAGCATAGGTCCTGTCAACGCAAAACTGGCGATATTTCTGGGAAAACCCCCAATTTGCTTGACTCACCAAAGGCCCTTGGACAGATTTAATACGCATCTCACAAAAAATAGCGCGGCTAAGCCGTGCTGAAAAGCCGTATCAGGGAGGGCCTCATGAGATTCAAGGCATTCATCGGTGCCGCCGTAGGCGCCGCGTTCCTATCGTCGGCCGCGATGGCCGACACCACCGTGCATGTTCTGCATCTGCAGGATGTCGGTCCGATCGTCGATCTGTGGACACAGATCGTGAAGGACTACAACGCCGCTAATCCCGGTTCCAAAGTGGAACTTCAATATCTCGAGAACGAAGCGCTGAAGGCCAAGTTGCCGACACTGCTGCAGTCCAACGATCGCCCGGATCTGTTCCACAGCTGGGGCGGGGGCGTGATGCGTGCCCAGATCGCTGCGGGATTCATCGGTGACATGACGGCTGATTCTGCCGCGTTGGAAAAGGAACTGTCGCCCGGCGCCGCCAACGCCTTCAAGGTCGATGGCAAAGTGGTTGGCGCACCGTTCGATGTGAGTGAAGTCTCGTTCTTCTACAATAAGGCGCTGTTTGCCAAAGCCGGCGTGAAGGGCGAGGACATCAAGACCTGGGACGACTTCCTGGGCGCAGTGAAGAAGCTGAAGACGGCCGGTATCACGCCGATCATCTGCGGCGGCGGCGATAAATGGCCGATGCACTTCTATTGGTCCTATCTCGTGTTGCGCGCGGGTGGGGCGGACATTCTTGCTCAGGCTCAGGCAGCCAAAGACGGGTTCAAGGGCCCGGCCTTCGTCGAAGCCGGCAAGCGTCTGAAGGAATTGGCCGCGCTCAATCCGTTCCAGGACGGTTATCTCGGTGCGACTTGGCCTCAGGCGGCCGGACTTTGGGGTGATGGCAAAGGCGCGATTCAGCTGATGGGCAACTGGATCACCGGCGCGCAGCAGTCGAATGCCGCCGACAAGAAAGGCCTGTCGAACGACAACATTGGCGTCTTTCAATTCCCGACTTTACCCGGCGGCAAAGGCGAGGCCACGATCACGCTGGGCGGCGTCGACGGGTTCCTGATCTCGAAGAGTGCACCGGTCAAAGACAGCGTCAAATTCCTGACCTTCTTCTCGCAACCGAAGTATCAGAGCATTGCCGCAGCGAAAGGCCTCTATATCCCGGCCGCTGCCGGCACGACCGATGCCATCACCGATCCGGTGATGAAGCAGGTGGCCGATGCGATCGCGCATTCGACCAAACACCAACTCTTCTTCGACCAGGATCTCGGTCCGTCGGTCGGCCGCGTGGTGAATGACTCGTCGGTGGCGATCGCTGCCGGCGAAATGTCGCCCGAGGACGGCGCCGCGGCTGTCCAGAAGGCCTGGGACGAGAAATAATCTCCTCTCCGCCTGGAACGAGATTCTGTCGTCCCTGCCAGGATCTCGTTCCTTTCTTTTATAGCAGCACCAAGATCGTTCGATGGCGTATGGCATGAGCATGACGATGCGAGCCAGCCCGCTGAGGCGCAGCGGACTCGTCACCGCTGCCATCATGCTGCCGCCGGCGCTGGTGATTTTCACCATCTTCGTCATCCTGCCGATCGGCGAAGCGGCCTGGTATAGCATCTTCAACTGGGACGGATTCGGCTCGCCGACGCGCTTCATCGGCCTCGACAACTATGGTCAGCTTTTCGGCAATTCGGCCTTCGGGCGCGCGCTGATCAACAACCTGCTGATCATCGTCGTGTCGTTGGGCGTCCAATTGCCGCTGGCGTTGGGGATGGCGTTGTTTCTGTCGCGCCGGCAGATCGGCACGGTCACCTTCCGGCTGATCTTCTTCCTGCCTTACATCCTGGCCGACGTCGCGGCCGGTTTGATCTGGCGATTCGTTTTCGATGGCAATTACGGCCTCGTCTCGGGCGTCAGCCAGTCGCTCGGCTGGGGCCAATATTTCCTGCTGACGGATCGCAACTGGGCCTTTGCTGGCGTGCTTGTCGTGATCCTGTGGAAGTATTTCGGCTTCCACATGATGCTCTATATCGCCGGTATCCAGAGCATCGACCGCGATCTCTACGAAGCCGCCGAGATCGATGGCGCGACCACCTGGCAGCGCTTCCGCTATGTCACTTTGCCGCAACTCGCGCCGATGATCCGTCTGTCGGTCTTCTTCTCGGTGATCGGCTCGCTGCAGCTATTCGACATGATTGTGCCGTTGACCGGTGGCGGGCCATTCAATTCGACCAACACGCTGGTCTCGTTCCTCTACTATTTCGGTATCACGCGCATGCGCGTCGGCTTCGGCTCGGCGGCGGGCGTGGTGCTCTTCATCATCTGCGTTAGCTTTGCCTTCGGCTATCGCCGGTTGTTCATGCGCCATGATTGATCGCGCGCACACCGAACGATATTACGGCTCGCTTTTTCCGCTCTTCCGTGTGGCGGTGCTGCTGATCGTGGCCGGCATAGTCCTCATCCCGCTCTTTGCTACCGTCGTCGGCGGATTCAAAGAACTCGGCGAGTTGCGCACTAATCCCTTCGGCCTGCCTCATGTGTGGCAGTGGGGCAACTACTGGAGCATTCTCTCGAGCCAACGCTATTGGCTGATGCTCGGCAATTCGCTGTTCATCGGCGTCGTGACAGTAGTGTTGACCCTGATCCTCGCTTCGATGGCGGCGTTTGCGTTCGCGCATCTGCACTTCTTCGGACAGCGCTATCTGCTCAGCTACATGCTGCTCGGTTTGTTGTTCCCGGCGGCTACGGCGATCCTGCCGCTGTTCATCAAGGTGCGCGATCTCGGCCTTCTCAACACGGCTTGGGGCGTGATCCTGCCGCAAGCCGCCTTCTCAATGGGTATGAGCATCTTGCTGCTGCGTAATGCCTTTCGCCAATTGCCGAGCGAACTGCTCGATGCGGCGCTGGTCGATGGCTGCGGCTATCTCCGGTACTTCTTCTACATCACGCTGCCGCTGTCGCGTCCGATTCTTTCCACGGTCGGCATCATCGCTTTCGTCGCGAGCTGGAACAATTTCCTGCTGCCGCTGATCATGCTCGACAGTGACGCCAAATACCCCTGGCCGCTTGGACTGATGGTCTATCAGGGTCAGTTCTCGACGGCGTGGCAGCTGGTGCTCGCCTTCATTACGCTGACGATTCTGCCGGCCATCATCATGTTCATTCTCGCACAGAAGCACATCGTGACGGGCCTCACCGCCGGCGCGGTCAAAGGCTAAATCAAAAGGAGACGCATCCGTGGTTGTCCCTGCGCAGCCGTTCAAGTCTTCCGATGCATTCGGAGGGTTGGAGACCGCCGAGCATTTGACTGACGCGCAAATCGAACAGAAGGCCCATGGTCTGCTGGCGCAGCTGACACGCGACGAAAAGCTCGGAATGATGGATGGCGACACGCGCTTCTGGCCGGGCCTCGCTGAGATGATGCAGCCCGGCGGTTATAGCAGCCGCTGCTGGGTAGCAGGCGCTGTGCCACGCCTCGGCATCCCTGGCATCCGCTTCTCCGACGGCCCGCGCGGCATCATCATGGAAGGCGCGACGACATTCCCGGTGTCGATGGCGCGCGGCGCGACCTGGGATGTCGATCTCGAAACGCGGATCGGCGATGTGATCGGCCGTGAACTCCGCGCCATGGGCGGCAACTTCTTCGGCGGCGTCTGCATCAATCTGCTGCGCCATCCCGCCTGGGGCCGCGCACAGGAGACCTATGGCGAAGATTCATATCATCTCGGCCTGTTCGGCGCGGCGCTGGCGACCGGTGTGCAGCATCATGCGATGGCCTGCGTGAAGCATTACGCGCTGAACTCGATGGAGAACGCGCGCTTCAAGGTCGATGCCACCATCGGTCCACGCGCTCTGCACGAAGTCTATCTCGCGCATTTCAAACGCGTGATCGATGCGGGCGTGGCCTCGGTGATGAGCGCCTACAACAGCGTCAATGGCGAATGGGCGGGTCAGAACGAGCCGCTGCTTAATCGCATCTTGAAGCGCATGTGGGGCTTCAAAGGTTTCGTCATCACCGATTTCATCTTCGGTATGCGCGATTCGAAGAAAGCAGTGCTGGCCGGGCAGGACATCGAAATGCCCTTCGCAATGCTGCACGATCGCGACCTGAAGGCGCTGGCCAATCGCGGCGAAGTATCATTGACGCGCGTCGACGACGCGGTGTTGCGCGTTCTACGCCAACAACTCCGTTTCGCTCAGGGGCGTGATCCGAAGGCTTATGCTCGCGACGTGATTGGCTGCGACGAACATCGCCGCATCGCCTTAGAAGCCGCACGAAAGAGCATCGTGCTGCTCAAGAACGAAGGCGGCATCCTGCCGCTCAACGGCATTCGAAAATTGGCGGTGATCGGCGTCCTGGCCGACACGCCAAATACCGGTGACGGCGGATCGAGCAACACGCGTCCAGCCTATGTGGTGACGCCGCTGCAGGGCCTGCGTGAGGGCAGCAGCGGCATCGAGATCATTCACGACGATGGCACTGATCCGGTGCGTGCTGCTGCGGTGGCGAAAGGTGCTGACGCCGTCGTCCTTGTAGCCGGTTATACTCATGCCGATGAAGGCGAGTATATCCCCGGCGATATGATGCAACCCTTCATTCCAAGTTTTCCCAAGCCGCGGTCGGATGAAGAGGGCGTTGCCGCCAAGGTGCTGGGCGGTAATCAGGAAGTCGGGTTTCCGCCAGGCGGCGATCGTGAGCGGCTGACCTTGCATCCGCGCGACGAGGCGCTGATCCAGGCCGTCGCCGCCGCCAACCCGCGCACCATCGTTGCGGTGATGGCCGGCAGCGCCGTGATCATGGAGGCGTGGCGTGCGCGCGTGCCGGGAATCCTGATGCTTTGGTACCCCGGCATGGAGGGCGGTCACGCATTGGCTGATGTGCTGTTCGGTCGTGTCAATCCGAGTGGGCGGCTGCCGTGCACTTTCCCGGCTCGTGCGAATGATCTTCCCCAGTTCGATCGCGAAGCCACGGCGATCACTTACGACCTCTGGCATGGCTATCGCAAATTCGACCGCGATGGAGCCGTCGCGGCATTTCCCTTCGGCTTCGGTCTCAGCTACACGAACTTCCGGCTTGCCAATCTGAGCCTCGCCAAAACGCGCCCTGACAAGACCGGCACTCTCGAGGCGACGGTCGATGTCATCAACACTGGGTCGGTCGCTGGCGATGAAGTCGTGCAACTCTACATCTCGGCCAAGGGGTCGAAAGTGGAGCGCGCGCCGAAGGAGCTGAAAGCCTTCGCACGTGTCTCGCTCGCGCCGGGCGAGACCAAACCCGTGCGCCTAACTGTTCCGATCGCGGAGTTGGCCTATTACGACGAAGTCACGGGATGGGTTATCGAGGCGATCGAGTACGAGGCGATTGCCGGGCGCTGTGCCGCAGATAGCGATGCCTTGCGGGCCGTGTTTTCCGTCGAGGCCTAGTTAAGGCGAGCGGGGATGCGTCGTAAGTTTGGCAAAGTGATTGAGCATACGCTGCGAATTCGGTGCGATTCCCGAGAACAATCTAAACGCTTCGACCGCCTGAAACACCGCCATGCCGCCGCCATTGAGCGTCTGGCAATGAGCCTGGCGGGCGTCTTTGAGCAGCTGGGTTTCCAACGGGAAATAGACGATGTCGGTAACCCAGAGCGCGGGACGCAGCAACATTGCCGGTATCGCACTACCCGGGTGATGCTCCATGCCCATCGGTGTGGCATTGACCAATCCCTGAGCGTGGCTGACGGATACGGCTAAGTTGGTGACCAGCGAGACGCGCTCGATGCTAAAGCGGCCGACAAGACTTTCGACCAGACGAGACGCACGATCACCCTCGGCATCGAAGACGCTGAGATGATGCGTATCGAGCATCATCAAAGCATGGGCCACTGCCGCGCCCGCGCCGCCCGCGCCGAGCAGCACTACCCGATCTCGCGGTGCATTGGGAAGACCGCGCCGCATGCTTTCGGCAAAACCCCACCAGTCCGTATTATGGCCAATACGCTGTCCATCCTTGAACAGAACCGTGTTTACAGCACCTAGAGCCTGCGCGTCATCGGACAAGCGGTCGAGCAGGGGGATCACCAGTTGCTTGAACGGATGGGTGATGTTCAATCCCGTAAAGCCGAGGCGCTGGGCATCATCCAGCAACTTCGTCAGAAGAGTCGGACTGACATCTGCCGCCGGAATGTCGATGATGCGATAGGCATAGTTGAGACCCAACGCTGCGCCTTCGTGTTCGTGAAGCGCCGGCGACAGCGACGCCCTGATGCCCGAACCGATCAGACCGATCAGCACCGCCGGCCCGGCGCCGGACTGCGCCAACTGCTCGTTCGCGGATCGATAGGCGTATTCGACGGATTGGGCTGCGGCGCCTGACGAAGACATGAGAGCTGAGTTGTGAAAGCCGATGCGAGGGTCTGTCAAGGATGTGATCCTGACATTCCCTCCATTCTATCGTTTGGCTGTCATTAGTCAATAAAATGAAAAATATCCTATAAAATTCGTATCGCCAGTTCGATCGCTAACGAGAAGGGTTCGGTCTGGGCATCCGATCTTATGACCGCTACAGTCGGCGCCAATATGGGAGGGCTGCAGTTTGGCCAAAAAAGTAACGCTGGAAGACGTTTCCTCGAGACTGGTGATGCCGACGACGGTGACTGAGACGCTCTATAACCGCGTCCGCACCGATATCCTGACCGGCATCCTTGGACCGGGCGAAAAGTTGAAGCTCGACGCGCTGCGGCGGCGCTATGACGTCAGCGTCAATACGCTGCGCGAGGTTTTGTCTCGCCTTGTCGCCGATGCCCTGGTCAGCAACGAAGGCCAGAGCGGCTTTCGCGTGGTCCCGACCTCGCTGGCCGATCTGAGCGACATCACCGAAATTCGCCTGATGCTCGAATGCCAGGCAGTGCGATTGTCGATCCAGAGGGCCAATCTCGAATGGGAATCGCATCTCGTCGCCGCCTATCACAAGCTCTCAAAGATCGAAGCGGTGATCGACAGCGACAAGGGACGCTACGGTCCGCAGCTCGAGCAATACAATCGCGAATTCCACACGGCCCTGATTTCGGCCTGCGGCTCGCGTTGGCTGCTCCACTTCCACGGGATGATGTACGACCAAAGTCAGCGCTACCGCATGCTGGCCTTGCGGGTGAAAGACTTCCCGCGCGAACAATCGCGGCGCGAACATCGCGAAATCCTCGATGCCGCTTTGGCCCGGAATGCTGATAAGGTCGTTGCCACACTGACGGCGCACATCACGAAGGGCGCTGAGCTTTATGTAGAGGGCGACGCCGCGAAAAGTGCATCATCGGCATCGGCGCGAGCGAAGCGCCGAAAGACGAAGTGATTGCAATCGTATGCGGCGGGTGTGGTGTGGATAAATAAGACTTTTGAATTGACAATCCTATAAAACAAGAACTATCCAATACTCTAAGAGTTGCATAAACAAATTGGCCGGCTAACCGGCGTCATGGGGCTTAGGGAGGCTCGCGATGAAGAAGGTTGCTGCTGTATCGATCGCTATGGGATTGGCCTGTGTCGGCTTCGCTGCGCAGGCCGCCGACCCGATCAAATTGGCCGATGTGTGCGAGCTGTCAGGCGGCGGTGCGCCGGTCGGCAACAATTGGAAGAACGCCATCGATATGGCCGTCGCCGAGATCAATGCGGCTGGCGGCGTATTGGGGCGCCCACTCGAAGTTACCCATCTCGATACGCAGACCAATCCGGGCGTGTCGCGTGGCGTCATGCAGAAGGCGCTCGATGACGATCCCTACATTGTCCTCGGGCCGATCTACTCCTCGGCGACGATGGTCGATCTCGCGCTCACCCAGCAGGCAAAAGTGCCGGAGTTCACGGGCGGCGCCGCGGCAGGGATCACCAAGCAGGACGATCCCTATATTTTCCGCATGGCGCTCGGCCAGACCGCGACCATTCCGAAGGTGGTCAATTATCTCAAAGACAAGATGAATGTGAAGACCGCCGCGCTGGTCTGGGTGAACGACGATTACGGCAAGGATGGCCGCGACGCGTTCACGGAGGAAGCGAAGGCAAAGGGCATTCAGCTTGTCTCCACGATTTCGACGGAAGCCGCACAGGTCGACTTTTCCGCCGATGTGATCAAGCTGAAGGATGCGAAACCTGACGTTGTCTTTGTCTACACGCATGAAGAAGAAAGCGCGCGGTTCCTGAAAGAGGCGCGGAAGGAAAACCTTCAAGCGGCCATCTTCGGCGACACAACGCTTCTCGATCCCAAGGTCATTGCCTTGGCCGGCGACGCAGCAAATGGTATTCGCGGCCATCTCAGCCTTTCGGCCGGCGCGCCGGTCGACGCGATCCAGGATTTCGTGAAGAAGTTCCAGGCCAAATACAACTACGTGCCCGATCACAACGCCATCCAGGGCTATATGACGATCTATACGATCAAATATCTGACCACGAAGATCGGCAAACTGGACCGTGAGGCTTTCGCGAAGGCCATGCACGGCCTGACGATCACGCCCAAGGACGAGCCGGGCATCCTGATGGAAACCAGCTGGGACAATACCGGCGATATCGACCGCGCGAGCTTCATTGCCGAGATTGATGACGGCAAGCAGAAGATCGTGGAGACGCTGCCTAAGCTTCACCACTGATCGGCGTCAGCACTGTGGCCGGTTTGCTGCAACTCCTGTCTTCGGGACTCGCGACAGGGGCCATTTATGCGTTGGCAGCAACCGGCTTCACGCTGTTGTGGCAAGCTTCGGCCACGGTGAACTTCGCCCAGGGCGAGTTCGTCATGTTACCGGCCTTCTTCGTGCTTGCGTCGATGCAGCTCCTTGGGCTCAGTTTCGGCTGGTCGATCGTCGTCGGCGTGGCTCTGTCGATCGTCGTTTTGGGTCTGCTGTTCAAGCGCCTGTTGGTTGATCCGTTGTCGCGTTACGGCTTCATGCCGCTGGTGATCGCCACCATCGCTCTTGGCCTTTTCATTAAAGAGGCGGTTAAGACCTCGTTCAGCGCCGAGGCCTTGCCGTTTCCAGCGCTGGTGCCGCCCATCCCGGTTCATATGGGTGATGTGACTCTATCGCTTCAGGATATCTCGATCTTTGTTTTCGCGGTCATCGCCGTCGCGGCGTTGCAGCTATTTTTGACACGCACGCGAACCGGCCGGACAATGCAGGCTACGGCACAGAATCGCGCGCTGGCCGTTATCCTCGGCGTGCCGGTCAGCCGCATGATCCTCTACACCTTCCTGCTCAACGCGGCGCTGGTCAGCCTGGCGTCGATCCTGGTGAGCCCGATCTATCTCGCCAAATTCAGCAATGGCGAGTCGCTCGGCCTGATCGCTTTTACCGCCGCGATCGTCGGCGGTTTCAACCAAGTGCGTGGGGCGATCCTGGGCGGCTTCGTGGTCGGCATCGCTGACAATCTGACGGCTGCCTATATCTCGACGGAATACCGTTCGGCGCTGCCTTTGGTTCTGCTGATCGCGATTATCCTCTTCCGGCCGCAAGGGCTGCTCGGTCGATCCGAGGAGCGGACGGTTTGAACGGCCTGGGAGCAAGCCGTAACCGGATCGTCGCGATGGCCGTCGTCGCGGCAGTGCTGATTGTCGTACCGCTCCTGTTGAAGCCCTATGGCATCTACTTGCTGAGCATGTGGGCAGTCCTGTCGATCGCAGCGGTAGGACTCAATCTGACGCTCGGTTTCGCCGGGCAGGTCTCGCTCGCTCAGGCGTCCTTCGTCGGCATCGGCGCCTATTCGGTCGCGCTGCTGACGACCCAGGGCTGGCCATTCGGTCTCGCCTTGATCGTCGCGGCGGTTCTGGCTTTCGCCGTCGGGTGGCTGCTGGGCTATCCGGCGCTGCGCGTTCAGGGGCACTACCTCGCCTTCGTCACGCTGGCTTTCGGAACGCTCGTGTTTCTCGTGTTTCGTAATGAGGAGTGGCTGACAGGCGGGATCGCCGGCATCAATCGCATTCCGCGACCCAGCCTTCTGGGTCTTTCGACCAAACCCCCATTGGCCTTCTACTATTTGTGCCTCGTCGCGCTTGCCATTGTGCTGGTGCTGCTGGCGGCGCTGTTGCGCTCCCCTTGGGGGCGCGCGTTCGTGGCGCTCCGCGAGAATCCTATCCGCGCCATGAGCCTGGGTGTTGATACGCGTGCCTATACGCTTCTGGCTTTCGCTATTGGTGCGGGGCTGGGTGGCGTTGCCGGCGCCTTCTATGCACCTCTGGTCCAGTTCGTTGATCCGGGCTCGTTCACGCTTCTGCTGTCGTTCAACCTGCTGCTGATGGTAGTGGTGGGCGGCATCGGCTTCTTCTTCGGCCCGTTGATCGGTGCGGTCGTCGCAGTTCTGCTACCCGAATGGCTGCGCTTCACCGAAGGGCTTTATCTCATTCTCTATGCCGTTCTGGTCATCGTGTTGATGGCCTTCTGCCCGAGTGGTCTCTCAGGTCTGGTAGAGCGCTTCCGCCGCGTCGCTCCTGCGACGAGTGGAGAAGCGCAGCCATGACCCATCGCCTGGAGGTGGAAGGACTCTCGAAGCATTTCGGCGGTATTCCCGCCGTCGATGATGTGTCCTTCCAAGTCGAGGATGGCGAGATCCTCGGCGTGATCGGCCCCAACGGCAGCGGCAAATCAACGCTTTTCAATTGCATCCTCGGCCAGATCAAACCCGACGCTGGGCGCGTTCGTGTCGATGGTTACGACACAACTGGCATGCGCCCCTGCGATCTCAATCACCGCGGTGTCAGTCGCACCTTTCAACTGCTCCAGGTCTTTCCTGAACTGACGGTGCGCGACAATTTGGTTCTGGCCGGGCAAGAGCATCGCGGTACCATGCTTTCGCGGCTCTTCGGTGCGCCGGATGCGGGGCAGACCGAGCGGGCCGAGCAGATGATTGAGTTCTTCCGGCTCGAGCGCCTGGCCAATATGCGCGCTGGCAGCTTGAGCTACGGCCAGCAGAAGCTACTCGATGCCGCCATGGCCTTCATGTCGGGCGCGCGCCTGATCCTGCTCGACGAACCGGCCGGCGGTGTCAACCCGACGATGCTCGATGGCTTCCGCGAGCGGCTGAGCGAGATGAATCGCACCCTCGGAGCGACTTTCGTCGTCATCGAACACAATATGGAATTCGTATCGGCGTTATGCTCGCGGGTTATCGTTCTGGCCGAAGGGCGGATCCTCGCCGAGGGCACGCCCGATGCCGTGCGTGCCGACCGCCGCGTGATCGAGGCCTATCTTGGCGACTGACCCGATCCTCGTGCTCGACAGTATCGTCGCCGGCTATGGCCGCATGACTATACTGAACGGCACATCGCTCGGGATCGCGCCTGGCACGATCACCACCATCGTCGGGCCTAACGGCGCCGGCAAGTCGACGGTGTTCAAAACGGTCTTCGGTCTTCTGCCGGTGCAGAGCGGAAAGATCACCTTCGACGGCCACGACATCACCAATTTGACGCCGAAGACTCTTCTTGCCGCCGGTATTTGTTATGTACCGCAAGGCCGTAACATCTTTCCCGAACTCTCGGTCTTGCACAATCTGGAGCTGGGTAGCGTGTCCTTAGGACGTTCGGCCAATATCGAAAGCGGCCTCGCCGATGCGCTGGATCGTTTCCCGGTTCTGCGTCGTAAGGCCAAGGCGCAAGCCTCGACGCTCAGCGGTGGCGAACAGAAGATGCTTGAAATCGCCCGAGCGCTTTTGCTGAAGCCTAAGTTGGTTTTGATCGACGAACCCTCCATTGGCCTCTCGCCGATCATGGCCAAAGAGGTTCTGAACATCCTTAAGAACTTGCGCGAAACCGGCGTGACGATCCTGCTGGTCGAGCAGAATGTGCGGAGTGCTTTGGCCGTCTCGGATGACGCCATCGTCATGGAGCAGGGGCAGGTGCGGCTTCAGGATAGGGCCCGCGCCGTCCTCGAGAATCCGCAGATCGGACATCTGTTCCTGGGTGGGTCGGTTAATGTGTCGTAGCGTGGCTTCACGTCGACAGACATCCGTGAGGAGGCGTTTCCATGAAAACCTCGATCGCGACCGTTTGTCTCAGCGGCAATCTTGCGGAGAAGCTTTCCGCCATCGCTAGCGCCGGTTTCGACGGCGTCGAAATCTTCGAGATGGATTTCGTCGCTTTCGACCACACGCCGCGTGAGGTCGGCCGCATGGTGCGTGACAGCGGCTTGGCCATAACGCTGTTCCAACCGTTTCGTGATTTCGAAGGCCTGCCAGAGCCGCTGCGCGCGAAAGCCTTTGATCGCGCCGAGCGTAAATTCGACGTGATGCAAGAGCTTGGCGCCGAGTTGATGCTGATCTGTTCGAATGTGTCGCCCCAGGCACTCGGTGGTGTCGACCGGGCGGCCGCCGATTTTCGCGAACTGGGCGAGCGCGCAGCCAAACGCGGCCTGCGGGTCGGTTATGAGGCCCTCGCTTGGGGCCGTTACATCAACGATCATCGTGATGCCTGGGAGATTGTGCGTCGTGCCGACCATCCATCTGTGGGGCTGGTTCTCGATAGCTTTCACACCTTGGCGCGCGGAATCGATGTTGCGAGCATTCGCGCGATACCGAGAGACAAGATATTCATCGTCCAGCTCGCGGATGCGCCGAAGCTCGACATGGATTACCTGTCGTGGAGCCGCCATTTCCGCTCGATGCCGGGGCAGGGTGATCTGCCGGTGACGCCGTTCACAGAAGCAGTCTGTGCCACGGGATATGACAGCTATCTTTCGCTCGAAATCTTCAATGACCAGTTCCGAGCGGGATCGGCCCAGCAAGTTGCGCTCGATGGCAAGCGCTCGCTGCTCTACCTGATGGATCAAATTCCCGCGACTGGGGCTACACCTTTACCGCCGCGCGCCACAGCGGGAGGTGTCGAATTCATCGAATTCGCCGTGGATGGCGCCGACGCGGCCGACTTGGAGTCAGTGGTCAGCGCTTTGGGATTTACGAAGCGCGGCGCACATAAGTCAAAAGACGTCGTGCTGTGGCGACAGAACGGGATCAATCTGGTCATCAATGGCGAGCGCGAAGGCTTTGCCCACGCATCTTATGTGACTCATGGGCCCTCGGTCTGCGCCCTCTGTCTTAAGGTGACGGATGCGGCGGCGGCTACCAAGCGCGCGCAAGCTTTGCTGGCTCAGCCGTTCAGCCAGCCTGTCGCCGCCGGCGAGCTTGAAATTCCGGCGGTGCGCGGCGTGGGCGGGAGTCTTCTCTATTTTGTCGACGACAAGAGCCGTTTGGGCGATCTGTGGGATGTGGATTTTATTCCGGTCAAAGCGCCTGAACTGCCCCACGGCAATTTGCAGCACGTCGATCATATCTCACAGTCGATGAGCTATGACGAGATGCTGTCGTGGCTGCTGTTCTACACGTCGATCTTCGATGTTAAAAAGACACCGGAAGTCGATATCGCCGATCCCGGCGGTCTCGTCCGCAGCCAGGTGGTGGGCAGTGCCGATGGGGCGCTGCGGATGGTGCTGAATGGGTCGCAAAGCCAGCGGACGCAGTCGGCGCGATTCCTTGCCGAGTTCTTTGGATCGGGCGTCCAGCACATAGCATTCGCGTCATCGGATATCTTCGCCACCGCTACGGGGCTGCAGGCGGCGGGCCTGGAAACGCTCCCCATCCCTGCGAACTACTATGACGATCTGCCTGGCCGTTTCGACTTGGATGCAGGCATTGTCGAGCGGATGAAGAGTCACGGCATCCTCTATGACTCGGATGCCGCAGGCGAGTATTTCCAGATCTATACGCGCACCATCGCCGGACGGTTCTTCTTCGAGATCGTCGAGCGGCACGGTTATACCGGCTTCGGCGCGGCAAATGCAGTCATCCGGCTGGCAGCCCAGGCGCGCCAAGCCGGTTCTGTCTAAGAACGGATAAAGGGAAACGACCATGATGGGACAACGTATCGGCGTTTTCGCCGTATCCACTTTGGCTCTTGTCGTAGCGACAGGTACATCGGCTCATGCCACCGACCAGAAAGCTTGCGCCGATCTTGCGCGTCTCAAGCTGGCGCATGTGAAAGTCGCGACCGCCAGCCTCGTCGCCGCCAATGCTCAATTTCCAGAACACTGCCTGTTGCAAGGATCGGTCGATGATCGCACCGGCAGCGATGGCAAGCACTATGCGATCGGCTTTGAGATGCGTCTGCCGACAGATTGGAATGGGCGCTTCCTCTATCAGCTCAATGGCGGCAATGACGGCGAAGTGATCGAGGCCTCGGGCGATCCGAAGAATTTGAATGCGGTTGGTGGCAAGAGTGCATTGTCGCGCGGTTTCGTCGTGCTGAGCACCGACTCGGGCCATTCGGGCAAAGACCCCGCCAATAAGGATACGGGTCTTGTCGGCAGCAATATTTTCGGCCTCGATGAACAGGCGCGGCTCGATTACGGCTATACCGCCGATGCGACGATGACGCCGATCGCCAAGGCGATCATCCGCCGCCACTACCGTCGCAAGCCGGACTATTCCTACATGGAAGGTTGCTCGAACGGCGGTCGTCACGTGATGGTCGATGCAACCCGTCTGGGCGGCGCTTATGACGGGTTCATCGCGGGCGACCCGGGCTTCGATCTGCCTAAGGCCGCAATCCAGCATGCTTGGGACATCCAGAGCTTTACCATCGCCAATCCCGACATCCGCAAGGCCTTCTCGCCCGAGGACATGAATCTGATTGCGTCGAAGGTGCTCGAGAAATGCGATGCGCTCGACGGCGCGGCTGACGGTATGGTGGACGATCTGCGCAAATGCCAGACGGTTTTCCATCTCGCCGACCTCAAATGCACCGGCGAGAAAACGCCGGCCTGCCTGAGCGCAGCGCAGGTCACAGCGCTCGACCGTGCTTTTGGTGGGCCGAAGAACAGCGCCGGCCAGCAGCTCTATTCCGATTGGCCCTATGACGCCGGGATGGGGGCCCACAACTGGCGCTTCTGGAAGCTGGAAAGCGGCATTCCACCATGGGACGATTATCCGTTGATCGCGACCATGGGCGCCGGTTCGTTGTCTTATATCTTCACCACGCCACCGACCGACACGGCCGGAAAGCCAGACGCACTTTTGGCATTCCTGAAATCCTTCGACTTCGACAAAGACGCGCCGAAGATCTTCGCAACCGCCGGCGCCTACAGGATGTCGGCGATGGCCTTCATGACGCCGCCCGACGCGGCCAATCCCAAGCTCGCGAAACTGCGTAGCAGAGGTCACAAGCTGATCGTCTATCACGGTCAGAGCGATGGCGTGTTTTCGGTGAACGACACGATCCGCTGGTACGAAACGCTCGCCAAGAATAGTGGCGGCTCGGCCGTGGGTTTCGCGCGCCTCTATACCGTGCCGGGCATGAACCATTGCTCGGGTGGGCCCGCCACTGACTCTTTCGACATGCTGACCGCGATGACCGAATGGGTCGAGAAGCGCAAGGCGCCCGATCATCTGGTCGCCAGAGTGTCCGCAGCCAACAAAGAGCTGCCGGTCAATTGGAGCAAGAGGCGTACGCGACCGCTCTGCAATTGGCCGCTGATCGCCAAATATAAGGGCGGGGATATGGAATCCGCAGACAGCTTCGTCTGCGCGCCGCCGGGATAGGGCAGCCTACCTGGCTCCTGCCAGCGCCGGGGTCAACTTGGCGATCTCGGCGGCGATGCCGTCGCGGCGCGACTCGCACACAAGTGCTAAACATTCCGACACAACTTCGGGCGCCACGTATTTAAATTTCGCTGTCAACTTTTGGATCGCGGTGACCAAGCCTTTCAAAGTGGTCTCGACAAAATTGACGTAGCTGCGGCGCTGCAGCGTGGCTGTGTCGTCAAGCCCGAAGAAGGGGATGGGTCCGAACAACGCCATGAACAACGCACGACCCAGCGACGTCGCAGCGGTTTCGAGGAACTCGGCGAACTGTTCCCGGCCGAGCTTGAGATCGAAGATGATCCGCACGGCATATTCATTGAGAATATCGAGATGCTCCGCCAAGGCAGTGATATCAGCCGGGCTGATACGCTTATCCCGGCCGAGCTGGAGCGCAGTCAGAGTGTTTGCGAAGACATCCCATTTTTTGCGCGGATCGAGATGGGCCAGACTGCCGCTGACCGCGTTGAATTCATCGCCCGTCATCTGGCTGATGGCGGTGGCCGCCAACGGATTGTGTCCGAGCATTTCCTTGGCAAGCGCTGGATCTTTAATGACGGTCTCAGCCTTGTCGATGTCTTCGCCGGCAAGGCGCGCCATCCGCTGCAGCTTCTCGATGCTGTCGAGTCGCGTCAGGCCCGTGCCCAGTTTCTCGAACAGCGTTGGCGGAATTTCCACGTAGATCGGGAAGAATTGCACCTGCCAGGCGAAATCCAGCGCATCGCGAATCGCCTTGTAGAAGCGCTCGGCCTGCGCGGGTGACGATTTCGTTTCCTGGGCTTTGCGCTGCCGGAACATCTTCGCGACGCCGGTAATCCATCCGCCGCGCAATGCTTCGTCGGCTGAACGGTCCTGCCCTGGGCCGAGGGGAGCCAGTCTTTTTGCCGAATCGGTCAGATACTGATCCGCAAAGGACCGCATCCCAGAGCGTACGGCCATGGCGATCACCTCGTCGACGGAACGTCCGCAGACCAGTCGTGTCGCGTTGTCGTTGATCAGCTTGCCCTTGTCATCGACCAAAAGTGGCGCAAACGCGTCGCGCCGGCTCTCGAAGATCTTAATAGCGCGATCGAGCGCATGCGGGTTGCTCAGGATCGCCTTATACGGATCGGCCATATTGGCCATTTCCGGCATCAGCTTCTTGAATGTCTGAGCCACAGGGCCGCGCAGAAGCCTGATGACTTCCTGCCGCGCAACCTCATCGCCCTGCATCGATTGCGCAGGCGCTTCGCTCGCTGGGGCGTTGGGCTCGACAACCGGCGCCGTTTGACTCGGGCCTTCCGACGAAGCGGCGGCTGGCGGTTTGGAGGCCGGCTGTGATGTGAGGGTTCTATCACTCGTCATGGCGATTATGCCGGATCGATGCGAATCGCATGGGGTTTGGAGCGACCAGAAGTTGTGTGACGACTGTTGATGACAATGCCTGGATGAAAGAAGGAAACCATCAATGACTCATTACATAGGCTTCGGTATGTGACGCCGGTTGCTCGCTATAAACAAAAGCAGTGAGTGCTGTTGCGCACAGTCAGATAAAACCTTTCCAGCTAGAGTGCTTCCCATATACTTCCTCAAATTTCCTTATGTGAATCCTACGGTCATTGCTCTCTGCCATCGGATTTCCTACAAGTACATTCTAGTGCGTCGCCTTTTATTGTATTAGCTCGAGCGCTCATTCGGATGTCCAGTACAGATTGCTCATACGTTCTTTGCATCACCCTCGTAGCGCGGCGTCAGTGGCGCGCTGGCGTGGAGATGTGCTGCACGGTTGGGCAGATTCGAGTGCGACATGAGTGACGGCCGTCACAGCAATGGTCGGTTTCTGGCGGTGCTGAAGGAGCGCTACCAGATCACGGCTGATCCGCTCTCTGATTTTTCGACCGGTACTGCCCAAGCCTTCGTGACGCTCGACGGGTTTGGTTCGTCCACCCCACTCGTTGCGTTGATCGTCGATCCGTCGATCCCATGCCGTCTTGATGCTCTGCGCGCGTTGAAAGGAATCGAGACGCCCGGGCTGATGACCTTGGTTGAATATGGCGTGGTCGATTGGCCGCCTTACAGCCGCAAGGCGATGGCGCTCATCTACGAGCGGCCTCTTGGCGGCCGCATCATGGCGGCCATGACCAGCGATTTCGCGCGAATCGACGGTAGCGAACTGATGAAGAAGGTCATCGTGCCGATTGCCGGGGCGATGCGTCAGCTTGCGAAACACGGTCTCGCGCATCGCGCCATCCGGCCGACCAACATGTATTGGGCTACCGCCGAACGGCAGGCGATCGTGCTCGGTGACTGTGCTGCGGCGCCGCCGGCATTCGATCAACCCACAGTGGTTGAAACAATCGAATCGGCTTTGGCCCATCCCGCAGGCCGTGGCAATGGCAGCGCGGCCGACGATCTTTATGCATTCGGCGCCTCGATGTTCATCCTGTTGCAAGGCCGCGGCCCAGTGAGCAGCCTCAACGCTCAAGATCTCATCCGGTCGAAAATTACAGAGGGCAGCTTTGCCGCGATCGTTCGAGCAGAAACCATCCCGATCCATTTGATCGAGATGATCCGAGGGCTTCTGACCGACGATCCGAAATCGCGATGGACTCAGGCAGCGCTTGACGAATGGATTGCGGGCAAAAGGCGGCCTGCCTCGCAATCGCGTATCGAGAAACGCGCGGTGCGCGGATTCGAATTCATCGGGGTCGAGTACTTTTCCGTCCGCGAGCTGGCTATCGCGTTCTGCGGCCATTGGGATGCGGCGATTCCGGTCGTGGCGAGTGGACAGCTTGAGCAATGGCTGAGGCGCGCGCTCGCCGCGGAGGATATGGCCGATGCGGTGGGAAAGGCCGTCGACAATGCGAAAGGCAGCCCACTCGAACGCAGCCTTGCCGACGACGCGCTGCTGTGCCGGGTCTGTCTCATTCTTGATCCTCTGGCGCCAATTCGCCTGAGAGCGGCCTCTGTCGTGCCGAGGGGCATCGGTGCGATGCTGGCGGTTACGGTGGCCAATGGCACCGATGTCAACGCCATCGCCCGGGTATTCCGGCGCGAGGTGCAGAAGGCCTGGCTCGATACGCGCGAGCCTTCCGATGGCGATATCGAACTCGACGGCAAGCTCAAATTGATGGCCGAGTATTTGGCAAAGCCGACACTGGGCAACGGTATCGAGCGCGTGCTTTATGCGCTTAACGAGTCGATGCCCTGCCAGAGCCCGCTCGTCGCCAAGGAATTCGTCATCGATATCCGCAATCTTTTGCCGGCCCTGGATATCGCGGCCAAGGCTGCGAACAGCAAAAAAGCCTGGCCGATCGATCGCCATGTAGCCGCGTTTATTGGTGCGCGCACGACATTCGACATCGAGCGCCAGATGTCGGAAATCGCCGACTCATCCTCTGAGCGGTCAGTGCTCGGGATGCTCAATCTTTTGGCCACGCTGCAATGGCGTCTGGGGCCTAAGGCGCTTGGTGGACTTGCTGGATTGGTCGCCGGTTTGGTGAAGCCGATTCTCAATGGCTATCACAGCCAGCGCCGCCGCCGCGATTTGGAACGCAACCTCGAGGAGCCGGCCGGGCGCGGTGATTTGGTGGCGATGTTCCGGCTGCTCGACGATCCCGATGAGCGGGCGAAAGATCGCGTCGGCTATGACCAGGCCAGCCGCGAGTGGCACCATATGGCGGACCGGATCGACCAAATCGATCGCGACCTTTCCAACCACGACGACAAAGCGGCGGATGCCGCGCGACGCGCTTCTGCCCTGATCTCGATGGGGCTCGCCTTGGCAACGGTGGTCGCTTTGGCGGTGATGAAGCAATGAGTAGCCTGGCGGCAACCAAAGGTCGGCGATCGGCAAGCGGAAAAGAGGATCGTCCGCTCATAAGCCCGTTGCTGATGCTGGTTTTCGGACTCTCTCTTCTCGGTCTTTTGGCGGCCTATTCATCTGAATCTCTGCTGCTGCTAGGAATCGGCATGTTGCCGACAGTGGGCGCCGCTTTTGCCGGCCGCAAAGAGAAGGGCGTATGGATCTCGGTAGGCTGGCTGAATTTCGCCGGCCTATCGAACTGGCTGCTGGATTTGTGGTCGTCGGATCACACCTTAAGTTACGCGACGGCGCAGTTGCGGACAGTCGCTCCAATTCTCGTCGCCTATGCTGCCGCCGCATTAGGGTGGTTCCTGTATTTGGCCATGCCGGCGGTGGCGCGCGGCATCATCGCAGCCAGTCTCAGACGGCGAAAAGCCAATCTGGTCGGGAAGCAGCGCGCCCTCGTCGATCAGTGGGACAACGGTATCACCACGTTCAAGCCGGTTGCGGTGGAGAAGCGTAACGCACCGCGTGCGTAGGGCTATCTACGCGATATGAACGGCGAGGGACACGGCATGGCCCGGCCAGAGATCGGTTAATCGGGTTACGATAATTGTCCCGTGCGCGTCGAATGGCGCGGCGGCAATCGATACCGGGTGATCGCTGTCGAAGGACCCGAGATCGAACGATGTTGGCGTGCGCTGAAATCCGCAGCCTACGGCCTTCAGTACAGCTTCCTTCATTGTCCATCGCTCGAGCAATCGCGCAGAACGGGACGAAGATTCGATCGCGTCGAGCGCCAACTGCTCCTGTGCGCTCAGGATCGCCCGGCCGATATTGAGATCGATATCGCGCAACGGTTCGATATCGATTCCGATTTCGGTGTCGCCGCAGATCGCCAACACCGCTGCATCGCCGCTATGCGCGAGGTTGAAGTGAAGGGATGCCGATGGCTCGGCGATATAGGGTTTGCCATGGGTGCCGATGCCCAACGGCACCGTCAATGGCGCGCAGTTGAGCCGAGTTCCCAGGATCCGTCGCAATTGGCCGCGTGCCGCGATGGCGCGCCGCTGCTTTTGAGGCGAGATCAGGCGCGCGATCTTGGTCGATTCATCGGCGGTGATGTCGCGCCGCAAGGCTTCGATTGCGGCATCATCCATCGCCAGAGAGAACGTTTCGATGGCGATCTCAACGCCGGCCAATATCGTTTGCAGCGTCGTCATGTGCCGTTGTAAAGCGCGGGCTTATCCGGCAGTTGGATCGCAACGCGATTGTTGGCTGCCAATGACGCAACGCCGGCCTCGGCTACGGCTCCGGCGACATATCCGTCCCACGCGCTTGCGCCCGCTGAGGTGCCGTTCTGGATCGATTTGATCCAGGCTTGGAGTTGCAGTCGATACGCATCGGCGAACCACGGACGCCAATCTGCCGGATAGGTCGTGCTTTGCGCGAAGGCGAGGCTGGTCTCCGTGCGGAGCGGCCCACGCAATGACACGGTGCCTTTTTCGCAGACGACCTCGCCGCGAACATCGTAGCCGTAGGTTGCATTGTTGAAGACCTCGATGTTGACGAGCTGGCCGGTTGCCGATTCGAGGACCAGGAAGACCGGAGCCCCCGACGAATCCGCAACGGCTGGTTTCGGTTTGAAGACTTGGACACTCGCCAACTCGGTATCCAGAACCCAGCGGGCAATGTCGAACTCATGAACGGCCGAATTGCCGATCGCCATTTTCGAGTCGAACCAATCGGGCGCGGAGACATTGCGATGGACGCAGTGGAAGATGAGCGCTTTGCCGAGCTGCCCTGAGCCAAGTTTCTCTTTGAGCTCGACATAGGACGGGTCGAAACGTCGCATATAGCCGATCTGCACCAGCTGTTTTCCGAGCCTGGTCTCAGCGGCGACAACTTCGAGCGCGTCGCGGGTGGTCGGCGCCAGAGGTTTTTCGCAAAGAACGGGCTTCTTGGCCGCGAGGCAGGCGATAGTGAGGGGGGCGTGAGTCGCGTCCGGTGACGCGATGATGATGGCGTCGACGGATGGATCATTGATCAGGGCCGTCGGGTCGCTCGCGATCGCGGCGGTACCGGTCTCGGCGGCCAGGGTCTTGGCACGTGCGATATCGGCATCGTAGAGCGCCTGAAGCGTGGCGCCCGGAACCTGTGAGACCAATGTGCGAGCATGATCGGCGCCCATGATGCCGACGCCGACGATTCCCATACGCACACTCATCGCTTCTCTCCCATACTGTCGCTTGCTCTTTGCTTATGGAGCATCACGAGCGATGGTAGCCGCTTCTTCTTCGATGGGCTATGTGCCCTTGATGGCGCTAATCGGGCGGAAACTCGACTGCGATGCGCGCGATGTCTTCGCCGAGTTGCCGGGCGAAACGCGCGCACTGTTTCCTGATGTCGGGCACGGCTGTCGATTCCCACAGCAACCCACGGGTTGGCGGACCAAGGGCGAAGAGGCGTCGAGAGGCTTTGCCGTCTGCGTCGATCAACGCCGAACGCGGGGATAAATCGAGGCCGAGTGCCAAAGAGTCTGCCCGTGCGATGTCGGACGCGAAAAGACTCTGCACCAGCGGATGATCGACGCGCCGATAATCGTACTCTGGCCCCGCACAGTTGATCATCCAATCGGCAGCCGCAGTCACCCGATCGGCGCAATTCCGCGGACGATATGCGACATGCACCTGCCCATCATCAAACGTTGCACCAAGAATACGGCCGGCCTCGATCGTCAGGCGACTGGAGCGCCGCCAATTCTCGATCTGATCGGCGATCGAGGGCGCCATACGATGACGATGGATGTCCCAGTACGGGCGCAGATGGCGGAGGAAACGCCGCCGTTCGGCTTCGGGCATGGTGATCCAGATATCCTGAATGATCGGCCGCAACGCATCCATGGCGCACCGCCAATCGTATTCGAATGCGGCGGCACGCCGGATCTCGCGTCGAACCCGTTTCATCAATGTCGCGATCGAAAGGGGCAGGCTCTCTTTGTCAAGGAAGAGGGGGTAGCTGCGCGTCAATTCGTGGCGCAGGGGCAGCAACCCATGCCGGGACAGCGCGTGGATGGGGCCCGCGTGTCCGCGCGCATCGAGATCGATCGCCACATCGACCATCGTAAGGCCGGTGCCGACAATCACGACCGAATCGTGTTGGCCGATCCGGCCAATCGCGTTTTCGTTCCAAGGATCGATGATACATCGGCCCGAGTCGTACAGCGTTGCATCGATAGGAAAAGGCGGGTTGGGCGGAAAATTGCCGAAGCACAATATTGCGAAGTCGACGTCGACGGTTTGTCGATCCGCCAGGGTCAAAGTCACGCTGTCTCCGGCCGGCTGAAGATCGACGACATCGTCGACTGCCTGCACGATCTTGATGCGCCGATCCTCGGCCGCGCGAACCGCGGAGAGGAATACGTCTTCTACATAGGCGCCGTAAGTCGCGCGCGAGACGAAAGCATGCCCCGACGGCGGAACGCCCGGCGTCTCCCCATAGATCGAGTCGTTGGCCCAGAGCCAGCGGATGAAATGGTGCGGGTCGTCCTCGAACACGCTCATGTTCGAGACACGCGTGTTCAGCAGATGGCGCGGGTTGTGGGCGGAATAGGCAAGGCCGCGACCGAAAGTTCCGCGACGATCGAACAGCAAGATTTTGATGGGCGCTTGAACGGTCCGCAGCAGATGGACGGCGAGGACAGTGCCGGTGAAGCCGGCACCGATGATCGCGATCCGCACGGGCTGTCCAGGCATTTAGGCTCCTGTATAACAGTATTTATTAGTCTATTGTTGTGGAGTCACAATATTTGATTGTTTATAAGAATGCCTGGATTTGAAAGTGTAATTTTCCTGGGGCCGGTTTTCTCCCAGCTGTCCGGATGGCCTCTGAAAAGTCACGCCCTTCGGCGCTTTCTGGCTTGTGTCATGTAACATACAAGTTATCATTCTAGAGGGATTGACCGTTGCACCACTAAATAAGCAGCGGCATCGGAGAGGAAACGTGCAGACCGATAACATTGAGATTGCGCTCGTCGGAGCGCAGCGGCCCGAGGTGCTGGCCGAACTCGAGCGGCGGTTCAAATGCCATCGGGTCTATGAGGCGTCCGATCCTCTGGCGCTGTTGCGCGAGGTCGGATCGCGTATCCGCGGCGCGGCCTCCCATGGGATGGCCGGGCTTCCGACCAAACAAATCGAGTTGATGCCCAATCTCGAGATCTGCGCGATCAACGGCGTCGGCCTCGAGACCACCGATCTTGCGTTGTGCCGTCAGCGTAAGATCGTCATCACCACCACCCCGATGCTGTATGACGACGTGGCCGATTTGGCGATCGCGTTGGCACTGGGGGCCTGCCGCCAGATCGCGCGGGGCGATCGCTTCATTCGCGCCGGCAAATGGGGTCCTGAGCGCATGCCGCTGGGACGCAAGCTGACGGGCATGCGCGCAGGCATCATCGGTTTGGGACGTATCGGCGTCGAGGTCGCCAATCGTCTTCAGGCATTCAAGGCGGATATCCGCTATGTCGATCCGATCGACCGCAAGGTCCCTTATCGCCGTTTCGACGATGCGGTATCGATGGCGCGCGAATGCGACATTCTGTTCCTCTGTGCCGCCGGTGGACCGCGCGGGGCGAACCCGCCGATCATCAACCGCGCGATCATCGAAGCGTTGGGGCCGCGCGGCATCTTCGTCAATATCGCCCGCGGCTGGCTGGTCGAGGAGCCGGCCTTGATCGAGGCGCTGCGGGATGGGCGTCTCGGGGCTGCCGGTCTCGACGTATTCGACGCCGAGCCTAACGTGCCTGAAGTGCTGCGTGGGCTCGACAATGTGGTGATGACGCCGCATGTGGCGAGTTCCACCGAGGAAACGATGCGCGCCATGGGTGAGTGCGTGCTCGGCAACCTGGTCTCATGGTTCGAAGGGCGCGGCGCGCAGACGCCGGTGACATGAATGCGATGAGCGATGAGAAGACGCGCACCGCTCAAGTCACTTCCCCGATCAGCCGGCCGCGCTCGCTCACGACACTCGTGCTCGATCAGATTCGCGACCTGATCATCACCGACAAACTCCAGCTGGGAGACCAACTGTCGGAAAACGCGCTCTCCGAACAATTGGGCGTCAGCCGGACGCCGGTGCGCGAGGCGTTCCTCCACCTTGCCGCCGAGCGGCTGGTTGAGGTGAAGCCGCAGCGCGGCACCTTCGTTTTCCAATACGATCTGACCGAACTGCGTGAGATTTCGGAACTTCGCGAAGTTCTGGAAACTGGTGCGATGCGGGTCGCGATCAAGCATGATCGGCGCCGACTGGTCGATGGGCTGGCGAACCAGGTCGAAGCCGCTGAGGCCGCCATTCATCTCGGTCCTGCGGCTTACCAATCTCACGACACGGCGTTTCACGAGACCTTGGTGCGCGCCAGCGACAATCGCGAATTGATCGATGCCTATCAGCGTATCTCGGGTCGCATTCGTGCGATCCGGTATCGACTGACCACAACCCAGGACCAGATCGCGCAATCGCAGTATCATCACCGCGGCATTCTCGAGTCGATGCGCGCGGGCGACGATGCTGACGCGATCGCCCATCTCACCAGCCATGTCTACAACAGCTATCGATTCATGTTCGGAACGAGCAATCAGACTCAAGACGCGCCGGTACCGGGCGCAGCCTGAAAGACGGGGAGTATCGTCGGTCCATGAAGATCAAAAGCGTGCGCGTCCGCAAAGTCCTCGGCACGATGCCGACCGACGGGACATTCTGGGAAGAGCGGCTGCTGCGGCCGATCGACGTTTATCCCGAATTCCGTGCCGAAGGTGCAGGGCTTGAAGCGCATGGTGGGAAGCAGACTGATGGGAAGCACCTCAAGCTGACGCAATTCTTCGTCGATATCGAATCCGATGACGGCGTGGTCGGCTGCGGAGGGCCGATTGCCGCCGATCCGGCCCGTCTGATCCTGACTCAGCTCGCTCCCCAGATCATCGGCCGCGATCCGCTGGCCATCGAGTATCTGTGGGACATCATGCATCGCCGGCAGGTGCATGGTCGGCAGGGCGATCCGATGATCGCCTTGTCGGCTATCGATTGCGCGCTCTGGGATCTGAAGGGCAAAGCCTTCAACCAGCCGGTCTGGCGTATCCTGGGTGGGCCGACGCGCGAGTCGATCCCCGCCTATGCCAGTATGCTTGGCTACGCGGTCGAGGATCTCGGCAAGGTGCGCGAGCGTGCGCAAGCCTGCAAGGAAAAGGGCTTTACCGCGCAGAAGTGGTTCATTCGTCACGGGCCGATGAGTGGCCATGACGGGCTGAAGCGCAATGTCGCTCTGGTCAAAACGCTACGCGAAGCCCTGGGCGATGACTACGACATCATGATCGATTGCTGGCAGAGCCTAAATTTTGATTATGCCGTCGACTTTACGTCGCGCATCGAAGAGTACCGGCCGCGCTGGATCGAAGAATGTTTCATGCCCGACCGGATCGAGAGTCACGTCAAGCTCAAGGCCAAGACGCGCATTCCGCTCTCGGGCGCCGAGCACGAATACACACGCTGGAACTTCATGCGCTTCCTCGAGAAGGGTGCGCTCGATATCTATCAGCCCGATCCGTATTGGTGCGGCGGCCTGTCGGAAACGCTGAAGATCGCCACGCTGACCACGGCGCATGATCTGATCTGCATCCCGCACGGTCATTCGACGCCGATCGGCATTCACTTCTCGGTGACGCAGTCGCCGATGCACACGCCGTATCAGGAATATCTGGTGAAGTGGAACGACGTGAACATGTTCTTCCTCAAGAATCCGCCCTGGCCGGTCAAAGGTTCGATCCACATACCGACCGGGCCGGGTGTCGGCATGGAACTCGACAAGTCGAAGATCGAAAGCGAGGAGGAGCTCCGTGTCTGAAGCAGAAGGTTTGGGAAGCGGCGCCAACAATGGCATTCTGCGCCGCGCGCTGAAGTTCAAGGAACGGCTGCGCAAGAAGGAAGTGGTAACCGGTGCCTGGGTCAGCATGAATGATCCGGCTGTGTCCGAGATCATGGGGCGCATCGGTTTCGACTTTCTGCTCTACGACACCGAGCATTCGCCTTGGGATCTCGAAACCATGCAGATGGCGTTGATGGCGCTCAACGGCACCGACACGATGCCGATCGTGCGTGTGCCGTGGAACGACCACGTGCGCATCAAGCAGCTTCTTGACATGGGCGTCGAAGGCATCCTGGCACCGATGGTGCGTACCGTGGCCGAGTGCAAGGCGCTGGTTTCGGCCTGCCGCTATCCGCCGGTCGGTGCGCGCGGCTTCGGACCGCGGCGCGCGTCGAACTATTATCGCGACGTCGATGCTTATGTCGCCGCCGCCAATGACGGGATTTTCGTCATGCCGCAGATCGAGGATATCGCCACGGTCGGGGTGCTGGATGAGTATCTGGCGGTCCCCGGCATCGATGCGATCTGTATAGGCCCCAATGACCTGTCGGGCACAGCCGGCCTGTTCCGCCAAAAAGATCATCCGACCATCAAAGGGGCGCTCGATACGATCATGACCAAGACGGCGGCCAAGGGCTTGCCGATTTGCCTCGGTGTTAATACGCCGCCGGCGAATATGAAAAAGGAGATCGCGCGCGGCGTAAAGCTGATGCTTGTCACCTCCGATCTCGAACTTCTGGCCGGTGGCGGCCGGGCCGCGCTCGATGCGGCACGTCAGGCCATGAAAGCCTAGGCCCAGACCCGAGGTCAGTTCATCGGGTCAATGCGTGCGTTCCGTGAAGACTAAAGGATAGAGGAAACGACGATAAAACAAACGCTCATCGTCGCCTGACGCCATCGTCACGGACAGAGGGGCGGACCAACATTGCAAGGGAGGAGCAACATGAGAATGCGTGGTTGCACGGCGATTGCCGCGCTGTCGTTGAGCATTGGACTGTTTGCGTCGGCCGCGGCACAGGCCGAACCTAAAACGAACTTCCTGTCACAATGGGACACTGGTTCCGACGCGGCGGCGATCGCCAAGCTGGGCGATATGTTTACCGCCGCCGGCGGTAAATGGCAGGCCACGTCGATCGCCGGTCATACGGCCAACACCTTGGCCAAGCTACGCGCCGATGTGGTGGCCGGCAATGCACCGCCGGCCGTGCAGTTGAAAGGTCCCGAAATCGCTGAATGGAACGAGACGGGTAAGACCGCCAATCTCGATCCGATTGCCAATGAGGAAGGCTGGGATAAGGCTGTCGCGCCGGAACTGCTTCCGGTGATGAAGCCCAAGGGTAATTGGGTTGCGGTGCCGATGAACATCCACCGCATCAACTGGCTCTGGGGCAGCAAGAAGGCGCTCGACAAGGCCGGCATCAAGGAGATGCCGAAGACTTGGGAAGAGTTCAACGAGGACTGCGAAAAACTGAAGAAGGCAGGCATCGCCACGCCGGTCGCTTATGCGGCGGCTGACTGGATCGACGCCACCTTCTTCGAGACGATCGTCTACGGTATGGACATCGATCTGTTCCGCAAGGCCTTCGTCGAGGGTGATCTCAAAGCGCTCAACAGTGAGGGCATGCAAAAGGCGTTCGACGAGTACCGCACTTTGCTGAGCTATACAGACAAGGGCCGCCAGGGGCGCGACTGGGATGCCGCGCTTAACATGATGGCGAAGGGCGAGTCCGGCTTCTACATCATGGGCGACTGGTCGATCGGCACGCTCAACGCTAATAAGTTCAAATACGGCGAGGATTATCTCTGCACGCGCGCGCCGAATAATTCCGGCAAGCCCGGCTTCATCCTCAATTCCGACTCGGTCGTGTTCTTCACCCAGAAGGATCCGGACTACATCGCGGGTCAGAAGTTACTGGCGCATCTGATCATGTCGAAGGACTTCCAGGTGATCTTCAACCAGGCCAAGGGTTCGATCCCGGCACGCCTGGACGTCGACCTCAGTGGAGCCGGTTGGAACCCGTGTCAGCAGACTTCGCAGAAGGACCTGCAGGACTCGATCAAAGCCGGCACCTTGGTGCGCAGCATGGCCCATAACATGACCGTGCTGCAGAAGTATCGTGGTGCGATGATGGAGGTCATCACCGAGTTCGAGGCCAATCCGAGCATGCCGTCGAAAGACGCAGCGCAGAAGATGGCCGACGCGGTCGAGGCTCAACAATAGTTCAACACAGGGCCGGCCGCCGGACTGTTGTCTGGTGGCCGGTTCCACTTTCTAGTTGGGCCGACATGACAGCCTCATCGATTTCTACGGAAAGCAACACCGTTTCGCATGGTGTGCTGCGCGAGCGGGCAGCCCGTTGGTTGCCGCAGATCGTGCTGACGCCGTCGCTGCTGGCGACTTTCCTCTACGTTTTTCTGTTCTCGGCTTGGACGATCTGGATCTCGCTGTCCAACTCGTCGCTGTTGCCCGACTACAAATTCGTCGGCTTCAAACACTACGGCGAGCTCTGGCAAAACCATCGTTGGACGATCGCCTATACCAACCTCTTCATCTTCGGTACGCTCTATGTGACCGGCACGGCCGTGATCGGCCTGGCGCTGGCCATCATCATCGATCAGCGTGTCCGCGCCGAGGCGTTGTGGCGCACGATCTATCTCTATCCTGTGGCTGTGTCCTTCGTCGTCACCGGCACGGTGTGGCGTTGGATATTCAATCCTGCCTCGGGCATCGAGGCCATGGTGCACGGGTGGGGCTGGGCTGGTTTCCATTTCGACTGGATCGCCAGCCGCGACATGGCGATCTATACGGTCGTGATCACCGGCATCTGGAACCACGCCGGCTTTTGCATGGTTCTGTTTCTCGCCGGATTGCGTTCGGTCGATCAGGACCTGATCAAAGCGGCGCAGATCGATGGGGCCAGCATGGCGCGCATCTATCGCCGTATCATTATCCCGTCGATCCGGCCGATCATCATCGCCGCGTTGGTGGTGTTGCTGCAATTCGCGATCAAAACCTTCGACCTCGTTCAAGCCCTGACCACCGGCGGCCCGGGTATCTCGACGCAGGTGCCAGCGATTTATGTCTACGACCTGATGTTCCAGCGCGGGCAATTGGCCGAAGGCGCAGCCGGCGCGATCATGATCCTGCTCGCTCTGGCCGCGGTATTAGTGCCCTATGGTCTGTGGCGCAACTATCAGCGCCGGCGCGAGGTGGCCCGTGTCTGAGGTCGCTGCTTACGATCCAATGGCGGCTGTGGCCGGATGGCGTTACCGCCGGGCACGCATCGGTGTCTATGTCATTCTCATCGCAGTGGCCATCTACGCCATCCTGCCGCTTCTGGTGATTATCCTGAACTCGTTCCGCGATTTGGATGACATCGCGCATCGTGGGTTGATCGCTATTCCGCTGGCCTTTTCACTCGATCACTGGGGCGTGACCTGGAATAAATTCTGCGTCAGCGGCGGCTGCAACGGCATCGCGCCGTTCTTCTACAATTCGCTGGAGATGACGATCCCGGCCACGATCATCTCGACGATCATTGGTGCCATCAACGGCTACATCCTATCGATGTGGCGCTTCCGCGGCTCGGAGATTCTGTTCGGCGCCATCACGCTCGGCGTATTCATGCCCGGGCAGATGGTGTTGCTGCCCTGGGCCATCACGCTGGGCTCGCTCGGCCTCACCAACACGATCGGCGGTCTCGTGCTGATCCACTGCATCCAGGGGCTCAGCTTCACTACGCTCTTCTGCCGTAACTACTATGTCGGCATTCCTGAGGACCTGATCAAAGCCGCACGCATCGACGGTGCTGGGTTCTGGCGCATCTTCCGCAAGATCGTATTGCCGCTGTCGCCGCCGATCCTGATCGTGACCGTGATCTGGCAGTTCACGGGCATTTGGAACGACTTCCTGATCGGCTTGGTCTTCTCGTCGGGATCGGGGCAGCCGATCACGGCGGCGTTGATCGGCCTCGCGACGGCCGGCACGTCGGTGCATGAATACAATGTCGAAAGCGCGGCGGTGCTGATTGGCGCCTTGCCGCCGCTCCTGATCTACTTCTTCGGCGGCCGGTACTTCCTGCGCGGCCTGACTCAGGGAGCAATCAAGTAAGATCATGGCTTCACTCTCCGTCCGTCGCCTGACCAAACGATTCGGCCCTGTCGAAGTGCTGAAATCCGTCGATCTTGAAGTTGAAACCGGCGAATTCGTCGTCCTCGTCGGACCTTCGGGCTGTGGCAAATCGACATTGCTGGCGATGATCGCTGGGCTCGAAACCGTGACCGAAGGCGAGATTCGCATCGGCGACCGGCTGGTCAACACCATGCCGCCCAAGGACCGCAACATCGCGATGGTGTTCCAGTCCTATGCGCTCTATCCGACGATGACTGTCCGCGAGAACATTACCTTCGGTATGGAGTCGCGCAACGTGCCCAAGGCCGAGCGCGATGCGGCTGTGGCGCGCGTATCGTCGCTTTTGCATATCGACATGCTGCTCAATCGCCGCCCCGGACAATTGTCGGGCGGGCAGCGGCAGCGCGTCGCCATGGGCCGCGCACTGGTCCGTGATCCGCAACTCTTCTTGTTCGACGAACCACTCTCGAATCTCGATGCCAAGCTGCGCGTCGAAATGCGTACCGAGATCAAGAAGCTGCACCAGGGCCTGGGCAAGACGACCGTCTATGTGACTCATGACCAAGTCGAAGCGATGACTCTCGCGTCGCGGATCGCCGTTCTTCACCAGGGGGCCGTGCAGCAATTCGCCGAACCGCGCACGGTTTACGACCGGCCGGCCAATATGTTCGTCGCCAGTTTCATGGGTTCCCCGGCGATGAACTTCCTGCCCGCCGAGATCGTGGCCGACAATGGCCGTCCGGCGGCACAGCTTTCGGCGGCGAATGGGAGTCAGGCGCGGCTGCCGCTCTCAGCGGATTGGGCGCGCGCCGTATCGACGGGGCAGAAAGTTGTCGTCGGCATACGGCCTGAGAGCATTGGGCCTCATCTCCACAACGGTATCGCTTCGGGTGCTGAGGTCAGAACCCTTGAGGCGGTGATCGATGTGGTCGAGCCAACAGGGGCGCAAACGATGGTTCTGGTTCGTGTCGGCGACCGCGAAGTAATCACGACCTTTCCGTCCGACGCCACGCCGAAGATCGGCGAGAAGGCGTCGCTCGCCATTGACATGCGGAAAGTGTGTTTGTTCGATCCGTCTTCCGAACACCTACTGCAACGCTAACGCCAACAGAGAGAACCATGAAACTGGCAAACTATCCCAGCCTGAAGGACCGTGTCGTTTTCATCACCGGTGGCGGGTCGGGTATCGGCGCTTCGATGGTCCAGGCCTTTGCCGAACAAGGTGCGCGCGTGGCTTTCATCGATATCGCCGTCGAGGCATCGGACGCGCTGATCCAGAGCCTGTCTCACGTTGCGCATCGGCCGTGGTTCCTGCGCTGCGATCTGCTCGACATCCCTTCACTTCAGGCCGCCATGGCCCGCGTCGAGCAGGAGGTGGGACCGATTGCGGTTTTGGTCAACAACGCGGCCAATGACGACCGCCACAATATCGATGACGTGACGGTCGAATATTGGGATCGATCGATGGGCGTCAATCTGCGCCACCAGTTCTTCGCCGCCCAGGCGGCACGCAAGCAGATGCGCAAGCTGGGGCATGGGGCGATCATCAATTTCAGTTCGATCGCCTGGATGGCCGGCGGGCAGCGGATGGCGATCTATTCCAGCGCCAAGGCCGCGGTGGTTGGGCTGACCCATAGCCTCGCCAACGAATTCGGGTCAGAGAACATCCGGGTCAATGCTATCGCCCCAGGCGCGGTCATCACCGAGCGACAAAGGAAGCTTTGGCTCAATGACGACGATATTGCGGCGATTGTGAAGCGGCAGGGGATTAAACGGGTCCTGGTCGCCGAGGATATTGCCCGCGTGGCGCTATTTCTGGCCGCCGACGATAGCGGCATGGTCACCAAGCAATGCCTTACCGTCGATGCTGGCCTGAGGTGAGGGCTCTTGTAGCCGCGCCGCTGCCATATTACTTCAGGTGAACCACATAGAGACCGGGAGGGATTTGCCATGTCGACCAAGGTGTTGGAACGGGAGCAGGACACGGCAGGCAGCCCCTATGCGGATGTACAATTGTTTCTCGATGGCGCCTGGAGCAAAGGCTCCGGCGGCGCCGCGATTGATGTGATCAATCCCGCTACCGGCAGCAAGATCGGCGTAGTCGCCAGCGCCACCACGGCCGACCTCGACAAAGCGCTTGCCGCGGCCGATCGCTCTTTCAAGACCTGGAGCCGCGTTTCCGCGTTTGAGCGTTATGGCATCATGCGTCAAGCGGCGGTGATCCTGCGCAGTCGCGCCGATGCGATCGCGCGCATCATGACGCTGGAGCAGGGCAAGCCGTTGTCGCAGTCGCGCGGCGAAGCGCTATCGGGCGCCGATCTGATCGACTGGTTCGCGGAAGAGGGACGCCGCGCCTATGGCCGCCTCGTGCCGTCGCGCGCCGATGGTATTCAGCAAATGGTGGTGAAGACGCCGGTCGGCCCAGTCGCCGCCTTCACGCCCTGGAACTTCCCGATCAACCAGGCCGTGCGCAAGATCTCTGGTGCCTTGGCGGCCGGCTGCAGCATTATCCTCAAGGGGCCTGAAGATACCCCGGCCTCCTGCGCCGAGTTGGTGCGTGCCTTCGCCGATGCTGGTGTGCCCGCCGGCGTGATCAATCTCGTCTTCGGCGATCCGGGCGCGATCTCGTCGTATTTGATCCCGCATCCGGTGATTCGCAAAGTCAGCTTCACCGGCTCGACCCGCGTCGGCAAGCAGTTGGCGGCGCTGGCCGGGGAGCACATGAAGCGAATCACGATGGAGCTTGGTGGTCACGCACCGGCGCTGGTGTTCGATGACGCTGATGTCGATTTCGCGGCGAAGACGCTGTCGTTCCACAAATACCGCAATGCCGGCCAGATCTGCGTGGCGCCGACGCGTATCCTCGTCCAGCAGAAGGCCTACGAGCCCTTCGTCGACAAGTTCGTCTCCGCCGCGCGCGAGGTGAAGGTTGGCGACGGTCTCGACGCCGATACGACGATGGGGCCGCTCGCCCATCTCCGTCGCGTCGAGGCGATGGAGTCGTTCGTGGCCGACGCTGTGGCCAAGGGTGCAAAACTGCGTATCGGCGGCAAGCGGATCGGCAACAAAGGCTTCTTCTTTGAGCCAACAGTGCTGACCGATGTCCCAACCTCCGCTGTGATCATGAACGAGGAGCCCTTCGGCCCATTGGCGATCATCAATCGCTTCGATGGCTATGATGAAGCCGTGGCCGAAGCCAATCGCCTCGAATACGGATTGGCCGCGTATGCCTATGCCGGCTCGGCCAAGACGGTGGCCAAGCTCGGTGCACAGATTGAAAGCGGCATGGTCTCGATCAACCACCAGGGCCTCGGCCTGCCGGAAATCCCCTTCGGCGGCATCAAGGATTCGGGCTTTGGCAGCGAGGGCGGTGCCGAAGCGTTGGAAGCCTTCCTGAATACGAAGTTGATCACCCAAACCGCTGTGTGATCATGAATTCTAACCGCCGGAAGCCGGGCGCTTTCGGCGGTTAGCCCTGGAAATAAAGCCGAATTTAATGGTGACGCTCGGCAGCGGCAGCTAAATCTGCCTCTGCGAGATGAGGGTGGCGTTGACTCGACCACCCCCGATGCTGACTTGCGATGTCTCGCCTGACGGATGGGGTCCGATACGATGATAAGGACCATTTGAAGCGATGACTCGCCGTTCCAAGATGTTCCTGCTGGCTGGTGTCAGCCTCATCGCGATTGCCGGCTCCGCGCTGGTCTTCGCGCCGCGCGCCTTTACGGCCACCGAGCAGCCGCCGGTGGCCGAGGCGCCCAAGGCTTTGCCCGTTGTCGCGGTCAGCCCCGTCACCCGCCGTGATCTGTCGCGTAAGGTGACCCTGGTTGCCGAACTCGATCCCTATGTCGCCGATGATGTCTACGCCAAGGTATCCGGCTATCTGAAGACGATCACCGTCGACTACGGCGATCATGTCAAAGCCGGCCAGGTTCTGGCGACGCTGGAGCTGCCAGAAGAGGAAGCCGATCTGGCGCGCCTGGAGGCGGCCTATCGCATTGCCAAGCTCGACTATGACCGCATCCAGTCGGTGATCAAGAAGACGCCGGGTTTGCTCGCTCAGTCCGATGTCGACAAGGCGCAGGCTGGCTTCGAGATGGCCAAGGCCAATCTCGATCACGCCAATGTCCTATTGGCCTATTCGACGATCCGCGCGCCGTTCGACGGTATCGTGGTCAAGCGCTTCGTTGATCCTGGCGCGCTCATTCAACTCGGTACCAATTCAGCGACCCAGGCGATCCCGCTGGTGAAGGTCTCTGACAATTATCGTCTGCGCCTGGTGTTCCAGACGCCGGAATCGATCGCCGGTCAGGTCGAACCCGGCACGCCGGTGACGGTGAGAATTCAGGCGACCAATGAAACGCTACAAGGCAAGGTGGCGCGTATGTCCGACTCGGTGACAGCGGATACGCGCACCATGCACACCGAAGTCGACATTCCAAACGCCGATTTGCATCTCAAGCCCGGGATGTACGCGACGGCCGAACTGGGTCTCGATGCGCGTGATCATGTTCTGGCTGTGCCTGTTGCCGCTTTGGCCGGCGGCGACAAGCCGCATGTTTGGGTCGTCGACAAGCAGGGCGGCCTCGAAGACGTCGCGGTGAAGACGGGAATGGAAGGACCCAACTGGGTCGAAATCACCAACGGGCTACGTGAGGGGGACATGGTCTTGGTGGCCCATGATCCGAGTCTGATCGCAGGCACCAAGGTGACGCCAAAGGTTATTAGCGGAACGCCGGCCTAGCACGATCGATCGCGTCCCATGTCCCGTTTTGCCATCAAATTCCCATATCTGATTGTTGTCTGCTGCCTGATCATCTGCGTTGTGGGCCTCAACAGCCTGACGCGAATGGCGGTCGATCTGTTCCCGCCGATCAAGATTCCGGTCGTAGTGGTCGCCACCTTCTATTCGGGCATGCCGGCCGAAGAGATCGAAAACGACATCACGGGCCGCTTCGAGCGCTTCTTCACCTTGGGCAGCGGCATCGAGCACATCGAATCGAAGTCTCTGCCCGGCGTCAGCCTGATCAAGATCTACTTTCAGCCCGGCACTGATCCGAACGCGGCGGTCACCACCATCTCCAACCTGGCGATGGCCGATCTGCGACGCCTGCCGCCTGGTACCTTGCCGCCTGTGGTGCTGAAGTTCGACGCATCGAGCCTACCGGTGTGCCTGATCACGCTGAAGGCGGAGGGGCTGAACGAGGCGGCACTGCACGATATCGGCCAGTTCAACGTGCGCAACCAGGTTGCCAATGTGCCCGGATCGTCGGTGCCCCCACCCTTCGGCGGCAAGTATCGCCAGATCATGGTCTATGTCGATCCGGCCAAACTCGATGCCTATCACCTCAGCGCGATGGATGTTGTCAATACGGTCAACCAGTCCAACCTGATTCTGCCGGCCGGCGATGTGAAGGTGGGGCCCTACGACTACAACCTCTTCACCAACAGCCAGATCGATCACATCTCCGAGATCAATCAGATCCCGCTGAAGTCGGTCAATGGCTCTGTGGTCACGGTCGGCGATATCGGCCAGGCGCGTGACGCGGCGCAAATTCAGACCAATATGGTCCGCGTCGATGGCCAGCCTTCGGTTTATCTGCCCATCCTCAAGCAGGGTGGTGATTCAAACACGATCGCCATCGTCGACGGCGTTCGCAAGGCGATCTCCGATCTGTTCGACGTGCCGTCGCAGCTCGTGACCAAGGTGGTGTTCGATCAGTCGGTCTTTGTTAAGGATGCGATCAACAATCTGATCCATGAAGGCGCGATCGGGATCGGGCTGACCAGCCTGATGATCCTGATCTTCCTGGCCAGCATCCGGGCTACGGCGGGATCGTTCCTATCGATCCCGCTCTCGGTGCTGGCCACTTTTATCGTTCTGGCGGCGGGCGGCAACTCAATCAACTCGATGATTCTCGGCGGCTTGGCTCTGGCGTTCTCCCGCCTGATCGACAATTCGGTCGTAGTCCTCGAGAACATCTTTCGCCACATCGAGCATGGCGCCGATCCGAAGACGGCAGCTGAGGAGGGTGGTCGCGAAGTCGCTCTGCCGGTTCTGGCGGCCACGATCACCACCGCCATCGTCTTCTTTCCCGTGACCTTGCTGTTCGGTGTCAGCAAATACCTGTTCACTGCGCTGGCGACATCGGTCGTGCTGTCACTCTTCGCGTCCTATGTAGTGGCGATGACCGTGGTGCCGCTGTTCTGCGCCAAGTTCATCCGCCGGCACCACAATGTCCTTGAGACCACACCGAAGGGCGAAAAGCCGCCTCACAAGCCGTCTTTGGGCGATCGCTTCAGCCACAGCTTCAACCAAGGGTTCGAGGCGGTTCTGCGCGTCTACGACCATCTTGTCGCCGGCGCTCTAAAGGCGCCGCGCGTGACGCTGCTCATCCTTCTCGCGCTATGCGGCACTGCTGCCGTGACTTATCCGATGATGGGCTTGGCCTATTTCCCGCGCACAGATCCGGGCCAGTTCGTCGTCTCGATCAAAGCGCCGACCGGCACGCGAATCGAGCTCACCAACGACGATGTGGCCCAGGTCGAAGGCATCATCCGCCACATCGTGTCGCCACACGATCTCGATATCATCGTCTCGAATATCGGCGTCGCGCCGGGCTTGTCGTCGATCTACACGGCCAATACGGCATCGCATACCGCCTTCATTCAGGTCGGTCTGAAGCAAGATCATACGGTCGGCAGCTATACCTATATGGACGAGGTCAGGACCGCGTTGCAGCAGCAGATGCCGCAGCTGACGACCTATTTCCAATCGGGCGGCCTAGTCGATGCCATCGTCAACCAGGGTACGCCGGCGCCGATCGACATCCAGGTCGCCGGGTCCAACCTCGACAAGACGGCCGCGATGGCGGCACAACTCGCCGGCAAAATCCGCGCCCTGCCCGGTGTGGGCGATGTGTTCGTGCCTCAGGATGTCGATGCGCCGTCGCTCGAAATCGACGTCAATCGCCAGCGTGCCGACGAATTGGGGCTATCGCAGAAAGAGGTCGTCGATAACGTCATCACCGCACTGACCTCGAACGGAATGATCGCGCCGGCCTATTGGGTCGACCCCAAGAGTGGCAACGACTACATGCTGACCGTGCAGTTCCCCGAAAACACGGTCAAGACGCTCGACGACTTGAAGGCGATCCCCGTGCGTGCCGCGGGACGGCCCGAAGTCGCTCTCCTTGATGCCGTCACCAGCATCAAACGCGTCGAAGCGCCGACGGTGGTCAACCACTATCAAATTCAGCGTGTGATGGATGTCTACGTGTCGCCCAAGACGGAAAATCTGCGCGCCGTCGCCGGCGGTATCAACGACATCATTGCGCATACAGATATCCCGAAGAGCATGCGGATTCATATTCGCGGGGCGATCGGCGCCATGTACAGCACGTTTTCGAGCTTCGGCACCGGTCTCGTGCTTGCCGTAGCGCTGCTCTATCTTGTGCTTGTTGCACAGTTCAAATCCTTCGTTGACCCCATGATCATCCTCACGGCCGTGCCGCCGGGCATCGCGGGTGCCGCCGCCATTCTGGTCATGACCGGCACCACGCTCAACGTGATGGCGCTGATGGGCATAGTGATGTTGGTCGGCATCGTCGTGTCGAACAGCATTCTGATCGTTGAATTCGCACACCGTGTGGCTGAAGAGCGAAAAGAGGGGGCGGCGGCCGCTGTAGCGCTGTCCTGCCGTATCCGCCTACGCCCGATCTTGATGACGTCGTTGGCGACGATCATCGGCTTGATTCCGATGGCGCTAGGCGCCGGGGCAGGCAGCGAGGCCTATGCACCGCTGGCGCGGGTCATCATCGGCGGGCTGACGGTATCGGTGATCGTCACGATCTTCATCGTGCCTGCGGCCTATGTGCTGGTTCATCGCCGCCGCGAATTGCCGTCTGACGCTGCTACGCAAGCGTCATGACACGTCCGATGTCTTTCCGTGCGGCGATTTCGGCTCTGGCACTGACGGCGGTGCTGGTTGGCCCCGTTTCGGCCGCCGAGCCGGCAGCGAGCACCCTGACGCTGGCCCAGGCGCAACAGATCGCCCTGCAAAACCATCCCACCGTGCGCTTGTCGAATTTCGATGTCAGCGCGGCACAGGCTTTGGTCGACGTCGCCAAGTCATCCTACTATCCGCAGGTCGGTGCTTCCGCCGTACGTGCCTTTGCCGGCGATGGAACGCGTATCGGCACCACCGGCACGGGCATAACCGACCCTACGATCCTGCAGCGTGAGTCCGTCGGCGTGAACGTGTCGCAATTGATCACCGATTTCGGCAAGACCGATAGTCTGGTCGATGCGTCGAAGGATGCACTGCAAGCCCAGATCGCCGTGGGGCAGGAGACGCGAGAGGCCGTCCTTCTTTCAGTCACCCAGGCTTATTTCGATTTGCTGCGCACCCAGGCCTTGCTCAAAGTGGCCGACAGCACGTTCAAGCAACGAGACACCTTGCTGGGGCAGATCAAGTCGCTCCAGAGCGCGCAATTGCGCTCCAACCTGGATGTCAGCATCGCCCAGCAGGATTTGGACGACGCGCAGCAAATGGTCTTGCAGGCCAAAGACAGCGTTGCCGATGCGACCGCGACCCTGGTCGAGGCCCTGGGATACAACGATACGCGTCATTTCAATTTGGCCGACATTGCCACGGTTCCGGCGATGACCCAGAGGCTGGATGGCGCGCTGGAAGAGGCCTCCAACCAGAACCCCGAGCTGACCGAGCTGCGGGCTCAGCGTAACGCCGCCAAAGCCTATGCGGAGGCAGCATCGCGTGCTTTCTATCCGACGGTCAGCGCGATGGCCTATGGCGGTGGCAATCCGATACGTGAGGAAGATCAGAAGCTGAACCCGGCTTATGGAACGCTCGGTGTCGTTCTCTCGATTCCGTTGTTTACGGGCGGCAGTCTCGAGGGCCAGGAGCGCGCCGACCAGGAGCGTGCCGAGGCCGCCCAGGCTGCGTTCGATGCGCAGAGGAACCGGCTTCTGCGCGACGTCCATATCGCCTTCGATAGCCTGAATACGGCCTATGCCAATATCGAAGTCACGCAACACCAGGTCGACAACGCCGCCGATTCGCTGCGTCTGACCGAAGCGCGCTATCAGATCGGTTCGAGCTCGATCGTCGATCTCAGCACGGCACAACTGCGCCAGACCCAGGCGCAGATTGCCCATACGGACGCGATCTACCAATATCTGATCCGCCGCGCCGCGCTCGACTACGTCACCGGCTCCATCGCCGATAACGGCACGCCGTAATTTTCCTTCGCTTTAGGCAAAAAATAAGGGGAGCGATCTGTGGATCGCTCCCCCCGGGGGATGTCTCGCTGGGCCCCGTGTGACGGCAGGAGGGGTCCCGCCGCCGAAAGGTGCTTAGAAGGGGTAGTAACGGAAGCTGGTCATGATGATGTTTTCGTTGGCGTGCGGTGCGCCACCGACACCACCGAAGGTGTCGACATGCACATACGCTTCCGAAGCACCCACTTCCATCATGCCCGAGTTGCCCTGGTAGAACTTCCACCAGCCGCCGACGGTGCCCTGCCATTCCGACTTCATGTTGGCCGTGCACAACGTGGTGGTGAGAGCCGCCGAGCAGTTGGCGTTGGAGTAGTTCGCGTTGCCGTAGCCGGAGGTCGTGCCGACCACGGCCGTCTTCTGCACCTGCTCGATACCGCCGTAACTGTAGAGGTCGATATTGGTCGTCGGATGTCCGACCAAACCAGCCAAGGCCATGAGTTCAGGAATCGGCGTCAGCTCGTCGTTGTTTGCATTGACGGCGGCGTCGTTGAACTGCGCCGAGCCGTAACGGCCGATACCCGAACCGTCGAGGAAGCTCAACTGGAAGTCCAACTTCTTGGCGACGACCGGGAGGATGGCGGCCGCACCAGCACCGCCACCGAAGGTGTCGTGGCTGCCCGGCGAAGTGGCTGCGGCGCTGGCGTGGTCATGGAACCAACGGCCGACACCGTACACTTCGTAGTGGCCCCAACCTGGATCGAAGGCCACCTTTGCAACTAGGTCGGGCACCTCATCCAGAGAGTAGGTACCGGTAGAACCATTCAGCAGGCTGCCGCCCGTGGCGCCGGTGCTCACGCCCGCAACCGCCGTGCCGCCGCCGCCCTCGTAGCCGCTGTTGTTGTAGATGCTGGCTTGAGGCGTTTCGGCAGAGAAGCCCACCCAGACCTTCTTGTCGAAGTCTTTGACCACACGGATCTGCGGTGCGCGGTCCCAGGTGAAGCCGGTGACGTACTGTGCCTCAATCCCGATCGGGGTGACTTCGCTGCGCGGCGTGATGCCGACCCGGTCCAGCGTCAGCAAGCTCCAGGTTTGACCACCCAGCACGTGCCATCCGTCAGCCGCATCGTCATAGGTCGCATAGATATGCCGAATGCGCGGCACATAGCTGTTGCTTTCCGCCGAATTCGAGGTCGTGCCGACACCGAGGAAGTCGAATTCGAAATAGGCGGCGTAGTTCTGCATATCTTCGCCGCCCTGCGCGAGCAAGGACAGACGGCTCTGACGCGCCGTACCGCGGAATTCCGAGTTATCGTAGTTGGCCGAGTCGGCCAGCGGGATGCCGTTAGCATAGCCGAGCTTGAATGACGAACCGACATCGGCAACTTCGTCGTGGTTACGCTCGATACCGGCGGCTTCGATGAACCCACCCATGGTCAGGCTGACGTTCGAGCTCTTGTAGAAGATGCCGTGGCTGGTCATGCCGGCCGGAGCATTGGCCGGTTGAGCCTGGGCCGCCTGGGTCTTGGCCATGGCCGCAGCAGCGGCCGCCTTGTCGGCCTGAACCTGTGTGGTAGCCGCTTGAGCCTTCAGCATCTCAAGCGCTTGCTGCTGTTGATTGATCTGCTGCTGTTGCGCCTCGATCTGCTGCTGCAAAGTCTGAAGCTGTTGGGTCGTAGTTGCCGATTGAGCAAAGGCCTGCGGCGACAATGAAATCGCTGCAACTGCAAGTGAAACTGTAAGCAATGCGCGCGCGCTGCAACATTGCTGTAGTAATGATTTAGAATAATACAAAGCGCATCTCCCCTCGCGTGCGGTAAGGATGCGCTATATCGCGATTTATGCTGCAGTCCAGCAATTAAAAGAAATTTTAAGTCGCTGTATTACTTATATGTTACAAGTAACAAAACCGTCATCATTGTGATGCGGGCATGCAAGCGCGCGACAATGCGTGCCCGGTCACAGGGTTAGATGAATGGAAATGTCGTCGGGGCGCGGCGACGGGCCGCGGGCCGCAAATCAGGCGGCGGATTGTTCGCTTTGGATCTGGCAGACCAGATCGAAGATCGCGCCGGGGCGGCCATCGGAAATTTGGATCGCGAAATTGTGCAGATGAGCGATGGCCTGGACCAGACTCAGGCCCAGTCCATGGCCTTGGATATGGCGCGTGGCGCGCGACCGATAGAAGCGTTGGAACACGGCGTCGTATTCGCTTTGTGGGATGCCGGTGCCGCTATCGGCGACGCGAATGACCACGGCGCCCCTATCATCTTGGAAGGAGCGGACACAGACCTTGCCACCGGCCGGCGTATATTTGATCGCGTTGTCGACCAGATTGGCCACGGCCTCGATCAGCAGCTCCCGATCGCCGCGCACCTGGGCGGTGACACTCATATCCAGATCGAACTCGAGATTCTTTTCCTCGGCGATCGGTTCATAGAGATCGGCCACCGTCTGTACGACGTCGGACATGTCCAGAATGGCAAAGGCGGCCCTGCGGCGGCCATCTTCGATCTCCGAGATGCGCAGCAGCGCTGTGATGATGCCGAGCGTCAGATTGAGATCGGTCAAGGCGCGATCGACCACATCGTCGATGTCGTTGGGGTCGCGGCTTTCGTTTCGTGTCGCGATGAGGCGCGTGTGCATGCGTGTGAGAGGCGTGCGCAGATCATGGGCGATATTGTCGGTGACGCCGCGGATCTGGTTCACCAGGCGCTCAATCTCGTCGAGCATACGGTTGACGCTGATCGTCAGCCGGTCGAAGTCGTCGGACGTCCCTTTGACCGGGAGGCGCTCGCGCAGATTGCCGCGCATGATGCGAGCGACGGTCTGGTTGGCCGCGACAATGCGGCGTTGGGTGCGAAGACTGAGGCCAACACCGGCCAGGATCGCCAGGATCGCCGCCGGGAAGACACCGAGCAGCAGCGAGCGCGTAACGATCGTGCGGAGATTCTGCAGCTCGACGATGCTGCGACCGATGATCAGGGTGCCATGGTCGGGCAGGGGCCTGGCGACGGCGAGGATGTTCTCGAAGACATCGAACGCGTCGTCATTGCGGTCCACATAGATGTCGTGGACTTTTCCATCGCTAGGCAAGCCTTTCGGAATGACGGAGAGATTGCCTACGAGATATTCGCCTTTGGCGTCGAACAAAGCCGCAAAGGTGGCGCGATGGAAGTCGCCGGCGAGATTGGTCTCGACGTCCTGCTTGATGCGGTCTGTCGGTTCGCTGGTGATGATATCGGCTTCCTGCATCAGAAGCCTGGTGATGCGGCCTTTCTCGTAGACAGCCGTCTGCCAATAGATGAAGCCGAACAGGATGAGGGACGATGCGGCCGAGCCGAGAGCAAAGAACGCCGTCAGCCGAAAGATCGACGTCCGGAAGAGTTCAGGCAGGCGCACTGAGCATGAACCCTGCCCGGCGGACACTCAACACCATCGGCGGCTCGCCGGGCCCGTCGATCTTGCGACGCAGTTTGCCGATATGCACGTCGACGAGATTCGTCTCGGGCACGAACTTGTACTGCCAGATGTCTTCCAACAGCATGGCGCGCGTCACGACCTGGTCGCGATGACGCATCAGGTATTCGAGCAGTTTGAACTCGCGGGGCAAGAGATCGATCTCGCGCTGGTCGCGCCAGGCGCTGCGCTCGATCAGATCGAGCTTCAGTGGCCCGACCTGCAGCGAAGTCTCGCGCGCGGAAGATGAGCGGCGCAACAATGCCTCGATACGCGCCACCAGTTCTTCGGGATCGAAGGGCTTGATCAGATAGTCGTCGCCGCCGGCGCGTAAACCCTTTACGCGCTCTTCAGAACCGCCCATTGCGCTGAGGACAAGAACGGGCTTGGACATCGCTTCGGCGCGCATCGTTTCGAGGATCGTCAAGCCGTCGATATCGTCGAGCATGCGGTCGACGATCATCAAATCGAACGCGCCACGCCGGGCCTGGGCCAATCCGTCCTGCGCCGTCGCCGTATGGCTGATGGAATAGCCGCGGCGCGAAAGGTCGCGCGAAATGTTCAATGCAATTTCGAGATCGTCTTCGACCAGTAAGATCGAATGAGCGTGAGCAGCGATCGAGAGGGCTGAGTCGTGAGGGGCGAGGGACATGGGTTCGCGACCTGGGGCTTTCTCTGGGGCTTTTCCGGACGCAGCGTCTCGCCAGTTCTGCCGGAGGGGGCCTGTCATGCTGATACCCGTGTCCATTGCCCAATCCCACTAAATTAGCTTTTAGCTTTAGTGCTCTGCCTGCTGTGGGTGAGAAGGCACTTTTATCATTTGTTGCGGTAATGTGGCGATACCAAGGCCTCCGGCCGGAACGGTGCGAGTTTTCACAATTAGGCGAGATGCCCTTTCCGCCGCGTAATCTGGGGCCGCCCGGCCAGTCAGCGCATGAAAAACTATTTAATGTACCGGCGTATTCGGCGGGCGTACCGATACGCGATCGCCTAGCTCCAAGCCATTGGCAATAAAAAGTATTTTAAGATTCTGCCTCGGACGAAGAGGCGCAGGAGCCGGCACCGCGATTAACGGGTGACGCCATGCGAGCGACTCCTCTTCTCATTACCTCTCTCTGCCTTGGTCTCGCGGCCTGTGGCGAGATCGGCGCGAGCTACGCCGAGTGGTATGACCCGCAAACAGCGAAGTCGTCTGGCCCGATCGACGTCACCGTCATCGGATCCGGGACCGGAAGCGCCGAGTCTACCGTGGCCGCGGCCGTCACTGATGCTCTTCGCGCAAAAGGTATTCAGGCGGGCGACATGACAGCTGTCGGCATCGCTGACAGCCATCTTCGCTTGACGTTGGTGTACGGCTCCGTCGCCAAGGCGCTCGCCGCAGAGGGCGACGGTGATAACAATGCGAGTGTCTGCAAGTTGGTCAATGGGGCTGCGGGTGCGTCCATGCCACGTGGCGGTGCGGTGGGCAGCGGTTCGACGCCCGTTCTTGCGGTGCTGTGCTCGCAGAACGCCTTCCTCAGCCTTGCCTATGGCGATTTCGACAACAGCAAAGGGTCCGATGCGATGGTCGCGCAGACCCATGCCTCAAGCCTGATCGATCAGGTATTCCCGGCGATGAATTGGGAAGCCTACGACAACGCCAATCGCGGTTGAGACGCGAAGCAAAGTTTTTTCTTAGAGGGAAACGTCCAAAAAGCAGCCGGCCCGTTCTCATTGAGAACGGGCCGGCTTTTTCGTTGAGCACGTATCGTCGTCAGGCTTCGTTTAGCTGGTGGTGCCTGTAAAGCGACCTTGATTGGTTTCATCGGCGGGATCGGTCCGCGGTCCGCCGGTCAGTGCGTGAACCGATATGGTCGGTTGGTCGCCGGGGGCGATATACGGCTCTTCGACCGTCTTGTTCCAGTTCACATAGGCGCCGGCATGCGGCACCGGGTTGGTGGGGGCTGGTCCGCCCTGCTGGTTGGCGAAAACAGGCGCCGAAACGAACAGTGCGGCGCTACCGATCACCAGAGCTGTGGCTAATTTCATCATGGTCGATCTCCTTCACTTCATCGCTCGGTCGCAGGAGGGGAAAGAAGCGGCGCGAGGGATATCTAACGGAGAATCTAGGAGGCGAAAGTGGCGTGACGAAGGCTATCTATTTGTTTTTGCTATAAAATTTGTTTTATCTAATCGTGCTGGTGAATTTAAGTGGGCGCCCGCGGCTACAAAAAACCACGGGCGCCACTACAGATCGAGATCAGTTGTTCTGCTGGGGTACCGGTACGCCGGTCGTCGTCACAGTGACCGGCTTGGCCTGCTGTTGCGCTGCCAAGCCCTGGGCCGCAGCGGCTTTCGCTTCGACCGAGGCGATCACGAGATTGCGACCTTCATCGGTGCCGGGAACGTCGGCAAACGCGCTCGAGATGGCGGCTGTCGAGAGAAGCGCCGCGAGAGTGGCAGCGCCAACAATGCCGTAGCGGGAACGAGACTTCATTGGGATCTCCATCGAATGCACATGTGATGGTGAGCCATCACGTATGATCCATATGCAGCGGGAGACCGCGGGAACCCATTAAATTCGCTGTTAAATTAGCGGTATGAAAGTTTATACATGTAGATTGCTTAGTATTCTCTGGGACAACGAGTGATGTTCTGAAGTATTACTGATTCTAAAATTATTTTTACTCACATATGGCATCGGCACGCTTTGCTGCTGCCACCCAGACAGCCGCTTTGACAGTCGCTTGGACGGTGCTACCTTTCGGTTGAGAAATATACTTGTCTATCAAGCGGATGGCAGACTGGCGCCTGCTCGCGAAAGCGGCAGGGCGGCTCACCCAGGGGAGATCAGATATGAAGCGATACGCATGGGCAGCTGGAATTGGCTTGGCGGCGGCGATCGGATTTTCGGCGCCCACCATGGCGAAGACTTTCGTCTACTGCTCGGAGGGTAGTCCGGAGAATTTCTACCCGGCCATCAATACCACCGGCACTTCGTTCGATGCATCGTCGCGCGCGATCTATAGCCGCCTGGTCGAATTCAAGCTGGGTACGACCGAGGTCGGTCCTGGGCTCGCCAACAAATGGGATGTATCGGCCGATGGGCTGACCTACACCTTCCATCTGCGCACGGGCGTCAAATGGCAGACCACCAAGACGTTCAAACCGACGCGCGAATTCAACGCCGACGATGTGATCTTCAGCTTTGAGCGCCAGTGGAAGACCGACAATGCCTATTTCAAAGTGACCAGCGACAACCATTCCTACTTCAACGACATGGACATGCCGAAGAGCCTGAAGGCGATCGAGAAGGTCGACGACCACACGGTCCGCTTCGTGCTCAATGCACCCGACGCGCCGTTCCTCGCGAATATGGCGATGGATTTCGCCTCGATCGAATCGAAGGAGTATGCCGACGCGATGCTGAAGGCGGGCACGCCGGAGAAGATGGACCAGGAGCCGGTCGGCACCGGCCCGTTCGTGCTCGAGAGCTATCAGAAAGACGCCGTGATTCGCTACAAGGCGAATGCCAGCTTCTACGCGGGCAAGCCGAAGATCGACAATCTGGTTTTCGCCATTACGCCGGATGCATCGGTGCGTTTTGCCAAGCTGAAGGCCGGTGAATGCGATTTGATCCCTTATCCGGCGCCCGCCGATGTGCCGGCGATGAAGGCCGACAAAAAGCTGCATGTGTACGATCAGGCGGGTCTCAATATCGCCTACTTGGCCTTCAATACGACCAAGAAGCCATATGACAACCTTAAGGTGCGCCTCGCGGTCGATATGGCGATCAACAAGAAGGCGATCGTCGACGCCGTCTATCTCGGCACCGGCATCGCCGCCACCAATCCGATCCCGCCCAGCATGTGGTCGTACGACAAGCAGGTGAAGGACACACCGTACGATCCCGAGCAAAGCAAGAAGCTGCTTGCGGAGGCAGGCTTGGCCAACGGTTTTGAGACCGATCTCTGGTACATGCCGGTTCAGCGCCCCTATAATCCCAACGGCAAACGCATCGCCGAGCTGATGCAGGCCGATCTCGCCAAAGTGGGTATCAAGGCTAACTTGGTGACCTATGAGTGGGGCGAGTATCGCAAGCGCCTGCAGGCCGGCGAACCGTCATTGATGCAGTTCGGCTGGAGCGGCGACAACGGGGATCCCGACAACTTCCTCTACACTCTGCTCGGCTGTGCGGCGGCCAAGCCCGGCGGCAACAACGTCGCGCGCTGGTGCGACCAAGATTTTCAGGCCGCTATCGAGGATGCGCAGCGCACGCCTGACATCAAGAAGCGTACCGCTGACTATGAGAAGGCCCAGGTGATCTTCAAGCAGCAGTCGCCCTGGTTCACCATCGGCCATAGCCTGCAGATCGCGGCGTCCAAGGAGGGGGTCACAGGCTTCAAGCTCTCTCCGCTCGCCTATCACGACTTCTCGACAGTCGATAAGAACTGACGCGGTTCAGCGGTTGGGGTAGGGCCGCCCGGCAGGGCGCGCTTCTACCCCGATCGCGATAAAAGCCGCGCGATGTTGCGCTTCCTCCTCGTTCGCGTGAGTTTGATCATTCCGACTTTCATCGGGATCACGCTCCTCGCCTTCATTCTGGTGCACTCGGTTCCCGGGGATCCGATTCAGGTTCTCGCGGGCGAACACGGGATTTCTGCCGAGCGCCATGCCGAGCTTCTTAAATCGTATGGGCTCGATCAGCCCTTGCCGGTCCAATATTGGCGCTATGTCGAGCATGTGCTCGATGGCGATCTTGGCCGCTCGTTGATCACCCATGCACCGGTGATCGAAGAGTTCGGCCAGCTTTTTCCCGCCACAATCGAACTCTCGATCGCTGCGATCCTTTTCGCCGTGGTGTTCGGGCTACCCGCGGGCATCGTCGCCGCAGTACGGCGTAATACGATCCTCGATCACGGCGTGATGGGCGCGGCCCTGACCGGCTATTCGATGCCGATCTTCTGGTGGGGATTACTGCTCATCATCCTGTTCTCGAATACGCTGGGCTGGACGCCGGTGTCGGGACGTATCGACGTTGCCTTTGACGTCGAGCCGGTGACAGGGTTCCTGCTCATAGACTCCTTGTTGTCGGATGATCCCGGTGCCTTTCAGTCGGCACTCAGCCACCTCATTCTCCCGGCAGTCGTGCTGGGTACCATACCGCTCGCGGTGATCGCCCGTATGACGCGCTCGTCGATGCTTGAGGTGTTGGGGGAAGATTACATCCGTACCGCGCGTGCCAAGGGTTTAGCGCCGCTGCGGGTTGTCGGCATCCATGCCTTGCGGAACGCGCTGATCCCGGTCATCACCGTGATCGGTCTCCAGATCGGTTATCTCTTCGCCGGTGCAATCCTGACTGAGACGATCTTCTCCTGGCCCGGTGTCGGTAAGTGGCTGATCGATTCGATCAACCGCCGCGACTATCCCGTTCTTCAGGGCGGTGTGCTGTTGATCGGTACGGTCGTTATGGTGGTCAACCTTATCGTCGATATGCTTTACGGCCTGATCAACCCCCGTATCCGGCACAAACGCGCATGAGCCAGTCGGAAGCCGAGACGGTCGATGCCGGCGCGGTTGCGGCCACCGACCGACCGCTTCTGGAGTTCTGGCGTTACTTCTCGGCCAACCGAGGGGCCGTGATCGGTCTCGGTGGAATCATCCTCGTCGTGCTGCTGGCGATTTTCGCGGATATCGTATCGCCGCACTCGCCGACGATTTCCGATGCGCAGTCCTTTCTCAAGCCGCCGGCCTGGGAAGAAGGCGGCAGCTGGGTCTATCCGCTCGGCACCGACGCCATCGGTCGCGACATGCTCTCGCGCTTGATCCATGGCACGCGCTTCTCGCTGCTGATCGGCTGCATCGTCGTCGCCATCTCGGGAACCATCGGCGTGGCGCTCGGTCTGTGCGCCGGATTCTTCCAGGGGGCACCTGGGATCCTGATCATGCGGCTGATGGATATCGTCCTGACGATTCCGCCGCTTCTCCTGGCGATTGTTCTGGTCGCGATCCTCGGTCCCGGCCTGATCAACGCGATGATTGCCGTGTCGATCACCTATCTGCCGTATTTCGTCCGCGTGACGCGCGCGGCGGCATTGGCCGAACTCACCAAGGATTACGTGACGGCGTCTCGCGTCAATGGCGCAGGCACGCTTCGGCTGATGGTCATGACCGTGCTGCCGAACTGCATGGCGCCGATCATCGTGCAGGCCACGTTGAGCTTTTCCACGGCGATCCTCGACGCCGCGGCGCTGGGGTTCCTCAGCCTGGGTGCTCAGCCGCCCACGCCGGAATGGGGGACGATGTTGGCCGATTCGCGCGACTTTGTGCTACGCGCCTGGTGGGTGGTGACGTTGCCTGGCTTGGCGATCCTGGGCACGGTTCTGGCTTTCAATATCTTGGGCGACGGATTGCGCGACGCACTCGATCCGCGATTGAAACGCTGATGGCGCTGCTGGAGATCGAAGATCTGACTGTCTCTTTCGCAACCGGCCGCGGCACTCTGCACGCTGTCGACGGCGTATCGTTCTCGGTCGATTCGGGCGAGGTCATGGGCATCGTGGGCGAGTCCGGGTCTGGCAAAAGCGTATCGATGCTGGCCGTCATGGGACTTCTCCCGCCGCCGGCCATCGTAACTGCGCAGCGGCTGCGCTTCGACGGCCGCGATTTGCAGACGATGAGGGCACGCGAGCGGCGCCGGATCATTGGCAAGGACGTGGCGATGATCTTCCAAGAGCCGATGACCAGCCTCAATCCGTCCTTTACGGTCGGCTATCAGATCATCGAAGCGATCGAGTCCTCATCAGTCACATCGCGACGCCAGCGCCGTCATCGCGCGATTGAATTGCTCGAACGCGTCGGCATTCCCGCGCCGGAAATCCGGATCGACGCTTATCCGCACCAATTGTCGGGCGGGATGAACCAACGCGTGATGATCGCAATGGCTCTGGCCGGGAATCCGCGCTTGTTGCTGGCCGATGAGCCGACGACGGCTCTGGATGTGACGGTTCAGGCGCAGATTCTTGATCTTCTGCTGACGTTGCAACGCGAGCGGAACATGGCGCTGATCCTGATCACCCACGATATGGGCGTGATCGCGGAGACAGTGCAACGGGTTCTGGTGATGTATGCCGGTCAGGTCGTCGAAACACAGGCCGCCGATGCGCTTTTCGCGATGCCGCGCCACCCCTACACCGGGGTGCTTCTCGATGCCCTGCCGGAACGCAGCATCGGCGCGGCACGTTTACCTGTGATCCCCGGTGTGGTCCCCGGCCTGAGCGATCGTCCGTCCGGCTGTTTATTCCATCCGCGGTGCCGTTTCGCCGATCGCCGCTGTGCCGACCTCATGCCTGAACTGTCATTTGTCGAAACCGCGCGGGTACGGTGTCACTATCCGTTGGGCACGGAGAAGGGGCGATGACGGTTGCGTCTTCCGCCGAAAGTGAAGCGGTGGTGTCGGTTCGTGGGCTCACCAAAGTCTATCGAATTGCGCAAGGCCTCTTTGGTTCCGCGGCGGCGTTACGTGCCGTCGATGGCGTGGAATTCTCGATCCCGCGCGGGAAGACACTTGCTGTGGTGGGTGAATCGGGCTGCGGCAAATCGACGCTTGCGCGCATGGTGTCGCTGATCGAACGACCCACGTCGGGCAGCATGACCCTCGCGGGCCAGGACATGGACAGGGCCTCGGCTACCGAAATCAAATCCTTCCGCCGCCATGTCCAGGTGATCTTCCAAGATCCCTACAGCTCGCTCAACCCGCGCCACCGCGTGGGAACGATCCTTGAAGAGCCGTTGGTCATCAATACGCCACTTAAGGCTACCGAGCGGAGCGATCAGGCTCGCGCGATGATGGCGCGGGTGGGTCTGCGGCCAGAACATTACCGCCGCTTTCCCCATATGTTCTCGGGCGGGCAACGCCAGCGCATCGCGATCGCACGTGCGCTGATGCTGCGTCCCGATCTGGTCGTCGCCGATGAGCCGGTCTCCGCCCTCGATCTGTCCATCCAGGCCCAAGTTCTGAACCTGCTGATGGACCTGCAGCAGGAATTCGGCTTGGCCTATCTCTTCATCTCGCACGGCCTGGCCGTGGTGCGTCACATGGCCGATGAAGTGATGGTGATGTATCTGGGGCGCGTGGTGGAGATCGGGCCGAAGGCCGAGATTTTCACCAATCCCCGCCATCCCTATACGCGGGCGTTGCAAGCCAGCGCCGTTTCTGCAGACCGGCGCCATGTCGAGCGCGTGCCGATGATGGGGGAACCGCCATCGCCGCTCGACCCACCGTCGGGCTGCGCCTTCCGCACCCGTTGTCCGCACGCAAGCGATCGGTGCGCGGCTGAGCGGCCCGAATTGCGAATGGTCGGCGGGCAGCGCGTTGCCTGCCATTACGCGGAGACGATTTAGGCTTTGGGGTCGGCCGCAGGGCGGGTCAGATAGCCATCGACGATCGCGACGATTTCCGGGACCGCTTCCGGAACGCCATGAGCCGAACCGGTCGCAAGCTGCGCGGCTTCGGAGAGCTGTGAGATCAGATCGACCTCGATCCCTGGCGGTCCCATCGCCGAGCCTTCTGCACGTTCCGACAATTGCGCGATGCGTTCGGCAATCGGCGCCACATATTGAGCCGTGGCCGAGTTACGATGGATTTGCGCCACTTCGGCCGCCTTGCTGGCCAGCGTGCGCAACGCACGCCGCGACTGATCGATCAATGTGTGGTCGCGCTGCAATTCCATGAGACGTTTCGTCAGGCGCGCAATTACTTTGATGCCGCCTTGGGCCATCTTCTCGCCGATGTGCGACCGGGCAGATTCGATCATCTGGCTGATCTCGGCAGCGCTTTGCTTGAAGGCCACTTTGGCGCGGATCGTATTGGGAACTTCGATCATTTCGTCGTCGCTGCCGTCTTCACGACGATCGGCACGGCGCGTCGGCCCGATATAGCCAGGTGTGACGACGAACGGCTTGCGTCCCTTGGCGAAGGCGCCAATGCGCCGCATCAACGTCGCGGAGTCCACCGGCTTGATCAGCAGGTCGTCGACGCCCGATTGAAGGATGCGCGCCATGCCGGCCTCGTCGATCCCGTTGGCCGTGGCGATCAAGACGATGAAGGGGTTCCCGGCGATTCGCTGGTGGCGAATGTCTTGTGCAAGCTCGTGGAAATTGACACCTGCAAGCTCGGTGTTGCAGACGACGACATCGACACTCGCGGCAATCGCTTCGCGCAGCTGGCCGCCGTTGATGCAGAAGGAGATGTCGCGCAAGCCGATCGGGAACAACGCCGCGGACAGCGTCTTGTTGAATTCCAGATCGGTGTCGCCCACCACCATTCGGACGGTGCGGTATAGCTCTTCGTTTACGTTAGGCGCCATTGCTCGATCGGGTGGGTGAGTTAAGCCGAAATTTTCATGCGCATATTATCATAATCGGCGTGGGCGCAGTTTCCCCACAGCAATTCCCCTTTTTATCCAGACCGTTGTACTACAAAGTGAGGGCGCTTGCCGCAACGGTTTGGCTGACACCTTCATCCGCGCACCACGGTAAAGCCCAGGACCTTTACAATTCGTAAGGGCACGGAATGGCTATTCCGGGCGGTCAATCTATATTATTGAAATCGTTGATCTTGGCACGATGGCTGAGCTACTGAGGTCTGGCTTCACGGGTGTTTTGTCCCGATGGGCAGTTTCTGGGGTCGGTTTGGTTGTCATCACCCTCGGCCCGAAGCACCGATATACGGACCTCAGAGAATGCCGACCACCATCGATGGCGAAGAGCTCAAGCGGCATGTGATTTCCAGCACCCGTGGCTACTGGTCGGTTCGCCACGGACCTCTCGATGCCAAGCTGTCGCTGCTCGATCAGATCGCCACCCACAGTCTCAAGACCGGTGCTCCATTGCAGGCGCTGGCCAGCTATCGGATCATCAATCGTCTGACCGGACGAACACAGGCCACCATCGCCACGCAAATCGACAATCTCGAACGGGCGATCGAAGCCTCCGCGCCGCTGGCCGGTAAGCTACCTGCCGGTTTTCGCGTGGTGCGGGACTTCGAGTCTGATTATGGCTCGCTCAGCAACTCCGATTTTTTCACGCGTGAGGAGATGCCGTTGCGGACGACGGCATTCGGCCAGCGCGCCTATGGCGACCAGTTCGGCGCCGGAACCGAGACTCTATCCTTCATTCTGTTGCGACAAGAGCGGGCGGTGGCTCATGTGCGTGCTTGTGTCACACTCGATCGCGGTGGGACGGATTTCGGCATGCCTATTCGTGTCGAATGCGCCAAGGATCTGCCGAACAGCCGCGCCTTCCACGTTGTCGAAGTTGCGTTGGATATTCTGAAGACTCTGGCGCTCCGCTATGGCGCCTGCGACATCCATGTCGTCGATTCCGATATCGGGGCCACCGAGACCGCCATCGGCCGTGCCGCCTATGTACGCAATTTCCTACCCGAGATTCATGTATCGCCGATGGTGGATCTGACGAAGGAACCAGAGGAAATCACCAGCGCGATACGCGACAGCTATCGTGCTTTGATCCGAAAGGGCGAAAAGTCTGTTACGCTCAAATATTGCAATGCGCGCGAAAAGGACGAGACGGCGCTCCGCGCATGGCGCGACCTGCTTGTGGCCGCCAATAGCTTCCAAGAGGGGCGCATCGAACGCGAAGTCGCGTACGCTCAAGAGGGGCATGCTGAGATTGCGGTAGGATTCCTCGCAAATGATCAGTGCTGCGGCATTTCCGTCGTTCGCGACGACGCGGGGTGTTCGCTCTACGAAATCGGAAACTATCCCGCCTATGAAGACGGTGCGAAATACAGTCATTTCTTTCTGCATGATGCGATTCTGCGTTCGAAGGCGCGAGGCAACCTCAAGTTCTTTCTTGCCCATCAGGATGAGGCGTTCGCGCGCTTTGCCTGTCCTGGAGAGATTCTGACTCAGGGAAAGAAGTATCGCGACATCGAGTTCTTCAAGCGTGGCTTTGCCAATACCGTGACGCGGACGCTGAGCTACCGTCTGGTTCTCTGACGTCGATTGGTCAGCTCGCGGCGATACGCGCTTCCTCGGCAACAGGCAACATGACCCGGGCGATCAGCCCGGGATGGCCGTCCTCGAGCACTAGCTTGCCCCAATGAACATTGGCGATAGCGGATACGATCGAGAGGCCCAAGCCGTTGCCTGGCTGGCTGCGGCTTTGATCCAGCCGATAGAAGCGCTCCAGAACCTTTTCAAGTTCGGCCTCGGGAATGCCCGGTCCATCGTCACGCACGATAACGACGACAACGTCCCTTTCGATGCTGGTCGTCACTTCGACCGTGGTGCCGCTACCGGCGTACTTGAGCGAGTTGTCGAGCAGATTAGCGATGGCCGTCGCCAACAGATTTCGATCGCCCAGCACGAACGCGTTTTTGGTCGTCCTTTCGATCAGCGAGATGCTCTTTGCCTCGGCCATGGCGTCGTAGAGTTCGATCACATCCTTTGCCACGGCGGCGAGATCGATCGCTTCGAAAAAGCGGCGGCTGGCGCCAGACTCGGCTTCGGCGATCTGGAGCAGGCGATTGAGCGTGGCGATCAGCCCGTCGACATTGTCGATGGCTGAACGTGCTGCCTCGATGAGCTGCGCGCCCCCGACGCCGGGTCTGAGCGCTTCGTCGAGTTGGACACGAATGCGGCCAAGTGGCGTTCTCAGATCATGGGCAATCGCGTTCGATACGTCCTTTACGCCACTCACCAGACTTTCGATACGATCCAACATGCGGTTGATGTCGTGGTTCAGGCGCACGAATTCGTCTTCGGGCCCGAAGATCGGGATACGCCGGCTCAGATCACCGGCTTCGATCTTGCTCGCAGTGTGTCGGATGACGGCAACGGAGTTTTCGAGTTTGCGGCGGAAGATCAGAGCCCCGGCGGCGGCGACGATCGCCGAGAAAAGGCTGCCCAGACCAAGTGTGCCCAGTATCAGGTCCTTAATCTGCCGCTGATCTTCCATGTCGCGACCGATGACCAGCGTGTCGCCGTTCGGGAGTTGATGCGGCAGAAGGCGGCTGTATGACTGCCGGTTGTATCGCCTGACGGTCAGATCGACGAATTGATCAACGGCAAATTCGACCTTGGGCCACGACGTGATATTGCCGGCGAGTTTTTGTCCATGGACGTCTAAGACCAGGTAATCCTCGGTATCCTGGTCGATATTGTCGCTCAAGAGCCGCTGAATTTCTCCGGTCAGGCTTTCCAGCCCGCCACCTTCGAAAACTGTGGTCAGCCGTTTCGACGTGGCCGAAAGACCGGTATCCGTGCTCTGCCGCAGAAGGCCAATGGTGCCGAAATAGACGGCCCCGGCGATAACGGCCATCGATGTGACAACGAGAATCCAGTAGCCGAAGGCAAAACGGAACGCGATTGTCGCGCGCAGCCTAGTCATCTTCGGAGATCATGTACCCGACACCACGCATCGTGCGGATCAGTTGCACGGCGTGGCCTTTGTCGATCTTCTGGCGCAGGCGGCTGATCTGCACTTCGATGACGCCGGTTTGCGGATCGAAGTGATAATCCCAGACCGATTCGAGCAGCATCGTGCGCGTAACAACCTGACCTTTATTCCGCAGCAGATATTCGAGAAGCCTGAACTCGCGAGGTTGCAAAGCGACCGGCTTGCCTGCGCGTTCGGCGCGCCGCCGTTTCAAATCGAGTTTGAGATCGGCGATGTGCAGTTCGTGCACCTCTTCGCGCAAAATCGGGCGACGCAAAAGGGCTTCGAGGCGCGCCAATAATTCGGAAAAGGCGAACGGCTTAGTGAGATAGTCGTCCCCACCGCCGCGCAGGCCGCGGATGCGTTCATCGAGACTCGCCAAAGCGCTGATGATCAATACCGGCGTCGTCTTGCCCAAGGAGCGGAGCGTTTTAAGAATGGAAAGGCCATCGATGCCACCGGGAAGCAGCCGGTCGAGAATGATTGCGTCCCAACTTTCGTTGCTGGCGAGGTAGAGTCCATCGACGCCGTTATCGCAAGACGTGACAAGATGCCCGGCTTCTTTCAAGCCGCTACAGATATACCGCGTCGCATCTGCGTCATCTTCGATAACCAGGCACTGCATTTCGGCTTCTCCTCGATCCCGTTGCAACGGGACGGCGATGATCGAATGGTGCCTTTTCATATAATCGAGCGCCAGCTTTAGATGCAATTTCTCGCATCCATGCGGATATTTCCAATTGGTAAGGTGAGCGAAACTGTCCTGCACGAGGCTGATTTCTAGAATTAGCCCGGCTGGCGATAGCGTTGATCATTGGGTGTCTACACTCTCGCCGATTCGGGCTCCTAACCCCCCCTTGCCGTGTCGTCTTGGGTAGGGTCGTCCAGGTCACGTTATCGGCCAGCCACCGGCGCCGGGAAGCGATACGAGCGAGCTGAAGCGAAGAATGAGTCTGTCATGGAGCGAGGCCGAGGCGCCCTCGGATGTTGATGCGCGATCGGTGAAATCCGAGCGGCTTCTGACGGTGCCATCCAGGATCCGAGTGGGGCCGGGGGTGACGGTTGAGATGCCCGTGTCCCTGGGCGCTTGCCATCTTGTCGGCAATAGCTTGATCGGCTTCACCAGCAGTATTGCAGATCGGACGATCGTTCACGAAGGCACCGAGATCGGCCGCTATGTCTCGATTGCCGCCCTATGCCATATCGGTGCCCAGAACCATCCGACGAACTGGCTGAGCACCGCTCCATTCCAATATACGACGCTCGCTTGGAATCCGATAAAGACGGCCAAACGCCCGTGGTCCTTTCGTCGGACTGTCATCGGACATGATGTATGGATCGGGGCCAGCGCCGTCATTGTGGCCGGCGTGAAGGTCGGGCATGGCGCAATTATCGGAGCTGGTGCTGTCGTGACGGCCGATGTGCCACCCTATGCCATCGTCGGTGGCGTCCCGGCTCGCACCATTCGTTACCGATTCCCCGAACGGACGATCGAGCAATTGCTCGCCCTAGGCTGGTGGGATCGTGATCCGCGCCAGATCGAAAATCTGAAATTCGACGACATCGATGCCTGCATTCAGGCACTTGCTATGCAGGTGCCTGCGGCATTCCATCCCGAAACGCGAACGCTGGTGCCGCAGACGGTGGACAGCCCGACAACCGGCTAGAGCATCGGGAGCCGATGCTGGATCTTGTTGGCGACCAGCTCGACTTCCTCACGCGGGATGAAGATGAAGTTGTAGATGTAGTTGCCGAAGCGCTCGCGATTTTCCAAGGTTGCGGTCAGGCTGGGCACGTTGGCGTGATTCTGATGCGTCGCGATGTCGAATTGCTCGGCCGGCAGCAAGTCGCCGCGATAGATGAAGAAGGCGCTATAGCCCAGATTTCTGAACAGGGTGACGACGCGTTCGATACACCCGGGCGCGAGGTGATCGATGAGTTCGACCAACATACGCGGCCGATTCGCGGATATCGTGCGCTTCCCGCCCTCGATCACACCCTCTTCATGTCCTTCGACATCGATCTTGATGAAGCCCACGGGAGGCAGAGACAGATTGTCCATGCGCTGCATCTCGACCGAAAGAATTTGGTGTCCGGCATAAAACGCCGACGCATCCTGCGAAATTGTCGAGCACCCCGTGACAGCGACTCCGTCGACGGTGGGGATATAGAGCGTCGTTGTCCCCGGGTGGTCGGAAAGGGCGATTTCCTGAATATCCACATTGTCAGCGCCATCGAATTTATGATGAAGCGCTTCGGCGAGCCATGGCAGCGGTTCGAAGGCACGGACATGCTTCGCATAGCGCTTCATGAAATGAATATAGCAACCGTCGTTCGCCCCGACGTCGACTGCGTCCTGCCCATCGCGGCACAGAAACTCAACGAAGTGCAACTCGACTTCGCCGAATCTCGCATAGTAGTTCTGCTCGCGCCAGTTGAGCACGAATTGCGGGCAGACCGACCGCAGAACCTGTTTGCCTTCTGAGATGATGCTTGCCTGAGTTGACATGGCCAATGCCTTTCCCACGCTAGGCGCCGATGACAGGACCCCTACACTGACTCCAAAACGCGTTAGAGCCGGCGATCAGACTGTGTTTTTACGGAGGCGGGAACCACGCCGCATCACGGCTTGGTCACAGAAATTAATGCGCCGTATCGAGTCGTGCAGCTTTTGCGAGAGGGAGATCGAAGGCGACGGCTTTTCCAATTGGGTGCCGTGGCGCTGCAGCATCGGTCGCGGCTTTGATTTCGCCGAGCGGTGTATCCAACAGATACTCGACCGTATCGCCGAGATACGAAGCCAGTATCACGTGCGCCCGATAAGGGCCGGAGCCGATGACGATATTGCGAGGGCGCCAGGCGAGAGCTTTCGTGTTCACAGGAAGTTGCCCGGCATCGCCGTATGGCATCTGGCCACCCGTCGCGCTCTCGAGCTTGTCGTCAACGATAGGAAATACAGCGTCGAAACCCATGAAACGCGCGATGAACGGCGTTGAGGGGTAATCGAATACTGTCTCGGGATCGGCCAGCTGCTCAATCTTGCCGGCTCGCATCACCGCCACACGATCGGCCAGCGCCAGCGCTTCGCTTTGGTCATGGGTGACGTAGATCATCGTGATGCCGAGCGTCTGTTGGAGCCGGCGCAATTCGCCGCGCATCTCCATGCGAAGACTGGCGTCGAGATTGGACAGCGGTTCGTCGAGCAGGAGAAGACGAGGCTCGACAACGATGGCGCGCGCCAGCGCGACGCGCTGTTGTTGTCCGCCCGACAGTTGGCGAGGGAGACGATCGCCCATGCCCGCAAGATCGACGGTTTCAAGCATCGCCTCGACGCGCTTGGCAATCTCGGCAGCGGATAGATGGCGCAAGCGTAAGCCGAAGGCCAGATTCTCGGCGACCGTCAGATGTGGAAACAGTGCGTAGGATTGGAAGACAAGGCCGATATCGCGTTTGTTGGGGGCGATGTGTGTGATGTCGCGGCCGCCGAGATGGATCGTACCCGAGCGCGGATTGAGCAGGCCGGCGATGGCACGCATCGTCGTGGTCTTGCCGCAGCCCGATGGGCCGAGAAGGGCGACGATCTCGCCACGCTGTACTGTCAGATCGAGCGCATCGACCACCGTCGCCGCCCCATGGGCGAGAGTCAGCCGCTGTAGAGAAAGATAATCGGCGTCAGACATAGCGTGACAATCCTAGAAGGCGTTCGGCGGCAAATACGATGACCAAGGTCGCGACCGTGAGCAGAGTAGAGAGCGCGGCGATCGACGGGTCATAGACCAACTCCATCGACAGCATCATTTCGACGGGCAGGGTATGGACGCCGGGGCCCGTCAAAAACAGGGACGCAGGCACTTCGTTGAACGAGGTAATGAAGCTCAAGATTGCCGCGGCGAGAACGCCATTACGGATATTCGGCAGCACGATCGAACGGAACATCTTCAATCGCGAGGCGCCCAGAAGAACAGCGGCCTCTTCGATGTCGACGCGAAGATTGGCGAGGCTCGCGCTGACCACGCGCACCGCATAGGGCAGCAGAATCGCGGTATGGGCCACGAATAGAGCGACCATCACGGGGAGATTGAGCGGGACGACGACGTAATGGAGGAGGGCCAAGCCGATGACGAGGCCCGATACGACGACGGGACTGCTGAGCAGCCCACGTATTGTCTCCGCACCGCGTGGCCGATGGCGGATCAAGGCGTAGGCGGCTGGAATGCCGAGAGCGAGAGCGGCGAAGGTGGCGGCTACGGCGAGCGCGACCGAGAGCAAGAAGTCTGATTGGAAGTCGTCGTTCTCAATAACGGCGATGATCCAACGGAATGAGAGATTGTGCGGTGGAAAGGTGAGGGTATCGCCGCCATGAAATGCAGCGGCGATGATCACGAGGAACGGACCGATCAAGAACAGATAGATCAGCCCGAGAACGACGCGGCCAAGGGTGCGCATGCTAGCTCAGCCGTGAGCGTGTCGCGGCGACGCGGCGCAAGACCATACTCGCGGCGACGCTCATCGCGATCAGGATGGTGGCTGCGACACCGGCCGAGAGTAAATCGTCGGTCACGGCGACCTGCTGATAAAGCAATGTTGCCAGCGTGAGGTGACGCGTGCCGCCGAGAACCGCCGGTGTGATATAGGCGGTCACCGTTCCGTTAAAAACGATCGTGCCGCCGATAACCAACCCCTCGCGGGTTAGCGGCAGCAATACACGCCAAAACACGGTGCCCCATCCCGCCCCAAGCGAACGTGCCGCCGATATGACGTCGGCTGGCAGGTTTTCCAATGCGCTGACCAGCGGCAACACCATCAGCGGCAGGAACAACTGCACGAGGCCGACATAGACAGCGCCCTCGGTAAAGAGGATTCGGAATGGCTGATCCGTCAGGCCGAGTGCGACGAGGAGCCCATTCAGGAGCCCCGAATGACCGAGCACGACAACCCAGGCATAAGTGCGCGCCACTGGCGAAATCATTAGCGGCAGGATCGTCAGGCCGATCAACTGGCCACGTGCGCTCGCCTTGGCCCCCACGATCGCCAGCGCCATCGCGTAGCCAAGCGCGATACAGATCGCCGTCACCACGACGCCGATACGGATCGTCCGCCACAGGGCTTCGAGATAAAGGGGCTCGCTGAAGAAACGCGCGTACCCCGAAACCGACAGCGCGCCGTTCGGTTGGAATGTGCCGGCGATCAGGACCGCGACCGGCAGCAGGAAGGCTAGGGTGACATAGGCCGTCGCCGGCGTAACCAATATCGCGACGGCCCGTCCGGAGGCAGACATCGCGCGTGTCGTCAGTGAGCCACCGTCGCGTTCCATGACGCGACCCAGGCCGGCCGGTTGGTCAGCACCACATCCGGCGGCACGAGGTGCATACTGTCCACCGCCTCTTTGCCATAGACGAGAACGTCGGCGACATCGGCCGGGACTTTGACCTCGGCATTGGCAGGGCTATCGATCTTGGCCATCGCCATCGCCGTCTGCACCTGGGTCGAGAGCCAGAAATCGAGGAACTTCATCGCTTGGGCCTTGTGCTTGGCACCCTTGATCAGCACGAGCACATTCATCCCGCCCGATTGCCCCTCGGACGGTTTGGCCCAGGCCAGCGGCACATTCAATTTTTTGAGATTGGGCCAGTCGAAGCGTCCAACCGGCGCCGCCCAGATTTCTTCCTGCTGGAACAGCTCGGCCACCACCGCGGAGCTCGGATAGAAGGTGGTGACGCTGTCCTTGAGCGAGCCGATCTTGTCGATGCCGGTTTTCATATCGGGCATCGAACCGCCGAAAGTGCGGTTGATCATATAGATGACCGGAACGCCCTGGGTCGTGGTGATGTCGGGCAGGGCCAGCTTGCCCTTCAGTTCAGGCGACCACAGGTCTTTCCACGACGCGAAGCCCTTCAGCTTGTCGGAGCGATAGACCACGCTGGAGGAATAGAAAGTATAGCCGATGCCGTAATGCCCGCCGATCGGGTTTTGGGCGAAGGGATAGATCTTCGCGTAGTTGGTCAGCGCACCGACATCGATCGGCTCGATCAGGCCTTCTTTTGCTGCCTGCGCGGCAGAGGCATCCGAGAGCGCGGCTATATCGGTGTCAGGATTGTCCTTATGCGCTTCGAGTTTGGCGAGGCGCGCGGAGCTGTTGCCGGTATCCACCACCATCTTGCAGCCGCACTGGCTTTCAAACGGTGTATAGAGATTGGCGCGGTATTCGGGCTGGGCCAGGCCATAGGTGGAGAGAACGACATCGTCGGCCATGGCCGTCATTGGCAGAGCGGCGACAAGGCCGGCGAGAAGAAACGGGCGGATCGACATAGGCATCCCCTTTGCGAGCTAAGCGACCAAACGCCCGGTCAGGGCATCGATGTCGCGAACAAACGTCTCCCGCATGGCACGTTTTTCTTGATCGCCCATCCAGGATGCGGCGATTCCATTGAGACAGACCTCGATGATCTTGTTGCGGTCCCAGCCGAGAAGCTCATCGGCGATTTTGTATTCCTGAGCCAATGAGGTCGGGAACATCCCGGGATCGTCCGCGCCCAAGCTGATGCGCAACCCGGCTTGGTCCATGGCCTTGATCGACGCGCGCCGCCAGGGCCGCCAAGCGCGGCGCGACGTAGTGAAGATGCAAGTGAAGAACACACCTTGATCGCGGCAGCGCGCCACAACGTCGTCGTCCTGCAAGATGAAATAACCATGGTCGATGCGTTCGCAGGCGAGAGCATCGAGGCAGGTGATCACGTTCTGCGCCGTCGGCATATGCTCCGATGCGTGTGCGGTGCGGTGCAGTCCGTGACGCTTGGCCAATCGGTAAGCTTCGACGAAGTTTTCCGGTGGCCCGGAGATCTCATAGTCTTCGAGACCGATCCCGATCACCTCATCGCGCGGGTTGGCGATCATGGTCTGCACCAGATCAACCGCGATTTGCGGCGCCTGCGCGCGATTGATGCCGGCGATCAAACGACAAATGATGCCGTGATCCTGCTGCGCAGCGCGCAGCCCGTCGATCAAACCATCGACCACATCGGTATATGCAGTGTTCTCGGCCATATACAACGTCGGCTCGAAGAACATTTCGCAATACCGTACGGCGCTGGTGGTCGCCGCCGCTTCCAGTGCGGCATAGATGCCCACAGCAAAATCGCCGGGCTTTTTGAACAAAGGCGCGACCCACCGCGAGACGTCGAGCAGCGGATAGGACGGGTTCGGTTCCTTTTCGGGATCGGACACGGGGGTCGGAATGCGCGCGACGTCGTAGATCGGGTTAGGCCGCGCCGGTGAATTGATGTTGGCGTAGAGCGTCCGCAGGTCGACCGGCAGCTTCACGTCATGCTGTTGCGCCAGCTCGACGCAAACCTCCACCGGCACGGAGCCCATGAAATGGGTGTGCAGATCGACCTTGGGTAAGGCCGACAGAAACTCGTCATAAGTCATGAACAACCGTCAGGTGAAGCGCGAAACACGGCGTCACCTTAAGGTACTGACGACCCAGGGGCAACGGGGTGCCCGCTATGACCGCCTATGCGATTTCAGGATGAGGCGGGGGAGGCCGAAGCCAAGTTACCGTAGTCCAAAGCCATGGACTTGCCGGGCTTTCGGACCAGACAATCGTGAATGCCCTGATAGACGGCTTTGCCGATCCCGTTTTGGTAGAGCCACCAGCTGTTGGCCTGGCCGCGGAAATTCGGCTCGCCGCCCATCGTCCCGAACGGGACATAGCCGGTTCCCAACCCGATGCCGAAGACCTGCGGCAGGGCGGTGCCATCGGCGAGGCAAACGCGTCCGTTCTGATCTACCATCGCGCCACCGCGATCCGCCCTGAGTTGCAGGCGGCGGCCATTCGGCCCGAAAACCGGAATCGTTCGCGACCGGTAGCCGAAGGCTGTAACGATCAAAGCAGCTTCGTCGAGAAGCCGGGCAAGTTCGTTATGGCCGATGGTGCGATTGTCGGGGGTCAACAGGATGGTGCGGGCCCGCGGTTCGGCTTCAACCCCGTCGCATCCCTCCATCCGCCGCCAGATATCGCGGCCGTTCCCGCGCAGCCCAGCCAGGCGGTTGACGCGCAGTGTGCGCGGACAAATATCGCCGTCTTCGACCGGATAGCGATCGGCATCGGCCGAGGCGCGCGAATCGTAGAAAATTCTCGGGGCGCGACGCGCGACGATGGTGATGTCATTCGGCTCGAAGGGCAGGTCGGGAAGGAACGTCGTCAGTGCCCATGCGGCGGAATAGGCGCTGTGGGCGCCGCCGAGGATCACGATACGGCAATGGCCCGCAGCGGCCAGTCGTTGTCTCACCTGGGCCATGCCCGCAGCCGTGAGAATGATGTCGCTGGTGACGATCTTTTCGGCGTCCAGATCGGCGACACGGATCGAGAAGCCGCTTCCCGCATCGAAACTGGCCGGCACGTTCTGTCGCCCGCCAAGCGCCATGATGGCCGTCCGTGCTTCGACATAGGATGTGCCACCGGCGACGGAGCCTATTTCCGCGACAACAGAGCCGTCTTTTTGCAAATGCAGCCTGCGGATTTCGGTCTCCCGGCGAAACGCGCCGCCGGCGCTTTCATCCAGCGCGCCTTCGAGCAACCCGCCAAGGCGATGAAGATAGCGATCGACCAATTCCAGCGCTGGGAAGCCGCTCCGTTGCTGCGCGATGGCGCGTGTGGTCGGATCGTCGCGGAGGGGGGCAAAGAAGTCCTGTCCCGCTGGCGCATCCAAACATTCGAGATAGGCGCCGCCGAGGGAGTCGGAATTGATCATGTACCGACCAAGCGTACCGCCGATGGCTTTGCGGCGATCCACCATCGTGACACCGCGGTCGATCCAATCGCGCAGCAGCCCGTTTTGAGCCGCCCATGTCAGCGGTCCGGTACCACCCGGGCCCGCGCCTAAGATAACCGTTGTGCGCATACTTGATCTTCCTGTCAGGCGAGCACTTCGCGTACGACCCCGGCGATCTTCTCCACCGCACCACGATCGACAGCGCTGGAGGTCGGCAGATTGACGCCCGAGAGAGACAGGGCGCTGCTGGCCGGGCATGAAGCGGAGAATTTATCGTAGATCGGCAAAGCCGAGAGCGAGGGGAAGAAGGGGCGGATCTCGATATCGGCATCGCGCGCCGCGAGAATCAGATTGTCACGGTGTTTTTGCGGCACGCGTGCGCTGACCAGCCAGATGATTGGTTTGTACGTTTCGTCCAGGGGCGGCGGAAATTCGACGCCAGGAACATCGGCCAGATATTCTCGATAGAGCTGATCGAGATAGGTGTTGCGCTCCAGCATCTCGTCGACGCGTTGCAACTGCATGCAGCCGATGGCCGCCTGCAGATTCGTCATGCGATAGTTGTAGCCGACATTGTCGTACCAATAGCACTGGCTGGGCGACATGCCGTGATCGCGCAATGTGGTTAATTTCAAGGCCAGCTCGGGGGAACTGGTGACGCACATGCCACCTTCGCCGGTGGTGACGATTTTGTTGGCGTAGAAGGAGAAGCACGAGATATCGCCGAATTGCCCAACCGGTCGGCCGTCATATTGGGCGCCATGCGCTTCCGCGCAATCTTCGATGACGTAGACGCCGTGCTTCCGCGCCACATCGACGATCGGCCCGATTTCGGCGGGGCGGCCGTACAGGTGAACCGGAATGATCGCTTTAGTCCGCGGCGTAATCGCCGCTTCAACGGCGCTTGCCGACATGGTCCATGTCGTCGGATCGACATCGACGATGACGGGCGTGGCGCGGCAATGGAGCACGACATTGATGGTGGCGACGAACGTCAGGTCGGGAACGATGACTTCGTCGCCCGGCCCCACGCCCAATGCCACGAGACTGAGATGCAGCGCTGTCGTGCCGTTCGAGACGGCAACGCCATGAGCCGTATTCGTGAAGGTGGCGAAGTCGCGCTCCAACTGTTGAATATACGCGCCTTTGCTCGAGATCCAGGATGACAGGAACGCGTCGAGCACGGCACGGAATTCAAAGCGCGACAAGTCCGGCTTGGCGACCTGAACCATCTTGCGGCGACGATCCACGTCGACGCTAATCAGTCGCCCCTTGTAATCGAGGATCGGCGTCAGGACGTTGTCATCGTCGTCGGTGTTGTTCCGGTTCTCGCCGGTGATCATCGCCATTCGAGGCACGATGTCTGAAATCAGGCCTTCGAGCGTCATGTCGGCTTGTGCCCGGCCATCCAGAATCGACTGACGGATATCGGTCAGAGTGATCTGACCGAGCAGGCGATTATCGTCGCCTACCACCAGGCACATCTCCATCCCGTTATCGAGGCATTTCTCGATAGCGGCCAATATGGTGTCGGTCCGACGGCATACGAATTTGAGGTGCATGGCGGCTGCCGCGAATGTGCTCATGGGCGGCCTCCTCGGAGGATCGGTCCGCAAGCAGTAGCCGCCCGACTCAAGAGGCAGATCGTAGCTTCACGGTCTTTGCTCATCTCACCTTCAACCTCGCTGGGACACGGACGTCTTGGTGATCGTGGCTTACCACGCGTCATGGTTGTCACGGTCTCATTGCCCTCGGCACGGACTGTAGAAGACACTCGGCCTTTACCTAAAATGACTAAAGAAGAGCCGGGGAGGTGATGCGGGGGTCTCTTTCCTGTCGCAACCTATAAATGTCTTTCCTGCGGCTTGGATTCATTCGCTCGAAAAGTCGGCGCGACGAAGGCGAAGAGGATGCGCCACGATTTGGTCACGAGCGCCTTGGGTGCGCGGCTCCTCTACTTGAAGTCATGAATATTCTTTGGCTCACGCTTGCAGATCCTTATCCGGTTGATAACGGCCAATTCATCTATTCGGCTGGGCTGATCCGCGCGCTTGAGTTGAGCGGAGCGTCCATTCATGCCTGTGGCTTCTATCGCCCGGGCGACAAGGTCTCCGAAGAAACCCAAGGCGGTATCGCTCGATGGCGGCTCGCGAGTCATCGACCACGCTCGCGTTGGCGTTGCCTTCTCTCGCCATGGCCGGCTTTGGCGTCACGAACGCAAACCCAGGAGTTGAGACAGATCGTCGAGGCGGAGCTTGAGCAACGTCCGTGGGATGTCGTTGTCTTCGACAGCATTGCCCTGGCTTGGGCTATTGGAATGGTCGTGAAGTGGCGCGTGCGCACAGGAAACCGTGCGACGATCGTCTATCTGTCCCACAATCACGAAGAAAGCGTCGCGACAGCGATGGCTACCCAAGAGCGTCGGGCGTTCAACCGACTGGTGCGGCAATTCGATGCATGGAAGATGCGATGGCGCGAGCGCAGCCTGTCACGCCAGGCCGATCTGATCACCGCCAACACACCGGAGGATCGGGCGCGCTTTGCGCAAACCTGGCCGGACAAGCCCACCGAGTTTCTGCCGCCAGGGTATCAAGGCCCGAAGGCGGAAGACCGAAGGATAATGCACGCGACTCTTTCACGTCGTGCGCTGATCGTCGGCAGCTTTCATTGGCCGGCAAAGCAACACAGCCTTGAAGCCTTTCTTGACGTCGCCGATCCGATGTTCGCGAAGGCTGGAATAGAGCTTCTCGTTGTCGGCAACGCCGAAGAAGCTTTCCTTGAGCGGCAACGTAAACGCGTCGTCGCCACATGCTTCACCGGTCGGGTCGCGGACATCTTTCCTTACATGCAAGATGCCCGCATCGCCGTGGTCCCCGATCTCCTTGGCGGGTTCAAATTGAAGACGTTGGATTATATTTTCAGTCGGCTTCCGATCTTCGCGATCGACGGCTCCGTTCCCGGATTGCCCTTGGAGCCCGAGCGCAGCATTTTTGTGTTTCCGGATCATCACGCCTTGGCCCATGGCATCGTCTCATCGATCGACGATCTGGATCGACTGAACGTTGCGCAAGATGAAGCCTATCTGAGTTGCCGCGATCAATTCGATTGGACCGCGATAGGGCGTCGACTTTTGGCGGCTATCGATCGTGCCACAGACAGGGCGGATGCCGTCCGTATTGGACACCCTATGAGATCAGCGATATCGCATTAGCGCCATGGCGATGGGAGAACTCACTTTTCTGGGTCTGAGTATCATCGTCGCCGGGATCGTCTACGGCGTGATGCAGATGCATGTCCCTCTGCAGACCGGCCGACTGACACGTCTATTCGCCTATGCCATGAGCGCGCATGCGATCATTAATCTGGTGACTGTTAGCGTCACCCAATTGACTGGCGCTTGGGAGGTATTCGCGGTGGCAGAGGCGAGTGCCGTCGTGTTTGTCGCCGTCTATTTCTATGCCGCGTTGCATCACGATGAGAATTCGGCGAAGACCGCAATCGCCCTCGCATTGGGAAGCTATGTCGCAATGCTGATGCTGATGGCCATGGGGCAGATGGCGTTCAGCTTGCGACTATTCGCGTACACGTCGGTCATCGCCGGCGCGGCGATTGCCGTGGCCTGCATTGCCCATCATCCGGCCGCGCAAAGAATCAAATAGACCGCGCAATGGAATTTGCCCAAGCTCGGCGCCCTATCGCCGGGATTAGGGGCAAAGGACAACACCGTGTCTGCGCGCGATGCGGTTCGCATCGATATTGCTACTCATCAGGAGACTGGGCCGTTATCGCGGTTCTGGTCGTGGTTCGGCTATGACGAGCCGAACTACACGACGATGCCCTATGGGCGAAAGCTGTTGCGTGATCTCGCGGATCTGTCGCCGGGGCCAGTTTACATTCGTGCGCACAATCTCCTCACTTCGGGCGACGGAACACCGGCGCTGAAATGGGGATCGACGGGTGTCTATGATTCAATCGCAGTGGGCGAGCCGGACTACGCGTGGGCGATTCTCGATCGGATTTTCGACGCCTATGCAGAGGCGGGCGTTACGCCTTTTGTGCAACTAGGGTTCATGCCGCGCGGTTTGTCGGTCGCGCCCGAGCCCTATCAGCATGACTTTCCTCGCGCTGCCATCACGACTGGCTGGGCCCATCCACCGACGGACTATGATCGTTGGGGCGCGCTGATCTCGGCCGTTGCGCGCCATTTCATCGAGCGCTACGGATTGCCGCGGGTGCAATCCTGGCCGTGGGAACTCTGGAATGAGCCGGATGGGCTTTATTGGCGCGGTACCATGGAGGACTTCTGCCGGCTCTACGAGGTAACTGGCACGGCATTGCGGCGCGTCTTGCCGGAAGCGCGATTGGGTGGACCGCACACATGTGGTCCATTTTCAACCAAAAGCGGGGCGCCGTTTCTGCGGAAATTTCTTGAACATTGCGATCGCGCGGCTGCCGAAGGTCGAAACCTTCCGCTCGATTTCATCGCGTATCATGCCAAGGGCAAACCGACATTGGTCGACGGCCGCGTGCGTATGGGGCTCTCGACGCAGTTGCGTGACATTGCCACCGGACTCGACATCATCGGCGCGTTTCCCCGCTTTGCGCAGTTGCCGGTCATTCTCGGTGAATCCGATCCTGAGGGCTGTGCTGCCTGTCCGGCCACGACCAATCCAGAGAATGCCTATCGCGATGGGCCGCTCTACGCGGCCTATACCGCCGAGCAGCTTTTCAGAACCCAAGAGATCGCCGCACGCGCCGATGCCACGATCGAGGGGGCAGTCACCTGGGCCTTTGAATTCGAGAATACGCCGTTCTTCGCCGGCTATCGCGAATTGGCGACCAACGGCATCGCCAAACCGGTCCTCAACGTCTTTCGGATGCTGGGCATGATGGGCACGACGCGCTTGCGGGCGATGAGCAGCGGCGCGCGAACGCTCGACGATGTCTTAAGCGCAGGCGTGCGCGGCGAGCCGGACATCAATGTCTGGGCGGCGCGTGATGCCGAGAGCGTCACGGCTTTGGTCTGGCACTACCATGACGACGACATGCAAGGTGACGAGCGGGCGGTCGAACTCGGCGTGCATGGCGTCGCAGATGGGATGGTGTGCGAACACTATCGCATCGACGCCCGCCATTCGAACGCGCACACGGCTTGGCGCAATATGGGCGCGCCGCAAAAACCGAATGCGGAACAATATGCCGCTTTGGAACGGGCAGCGGTGCTTCAGCCGAGCGTTCAATTGGCGTCGAGACGTGCTGCGGATGGTTCTCTGCGTATCTCCTTCACCCTGCCGCGTCAGGCGGTCTCGTTGATCGTGCTGCGCCAGGCTTCCCGCTAGTTGGAGCAATCTCATGAACCAGATGAATTTTCGAGCGCCCTCCGTTGCCGATGTCCGCATCGTCGACGATTTCTGGTCTCCGCGACAGGTCGCAACGCGGATGGCAACGGTGCCGGTGTTCTATGAGCGTTGCCGTGAGGCCGGGATTCTCGATCACATCGATCCCGATATCGCGGTGAAGCCGCGGTTGGCGCTCAACGGCGTTCATGGCCAGACGGCGCAGCGCTTCTGGGATAGCGATGTCGGCAAACTGGTCGAAATGGCCGGCTACGTGCTGGTTGGCGCGCGCGACCCGGAGCTGGAGGCCAAAATCGACGCGCTGGTCGACAAGCTGGGCCGCATGCAGCAACCCGATGGCTATCTCAACAGCTGGTTCACCTATCAGGAGAAGGGCAAGCGCTGGACCAACTTGCGCGACGATCACGAGCTCTATAGCGCCGGCCACCTGATCGAGGGCGCGGTTGCCTACTTCGAAGCGACCGGGAAGCGCAAACTGCTCGACATCATGTGCCGCTATGTCGATCACATCGCGACTGTCTTTGGCACCGGTCCGGGACAGAAGCGCGGCTATTGTGGCCATGAGGAGATCGAGCTCGCCCTCGTTCGCCTCTATCACGTGACCGGCAAGCGGAAGCATCTCGAGCTTGCCCGTTATTTCATCGATGAACGTGGCCGGCAGCCGCATTATTTCGACGAAGAAGCGCGGGCGCGCGATGTCGATCCGGCGAAATACTATTTCGGCTCCTACGAATATGGTCAGGCCCATATCCCCGTGCGTGAGCAGAACAAGGTGGTCGGCCACGCCGTGCGTGCCATGTATCTCTATTCCGGCATGGCGGATATCGCGGCCGAATATGGCGACCTTAGTCTGAAGGCCGCATGCGATCGGCTCTGGGACGATCTGATGCGCAAGCGGCTCTACGTCACCGGCGGCCTTGGTCCATCGGCCCGCAACGAGGGTTTCACCAGCGACTACGATCTGCCGAACGAGACCGCCTATGCCGAGACCTGTGCGGCGGTGGGGCTCGTGTTCTGGGCCAATCGCATGCTGCGGATCGACCTCGATCGCCGCTATGGCGACGCGATGGAAGTGGCGCTATTCAATGGCGCGCTTGGCGGTGTGTCGCTTGATGGTTCGCTGTTCTACTACGAGAATCCGCTGGCCAGCCGCGGCGCTCACTTGCGCTGGAAGTGGCATCGCTGCCCATGTTGCCCGCCGAATATCGGCCGACTGATCGCCTCGCTCGGGCGTTACGCCTACGGGGTCGCGGCTGACGCACTGGCCGTCCATCTCTATGTCGGTAGCGATCTGCGATGCACGTTGAGTGGCACCAATGTCCGGATCGCGCAGCAGACGCGCTATCCCTGGGATGGCGCTGTGAGCATCGAGGTCGAGCCAGAGACCCCGACTAGCTTCGGGCTTCATCTGCGTATCCCGGGTTGGTGCAAGGCGCCCAGCCTGCGCGTCAACGGGCAGCAGATCGATCTCGGCTCGGTCGAGAAGGGCTACGTCCGGATCGAACGCGAATGGAAGAAAGGTGATCGGGTCGAACTCGATCTGCCGATGATCGTCGAGCGTATTCACGCTCATCCGGATATTCGCGAAGATGCCGGGCGCGTTGCCCTCAAGCGCGGTCCGCTGGTCTATTGCGCCGAGGCTTGCGACAACGCGCAGCCGGTCTACGCTATGACGCTTCCCGCCGATGCGTCGCTGGCGCCGAATTTCGATGCTCAGTTGCTCGGTGGCGTGGTGACGCTGCGCGCCGAAGCGATGGCCGACGCGGTAGGGGAGGCGAGCGGTTCGCTCTATCGCTTTGCGCCGCCGCCCCGTCAAAAAGCCGAACTGCGAGCGATCCCGTATTATGCTTGGGGCCACCGCGCGCCGGGTGCCATGCAGGTTTGGCTGCGCGGCGATTGAGCGCGCTTTATTGAATCTTCGGCCCGTATCAGCCTATTAGGCTCGGAAAAGCTTTTCCCTTGCCTCGATGGAGGCTCTGGCATAGGTTTCCAAGCAGAGGAAAACCTTTTCCTTGGCTCGAATGGGCTGGGGATAAGTTGCGGTCGGAGAGCCGGAATGGCCACCATGACCCATCGTCAGCGCGGTTTGACGACGATCCGCGATGTCGCTGCGGCGGCCGGTGTCAGTATTGGCACGGCGTCTAAGGCGTTGCGCGGCCAGGGCAGTTTGCGCGATGAGACGCGCCTGCGCGTGCGCGAGGCCGCCGACCGGTTGGGATTCCGTCCCAACGATCTTGCCCAGAGTCTTCACCGCAAGAAGAGCTTCACCGTCGGCCTGCTGTCGAACGACAGTTATGGCCGCTTCACCATTCCGCTGCTCGAGGGGATTGAGCAGTCGCTTGCCAGCGCCGGCGTATCGGTCTTCGTCTGCAACGCGTTCGACGACACCGCCCGCGAGGAAAAGCTGATCGATTCGCTGCTGTCGAAGCGTGTCGACGGCATTATCGTCACCTCGCGCCGCACCGACCCACGGACGGCGGTCGATCTGCACAATGCCGGCGTGCCCTTGCTCTATGCCTTCACGCGGGTGCAAAGCGAAGAGGCGTTTTGCCTCGTCCCCGACGATCTCGGCGGCGCACGGCTCGGCGTCGAGCATCTCATTAAAAACGGCAGGCGCCGCATCGCCCATATCAGCGGGCCCGAACGGTTCGAGTCGGTGCGCTTGCGTCGCGACGCTTACCAGGCGGTTCTCCAGGAGCATGGACTGCCCCACGACTCGAGCAAAGTGTTGATCGGCGCGTGGAGCGAGAGTTGGGGCCACGAGGCCGTCGCCAAACTATTCGGCGGCGGGGCCACTGGACACGATATCGACGCGATCTTCTGCGGCAGCGATCAAATCGCGCGTGGCGTTGTCGACGCGTTGCGTGAGCGCGGTGTTCGTGTGCCGCAGGACGTCGCCATCGTCGGCTTTGACAATTGGGAGATCGTGGCCGCTGCGACGCGCCCACCGCTCACGACGATCGACATGAATCTCCAGGAACTTGGCCGCGAAGCGGGAAGTGCGGTGCTCTCGATGATCGATGGCGGGCATCGGACGGGGACGATTCGCATTCCGTGCAAATTGGTTGTGCGCGACTCCTGTGGAGGGCGTGCCTCTTAGACGAACCGGGCGGGCCGTATCCGCGCCGGTTTTCGAATTTGAACGATACGGAAAGAGAAGCCGGAAGAGGTCAGATAAGCCGAAGTCCGAAGGACCATCGGCTTGGTGCAACGAGAAATATCCAAGGGAGAGAACCATGACGCGATCGAAGTTTCTGAGCAGAATCGTCTGCGGCGCAACGGTATCGCTTCTGGCGGCGGTATCTACACCAGCCATGGCCGACGATTTGACGATGTGGGTGCGCGCCAGCGCCGCCAATGCGGCGCCGCATCTGATCGATCTGTGGAATGCGAGCCACAACGACAAGATCAAGCTGACGGTGATCCCAGACACGCAGATGGTGACCAAACTTGCCACCGGCGTACAGGCGAACCAGGTGCCCGACCTGATCTCCTTCGATCTGATCTATATGCCGGATTTCATGAAGGCCGGCTTCCTGGTCGATCTCACCGATCAGATGAAAGCTGATCCCAATGCTGGGAAGGTGGCCAAGGCCTTCCAGGATCTCGCCACTTATAAGGGCAAGCTCTACGGCACTGGCTTCACGCCCGATGTGTCGGTGCTGGTCTATAACAAGGACTTGTTCAAGAAAGCCGGGCTCGATCCCAACAAACCGCCGACCTCGCTTCCCGAGATTCATGAGGACGCGAAGAAAATTCGCGCCCTCGGCCCGGACATTTATGGCTTCTATTTCTCGGGCTCGTGCCAGGGCTGCAACATCTTCACCACCTCGCCGATGATGGTCGCCTCGGGCGCCAAGCTGCTGCCGCCTGACGACAAGACCGAGCCCCTGCAGGGTGATGGCGTCAAACAGGTGCTGGAGCAGTTCCACGAGATGTGGGCCGAGGGGCTGATACCGAAGAGCGCCCAGGCAGACAATGGCCAGAACTTCGTGGCCGCGTTCAAGACCGGCAAGATCGGCATCCAGGGCGCCGGCGGCTTCCTGATTTCGGATCTGAAGAAGGACGTGCCGAATCTGGATTTCGGCATTGCCGTTCTGCCGGGCATGAAGAGCGGCGAGGCTTCGGCCTTCGTCGGCGGCGATGTGGTCGCCATCCCGAAGGGCAGCGCGCATGAGAAGATCGCACGTGACTTCATCAAATGGGAGCTGACCGACGAGGCGCAGCTCGAGGGGTTGGCGAAGAACAACATCCTGCCCTCGCGCACCGATCTGGCCGACAACAAGTACTTCCAGGCCGATCCACGCATCATCACCACAGCCAAGGCGATCGGCATCGGCTATGTGCCGTGGGTGTTCCATTTCAACGATATGGTCAACAGCGACTCAAGCCCGTGGATCCAGATGCTGCAGACCGCCATCTTCGACGGCAAGATCGACGAGGCGATCGCTACTGCTAAGAAGAAAATGAAGGAGATCGCTTCGGAGTAACGGAGAGGTTGAGCCCCACCTCGAATGCGAGGTGGGGCTTCTGTCAGCATCCATGAGGCCAGCACGATGACTATCGGGCGTTCGCGTCCCTCCGGGCTTCTCTATGTCGCGCCGGCGCTGCTGTTCGTGGCGATGTTTGTGCTTGGGCCGCTTGGAAGTCTCATCGAC
>DASXEH010000017.1:0-187368 GCA_036490215.1 Magnetospirillaceae bacterium
TCTTTCGCTTCTGGCAGCGTGCAGCCATTTGGATGACGGCTTGAGCAAAGCCGATTATCGCGATCTGCAGGAGCGCACCCCGCCGGCTTCGGAAGGCGGCGCGAAATCGCAAGTTGAGCCGCCGATTCCTGAATTGCAACCGATTCTGGCGGCACCGCCACCGCCGGCTCTGGAACAGCGCCTAGTCTCCGTCAGCGTGCCCGACCCGCATATTCCGGTGCGTGATGTGCTGATCGAGTTGTCCCGCAAGGTGGGCGTGGATCTCGATCTCGATCCGCGGATTTCGGGCGGCGTGATCATTTACGCCAAGGATCGTCCTTTCGTCGAAGTGATCGAGCGCATCTGCAATCTGGCCAATCTGCGCTACGACTTCAAAGACAACGTCCTGCATATCCAGATCGACACGATGTACATCCATGAGTACCGGTTCGACATTCCCAATGTCGTTCGCAAATCCAGTATGGATGTGGCCACCAGCACGGACGTTTTTTCGGCGGTATCGGGCGGGAGTGCCGGCGGCGGCAACAACTCATCGAGCAAAGTCAGTAGCGATTCGACCAACGATCCATGGTCCGATATCGATACGAACCTGAAACAAATCTTGGCGAATTCCGCTCCTAACGCACAGCCCGTCACCAGTAACGTTCCCAGCGCAGACCGCGCTGTCATGAGCGAAGAAGTGCCGGCCCCCGCGCCTACGCCCAAAGCGATTGCGCCCGGAGCCGGAACAGGGGCGGCGCCGGGCTCGCCGGTATCTGGCGTTCCCGTGTCGATACCGGGACAGTCAGGCGGGGCCGGGCCGACGCCCAATGCTCAAGGCGGCACTGTCACGCCGGCTCCTGCGACCGCCGGTGGTACAAACACGTCGAATCAAGCAACCACTGGAACTGGCCCCGGAACAGGCACGGGTACGGGAACTGGCACGGGTACGGGAACAGGAACTGGCACGGGGACCGGAACGACGGCCAACCCGATTGCCCAGCTTCAGCAGAACATACTCAATCAGGCCACAGGGCCGGACAATCCGGCGGCGCAGCCAGGCGCTGCCGCCGCAGCCGCGGCAGCAGCGCCAACAACAAGCATTACACCCACGTCCTATTACAGCATCAACAAGTCGGCGGGCATCATCTCGGTATTCGGCACGGACAAACAGCAGAAGCTGGTGAAGGAGTACCTGACGAAAATCGAGAACGAAGCCAATGCTGAGGTTCTGATCGAAGCCAAAGTGGTCGAGGTCGATCTCAACGACCAGTTCAAAGCCGGCGTGGATTGGCAGCAATTTCTCAATAAGAATAGCGGCCAATTCCTGGTCGGCACCGCGACAGGAAACGGCGCCGGGTTTTTGACCGACCAAACCAGCTTCGCCGCCCAAGCGCTGAACGCGGCGACGGCCAATCCGTTTACGATGAGTTTTACCGGCAACTCGTTCAGCGCGGCCCTGCAATTCGTGCAGGGTTTCGGCACGACGCGGACCCTCTCGAGCCCGCGCATTACCGTGCTCAATAACCATACCGCCGTCCTCAAAGTCGCCGAAAACCAGGTTTACTTTTCGTTGACGGCCACCGTGACCTCAACGCCGAGCACGAGCGGCGGCTCGGCATCGCAGACCGCAACCTATTCGAGCCAGCTGCACACGGTGCCGATCGGTGTCGTGATGACGGTTCAGCCCCAGATCGACGGCGAGCACGATCAGGTGACGATGAATTTGCGCCCCACGGTGTCGGTGCATTCCAGCGATGTGTCGGACCCGGCGGTCGCCCTGAGCCTTGCCGCCGCGTGCCAAACCAGCATCGTCGGCGCCTGCTCAGCGTCCAATATCGCCTCTGCCGTCACCAACTCGAACGTGCCGGTGGTGGAAGTGCGTGAGATGGACTCGATGATCACAGCGCCGTCGGGTAACATCATCGTCATGGGCGGGTTGATGCAGAGCAAGACGCAGAGGCAGGATACCGGGGTCCCCGGCGCAGCCGATGTTCCCTTGCTGGGCAATCTATTCAAGGTGCAGTCCCACGAGACCGATGTGACCGAATTGGTCATCTTCCTTAAGGCGACCATCGTCCACGGCTCCGACACCATCGATTGGGCTGACAAAGACATCTACAAGCGTTATATGCAGGACCCGCGGCCGCTGGCATTCTGACGCAGGGCAAATTCGAGGTTTTTCCGGTGCGGGCGACATTTCGCTACGTTTTCTTGACCGCGATTCGCGACCGTTTCCCGATCGCGATTCTGGCCGCGTTGATCGTCGCGATAGCTCTGTCCGTTCTGGTTGCCGGTTCGACACTGTCCGAAGGGCAACAAGCGGGTTTGGCGTATGGCGGCGAATTCATCCGCGCCGTTCTGGTCCTGGGGCTTGTGACCTTCGTTTGTTTCCATGTGCGGCGCTTGCACGATACGCGCGAAATCGAAGCCATCCTGACGCGGCCGATTTCGCGAACAGCATTCGTGATCGCGTATTACGCGGCCTTTTCCGTTCTCGCCGGTTTGTTGGCCGCGATCACCGTGCCCATGCTTGTTGCTGCCCTCGGCGCCCACGGCTGGGGCGTGCTCGAATGGGGCGCGAGTATGGTGCTCGAAGTTTGGATCGTCTGCGCCTTGTCGCTGTTCTGCGCGATGGCGCTGGAAAGTGCCACAGCTGCGGTCATGGTGGCTTTGGGCTTTTACGTCCTGGGGCGGACGGCTCAGTTTTTCCTGGCGATCGCTCTTTCCAATCTTGGTGTGAGCGAAAACGAGGGCATCAATATCACTTTCCGGAGCACCATCTCGGTCATAGCATCGATAATGCCGCGGCTCGACCTGTTTGGCCAAAGCCGCTGGCTGGTCTACGGACCGGGCGGCGGCTGGGGTGTCGAGATTCTGCTCCTCCAGACGGCGATCTACGTTCCCCTTTTATTGTTTGCGACGGCGCGCGATCTGCATGTCCGCAAGTTCTGAAACCCGCAACACGCTCAAATATACCCGCTGGCTTTGGGGCATGTTCTTTCTGTTCCTGGCGGCTCAGATTTGGGTTTCGATCAGTACTCGCAATCTAAGGGTCGCGGTTGACGACATGCCGTCGCCACCGAGTGTGCGTTCGCTGAAGGCCATGGCCTTTGGCGACGACGAATTCTTGTTTCGTTATTTGGGACGGTGGCTGCAATTCATCGGCGACGGTGGCGGTCGGATCAAACCGCTTCGCGACTACGACTATGACCGCGTCGTCTACTGGGCCGAGGCGCTTGATGCACTCGATGACAATAAATCCGACTACATCCATGAGCTGATGGCTCGTTATTTCGGCGAGATTACGGTAGCCGTCGATCCAAAATCGGAACGGCTCGGTAAAGTGGTCGGCTATCTTCATGTGGTCGCTTTGAATGATCCTGCCCATTTTTGGAAATGGCTGGTCTGGGTGGCCAACAAAGCTCGCAACCCTATGCGTGACGGGCCGCTCATCGAAGCGATCGCCCGAGACCTGCAATCGCCCGAATTGAAGACCAAAGCCGTACCAGCCTGGGTCCGCGTTCTGCCGGTACGGCTGTATTTGTCGATCGGCGAACGAGATAAAGCCCAGGCAGTGCTGGATCACATAACGCCGGAAGACCGGGCCGAAATCGAAGCCCAAAAACGGGCGCTCGACGCGGCCGTTGCTCAAGGCAAACGTCTCATGAACAATTCGGGGCAGCCCGCCCAACCGGCAAAATAATTTCCAATCCGGCGATCAACTGAGGTAAAGTAATTAATATTGATGTGCGAGGCAGATGTTAACGTTCTGATTTTTGGGGCAGACGTTAACGAATTGATCAACTCTGTCGCGCAAGATCGTGGCTAAACCTGTTTTAAGGTCGCCCGATTTAAAAAGTTTGAGGGGATGGCGTTAATTACTTTTCGAGTGGAGGGGTTGACGTGAATTTGCGTGACAAAGTGAGCGGCCGCGCCGTGATTGCGCGCCGGTATGCTCAGCAGGGCTTTACCCTGGTGGAAATGGCCATCGTGCTGGTCATCATCGGTCTGATCATCGGTGGCATCTTGAAGGGTCAGGAAATCGTCAACAACGGCCGCGTCAAAGCGCAGGTCGCGCAAATCGACGCCGTCAAGGCGGCGTTGGCGACCTTCCTCGACAAATACGGCTACTACCCGGGTGACGACAATCAAACAGAGTCCCAGTTGGGCTTGACGACCGCTACGTTCGACACCGCCGCGAATGGCGACGGTGTGATCGGCGGCGCGGGCGGCGCGGCGCTTTTGGACAATGCGACTATTCCCGCGCCGAGCGAATCCAATAGCGTCTGGTATGAACTGGAACAGGCCAATCTTCTGGCAGGTGTGCAGTCGAGCGCCGGTGGCGCGCAGGTTGCCAGTGACAGCTTCAATCTGCAGGGCAAAATCAACGCCAGCTTCCTCACCTTGGCGGATTTCGGATACGTCAACTCCGGGGCGACCACCACCAACAAGATGGTTCGTATTTCCGGTGTGACGAATCCCAATTCGCCGACGATCGTGATGCGCGAACAAGACGCATCGCAGATCGACCTCAAATATGATGACGGTCTGCCCGCTACAGGCCAGATTCTTGCGGCGACCTATAGCGCCGTGTCGAACTGCTGTTTAACCGCGGCTGGTGGGGCCGGCACCGCCTGCACCACGACGACATCTACGGTTTATGGCTTGACCGCGAGTTCCAGTACTTCGGGTAACTATTGTTCCCTGTTGTGGGTTGTGCAGTAAATTCGAAGACAATCGTAGCTAAGAGAAAACGGGGCCTTTGGCCCCGTTTTTTTATATGAATCAGCGATGATGACGAGGCCCGTGTGACCGGCGTGCCCGCCAGCGCCGCAAGTCTTGATCCGGATGCCGCCCTGGAACAGGCGCGGCAATTCCGCGCCCAAGGACGCGTTAACGACGCCATCGTCCTCTACCGCACGCTGATCGAGCGAAACCCGCAGCATGCCGTCGCGCATAATGGATTGGGCGTCGCCCTGGCGCAGGCCAGACGTTTCGGCGACGCCATCACCGCCTTTCGCGCAGCGACGGAAGCAGCGCCAGACTATCCCGAAGCGTTCAACAATCTGGGCAACGCCCTCGAGGAATGTGGACAGGGAAACGAGGCGGTCGCGGCCTTTCGCACAGCCATCCTACAGCGACCCAGCTATGGCAGGGCCCATCTCAATCTGGCCGAAACACTGCGTCGGCTGCAGCGCTTCCAAGAAGCCGAAGATGTTTTTCGGCTGACAACCCAGCTTTTGCCCACCTCAGCCGAGGCTTTCTATGGTCTCGGCGTCGTTTTGGAGAAACAAAAACGGGTGGAAGAGGCCATCGGCTCATTCCAGATGGCACTGCGCCTCAAGCCGGATTTTGCCGAAGCGCATAATGAACTCGGCGGCGCCTTGCAGTCATTGGGTCGGCACGACGAGGCCGACTCTGAATATCGCACCGCCATCGCGCACAGCCCCGCCTATGCGGAAGCCTATACCAATCTGGGCAACAGCCTCTGCGAACGCGGGCGATACCAGGAAGCCGAAGTTGTTCTGCGCCGGGCCATCGAGATTCGCGCCGATATTGCCGAAACCCACCACAATTTGGGCGTCGCGCTTTCGGGGCTAGCTCGCCTGGCCGAGGCAGGAGATTGCTTCCGCAGAGCAGTGGCTCTCAGTCCTGATTTCGCCGAGGCCCATTTCCATTTGGGCTCTGCCCTGCTGATGCAAGGGCGATATGAAGAAGGTTGGCCCGAATACGAATGGCGGCTCCGCTTTGCCGATCAGTCGATTACGCCGCGGCAGTATTCTGTCGCGCGATGGCAGGGCGAACCCCTCAACGGCCGAACGATTTTTCTCACCACCGAGCAAGGTCTGGGCGACACCATCCAAATGGTGCGTTTTGCGACTACGATCACCTTGATGGGGGGACACGTCATTTTGGAGGTCCCGCCCTCGCTCGACCGCTTATGTCGATCCGTGCCGGGCGTAGCACAGACGACGCCGATGAATACGGTACCCGCAACCTTCGACCTGCACGCGCCTCTGATGAGTCTGCCCGGCATCCTCCGAACCACCATCAAGTCGATTCCATCGTCCATACCGTATGTCTACCCGCAAACGGCTGACGTTTCGCAATGGAATGCGCGGCTTGCCTCCTATGCACGACCGCGCGTCGGACTCGTCTGGTCCGGCGATCCAAGGGCGGAAAATCCGCACGCCTTTGAATTCGATCGCCGCCGCAGCCTAGCTTTGAGACGCCTGGCGCCGCTTATTGATATGGCTGGCGTCACGTTCTTCAGCCTGCAGAAAGGAAGTCCGCAATCGCAATTGACTGACCTTCCATCGGATCGCCGTCCGATCGACATGATGGATGCGGTGAGAGACTTCGCCGACACCGCCGCACTGATCGCCAATCTCGACTTGGTCATCACCGTCGATACTTCGGTCGCCCATCTGGCCGGAGCCTTGGGCAAGGCCGTTTGGATTTTGGTCCGTTTCGACCACGATTGGCGTTGGCTGCTCGACCGCGATGATTCGCCTTGGTACCCCACAGCCCGATTATTCAGACAAACGACCCTTGGCGATTGGGACCCCGTCATCGCGCGCGTGGCCGCCGCCCTTGCCCAATTTGCCGCGGCCCATCGGATTGCCTAAAAGCGCATCAGGCATTGCCAGGGGGCCTCTGCCTCGGACCTGTAACTTTAGCTTTTTTCTTTGAAAATCTGAACCTTACAGCCCATGCGCTTGCGCCTTAGAGGCCCTTACTGTATTTCTTGGCATACATGACGACTCTTCGAGCCAAGCGCGGGGGCGCTTGGGACCGATGACAGGGGTTTTCTGATGAGCGGGGGTTGGCAGGCCTTCTGGCGGCGAAGCGGCGCATCATGCCGCCCATATGCCCCTCGCGCGCGGCAGGTCACCGCGTCTTCCCTTTCGTATCTCGCACAATGACGGCTTAGCGGACGTCCACAGGCGATGGCTAAGCTGCGCAAGGTTCACGTGACGACGGGCGTCTCCTGGGTGGAGGCGCCGGATATCGGCCTCTATGTACTGTGCGGATGCCCCGCCGATGCGGTGAAGCATCTGATGCGCCGCGGCCTGATCGTCGAAACCGAGACCAGTGGCGTTCTCCACGAGACCGGCCCGAACGCGATTCTGCTGTCCGACGTGATGGTGCAGAACGGCGTGTTCTGTAACCTCGCCGAATTTCCGGTCCTGCAGATGCTGTATCGCCAAGGCATGATCCTGCCCGGGCACCCACGCAACCAGGGCGACAAGCCGCTGCTGATCGGCGCGCGCGACGTGGTCGATGCGCAGATGCGCTATATCCATCGCGGCAATTACGGCCTGATCAGCAAAGACGAAATTCTTGCCGCCGGCGCGCCGCCCGAGCTCGCCGACGACCTGTTCAACATGAAGCTGGCCTTCGCCTTCGGCGAGATCAGGCCACCGCAGGATCTGCTCGACTCGATCGCTCTGGGCGACGCGCCGACCATTCTCAAAGGTGGGGTGGCGCTGCGTCGCGTCGCGCACAATCGCTTCGAGTTTTCACTCGACGAAGAAACCGTCAGCGTCGATCTCAACCTGCCGCCGGGCGAAACCTACGAGCCGCCTTACATGCTCGGGGTGCACCGCATCGAGCGCGGCTATTTCGCCGTGATCCATGCCGGCGAGGGTGATGGCTGGGACTCGAACCGTCCCTGCATGAGCAGCATCGTCGTGTTCCAAGGGCGCATCTACTTGATCGATGCCGGCCCGAACCTGCATTACAGCCTGACTGCGCTCGGTATCGGCATCAACGAAGTCGACGGTATTTTCCACACGCATTGCCATGACGATCACTTCGCCGGGCTGACCACGCTGATGCGCGCCGATCGCCGGCTGAAATACTACGCGACGCCGTTGGTGCGTGCCTCGGTGATGAAGAAACTGGGCGCGTTGCTAACCATCGAGGAAGAAAGCTTCAACGACTATTTCGAAGTGCACGACCTCGCCTTCGACCAGTGGAACGACGTCGAAGGCTTGGAAGTGAAGCCGCTGCTGTCGCCGCATCCGGTCGAAACCAGCGTGCTGCTGTTCCGCGCGCTGTGGCAGAACGGCTATCGCACCTATGCCCATTGGGCCGATGTTGCCTCGCGCGAGACCATGACGCGCCTGTTGGCGCCGGAAGGCCAGCCCGGCATCAGCCAGGCGATGTTCGACCGCGTCGTCGCCGACTACGCGATCCCCGCCGACATCAAGAAGGTGGATATCGGCGGCGGGCTGATCCATGGCCAGGCGCGCGACTTCCAGGACGACGCCTCGCGCAAGATCATCCTTGCGCACACCTCGCGCGGTTTGACGGTGGCGGAAAAAGAGATTGGCTCGGGCGCGCCCTTCGGCACCTCGGAAATCCTGATCGATGGCAGCCAGGACTTCATCTGGCGCGCCGCCTTCCAGATTCTCGCCGCCTATTTCCCGGATACGCCGCGGCATGAACTTCGATTGCTGATCAACTGCCCGATCCTGTCCTGCAATCCCGAGACGATCCTGTTGCAGCCCAATCAGCCGGTGGACCAGATCTATCTGCTGGTCGGCGGCAACGTCGAGATGATCGATCCCGGCGCCAATGTCGGCGGCGTGCTCTCGGCCGGCGTGCTGGTGGGCGAGATGGCGGCGCTGGAGGGTGTGCCCTCGGGCAAGACCTATCGCGCCAGCAGCTTCGTCCAGGCACTCGTGATTCCGTCGGATCTCTATCGCGAATTCATCCGCCGCAACGGGCTATTGACCGAGGTGATGGCGCAGGCCGAACGCCGCAATTTCCTGCGCTCGACCTGGCTTTGCGCCGAAGCGCTGACCGAGACGACATTGCATCGCCTGGCCAAGGCGCTGACCTCGCACAGCTTCAAGGCCGGCGAAGCGGTGCCGGCGCGGCGCTCGCTGGCCTTCCTGCGCAGTGGTGCTGCCGATCTGTGCATGGGCGAGGATGTCGTCGAACCTCTGCACCGCGGTACGTTCTGGGGCGAGGAAACCACGCTGTTCGACACGCCGCCGCTCTTCACCGTGCGCGCCCGTGAGAACATCAAGGTCTACATGATCGAGCCGGAGATGGCGCGATCGGTGCCGGTGATGCGTTGGAAGCTGCTGGAAAGCTATAAGCGCCGCATGAACGCCAGCATGAGCGACTCGGGCAAGGTCGAATCGTTGCGGCTGCACTGGCGCGACGAATACACGGTCAATATCCAAAGCTTCGACCTGCACCACCGCAACCTGATCGTTCATGCCAACGGCGTGTTCGACGCGATCACCCAGGACCACGGCGCGCAGGCCGTCGAAGATTCGTTCAACCTGTTGATCGAAGTCGCGCGGCTGCACTTCCGCGAAGAGGAAGAGCTGATCGAACGCCACGACGCGCCCGGCCTCGACTCGCATCGCGCAAAACATGACCGCTTGGTCGAGCAGCTTCTTCAAATCAAGCAGCGCTACATGGACGAGAGCACCACGATCGACGTAGTGGAGTTGGCCACGACGCTGCGCGAATGGGTGGTCGGGCACATTCTCGCCGACGACCGGCGCACGGCGACCATGCTCAATACCAAGGGCGCGTTCTGACGGAATTCTTACAGGAATTCGTCAAAAACTCCTGTCTCCCAAGGGTCTCTGAACAGTTTCCCGTCGCAGCTGCGCAACCTGTCGTGGTACTATTGCGCGAATTAGCTAGATGTCTCCCGAGAAGCGGGACAGCGAGTACGCATGGCGCGGCTGAGGAAATTTCACGTCACCACCGGGGTGTATTTGGTCGAGGCGCCTGAAGCCGGGCTATCGATCCTCTGCGGGTGTCCGGGCGATGTGGTCAAGCATCTCATGCGCCGCGGCCTGATCGTCGAAGCCGAAGCCAACGGCGTCCGCTACGAGACCGGCCCCAACGCGATCCTGCTCTCCGACGTCATGCTGCAGAACGGCATGTTCTGCAATCTGGGCGAGTTCCCCGTTCTGCAGATGCTCTATCTGCAGGGCATGATCGTCCCCGGCCATCCCAACAATCGCGGACAAAAGCCGCTCCTGATCGGCCTGCCCGAGCAGGTCGACACGCAGATGCGCTACATCCATCGCGGCAATTATGGGCTCAACACCCGCGAAGAGCTGATCGCCGCGGGTGCGACGCCGGCGCAGGCCGACGAAATGATGGCGATGAAGCTGCGTTTCTCCTTCGGCTATATCCAGCCGCCCGAGAAACTGCTCGACACCATCCATCTCGCCAACGAGCCGGTGATGCTGAAAGGCGCAGTGGAGATTCGCCGCCTGAGCCTCAACGTCTTCCAGATCCGGCTGGGCGACGAAACGGCGATGATCGATCTCAACCTGCCGCCGGACCAGCACTACCCCGCGCCCTACACGCTCGGCAAATACAGTGTCGATCGCGACTATTTCTCGATCGTCCACACCGGCGATGGTGACGGCTGGGATCCCAATCGCCCTTGCATGAGCAGCATGGTGATGTTCCAGGGCCGCGTCTATCTGATCGACGCCGGCCCCAGTCTGCACCACAACCTCACCGCGCTGGGCATCAGCGTCAACGAACTCGACGGGCTGTTCCATACCCATTGCCACGACGACCATTTCGCCGGCATGACCGCCCTGCTCCATGCCGATCGGCGCATCAAATATTTCGCCACGCCGCTGGTGCGCGCCGCCGTGACCAAGAAATTCGCGGCGCTGATGAATACGGGCGACGATGTCTTCGACCATTGCTTCGAAGTGCACGATCTCGAATACGATGTGTGGAACAATATCGATGGGCTCGAGGTGAAACCCTTTGTTTCACCGCATCCGGTCGAGAACGCGTGCTACCTCTTCCGCGCGCCGTGGGAAGGCAGCTATCGCACCTACGCCCATTACGCCGACCTGGTTTCCCTGAAGACGCTGCAGACCATGCGCGCCGCCAATGGCGAGCCGGGCGTGTCGCAACGCTTCATCGACAAGGTGAAGTCCGACTACGCCTCCTATGCCGACGTCAAGAAGATCGATATCGGCGGCGGCATGATCCACGGCGTCGTCGACGACTTCCGCACGGACACGTCGGGCAAGATTGTGCTGGCCCATGTCTCGCGCGAGCTCACCGTGGCTGAGAAGGAAATCGGCAGCGGCGCACCCTTCGGTGCCGTCGATATCATCATCCCCGGCGATAACCATTTTGCTTGGCGCAATGCCTTCGAGGGTCTGCGCACCTGTTTCCCCGATGCGCCGCATCACGACATCCGGATGCTCTTGAATAGTCCGCTGGTGGTCTATAACCCGGAATCGATCCTGCTGCGCCAGGGCCAGCAGGTGACGCATATGTTCTTGGTGGTCACCGGCATGGTCGATATGTTCCGCGAAGGCTCGCCGGTCAACGGCCAGCTGTCGGCCGGCGCCATCATCGGCGATGCGGCGGCGATCAGCGGCGGCCGCGCCACCAAGACCTATCGCGCCGCCAGCTTCGTGCAGGCGCTGAAAATTTCGAGCGAGCTCTTCCGCCAATTCGCCGAGCGCAACAAGCTCACCGCCGAAATCATGTCGATCGACGAACGCCGCGATTTCCTGCGTTCCACCTGGATCTGCGCCGAGGCGCTGACGCAATCGAACCTCAACCGTGTCGCCCGTACCATGAGGGAAGGCGAATTCACCAAGGACACAGTACTCGACACGGGCGGCCGACTGGCCTTCATCCGCACCGGCACCGTCGAGGTGAAGGTGGGCGAGCGCGTGACTGCGGTTCTGGGGCCGGGCGATTTCTTCGGCGAGGAAGCGGGCATGCCCGACTTCGCGGCCCCTGTAACTCTGCGCGCCACCCAGCCGCTGCAGGTTTATCTGTGCGACGCCGATGTGGTGGCGCAGGTGCCGGTGATGCGCTGGAAGCTGCTTGAAGGCTATCGCAAACGGGCGCGCGGCGGCGCTTTTCTCAGCGTGACGCCCGTCGCGGGCTGACGCCGTCTATTCCAGACGTTCGACGTTCCGTAGCGTCGGGAACAGCCGCATCCAGAGAAGCGCGACGATGATCGTGCCCAACCCGCCCAGCGCCGCGGCCGGCATTGCGCCGAACAGCGCCGCGGTCAGGCCGCTTTCGAACTCGCCCAATTGATAGGACGCATTGACGAATAGGAAGTTGAGCGCGCCGACGCGGCCACGCATCGCATCGGGCGTCCGCAACTGCACCAGCGCAATACGGATCACCATGCTGATCGTGTCCGCGGCGCCCATGATCGCCAACGCGACAATCGATACCCAGATCGATCGCGAGACCGCGAAAGCCACGGTTGCCACACCGAAGACGATCACGGCCTGGAACATCCGCATCCCGGCCCGGCGCTCGATCGGATAGCGCGCCAGAACGCCCGTCATCAACAACGCCCCCACCGCCGGCGCACCGCGCAGAATGCCGAGCCCCCAGGCACCCGTGTGCAGGATATCCTTGGCGTAGATCGGGAGCAGCGCCGTCGCCCCGCCCAGCAGCACGGCGAAAAGATCGAGCGAGATCGAGCCGAGGATCGCCGGATTGTGGCGCACAAAAGCGACGCCATCGAACAGCGCCCTGAAACCGGGCCGCTCGGTCTCCTCCGCCGGACGATCGAGCTTGATCGCACCAGTGAGGATGCCCGAGAGCAGCCAGAACGCCGCCATCACCGCATAGGGTGCACCCGGTGAAACGATATAGATCACACCGCCCAAAGCCGGTGCGCTGATCATCGCGGCCTGCATCACGCCGGTCGCAATCGCCGTACCGCGCTGCATCTGCCCATCGGGCAGAACGGCGGGCAGAAGCGCCGCCGCAGCGGGGCTGTCGAAAGCCAAAGCGATACCGAAGACGGTGACGGCCGCGTAAATCTCCGGCACCGTCAGCCAACCCGCAAAGCTGCCCCAGGCGAGAAACACAGCGGCCAGCCCGGCGACGACCTGGCAGAGCTGCGTGACCAATTTTCGATCGAACCGATCGGCCACATGGCCGGCGGCGAAGACCAGCAGCGCCGTCGGGATGAACTGCACCAGCCCGACCAGACCGAGATCGAAGGCGCTGCCGGTCAGCGCATAGATCTGCCAGCCCACAGCCACCGCGGCCATCTGCTGGGCGAACTCGGAAAAGCCGCGCCCGGCGAGATAGAACAAGAAGGGACGATGGCCCAGCAGGGCACGTATAGGGGTCGTATCGGACACGCGGTCAGTGATCCGTCAGCACGACCAGCAGCCGCTTCGGCCCGTGCACGCCATAGGCGAGCACCTGCTCGATATCGGCGGTCTTCGACGGGCCTGAGATCAGCAGCATGTTGGTCGGCATCGCTGCCGTCCAGTTCTGGTCCTGCATCGCCTCGAGCATCGTGTCGTAGATCTGGTTGATGTTGAACACGGCGATATGGACCGGCGGCACCAACGACAGCGTGCGCGGCTCGTCGGGCCCGGTGGACAGGATCAGGCTGCCGGTGAACGCGATGGCACCGTTTGTGCCGGTGATGCCTGCCCCCTCGCCCGCGAACAGATCAGCCTTCCATTCGCCCATCGTGCGGTCGTATGGCGTGAGGCGCGGCCCGACCATCGGCCAAGACGCTACGAGCGTCTGCCCGACCGATGTGGCTGGCGCATAGAGCAGGCTCGGCACGCCCTGGTCGATCATCCAGACATGCAGCGCCGCCACCCAATCGGCGCCACGCGCATCGAGGAATTCGGTATGGACCGACTCCATGATGCGCCTCAGCCGCGCAAGTTGCTCCTCCGGCGTCCAGCCCTTGGCGGATACCGTGGTGAAATCTTCCGCAGGCTTCGGCCCATGCGCTGCGGGCGCGGCACGCAACCGGGCGAGGATGTTATCGCGGGCGCTAGGCATCGCGAGCACCCGCGCGGGTGGCAAGATCATGCAGCGACTGTTTGGCGAAGCGCGGCTTGGCGCGGACCTGCGTCCAAGCCGATAGTCCCGGCGCGCTAGGCGGCACCAACCCACCAAATCGCGCCAATGCCCAGAGCATCAGCCGATAGAGGGCCGGCGTGGTGTAGATCATCCGCCAACCTTGCCAGATCAGCGTCTCGCGCGTGTTGGCCCGGCTGCCCGACTCTTTGACGGTTGCGCCGGGCGTATGCGTCGCGCCCTCGCGGCGCAGACGCACGAGAATGTCGGTGATCGGAATCTGCACCGGGCAAATCTCGGTACAGGCCTCGCACAGCGCCGAGGCATGCGGCAGATCGCCGGCCTTTTCCAGCCCCATCATCTGCGGCGTCAGGATCTTGCCGATCGGCCCCGGATAGACGCCAGGATAGGCATGCCCGCCGGTGCGCGTATAGACCGGGCAGTGATTCATGCAGGCGCCGCAGCGGATGCAGCGCAGCGTGTCGCGCAACTCCGGATCGGCGAAGACGCGCGAGCGGCCATTGTCGAGGATGACGACATGCATCTCCTCGGGCCCATCCTTCTCGCCAGCGCGGCGCGGTCCGGTGATCATATTCACATAAGTGGTAATCGGCTGGCCGGTGGCCGAACGCACCAGCAGATTGAGCAGCGCCGGAATCTGATCGAACCGCTCGACCACCTTTTCCAGCCCCATAATCGCGATATGCACCGGCGGCACGGTGGTACACATGCGGCCATTGCCTTCATTCTCGACCAGCACCAACGTCCCGGTTTCGACCACAGCGAAATTAACGCCGGTGATGCCGACATCGGCATGTTCGAATTTCTCACGCAACACGCGCCGCGCCAGCGCCGTCAGCTCGTCGACGTCTTCGCTGTATTGCGCGTTCTTGATCTTCTCGAACATCGTCTTGGCGATCTGCTTGCGGTTCTTATGGATCGCGGGAACGATGATATGCGACGGCGTTTCGTGATCGAGCTGGATGATGTATTCGCCGAGATCGGCCTCGATCGCCTCGATGCCATCGGCTTCGAGCGCGTGGTTGAGATGCATCTCTTCCGAGACCATCGACTTGCCCTTGACCACGCGCTTGGCGCTGCGCTTGGCCAGGATCGCTTTGACGATAGCGTTGCCCTCATCGACCGTCTCGGCCCAATGCACCTGCACGCCATTCGCGATCAGCTTGGCCTCGAGGCGCTCGAGAAGCTCGGGCAGGTTGGCGAGCGCATTGATCTTGGCGGCAGCACCCAGCGCACGCAGCGGCCGCCAATCCTGATTCTCGGCGAACAGCGCGGCGCGCTTGCCCATCAGCCCGTCCATCGCGCGGCGAAAATTCGCGCGCAGCTGCGGATCGGCCAGCGCCTTGATCGCCTGTGGGCGGAACTCAGCGGTCGCCATGGGTCCGCTCCCACAAGAACTCGGCGATATGAACCGGCCGGATTGCCTCGCCGCGCTTTTCCAACGCGCCGCCGATATTCAGCAAGCAGCCACAGTCACCCGAGACGACACAGGAGGCACCGGTCGCTTTGATCGCATCGGCCTTGTCGGTGACCATGGCCGAAGACACCTCGGGCTGGCGCACCGAGAACACGCCACCGAAGCCGCAGCATTCGCGTTCGCGCGTCACTTCGGTCAGCTCGACATTCTTCATCCGCCGCAGCAGTTCCTTAGGCTGGTCACCTACGCCCATCAGCCGCATCGAATGACAGGAACCGTGCCAAGTGACACGCACCGGCTCGCCCAGATCGGCAGGATGGTAGTCGAGCACGTCGATCAGGAATTGCGTGATTTCAATCACGCGCGACGAAACGCGATCGGCAGCGGCTTCGTCGGGCGTGCCGGCGAACAGCGCATGCCAATGGGCCTTGATCATGCCGCCACAGGAGCCCGAGGGCACGACGATGGGGATGGACTTCGGGAACAAACCGAGTTGCGCCCGCGCCACGGCCCGCGCTTCTTCGGTGCGCCCGGCGCTATAGGCCGGCTGGCCGCAGCAGCTTTGCGCCTGCGGGAAAATCACCTCGATCCCCTGGGCCTGCAGCAGCTTGATCCCCGCCAAACCGGCGGTGGGAAAGAACAGATCGGCCAGGCAAGTGCCGAAATAATAGACAGCGGTAGGGCGCTGCAAAGCCATGCTTTTTCCTTTTGCAGTGCGGTGGAATTTTTTATGTCCCGCCTGCTACCAATCCGGCGGCGATTGTGCTTTGTTGAGCCGGTCCGGACAAGCATTCATGACCACGCCCCCCGCCCCATATGATCGCGTCGCTGCGCGCCTAGCCCAGCGGCTTCCCGAGTCTCGCATCGTTACCGATCCGCTGCGCCTGATGGCCTGGGGAACGGATGCGAGCCTGTATCGGTTGGTTCCCAAGATCGTGGTGGTGGTTGAGAGCGAAGATGACGTTTCGTTCCTGCTCACCGTCTGCCGCGAACACAAGGTGCCGCTGACCTTCCGCGCGGCGGGCACCAGCCTCTCGGGCCAGGCGATCAGCGATTCGGTTCTGGCCGTGCTGGGCGATGCGTGGAACTGGTCGAAGATCGAAGACGGCGGCGCCAAGTTCCGCGTGCGCCCGGGCATGATCGGCGCGGAGTGCAACCGCCGCCTGCTGCCCTATGGCCGCAAGATCGGTCCCGATCCGGCGTCGATCGATGCCTGCAAGATCGGTGGCATCGTCAACAACAACTCGTCGGGCATGTGCTGCGGTGTGGCGCAGAACACCTATCACACGATGGATGCGCTGCGCTTCATGCTGGCTGACGGCACGATTCTCGACACCGGTGACGAGACCAGCCGCGCCATCTTCCGCCAGAGCCATGCCGGGCTGCTGAACGAGATCGATGCGATGGCGCGCGAGGTGAAGGCCGACGAATCCTTCGCCGCGCGCATCAAGCACAAGTTCCGCATCAAATGTACCACCGGCTACAGCATCAACGCCTTCGTCGATTACGACGATCCGATCGACGTGCTGGCGCATCTGCTGGTGGGGTCGGAAGGCACGCTGGGCTTCGTCTCCGAAGTCGTCTTCAACACCGTGCCCGAGCATGGCCACAAGGCCACCGCCTTCCTGATCTTCCCTGACATCGTCGTTGCCAGCCAGGCGGTGATGGCGCTCGAATCCCAGCCCGTGGCGGCGGTGGAGCTATTCGACCGCGCCTCGATGCGTTCGGTCGAGGATAAGCCGGGCGTGCCGGCTCTGGTGCGTGGCCTGCCCGAGGACGCGGCGGCGCTGCTGGTCGAGACGCGCGCAGAAAATCCCGACGACCTTGCCGCCAATGTCGCGCGGGTCGAAGCTTCACTGGCCGGGATCGCGATGATCGGTCCGATGCATTTCACCACCGATGCAGCCGAAGCCGCCAAGCTCTGGAATGTGCGCAAAGGGCTGATCCCGTCCGCCGGTGGCACGCGGCCCAACGGCACCTCGATGATCATCGAGGATGTCTGCTTTCCGATGGAACAGCTGGCGCCGGCAGTGCGCGATCTGCGTACCCTCCTCGACTCCACGGGCTACACTGACGCAACCATCTTCGGCCACGCACTAGCCGGCAATCTGCACTTCCTGCTGGCCCAAGATTTCGACAAGCCCTCGGAGGTCGAGCGCTTCGACCGTTTCATGCGCGGCCTCTCCGATCTCGTGGTCGGCAAATACGATGGCTCGCTGAAGGCCGAGCACGGCACCGGGCGTAACGTCGCCCCCTTCGTCGAGGCGGAATGGGGTACGCGCGCGATGGAGCTGATGCGCAAGGTCAAGCGCACCATCGAACCCGAAGGCATGCTCAATCCCGGCGTGCTGGTCTCCGACGATCCCGAGGCGCATATCCACGACCTCAAGCGCATGCCGATCGCGGATTCGATCATCGACAAATGCATCGAATGCGGTTTCTGCGAGCGCATGTGCCCGTCGAAGGGCATGACTCTGTCGCCGCGTCAGCGCATCGTCGGCTGGCGCGAAATCAACCGCCGTGACGCCGCCGGCGAAGATTCGAGCGAGTGGCGCGATCTCTATGACTATCAGGGCATCGACACTTGCGCTGCCTGCGGCCTGTGCGCCACCGTCTGCCCCGTCTCGATCGATACCGGCCTGCTGACCCGCGCCCTGCGCGGCAAGCGGCGCGGTCCAATCGCGCGAAATTTCGGCACCTGGGCCAGCAAGCACTATGCGGCCGTGAATACGATGACCCGCGCGGCTTTTGCCGTGGCCGGTGTTGCGCGGCGCGCGCTGGGTGCGGCGACCGTCGAAGACCTGTCGAAGTTTGCGCGTCGTCATCTCGGCGATTGGGTGCCGTTGGCGCTGCGCACTCTACCCAACGCAGCCGTTGAGCCGAAGCCGCGGCCGGTCGGCGCTGGCGAGCAGGTTGTCTATGTCTCGGCCTGCACCAGCCGCACCATGGCGCCGCCGGATAGCGCCGCCGATCAGCGTCTTTTGCCCGAGGTGGTCGAAAGTCTGCTGGCCAAGGCCGGTTATGCGCCGGTGCGTCCCCCGCTCCTGCCCCATCTCTGCTGCGGCCTGCCCTTCGACAGCAAAGGCCTTGCCGATGTCGCGCAGACCAAGGCCAACGAAATGGCCGAGGCGATCCTGGCGGCTGGCCCCGGCCTGCCTGTGGTGATGGATGCGAGCCCGTGCAGTCTGCGCATCAAACAGGCGCTGGCCGGCCGCGCCACCGTCTATGACCTGCCTGAGTTCCTGCACGACCAGGCTTTGCCGCGTCTATCAATTGATAAAGGCGACGAACCAGTGCTGCTTCATCTGCCCTGCAGCCTGAAGCGCATGGGCGGCGAAGCGAAGCTGAAGGCGCTGGCGGAGTCGTGCTCGAGCCAGGTCACCGTGCCGGTTGGCGTCAATTGCTGCGGCTTTGCCGGCGACAAGGGCCTGTTCAAGCCGGAGTTGAATCAGCACGCGCTGCGCCATCTCTGCGACGAGGCAGCGGCCGAAGGCATCGGCGTGTCGTCGAGCCGAAGCTGCGAGATCGGGCTCGCCACCTATGGCAATCGCAGCTTCCAATCGATCGCCTATTTGCTCGACGCGCGTTCAGTCCCGAAACGCTGAGCGACCCCTAAGTGCTGAACTGAACCGGATACCGATCCCGCGTCGTCACCAGACGCGCCAAGCGGCACGATCTACGCGCGATATGCGTATGCTCACGCCAATCGAGTCGGTTATCGCAGCGGGCTGACAAGCCTGCATTATCGGCACCTCGGGCGCTTCATTCCGTTTGCTCCCGCGCGTAATCAACAGCGCCAAATCTGCTGTTCCATCTTGTTCGCCGCCAAATACAAGTATGGAAATGAGGCAAATGATGGTTATGCCTGTGATATGCATGCATTGGTGCAATTGGTCCGTGTGACACGTGCGCTTTTCTCATCCAATGAGCAGTGAAATGGAATCAAGGCACTTCATTTTGTTGCAACAGCCTTGGCCTTACGGATAGATATCGCAAACAGAAAAACACTGAGGAACGCATAGAATGCGCATGCCCCGCCGGCGTTGGACTGACTTCCCTGCGGGTCTCAGGCGCGTGCGCGTGTCCAGCGGCCTGACGCAGAGCGATCTCGCCGACATGCTCAATGTCGATCAAGCGACGATCTCGCGTTGGGAACGCGGGGCGCAAATGCCTGACAACGCGATGCAGAATCGCCTCCGCGATTTGCTTTTCCGCGGCCGGGCCATCAGCGACGCGCGCCTCGTCCATCTCGTGCGCACCGTGAACGGCTTGATGTCGTTGATCAACGTCGAAGGCAAATTTGTGGCCGTCTCGGACGGCGTCCGCCGCATCATTCCGCCGGGCAAAGAGTCGCTTGCGGAAATCATGACTCCCTCGATCGAGGAATTCTGGAATACCGCGAATGGTGCAGGTTTCTTCCGCGGGGAGGTTGCCTCGGTTCATAGCGCGGTCGAGGTTGTCCGCGCCGATGGCTCGACCAGCCACATCTTCGGAAGCGCCCATCCCGTGACCTTGGCCGATGGTTCGGTGCAGATGCTGGCCGAAGGCAAGGAAGTCGATGCCCTGGCCTATCAGACCTTGCGCGCGCAGGGCATTCGCATCACGCCGCTCGAAGATATTCTCTGACCGATCAGACTTTCGAAGCCTTCGCCGATCGTTGTGCCCACCGTTCCGTAGCGAAGGCGTCGAGTGCCGTCGCCAAATCGGTGAGCGGTTTGTCCCATTGATGCGGTGCCGGCTGGCGGAAGAGTTTCATGCTCGGATACCAGATCGACGTATCTCCCGTATCCAGCCAGCGCCAATCCGACGTGTAGAGCAGCAATAGGAAGGTCGGCACGCCCAGCGCGCCGGCCAGATGCGCCGTGGCCGTATCGATCGTCACCAGCGCATCGACCTGTTTGAGTACGGCCGCGGTCTCGGCGAAATCGACCAGCCGCGGGCCGAGATCGGCGATCATCGCATCTGCACCCAACTGCTTCATGTCGGCAGCGCGCGGCCCCATCTGAAAGCTCCACGCCGCCCAGCGCGGATCGCCCAATATAGGCAGCAGATCATCGAGCGGAATCGACCGATCGCGCGGCGCCGTCTTGCCCGCCCAGACGATGCCGAGCTTCAAGCGGCTGTCTTGAGGCACCGGCAATTCCGGTTTGGGCGCGTTGAGATAGGGAACCTGCTTCGGCACCGTGTCGAAGGTCACGCCCACTAGCCCGGGCAGGCTGAGCAGCGGCACTTCGAGATCGCAACCGGCGGGCTCCGTACCACGGCGCAGCACCGCATCGACGCCCGGCGCCATCGCCATCAGCCGCATCAGTTCCGGTTGGCACTCGGCAACCACGCGCCCCGCGCCGAGGCGTTTCAATGCGGGAATGAACCGCGCGAACATCAGCACGTCGCCGAAGCCTTGCTCGTCGCGCAAAAAGATCCCGCGGCCGTTCAGCGCTTCGCCCTGCCACCACGGCAAGGTGGTCTTCAGTGGCCGGCTGCGCTGCAACCCCCAACGCGACTCGTATTCGCGAAAGCCACGCGCGTAGTCACCCTGCTGCAGCAAGATCAGCGCGCGGTCCCATTGGCATTCGATGTTGTTGGGTTCGATTGCCAGAGTGCGCTCGAACATCGTTTGCGCGTCGGCGGCGCGGTGATCGTCGCGCGGCACCAGTCCCGCATTGTAGATCAGGCGCGGATCGCTCGGCTTGATCGCCAGCGCTTGGCGATGCAGCGCGTCGGCCTCGGCAAGCTTGCCGCGCTCGCGCAGCAGATTAGCCAGATTCGATAGATTGCCGGGATGTCCCGGCAACAGCAGCAGCGCGCGGCGATAGGCCGCCTCGGCGGCTGCCATGCGATCGACACTGCGCAAGGCGACGCCGAGATTGTTGTAGAGCTCCGCCTGACGTTGATCGAGCGCGGCGGCCTCGGCATAGATGGCCAGGGCCTGCACCGTCTTGCCCTCGCCTTGCAATTTGTTGCCGGCCGCCGTGCGCTGCGCCGCCTGAACGATCACGTCGAGCATGGCGTCGCCCGGTTGTGTCGATGCGGGCAGGCGCTCGGCCGCGTAAGTTTCCTCGGGTGCGAGTCCGGGCGCGAGTTCGAAAACATTCCCGGTGCGGCCGTCTTGTACGAAGGGTTCGAGCGCGCCACCATTGTCCTCACTGGCAAAGCGCCACGCGGTAAAACCGAGACCGGCCAAACGCTCGCGCAACGCCTTCGCGCGCGCGGCTTGGTCGGGTTCGCCATAGCTCGGGCCGTATTCCCAGATGATCGCGGTCACGCGGCCCGACGCGAGAAGGCGTTCCATCCCCGCGATCACATCGGGTTCGCCGCCTTCGACATCGATCTTCACCATGACGCGGCGATTGGCCAGGTGGGGACGCGCGGCAAGAATATCGTCCACGGTAACAACCGGGATACGGCCGTTCTCGGCGCGCACAAGACTATGGCCCATCGTGCTTTCGGGCCGCATTTCGCCACGACCGGGCTTATCGGCCACGGCCGCGCCGATCATCTCGATCGCGTCGCCCAGGCCGTTCATATCGATCCATTGACGCAACGGTGTTTGATTGCGCGGTGCCGCCTCGAACGCGATCACCTTGACGACGCCGGGCCAACGCGTCGCTGCGTGCAGCGCCATCACACCCCAATGCGCGCCGATATCGAGGAACAGATCGCCGGATTCGAGATGTGCGTCGATGAAGCATCGCGTCGCATACTCGTAGCCGACTCCCGAACGCTCGCGTCCGAGCAGAAACCGCACGCCCGGATCGGCCATATAGACATGCGGCAAACCCATTTTGAATCGCGACCGGCCGTCAGCCGCAGGAAATACGGAATGGAGGGGAACAGCACCCTGCCCGCCCAGTTCGGGCCGCGTCGCGACGATCTTCACCAGATCGCTGTAGATGCGCGCCATCACGTCGTCCCAGCGGCCAGGCTCGCTCTGGCGCAGCAGGCGCATCGTCGGGTACCAGGGCGTATCCTCGCGCCCGATCAGCCAGCGCCAGTCGGGCGAGAACGGCGTCAGCACCCAGACCGGCTTGCCAAGCGCCGCCGCCAGATGCGCGACCGCGGTGTCGGCACAGATCACAAGATCGAGATTCGCGATCACACCTGCGGTGTCGGCGAAGTCCCGCAGATAGCGCGACAGATCGCGAACCAAAGCCGGATGCGCGAGTTTGGCCAGATCGCCGACGCGCGAACCGGCTTGCAGCGAATACAAGGTCACGCCGGGAATGGCGGCCAGCGGCAGCATCTCTTCCAAGGTCATCGACCGGTTGCGGTCGTTGCTGTGCTGCGAGCTGCCCGCCCAGACGATACCGATCTTCAGACGCGTGCCCAAAGGCGCAGGCAACGGCGTGGTCGAGGGCGGCACGCGCAGATACGGCACCTGATTGGGCACACGATCGATCGAGATGCCCAGCACGCGCGGCACGCTGAGCAGCGGTATATGGAAATCGCATTGCGGCATCGGCCGGAATGCGGTGATCAGCGTGGCGACGCCGTCGAGGCCTTGCAGCAGCCGCTTTAACTGGGGCGGGATCGCGAAGATGATGCGCGCGCCCAGCTTCGTCAGGATCGGGATATAGCGGCAGAACTGCAGCACATCGCCAAAGCCCTGTTCGGAATAGACCAGCAAGGTTTTGCCGGCGATCGGCGAACCATCCCATTCCTTGCCGGGCAGCTTCGGCAATTTCGACTCGGGCTTGCGCCGGCGCCATTCATATTCGACCCAGCCGATGCCCAATTCGCCTTTGAGCAGCAACAAGCGCGCGAGGCCGAGATGAGCGTCCAGTGCATCGGCATCCAGCGCCAGGGCGCGCCGCAAATGGCGTTCAGCTTCGTCGAGCTTGCCTTGGCTGATCAGCGTCTGCCCATAGCCGCTATGGGCCTGCGGCGACACTGGTCCCAGCGCGCGCGCCCTGTCGAACAGAACCAGGGCTTCATCGAGCATGCCGCGCGCCGACAGAATGCCGGCCAGGCGGATTTTGATCGACGGATCATTGGGCGCCAGCCGTTCGGCGCGGCGCAGACAGGTCTCGGCGGCCAAATCCAAGTTCTTACGCTGAAGCAGACCCGCCAGCGCGAGCCAGGCTTCCGCCGCCATCGGTTGCCGCACCAGAGCCGCGTCGAGCGCCGCGCGCGCCTCAGCCGTGCGGTTGAGATCGGCTAGGGCATTCGCCGCGTTGACCCAAACCCCATGGCGGTCGGGCACTTCGGCGATGGCGCGCAAATAAGATGCCGCCGCTTCGTCGCGCCGCCCCAGGCGCCGCAAAGCGATGCCGCGATTGAGCAGCGCGTCAGGCTGGCGTGGCGCGAGGGCCAGAATCTCGTCGAAAGCCGCCAAGGCCTGATCGGGCCGATTGGCTTTGAGCTGTGCCAACCCGCGCGCCGCAGCATCATTGATACGGGCCATCAACCCGGCCGGATAGGTCGCGGCCTCCGCGGCGTTCGGGGCCGCCGGATTCGGTTTTTCGGGCATTCGGGCCGCGGTCCCGGTCGGACTCTGGCGCGGCGGGGATTTGGGCTTCTTCATGCGCGGCAGCCAGCTAATCGGGAATGGTCCGGCAGGACAAGACGGATGCAGCGGAAAACGTCATTGCCCGCGCTCCGGGCTTACCGAATTGAAGGGATTCCGGCGCCGCTGTGATGGATATCACAAGATTGAAAGTAAAGGGATTTTGGATTGTGGCAGCCCATTACGGTGATTGAGCGACGGGGGTTATTCCGATACTATGCGCGTGGGGAAAATAAGAAACTGGCTGGACTGACTATCATGGGGGCTTGCAGCCGTGACGCTTGATGCGCCGCTGTCGTCATTACAGCCGCTTTTCGGGGGGCAAACCCCCACGCATCCCCATCAAATCGATGCCGTCATCGACGGCAGCCAGGCCAGCCAGGTCGTTATTCCCGGCGGCCATTTCCTACTTTCGGCCGACTTCCATCGCACCGGGTCCGATCTCGTCCTGACCGGCCAGGATGGCCATCAGATCCTGGTTGCCGGCTATTTCTCCAATCATCCGCCGACCCTGGTCGCGGAAGGTGGCGGCGTGATCGAGCCCGATCTCGCCTTCAAACTGGCCGGGCCGATCATGCATGGCGCGATGGCGCAGGCAACCGGCAATGCCGCTGCGCTGACGCCGATCGGCGTGATCGACAAGCTCGAAGGCGGCGTCACCGTCAAACATTCCGACGGCTCGACGGAGAATCTGGCCAAGGGCGGCACGATCTACCAGGGCGACGTGCTGGAAACCCACGACGGCAATATCGGCATCATCTTCGAGGACAAGACCGTCTTCTCGCTGGGCCCCAGCGGCCGCATGGTGATGGACGAGATGGTCTACGACCCGAAGAACCACGCGGGTCATTCGGCCTTCAACGTGGTGCAGGGCACATTCAGCTTCGTTTCGGGCCAGATCGCCAAATCGGGCCCCGACAATATGACCGTGAAGACGCCGGTCATGACCATCGGTATCCGCGGCACCACCGTGGTCGGCACGGCGGCGGCGGAAGGCTCGAACAACACCATCTCGTTGCTCGCGGATCCGGGCGGCGGGGTCGGCCAGATCGTCATTTCGAACCAGGGCGGCAGCCAGGTTCTGACGGTGCCCGGCCATACCGTCCAGACGGCATCGTTCTTTACCGCACCACCGGCGCCGGTGGTGGTGCCGCCGGCGCAATTGGCCGCCGCTTATTCCGGTGTGCTGAGTGCGCGTCCGACAGCGCCGGTGGGCGAAGTCACCGTGCCGCCGGGCAGCAAGGGCGGCAACGGCCCCGCCGGTGGGCAAGGCGGCCAGGGCGGCCAGGGCGGGCAAGGGCAGAACGGACAAAAGAGCGGCAGCAACACCGAAGGCGCGGCAGGCGGCTCGACACAAGGCAGCGCGTCGGGTGGGTCCTCCGGCGGCAGCAGCGGCGGCTCATCGAGCGGTGGCAGCGATTCGAGCAGCTCATCCAGTAGCAGCGATTCGAGCAGTTCGTCGAGCAGCAGCGACACCAGCAGCACCTCGCTAGGCAGCGACAGCAGCTCCTCGTCGAGTTCGAGCAGTTCGTCGGTGGCACCGCCACCGCCACCGCCACCGCCACCGCCGGCCGCGATTGTCGCATCAGTCACCCCACCGGTGACGCCGCCGCCACCGGTGACGCCGCCACCGGTGACACCCCCTCAAACCCATCCCCCCACGACCACTGGCAGCAGCGGCTCCACGACCACAAGCACAGGCCCGTTCACCACCACCTTCGGCGGCAACGGCACGCAGACGATCGTCGCACCCGGCACCAAAGGCGCATTCATCTTCGGCGCCGGCAATGCCGGCGAGGTCGACATCGCGCAAGCCCAGTCGAACGGCGCCGACGTCGTGCTCCCTGGCCTCACGGGCAATTTTGCCAAGACTTCGACGCCGTCTTCGCTCCATTTCCTATTGGCACCCGATTTCAGCCATTTGACGCAGGGTCTGACGGCCAACGTATCCGGCTCGAACGGCTATGCAGCCCAGTTGACCGGCGTTTCCAGCATCATCGGCAGCACCGCCGGCCTCAACATCGTCGATCTCGCGGCGAGCCACAACGAGACCAGCAGCACCTTCACCATTGGCGCGTCAACGCAGACAGTCGTGATGGCGGGCAGCGGCCCGACCGTGACGGCCGTACTGAGCGGATTTGCTGAATTCGTCGGCGACTCGAATCCCTTCGATGTCGATCAGTTCAAGATTCAGAACAGCACATCGTCGATCACGATTCTCGGCGGTGCCGGTACCGATGTCGTCGATCTATCCGCATTGGCTGTCGCCCAGGTGGTCGATCTCAACACAGGCTCGATCGTGCTCGGCGGCTCGATCAATCTGGCCGATGTCATCAGCACCACCGGCCTCACCCATGGCGGCGGTACGACCGACATCCTGCTTACCCATGCCGGCACAGCGAGCGGCAGCGGGATCTACGGAGAAGTCATCACCGGCGTCGGGATGGGACTGGTCTATGCCGCCACGCCCATCTCCGGCGAGCCGAGCGAGACCTATGTCGGCACCAGCGGCGGCGTGAATATCCTGTCGCTGTCGGAAACCAGCCAAGCCGCAACCTTCGAGATGGGCGGCGCAGCCAACGCGACATCGGGCCTCGACTATTATATCGACACCACCGGCGGCGGGTATTTCAGCAACTTCCAGGTTGTCGCGGGCGCCAATCACGTCAACACCACGTTCTATGCCGGCACCGAGGCGATGACCTTCATCGGCGGCGATGGCACCGGCCAACTGCAGTCGGGCAACTACTTCTATGCGGCACCGACGATCAACGGCACGCACACCGACGTCTTCTTCGGCATCGACGGCAACAACACCGTCGATTTCTCGGGTGTCGGCTCAAGCGTTCCGGTGACCTTGAACTTGGCAGCTGGCGTCGCTGGCAGCGGACTGCTGGCCGGCGACAGCCTCGGCAGAGCCGTTTATGGCAGCAACGTCGTGCTGATGACCGGCATGCAGCAAATCATTGGAACCGAATGGGGTGGTACCTTTAGTGCGGGCGATGCCAATGTGTCGTTCACCGCCGCCTCTTCCGGCACCAACGTCGTCAATTTCTCGGGCACCACCTATGGCGTGACCGCCGTCCTCCGCGATTGCGAGTTCGTTGACTCGCACACCGGCAGCGACGGCAGCACCCTTTACGACGACACACTTGGCGGTTTTGCTTCGATGGTCAAAGGCGGCGCTGGCCTCCTCACGCTGAGCGATGACGGAACCGGCAATACCATCGTTGGCGGCACCGGCGGGGCCAGCATCACGCTCTCCGGCGGCGACAAAACAGTCATCGGCGGCAGCGGCGCCGTGAACGTCGGCGACGAAAGCGGCGACAATGTCATCGAAGGCAACGGAGCGACGACGGTTACGTTGAACGCTTCGGGTGACACGGTCAGTGGCGGCACCGGCGTCCTGACGGTCACCGATTCCCTCGGCAGCAACCTCATCGTCGGCGGCAATGGCGGCATGACCGTCAAAGCTATGGGCAATGCGGACATCATCGTTTCCGGCAATGGCGCCGACGTGATCTCGACCTATGGCAGCCATGGCGAGACGCTGATCATGCCGAGCCTGACCGCGCTGCACGATACGACGCTGTATTGGAATCACGTCAACGGCAACAACATCCTCGTCGAACTCGACTTCGCGTCGGGCTCCTACAATCTCAACCCGTCGTCCGACTTCACCGGCTTCAGCAACGCCGTCGACGATCTCGCTTTCGCCGGCAGCGCCACCTACAGCCTCGCCTTGACCGGGTCGGCCCTTCAATCGAACGTCAGAACGGACGATCTGAGCGGGTTGAGTTCGGGCGGCGCTGTCACCATCAATTTCTCGTCCGACACTAACGATCAGCTCATTTACGGCGGCGGCGCGGGCGTGATTCACGTCACCGGCTATACCGGCAACACCGCGAACGACGACATCCTTTCGTTTGCGAATGTCGCGACTTCGGAGACCTTTAACCTTTCGACCAACTCGATCACCGGCGGGCAGGTCGGCACGTATATCTCTGTGGGTCTCGAAGGCAACAACGTCAACGATTTCCTGACCTGGACGCCCGGCGCGACGGTCAGCCTGAACCTGGCCTATGGGCCGGAAGTCATCAACGGCACGACGCTCAATCACTACTCGGATTTCAGCGACGTCGCTGTCCAGGCGACCGATCTCGTCGCCACCTATGTCAGCGATTCGGCCACGCATCTTCTCGATTCGATCGTCGGCGGCACGATCTACGACACCGCGCTCATCCAGGGTGTCGGCGCAGGGCTTGCCGATGCGGACTATGCCGGTCTCTCGAAGATGGGCATTGTCGATCTGCAGGGCGTGTCATTCGTCGGATCGACCGAATCGTTCTTCTATTTCGGCCAAAACAGCGCGTTGGCCGGTATCGAAGAGGTCGACTTCGGCAATTTCACCAATCACGGCACGCTGAATCTGCAGGCATCGAACCGCATCGGCGGGTTGACGATTATCGACACCAACACGTCGAATATCGACCACATCACTGCAACGCAGGGCGACGACTATATCGACGTCGCCTCGGAGGCCAGCGCCAATATCGCGGCCGGCGCCGGCAACGACACCGTGCTGATCAACCCAGGCGTCGACAACGCCGATGGCGGGTCCGGCACCAACACGCTGCAGTTCTACGGCAGCATCGACGGCGGTCACGGATCGACAATCACACTGGCGCTCGGCTCGTCGGACGACGCCAAGACGGACGTGGTTCAGGGCATGACGGGCACCACGCCGGCCGATGTGGGGTGGTTCACCAATGTCCAGGTCATCTCGGGCGTCAACCAGGACATCAACGTCATTGCCGAAGGCGTCAACCAGCTTGACCATACGATCATCACCGGGTCGGGTAACGACACGCTGATCGGCGGCTATGCCAACAACTATCTCGACGGCGGGACGGGCAGCAACACGGTGGTCTCCACCGCGACGGCCTGCATGGTAACCGAGGTGATGGTGGCGCATGTCGGCGCGACCAACACGTTCTATGCCGCCGATCCCGATGTGGTGACCGTCGAACTGGCCGGCACCGTCACGGGCGATTACACCCTTGCGTATCAGGGAACAGGCGCCGGCTCTTACACCTATGTCGGCAACACGCTCGTCGCCGATGTGCAGAGCGGCACCGGCGACGATCTGACGGTCTCGTTTGGAAATCTGGGTGCGGTGGTTCCGGTCACGGTGTATTCGGGCACGAGCAGTTCAGTCGTGATGGTCACCAATGAGCTGGCTGCCGACGGTGACGACTACAGTATCGCCTCGGATCTGACTCTGAGCGGTGGCGGCGCCGCGCATAATGTCGATCTCGGCAATGGCGGCGGCTTCGTCTCCATCCCATCCGATACCGGCAACGTGACGGTCTCCAGCGATGTTGGCGGCACCGTAGAACTGAGCATCAATTCATCGGCCCAGATCATGCTCAACATGGTTGGGGTGGAAGAGACCCCCATCGGCGAAGTCGTCCTCACTGGTTTCGGTAGCACCTCCACGCAGCTGCAATTCGATTCGACGAACGTGAATTTGCTGGATGGCGGGCAGTTGACCGCCGATGGCGTCAGCACTGTCGACGCATCCGGCGTGTATGGCGTGGCTGGTTTTGGCATGGCCATTGGCAAAGACAGCGCCTATTACGACCAAACGATCATCGGCAGTCAGGGCACCGACACACTGTTTGGCGGCGTCGGCGATGACAAGCTGGTGGCCACCAGCGGACACGATTCGATGGTCGGCGGCGGTGGCGACGACCTCTATGTCCTGATGCCCGGCCAAGGATCGATCGACGACAAGATCATCATGAGCTCGAGCGGATGGACCAGCACCGTCGACATTTCCAACTTCGGCAATGTCAATGCGGCGGTGGAGGGCTTCGGCCGCAGCGGCGACGACCTGGTTCTCTATTTCTCGCAGGATGCCGGCGGCGGCACGCTTGACGTCTCAAACTACTTCACCGGCGGCGACACCCTGATCGGCCAGGACACGCAGAGCGGCTACGATCAGGACGCCATCGACTCCGGCGTGCCGCCCGACCAGATCACCTTCGCGCTGAGCCAAACGGTCTCGTGCGGTATCGGCAGCTACGCCATCATCGGCGACGGCTCTAGCAATATGTATTCGGCCGTCGACGGAACGGCGTTCTATATGGGCGGCGGCACTGGCATTACCGTGACCGATGCCGCCGGCGACGGGCGCGCGGATTTTGCCCTGTACGGTTCGACCGTGGCGGGCTTCAGCGGCTACACCGGTATCCTGGTCGACTTCCAGTCGGCGACTGCGGATGTGCCTGTTGGGTCGGTCTATGCGCTGACCGGCAGCGAAGTGTCGGCGGTGGCCGGCGATACAGGCTCTGCCCTGTCCTCGGCTGCGACCAGCTACGAGGGCAGCGCGACCGTATACGCTGCGCTATCCGGGGTCGATTCGGTGACCGGCACGCCGACCGATGACATTTTCATCGGCGCCAATTCGACGCCGACCGATTCCATGACCAATTTCGAATTCGCCGGCTTGGGCGGCAACAACACCTACATCAACCTGGACCCGACTGCGAATCTGATCACGGTCGACTACAGCGCCTCGCCCGGCGCCGTCGACATCAACCTGACCAGTTCGACCCATCTACTGAGTAACGGCACCGATATCGCTGCGCATACGGGGCTTAACGGCTGGGGCGGTATCGATACGTTCATCGGCACGGACGGTTACAACATCAACATCATCAAGGGCTCGTCGGGCAACGATATCGTCTGGGGCGGCTCGCAAGGCGTTACCTTCGAGGGTGGCGCGGGTTACGACACGCTGCTTGGTTCGGCAAGCGGGCTCACTCTGGCCAATGGCCAGGGCAACGAGATTTCCTATCAGGACGACCCCGGCAGGCTGTTGGGTGGTTCATCGACCGACGACGACTTGATGGGCGGCATCGCCGTCAATCTGAGCAGCACCAACAACCTCATCCTCGGCGCGCACACGCTCCAGTCCTACACAGGCTATGACGGTTATGGCGAGACCGACTTCCTGCAGAACGTCAACATCGCTATGGGCTCGGCCTATGACGATTTGATGGTTGGCCGCGACACAAGCATATCGACGCTGATCGGCTATGCCGGCAATAACAACCTCTACGGCTATAACGCCGGAACGGCGAACGCCACCTGGGCCGCCTATTCGAACTCCAACAACCAGCTTGCCGTCAATTTCAGCTCGACCACCGAGACTGTGACGGTGAACCTGAACGACGGCACGGTCACGGAGGTCTTGAGCAGCGGGCAGGTGGCCAACGGTTTCGGCGGCACCGACACACTGCACAGCATCGATGCCGTCGATGGCTCCAATGGCGGCGGCGATATCGTCTATTCAAACAACGGCTCGGACACCTATATCGGCAATACCGGTGCCGAGGCCAACACCCTGGTGCTCATGGCGGCGACGCACCTGATCGGCAATGGCAGCGAGCTGCTGGAGAACGGCACCACCGGCGATCTGCAAGGCATCTCGGTCATCGACCTGAGCAACGATACCGCCGGCGGCACGATCGACCTGACCAGCTACAGCCAAGGCATGACGATCATCGGCGGCGCCAGCACCGGCGCTTTCGTGATCATCGGCGACGGAATCGGCAACGACGTGATGCAAGGCGTCACGAGCGACTTCACGGTGTCGAATATCGGCGTACCGGCGGGCACGGTCGATATCAACATGCTGGCGTCGGAGCCCATCTATAGCAACGACGCGACGCTGACGGTTGACGGATCGATCCCTTCCGTGGGGATCACGATCCTCGACTCGAATTTCGCCAATATCACCACGATCACCGATGTGCTGTTCACGGCAACCGGGACGTCCACGAACGGTATCGATCTCACCGGCGGCACCTATCTTTCTCTATCCGGCGCGCAGACGATCGACCTTACGGAGCTGAGCGGGCTCACCAACACGGTCAACCTTTGGGCCGACTCCGCAGCAATTACGGTCATTGCCGGCAGCGGCACCGAAATGCTGTATGGCAACACCGTCAATACGGACACGGTGATCATCGGCTCCACCGTCGATCCCACTCATGTCTCGGTCCAGGATTTCGCGACCGTAGACCTCGATTACGGGCTTCTTCTGCAGAACGGCATCTCCGACTGGCTGGGCGGGATAAACACCAACGGCGGCACGCTGTTCCTCACCGGCACCATGGCCGCCGCCGGTCTGACCCTGACCGATTCCAACTTCCAGGGCATGTCGTTCAATTTCGATCTCGCCTTCAACATGACGCAAACCACGTCGAACGGCGTCGATATCGTCGGTGGTTCGAATTTCGAGGCGGCCGGCGACGGCTTCCAGACCGTCGATCTCAGCACGCTGGCCAGCGGGTTCAATAACACGGTCAACCTAGCGACCGAGTACGCGACTTATCCGAACGAAGTCGTAACCGTGATCGGCGGCGGCGGGCAGACGAATACGCTGAATAGTGTCTACATCGACTACGCCAATGTGATGGGCTCGGTATCGATCGATCTCACGCAAAATGGCGATGGCGCCGCTTACCTCACCAGCGATTTGGCCTCCTCATATGCCTATGGCTCGGACTCGCTCACCAGCATTCTCGGCATCACCGGGACGGTCGGCGACGACACCATCCAAGTCGATCCGAGCTGGCTGCTGGCGATATCCGATACCTATGTCAACGGCAACGGCGGCAACGACACGCTGATCCTCAGCCCCGCCGCCAACTCCATCTTCGTGTCCGACGGGTACTTCGAATACATCACCGGCACCTTCGGACTGGTCGAGTTCGCTGCCCAAAGCGGCTCGCAGAGTGTGTCCGCGACACTGGGGCAGGACTTCGCCGACCTGCATGTCCAGACGATTCTGTTGAGCGAAGGCAGCGGCACGAGCGCGGCCAACAACACGCTCGATCTGAGTTCACTGCCGTCCTACGATCTCGGCAACATCACCGTGATCGGCGGCCAATACGGTGAAGCGATCGATGGACCGATCAATACGGCGGAACATCTCACCTATGTGGATGTCGGCGGGTTCAACGGCGCCAACACGGTCATCTACTTCAGCTACTTCACCGCCAATGACACGATCGACTTCAGTGTCAATCTGACATCGGCTGAGAACTTCCATGCCACCAGCGGGGTCGATTCGAGTCCCGGGGGCTATTATCAGCTTTTGGATCTGATTACGGCCGATCTTGGCGCGAACGGTGGCTCGCTCGATCTTCTCAACCTCGGCGCCTATACGACTGCGCTCGCTGCGTCACAGGTCGGGTGGGACGTCACTTTCAGCGATGACTCGGGCCACACGATCATTGGCGGCGCCGGTGACGATGTGTTCACCTACAACAGCGCCTATCTCGGCAGCGACATCACCATCGAAGGCGGTGGCGGCACCGACACCCTGGTGCTCAACAATTCCAATGTCACCGACGTTGGGATCAGCTTCGATCTGTCGAACACCACCAATCAGTTGATCAGCGGCGCCTCGGCGAAGATCACCGGCTTCCACGTGCTCGACCTGACGAGCTTCAATCTCAATATCGGCAGCGGCAATGACCTTACGGTGTCCGTCGACTCGACCGACACGGGCACCTATACGCTGATTGGCTCGGACGCCGCCGACTTCACGAGCGGCACGGAAATTCTGTCGGGGGGCGGCGGCAACAACATGCTGGTAGGTCAATCCGGCGGCGAGACGCTGATCGGTGGCACCGGCACGAACACGTTCGTACTTCAGGGTGGGCCGGCCGGCGCGGCTCACGGCGCCATCGATATCATCGGCTTCAACGCCACCAACGGGACGCTGGATCTGCCTGGCGGCTCCTATGGCGGTCTTGGCACCTCGGTTCATCTCTCGGGCGCGAGCCAGAACCTGTTCACCGAGAGCAGCGATGCGGCAGCGTCGACCTATTCCGGCAGCAAGGCGGCGATTCTGCTGGCCACCAACGGCAGCAATGTCGACGTCTACTATTACGATCCGCACGATCCAGCCTATGGCAATGCGGGGCACTCGTATCAGATCGCGACCTTGACCAGCACGAACACCACGTCCGTAGCGGCCCATACAGCGTTCACGAACGTGATCCACCACGCCGCCGCTTAAGGCGGCGTGTCGGGTCCGATGCGCATCCGGCGGGCGATGCTCGAAGACATGCCCACCCTGGCGGCCCTGCACCGCCACACGCTGCACATGTCACTGCCCTTCCTGCCCACGCTTCATACGCCCGATGAGGACCGCGCATGGTTCCGCGATCATCTGTTCCCCAACAACGAAGTCTGGGTGGCAGAGGATGAAGCGGGAGCCTTGCTCGGCTATGCCGCACGCGCCCAGGGCTGGCTGAACCACATCTACGTTCATCCCGATCATCAAGGCCGCGGCGTCGGAGATGCGCTGCTGGCGATGGCCAAGGGCGGGATCGACACGCTGCAGCTTTGGACGTTTCAGGAGAATGCGCACGCCCGGCGCTTCTATGAAAAGCGCGGCCTCGTTCTCGCCGAACTGACTGACGGCCTCCGCAACGAGGAGAAGTCTCCAGACGCCCGCTACGTCTGGACGCGCTGAAGCCGGCAGAGAGCCTCAGCGCGAGGCGACGACGGACCGCAACTACCTAGCGCGCAATCGCGGCCATGCCGCCGGGCGCCGGTAGCGCCATCTCGCTGCCTGACGTGGTGGTGTCTGCCGGCAGGCGCGTGAACACGCCCTGCACATAGGCCCCCGCGTCCACCTTGAGGCTGGCATGGGTGATGTCGCCCACCACGCGCGCGGTAGCCCCGAGTTCGACCGACTGTGCCTTCACCTGCCCGTTGACCGAGCCCAGGATGCGCACGATGTCCGCGCTGATCTTGCCGGTGACGACGCCGGTCTCGCCCACGGTCAGCATCTTGCAGACCATGTCACCTTCCAGGCGGCCATCGATATGAACTTCGCCGTCGCTGGTGATATCGCCGTTCAGGCGGCAATCAGCCGCAAGAATGGAAAGGCTGGACTGGCCAGTGCCTCTATTCGTTTTTGAGAACATCGCGCCCCGCCGTAATGAATTTCATAGGATCGGTAGGTTGATCGTTCACACGCACTTCGTAGTGGAGATGCGGACCGGTCGAACGCCCTGTGTTGCCCAACAGGCCGATCGGCCGCCCGCGGGTGACGTGGTCGCCCACCTTCACCAAGGTCCGTCCAAGATGGGCATACCGTGTCGAGAGCCCGCGGCCATGATCGATCTCGACCAAGATCCCGTATTTGTCGCGCCAGCCGGCCCAGGTGACCACGCCGTCGGCGGTGGCCATTACCGGGCTGTTGAGAGGCGCGCCGAGATCGACGCCTTCGTGGAAGGCGGTCTGCTCGTTGAACGGATCGTCGCGGCTGCCGAAGGGACTGGTGATTTCGTATTCCTGAAGCGGCTCCGCCAGCGGCAAGCCGCGCATGGCGACGATCAGATTGTCGAGGCGATCTGCGTGGTTGTTGAATAGCGCGATCGGATCGAAGCCATCCGGCGTCTCCGGTGCACCGCTCGGCGTCTTCGGCATCGGCACGAAGGGGCCGCCGCTGCCATACTGGCTGGGCGCGCCATCGGCAGCATGGGCCGGCGAACCGCCGAGCTGCGCCGCGTCGACGCCGACGCGTGACAGCGCCTTCTCCAGCACACCGACGCGCTTGGCGGTGATATCGGCCGATTCGCGCAGGAAGGCGCCATGAGTCTGGCGCAGACGTTCGAGCGCGGCGGAAAGCTGCGTCACGCGCAGCTTCACCGCCTCTTGTTCCGTCGACTGCAACGCGCCGACGATACGCGCCTGATCGTTGGGACCATTGACCGTGACCGGCACGCTGCTGGCGGCGGCGCTGGGCTGGGCGGCCGGCGCAGCGGCAGCCGGCGGCGTAGCACTGGGCTGCGTCATAGCAACGGTCGGCGGCACCACGGCGGATGCGCAATCAGGCGTCTTCTCAAGCGTCGCCTTATGCGGCACCAGCGCGCGGCGATCCTGCGGCGCTGTGCGCTCGGCCACCTTCAGCAGGCTGCTCTGGATGTCGCCGATCTCGCAGGTGATGTTCGCGAAGAGCGACTGGAATTCATCCAGCCGATCGAAGGCGGCGCGATAATTGGCCTTGATGCCATCAAGCTCGGCAACGCGACGGGTGATCTCGCTGCTGCGCTCAGCCACGTTCTGCTGCCCGTCGAGATAAACGGCGGTGGCCATCAATCCCCAGCCGGCATAGATCGCCAGCAGCGCGAAGACACATAGCTGGTGCCAGCGACGCAGTGTGAAGCGGCGCACATGCGCGCCGTCATGAATAATGATCTGCCGTTCCCGAAAAAGCTTGCCCAACGCCCTCGACAGGCTGCTTCCCCCTCGGCCATCGATGGAACGCTGATTCGGCAACACCCTCTCCCCCAGGAGCAGGGAGAGACACGGGGCGGGCTGCGAAGGCGGCCTGCGCATCACTGACGCAACCGCCGCGGCGCGGCACTATGCCTTCGCTAGCCCGTAGTCGAAACCGGAAGGTCTCCCGCCCATTCCAGTCCGACTTTAGTCCCCGGCTCGTCTCCCCGGACGAAAACCCGTTTAAACAGGGTGGGTAGGTCCCAGGCGCCAACGTTAGCCCTTTCGGCCCGCCTTTGGGAGTCAAAATTTATGACCCGAAGATGAATGCGGCGACCGGCCTAATTCATTGATATTATTATATAAATCAAGAATATACTTGACTCGAATTAAAAGCCTTGTTCGAGGTTTTGCTTGCCCGAGGCGAGGTCGCCCAGAAGCTGCTTTTTAGCCTCTTCGATGAGCATTTCCCGCTTGCCTTGGAGCTCCAATTCGGTCGTTGCGATCCCCTTGGCAGCCAGGTCGGTAGCGACCTTGCGCAGCATTTCCAGATGGTTGGGTCGCAGCAGGTCGGCGTCGATCACGGCCCGGGCATAGGTCTCGGCGGCGGTCCCTTCCAAACCCAGCCGTCCGGCTGCCCACAACCCGAAGAGGTGGGCGCAGCGTGCCTCGGCCTTGAAGGCGATTTCCTCCTCGCGACGGTACTGGGCTTCGAACGCCTTTTCGCGCTCGTCGAAGATATCGGGCTTGTAGCCGCCCCGGCTTGTATCGGCCATGTGCCTCCTCATGCTCCAGCCACTACCTTAAGCCACTGTAGGGCGCTCCTGTGTGCCCTGAAAGGCGATTGCGACTACACCTCAGCCGAGCGTCCCCCGTGGTTGTACGCACGGGAGGGGGCTGCTATATCAGCCCTTCCGGGCCGTTCGCATTGGCGGTCATCCCTTTGCTGGAATCCGCACCATGGCCAGACGCAAGCAAATCTATGAAGGCAAGGCCAAGGTCCTGTTCGAGGGCCCGGAGCCGGGCACGCTCGTCCAGTACTTCAAGGACGACGCCACTGCCTTCAACAATCAGAAGAAGGGCACGATCACCGGCAAAGGCGTGCTCAACAACCGCATCTCGGAATACCTGATGCTGCGCCTGGGCGAGATCGGCATCCCGACCCATTTCGTGCGCCGCCTCAACATGCGCGAGCAGCTGGTGCGCGAAGTCGAGATCATCCCGCTCGAGGTGGTGATCCGCAACGTGGCCGCCGGCTCGCTATCGAAGCGCTTCGGCATTCCTGAAGGCACCGCCCTGCCGCGCTCGGTGGTCGAATACTATTATAAGTCCGACGAACTCGGCGATCCGATGGTCTCGGAAGAGCATATCACCGCCTTCGGTTGGGCCAATGTGCAGGATCTCGACGACATCATGTCACTGTCCTTGCGCATCAACGATTTCCTGGCGGGTCTCTTCCTCGGCGTCGGCATCCGTCTGGTCGACTTCAAGTTGGAATTCGGCCGGCTGTGGAACAACGACGATATGCAGATCGTGCTGGCCGACGAGATCAGCCCCGACAATTGCCGCCTGTGGGACTCGAAGTCGGGCGAGAAGATGGACAAGGACCGCTTCCGCCGCGACATGGGCGGCGTCGAAGAAGCCTATCAGGAAGTGGCGCGTCGCCTCGGCATTCTTCCCGAGGGCGGTCCGCGCGACATGAAGGGCCCGGAGGCGATGCAGTGACGGAGCGAGCCCTTGCGAGCGACAGCCAAGCAGGCTGGCCGTCGGCTTTGCCGACAAATTTGGTTTGCGCGCGATACGCGCGAGCCAGCGCCCGGCGTCTGAGGGAAAAACTATGAAAGCGATCGTTCGTATTACCCTGAAATCGGGCGTGCTCGATCCGCAGGGCAAGGCGATCGCTCATTCCTTGGCCTCGCTCGGCTTCCAGGGCGTCAACGACGTGCGCCAGGGCAAATACATCGAGCTCGATCTCGCCGAAACCGACAAGGCCAAGGCGCAGCAGGCCGTCGAGAAGATGTGCGGCCAGCTGCTCGCCAATCCGATCATCGAAACCTACAAGATCGAGCTGGAGGCTTAGGCCTAACTCGTGCCGCAGCCGCCGCATGTCATGGTGCATAACCTGCCCCAGGCCCAAGCCGCGCTGCACGCCGCCGCTGACTGCGGCGTCTCCGTCATCCTCGAATCGCCACTCGATGCCGCGCTGAGCTGGGGCGCGCCCTATTTCCTCAAGCTGATCGCCGCTGCACGCGAAGCCGCACCCGCTGCGCAATGCGAAGCGATCCTCGATTGCGGTGATGCGCCGGGCCTCGCGCTCGATGCGCTTCAACGCGGCGTGAAGATCATCCGCCTCCGCGCCAAGAAAGACGTGATCGCGCGCGTGGCCGATATCGCCGGGCAACACGGCGCGCGGATCGAGACCCAAGCGCAGCCCAAGGACCTGCTCGACCTCGACGGCGCACGCGATCCCTACAAAGCGGCACTGAGCTATTTCGAAGGCCGCCGATCGTGAGCGATTTCTGGCGCGCCGTCGCCGCTGAAGACAAAAGCAAGATCGCGCTGATCGGCGAGTGCATGATCGAGATCGTGCGCAGCCCCGAAGGCACGACATCGTTCGGTTATGCCGGCGACACGCTCAACACCGCCGTCTATCTCGCGCGCTGCGGACTGCAACCCAGCTATGTCACGGCGCTGGGCATCGACCCCTTCAGCGATGGGATGCTCGACTTCTGGTGCGGCGAGCACATCGCCACCGATCTCGTCGTCCGCCGCGCCGACAAGCTGCCCGGCCTCTACATGGTCACCACCGATATGAAGGGCGAACGCAGCTTTCACTATTGGCGCAATGACTCAGCGGCACGCACCTTGTTCGTGCTCCCCGAGGACGATGCACACCTCGCCAAGCTCGCCGCGTTTCCGCTGATCTACTGGTCGGGCATTTCGCTCGCGATCTTGGCGACTCAAGCACGACAAAAGCTACTCGATACGCTCGCCAAATTGCGCCACGCGGGCCACGGTGTGATCTTCGATTGCAACTACCGTCCCCGCCTGTGGCCCACGATCGAAGCCACACGCGACGCCTATAGCGCAGCCTTCGCCCATGCCGATGTTGTGTTCACCAGCCTCGAAGACGAGACACCGATCTTCGGCGGTGACATGGCCGCGCTAGTCGAACGGCACAAAAACGCGGGCGTGCGCGAGTCGGTAATCAAGACCAGCCCACCCGGTTGTCGCGTCGTGATCCATGGCAGCGATGCGCCTGTGACAACTGAAGCGCCGCCGGTCGCCCATGTGGTCGACACCACGGCCGCCGGCGATAGTTTTGCCGCCGCCTATATCGCCGCGCGCCTGAAGGGCTATGATGCGCGCGATGCCGCCATGGCGGGGCATCGCCTGGCCGGCGCGGTGGTCGGCGTGCGTGGCGCGACCCTGCCACGCGACCGTATGCCGGACCTGCATCCGACCCAGACCTAAGGAGTACCGATCATTTCCGAGTGCCGCCTCTATCTGATCACGCCGCCACGGCTTGACGATCCACGCGCTTTCGTCGATCCGCTTTCCGCCGCGCTCGATGCTGGCGACGTGGCTGCCGTGCAGCTGCGCCTGAAGGACATCGACGACGCGGCGATCCTGCGCGCCGCGGATATGCTACGCCCGATCGTGCAGCAGCGTGGCGCGGCCTTCATCATGAACGATCGGCCCGAACTGGCGGTCAAAGCGGGCTGCGACGGCGTCCATGTCGGCCAGGACGACACGCCCTATCGCGAGGCCCGCGCGGCGCTGGGTGACGAGCGCACCGTCGGCGTCACCTGCCACGACTCGCGCCATCTTGCGATGGAGGCGGCCGATGCCGGCGCCGACTACGTCGCCTTCGGCGCGTTCTTCCCGACCGCGACCAAGGACCCGAAAACGCATGCCGATATCGAGATCATCCGCTGGTGGCACGACCTGATGGTGGTGCCTTGCGTCGCCATCGGCGGCATCACAGTCGAGAATTGCGCGCCGCTGATCGAAGCCGGCGCCGATTTCCTGGCCGTCAGCGCCGGCGTCTGGAATCACGAAGGCGGCCCTGCCGTGGCCGTTCAGCGGTTTAATGAAGTGATGGGGGGATAGCGAGCCCTTCTCCGCTCCCTAGACCGTCACTCCCGCGAAAGCGGGAGTCCAGAGACACAAAGAAAGCGCTTCGCGCAGATGTCTCCTGGATGCCGGATCAGCGGTCGCTGACGCTCCCTTGTCCGGCATGACGGAGAGAACTAACCAGCCGTCACCGGCGCCCAGAGCACGTCTTCAATCGTCGCCGCGCCCGTGGCCAGCATCACCAGCCGGTCGAAGCCGAGCGCGATCCCTGTCGCCGGCGGCATGATGGCCAGCGCCGCCAGGAAATCGTCGTCGATCGGCATTCGCGTCCCGTAGAGCTGTTCCTTGAGCGCCACATCAACCTCAAAACGCCGGCGTTGTTCGGCGGCGTCGATCAGTTCGGTGCAGCCATTGGCCAGTTCGACACCGCAGACATACATCTCGAAGCGTTCGGCCACGCGCAGATCCTGTTCGCTCGGCTTGGCATTGACCGCCAGCGCCAGCGGATAGTCGCAGAGGATCGTCGGCGCGCCGATGCCAAGATCGGGCTCGATCTTCTCCAGCATCGCGCGGTGGAACAGGTCTTCCCAGGTGTCACGCTCGCCGATATGCAGGCCGAGCTTGCCCAGTTCGGCGGCGAGCACATCGCGCTCATTGTTCGTCGCCAGAAGGTCGAAGCCGCAGTGACGCAAGAAGGCCTCGTTGACGGTGATCCGCTCCACCGAAGCGAAGGGATTGCACTCATGTGTGCCGTGGCGGAACACATGGGTGTCCACCGCCCAGGCTGCAGCGGCGAGCAGCGCGGTGCAGTCCACCATCAGTGTCTCGTAGGTATCCTCCGTGCGATACCATTCGAGCATGGTGAATTCGGGATGATGGCGCGGCGAACGCTCGCCGTCGCGCCAGCAATGGGCAATTTGGAAAATGCGCCGCTCGCCCGCCGCCAACAACTTCTTCATCGCGAATTCAGGGCTGGTGTGGAGATAGAGCCGCTGCCGCGCCTGCCCGAAGGGCTCGGTTAGATCGACGCCCAGCGCGCCGATATGCGGCTCCATGCCTGGTGAGATCTGGAGCGCCGGCGTCTCCACCTCGATGAAGTCGCGCGCCGCAAAGAACGTGCGCAACGCCGCGAGAATGCGCGCGCGCATCACCAGGGCGGGGCGGCGCTTGGCATGGCTGTCGGGCCGCCAGAAGGGAGTACCGGTCATGGATTCGTTCCGTGTTTCCGTGTAGACCGGATTTCAGCCCGGGCGGCCGCATTCTGCAACGCGGCGGCCCATCAAGCCAGAGGCCAAGCCGTGAACGCTATTCCACCAGCCCCCCGCTCACGTAGCAATCGCGCGTTACACACCGGTACAGAACTCGCCGCCGCTGGCGCGATCGCGCCCGAACGAATCGCCGCGATCGACCAAGTGGCTGCGCGTTATGCCGTCTCAGTTACGCCGGCCCTGCTCGATGTGATGGACGCGGGCGACGCCACCGACCCGATCGCGCGCCAATTCATCCCCGACGAAGCCGAACTCGAAACCGCGCCCAACGAGCTGCACGACCCGATCGGCGATCTCAGCCATTCGCCGGTGAAGGGCATCGTGCACCGCTATCCCGATCGCGTGTTGCTGACGCCGCTGCTGACCTGCCCGGTCTATTGCCGCTATTGCTTCCGGCGCGAACGCGTCGGCCAGGAGAAAGCGCTGGGTGCGGTCGAGCTCGAGGCCGCGCTCGACTATATCCGCAGCCATGACGCGATCTGGGAAGTGATCCTGACCGGCGGCGATCCGCTGATGTTGCCGCCCGCGCGCATCGCCGCCACCATCGCCGCGCTCAACGCGATCCCGCATGTGCGCACCATTCGCATCCATAGCCGCGTACCGGTGGCCGACCCGGCACGCATCACGCCCGAGCTGATCGCGGCGCTGGACGGCGCGAAGCCGGTGTGGCTGGCCGTCCATGTCAATCACGCGCGCGAACTCTCGGACACCGCGCGCGCCGCCTGCACACGCCTCGCCAAGGCCGGCGTGCCGCTCATTGGCCAGACGGTGCTGCTGAAAGGCGTCAACGACGACCCGGCGACGATGGAGGCGCTGCTGCGCGCCATGGTCGAGACGCGCATCAAACCCTATTACCTGCATCACCTCGATCTCGCGCCCGGCACTGGACATTTCCGCACCACGATCGACGCCGGCCAGGCGCTGATGAAATCTCTGCGCGGCCGCGTCTCGGGCCTCTGTCAGCCGGAATACGTGCTCGACATCCCCGGCGGCCACGGCAAGGCGCCGATCGGGCCGGTCTATCAAGATGGCGGGATGATCGAGGATTGGCAGGGCGGAAGGCACGACTACGCCGGGTAGTACCCCCCCTCGATCCTCCCCCTCAAGGGGGGAGGAAGCCATCAGCGTGAATCCCTTCCCCCCTTGAGGGGGAAGGTTAGGATGGGGGGTGGATCCTCATCAGCATGGCGCAGCTGGACTTCACTTCAAACAGTCGAGATACCCGTCGAGCTTGTCGATCCGCCCGGCGATGGTGCCGGCGCGTTCGGCGATGTAGTGGGTCGGTTTGGCCGGCGACCAGCGCCGCGGGTTGGGCAGCACGGCCGCCATCAAGCCAGCGTCGTGGCGCGACAGGCGTGCGGCATCGATATGGAAGAACGTACGCGATGCCGCCTCGGCGCCATAGATGCCGTCGCCCCATTCGACGATATTGAGATAGACCTCGATGATGCGTTTTTTCGGCCAGAGGAAATCGATGGTCAGCGCCAGCGGCGCTTCGATGCCCTTGCGGATGAAACCGCCGCCCGGCCAGAGAAAGAGATTTCGTGCCACCTGCATGGTGATGGTGCTGGCGCCGCGCAGGCGCCCATCGTCCTCGTAATCCTCGACCGCGTCGGACACCGCATCCCAATCGATGCCGTGATGGATGCAGAAGCGATTGTCTTCCGAGGCGATCACCGCACGCGGCAGCTCGCGCGAGATCGAGGTGAGCGGCACCCACTGGCGCTCGATCCGGCCTTCGACCGGATAGCGAATCAGCATCAAAGGTGTGAACGGCGGATCGATCCAGCGGTAGAGGACGATCAGAAGCAGCCAGAGCGCGATGATTGCGCCCACCACGCGAACGGCAATCCGCAGCGTCCGTCTGACCCTCGGCCGGGAGAAGATGCCAGACAGAATGCCCTCGATTGCTCTTACGTTCGGGGCAGGACAATACCGCCGCCAGGCGTCCCGGCATAGGGAGGCCTGTAGGATGGTCGCAGGAATGAAACGACAATCGGCGAGGACGGCCGGCCACTAAGGCCGCCCGGATTTAGGCGGCTTTGACTGGCGCGTTGAAATTCGCGAGATCGGCCTCGACCTCGGCTTCCGCCTGGGCCAGACGCAATTCCAGATCCTGACGCTTGGCCTCATTCGGCTCGTCGGCGATCAGCAGACGAAACCACGCGATATTGGAAATCTTCAACCAGGTGGGCATCACTCGGAACCTAAAACACTTGGGCCTGAAACCATCGTAGGGACGAATGGTTAGCGAAGTGCTAACCACCCACCGCCCGATTTAAGGCGCGACTGCATACACGAATTAGGTTCCGTAGGGGCCGATTTTCAGCCCCGTCTCCACGCGCTTCACCCATGCTGAAACCTCAGGCCATTGCCCCAGCTCATAGCCGCCCTCGTGGGCCATGCGCGTGTAGGCAACTAGGGCCACATCGGCCAGAGTCAGTGTCTCGGCGACGAAAAACAGCTGGTTTTCAAGGTGCTTCTCCATGATCGACAACGCCCGCTCACCCTTCTTTTTGAGCGCGGGATCGATCTTGTCCTCGGGCATTTTGAGGAAGGTCAGCATGAACCGCCGGACGGCAATCGCCGATTCATGGCTGTATTGCTCCCAGAACAGCCATTGATCCATGACTGCACGCTCGTAGCGACTGCCGGGGATCAGGTCCGAGCCTTCGGCCAGATAGCGCATGATCGCGTTCGATTCGGAGAGCACGCCGCCATCGGGGAACTGGACGATCGGCACCTGGCCGGCGGGGTTCAGCGTCAGGAAGGCCGGTGCGCGCGTGTCCTTTTTCAGCACGCTGGTCTCGATCCATTTGTAGCCGACGCCGAGATAGTCGGCGACGAACCGAACCTTGTGGCAGTTGCCGGAGATCGAGTCGCCGTAGAGGAGGAGTTGTCCGATTTGGTTGGCCATGGCTATGCGCCGATCTTCCGCGTCCAGTGGTCGAGCGACACCAGCAACTGGCCGATGAAGGTCTTGGTGGCCTCGTCCGTCAGGTTGCCTTCGGCATCGAATTTCGTATGGGCCATGCCGATAAACACCTCCGGCTTGTTGACCGGATGCATATCGAGGAACACGCAGGTCTGCCGCAGGTGGTACTGCGCCCGCGCGGTGCCCAGCGGCCCGCCGGATGCGCCCATGATGCCGACCGGCTTGCCTGCGAAACCCTTGTTGGGGTCGCGCGAGAACCAGTCGATCGCGTTCTTCAGCCCGCCCGGGATCGAGAAATTGTATTCGGGCGTGACGAACAGGATGGCATCGGCCGCCGTCACCTTGTCGATCAGCTCCTGCACCGCTGGCGGTGGTATGGTCATATCGGCGTTGTAGACGGGCAGCGGGGCGATATCGAACGTCTCGATGGTCATGCTTGCGGGCGCAAGTGCGATGGCCGCCCGCAGCGCGGCCTTGTTATAGGACCCGGCCCGCAAGCTCCCGGCAATGCCGAGAACCCGAATGGGGCGCGCGGAATCATGGCTCATGGTGAAATCCTCACAGAGCAGACTGCCGTGGGTTGATCCCCACAAGCGATTGATATGCTTAAGCCTTAGCCAATCCCGAAAACGGAGGCAAGATGCTGCCGCTGCGCCAAGGCCTTGTGCCCTAAACAGGGTTGATTTTGTTGCCTCTACCGGCCCGAACTGATAGGTTCCGCGCCTGTTTTTCCCGCCCTTCGGAATTCCCCCATGAAGATCAATGCGAACCTGATCCGTCCCGGCAATATCCTTGAGCACAATAACAAGCAGTGGGTTGTGCTCAAGATCCAGCTGATCCAGCCCGGCAAGGGCGGCGCTTTCATTGCCGTCGACATGCGCGATGTGCGCACTGGCATCAAGACGAACGAACGCTGGCGGACAGCCGATACGGTGGAGCGCCTTCAGGCCGAAGAGCGCGAATGCACCTATCTGTTCGGCGATGCCGACGCGATCACCTTCATGGATAGCGAATCGTTCGAGCAATTCTCGCTGCCGCGCGACGTGGTGGGCGAACCCGCCGCGTTCCTCCAGGACGGCATGGTCTGCACCGTGGACCTGATCGAAGGCTCTCCCATTTCCGTCACGCTTCCCGACAAGGTCGTGATGCAGGTGGTCGAGGCCGATCCGGTCGTGAAGGGCCAAACCGCCGCCTCGTCCTATAAGCCGGGCGTGCTTGAGAATGGCGTGCGCGTCATGATCCCACCCTTCATCGAGACCGGCACCAAGATCGTCGTCAACACTGCCGACTCGACCTACGTGGAGCGGGCGAAGTAAGGGCATCCATCCATGCCCGCCCAGATCTCGCCGCTGATTTCCGTGATGACCGGCGCCGCCCGCAAAGCGGCGAAGGGCCTGCTGCGCGATTTCGGCGAGGTCGAACAGCTTCAGGTATCGCGCAAAGGCCCCGCCGATTTCGTCTCGGCTGCCGATCACCGTGTCGAGGCGTCGCTGCTGCGCGAGCTGCGCAAGGCGCGGCCCGGCTTCGGCTTCCTGTTCGAGGAACAGGGCGCGCAGCCCGGCGAGGACCCATCGAACGTGTGGGTGATCGATCCGCTGGACGGCACTACCAACTTCCTTCACGGCATCCCGCATTTCTGCATCTCGATCGGCCTGCTGCGCGCCGGCCTGCCTTATGCCGGCGTGATCTATCATCCGATCTCGGATGAGATGTACTGGGCCGAGGCCGGCACCGGCGCTTGGATGAACAACAACCGTCTACGCGTCTCGGCGCGGCGGAACATGGAAGAATGCGTGTTCGGCACCGGCTTCCCCTATAAGGGCCGCCCGACCATGGGTATCGCCATGCGTCAGGTTGAGCCCGTGTTGAAGGAATGCGCCGGCGTGCGCCGCATGGGTGCCGCTGCGCTCGACCTCGCCTATGTCGCCTCGGGCCGTTTCGACGGGTTCTGGGAATTGGACCTGAAGCCCTGGGACATCTGTGCGGGCATCGTGCTGGTGCGCGAAGCCGGCGGACTGGTGACCGAGCTCTATAACAAGCCGGATGTGATGACCACCGGCAGCATTCTGGCCGCCAACGAATATCTGCATGGGCCTTTAGGGAACATCATCCGCGCAGTAACCTGACGCGTTGGCCTGATAGTCCCGGGACAAGTTTGGGATTGGGGAATCGCCATGGGGAAGCCGCAAAGCGCCGTTCTCAACAAGTCCGGTCACTACGGACTTTATCTGACACTGACCCTCAAGCGTAACGCGCCGCTCGGTGCCGTGCGCAAAGCCTGCGCCGGCCTGCCCGCCCTCACCACCGATATCGCCCGCCAGATGGGCGAGAAGAAGCTCCATAGCGCCGTCTCGTTCGGCGCACGGGCCTGGCCGAAACTGTTCAAGTCGCCCGCGCCCGCCGGCCTGGTGCCGTTCCGCGCGATCAAGGACGGGCCACGCGAGATGCCCGCCACGCCCGGCGACATCTTCGTCCATATCCATTCCGAGCATCACTTCGCCAACTTCCACCTCGCCCGGCTGTTCATGGCGCAGGTCCGCGCGAGTACCAATCTGGTCGAGGAGATCCACGGCTTCCGCAATTTCGAAGAGCGCGATCTGATTGGCTTCGTCGACGGCACCGAGAACCCGACCGGCGATGACCGCGTCGAGGCCGTGATCGTCGGCAAGGAAAACAAGGACTACGCCGGCGGCGCTTTCGTCAGCGTGCAACGCTTCGTTCACAATCTCGGTCTCTGGGAAAAGCAGGCGATCAAGAAGCAGGAAAACACGCTCGGCCGCACCAAGAAGACCAATATCGAAATGGACGACGCCACCAAGCCCGCCAGCGCCCATATCGCGCGGGTGGTGATGGAGGAAAACGGCAAGGAACTCGAGATTCTGCGCCAGGGCTTGCCCTATGGCACCACCGGCGAGGCGGGCATTAATTTCATCGCCTATGTGCGCAATCCGGCGGTCTATCGGCGTATGTTGGGTCGGATGATGCATCCCGACGCCCACGGCCACTACGATCATCTTCTGAATTTCACCAAGCCTGTGACCGGGACCAATTATTTTGCCCCGTCGCTCGAGGTTTTGAAGCGGCTGGCCTAGCCGGGTTGATCGACGAGTTTATTACCGCTTGGGGCACAGAATGGCCCTTGGCGTAAACGATTGCCCTCGTTTTTGCTGCGGGATAGTGTGCCTCCTCGCCCCAGGGGCGGTTGGCCTTTGCCGAGCAAATGGCCCCGGAAAGATCGGAGGAAAAATATGACCGTTCGCGTTGCCATTAATGGATTCGGCCGTATCGGCCGTCTCGTCATGCGCGCCATCGCCGAGTCGAAGCGCACCGATATCGAAGTCGTCGGTATCAACGACCTGGGTTCGGCCGCGGCCAACGCGCACCTGCTGAAGCATGACTCGGTCCATGGCAGCTTCCCCGGCGAGATTTCCGTAACCGGCGACGCGATGATCGTGGGCGGCCACAGCGCCAAGGTGACGGCAGAGAAAGACCCGACCAAGCTGCCGTGGAAAGACCTCGGCGTCGATGTCGCTCTGGAATGCACCGGCATCTTCACCAGCAAGGACAAGGCCTCGTTGCATCTGACGGCCGGCGCCAAGCGCGTGCTGGTCTCGGCCCCGGCCGACGGCGCCGACCTTACGGTTGTCTACGGCGTCAACCATCAGCTGCTGAAGCCCGAGCACAAGATCATCTCGAACGGCTCCTGCACCACCAACTGCCTGGCCCCGGTGGCCAAGGTGCTGAACGATCTGGCCGGCATCGAGCACGGCTTCATGACCACCGTGCACGCCTACACCGGCGACCAAAGCACCGTGGACACGCTGCACAAGGATCTGCGCCGCGCCCGCGCCTCGGCACTCTCGATGATCCCGAGCACGACCGGCGCCGCCAAGGCGATCGGCCTGGTGATCCCGGAACTGGCTGGCAAGCTCGACGGCACCGCGGTTCGCGTGCCCACGCCGAACGTCTCGATGATCGACCTCAAGGTCGTCACCAAGCGGAAGGTGACGGTGGACGAGATCAACGCAGCGATGTCCGCGGCGGCCAACGGCCCGCTCAAGGGCGTGCTGGGCGCGACCAAGGAAGAACTGGTCTCGGTCGACTTCAACCACAACCCGGCGTCCTCGACCTTCGACCTCACCCAGACCAGGGTGATCGACGGCACCTTCGTGCGCGTGCTGTCCTGGTACGACAACGAATGGGGCTTCTCGAACCGCATGGGCGACGTGGCCGTTCTGGTCGCCGCGCTCGGCTGATCGGGAGCACGTACACATGGCCGCGTTCCGTACGCTCGATGCGTTGAATCCCGCCGGCAAGCGGGTGGTGCTGCGTTCCGACCTCAACGTCCCTGCAAAGGACGGCAAGGTCACCGACACCACGCGCATCGACCGTTCGGCCGCGACCATCAAGGAACTGGCCGATAAGGGTGGCCGCGTCATCGTGATCACCCATTTCGGCCGGCCCAAGGGCCGCGAGGCCAAGTACAGCCAGAAGCTCCTGGTCGAGCCGCTGGCCAAGGCGCTGGGCAAGCCGGTGGTCTGGGCCGACGACGTGATCGGGCCCGACGCGGAGAAGGCCGTGGCCGCGCTCAAGGATGGTCAGGTTTTGCTGACCGAGAACATCCGCTTCCATGCCGGCGAGGAAGGCAATGACGCCGAATTCGCCAAGGCGCTGGCGAAGCTGGGCGACGTCTATGTCAATGATGCCTTCGCCACCGCGCATCGCGCGCACGCTTCGACGGCGACCATCGCCAAATACCTGCCCGCCTATGCCGGCCGCCTGATGCAGGCCGAGTTGGAAGCTCTGGGCAAGGCGCTCGATCAGCCGGTGCGGCCCGTGATCGCCATCGTCGGCGGCTCGAAGATTTCCACCAAGCTGGATTTGCTCGGCAATCTGTTGGGCAAGGTCGATACACTGGTGATCGGCGGCGGCATGGCCAATACCTTCCTCTTCGCCCAGGGCGTCGCGGTCGGCGCCTCACTCTGCGAGAAGGACATGGCCGATACTGCGCGCGAGATCATGAACAAGGCCAAGACCAGCGGGAAAACGATCCTGCTGCCCGAGGACGCCGTGGTCGCTGCCAAGCTCGAAGCGGGTGTGGCGAGCAAGACCGTCGCCATCAACGCCGTGCCGGCCGACCAGATGATTCTCGATGTCGGCCCGGCCACCGTGAAGGCCGTCAACGCGGCCCTCGAAACCGCGCGCACCTTGGTGTGGAATGGTCCGGTCGGGGCGTTCGAAACCGCGCCGTTCGATATGGCGACCACCGCCACCGCCAAGGCCGCGGCGCAGCTGACGAAGGCGGGCAAGCTGCTCACTGTGGCCGGCGGCGGCGATACGGTGTCGGCTTTGGCCCATGCGGGGGTCGACAGCGATTTCTCCTACATCTCGACAGCCGGCGGGGCATTCCTCGAATGGCTCGAAGGCAAGGAGTTGCCGGGCGTCGCCGCTCTGCGGGGTTAGGGACTTCTTTATCCGCTACGCCAGGGGGCCGTAGCGGACAACGCTTAGGAAAGCCAAGTTCGCGATGTCTGCGCCAACCGTCAAATCGCTGGCCAAGCCCTTCGATCGCCGGTGGCTGATTGCCGTCGTTGCCGCGCTTTTGGCGATCGGCTTCGTCACCACCGCGATGCTCAGCTTCTCGGTATCGCGCGACGCCTTGCGCGAGTCGATCACCCAGAGCGAATTGCCGCTGACCTCGGATACGATCTATTCGGAAATCCGCCGCGACCTGATCACGCCGATCCTGGTCTCATCACTGATGGCCAACGATACCTTCGTGCGCGACTGGATCCTGGGCGGCGAAAAAGACGTCAATCAGATCGCCAAATATCTGACTTCGATCAAGGAGCGCTATGGCACGACCTCGGCTTCGCTGACCACTGAGGCCACCCATACCTACTACTACCCTGGCGGCGTTCTCAAAAACGTCGACATGCGCAACTGGCGCGACGCCTGGTATTTTCGCGTGCGCCAGATGAAGGAAGACTACGAGATCAACGTCGACTTCGATCTCGCCAATAGCGATGCCTGGACGATCTTCATCAACTACCGCGTCTACGACTACGACCACAAATTCATCGGCGCGACCGGCGTCGGCCTGACATTCAACCAAGTCAACGCGATGATCGACAAATACGAAAGCCGGTATCACCGGCTGATCTATTTCGTCGATCATAACGGACGGGTGGTTCTGTCGGGCCACAACGCGCCGCCCACCGGCCAGGATATTCATGCCGTTCCGGGGCTGGACAAGATCGCCGACGGCGTTCTCAAGCCCGAGGGCGACAATTCATTTGAGTACAAGCTCAATGGGCAGACGCATCTGCTCAATGTGCGCTTCATTTCCGAGCTCAATTGGTATGTGTTTGTCGAACGTGTCGAGGACGAAGCTCTCGCGGGGGTGCGCCACGCTCTCTACTACAATCTGGCGATCGCGCTGATCGTCACGCTGATCGTCGTCGCCCTGGTCGGCGCGACGATCATCTGGTATCAGCGCGGCCTTGAACGTGCCGCGGCGACCGACAAGCTCACCGGATTGGTCAATCGCCAGGCCTTCGACCTGCTGCTCGACCAAGGTATCAAGCATGCCCAGCGGGGGCGCACGCCGCTCTCGCTCCTGATGATCGACATCGACCACTTCAAATCGATCAACGATAAATACGGGCATCTGGCCGGCGACAAGGTCATCCAAGATGTCGCGCAGGTGACGATGGCCGCGCTGCGTAAATCCGATGTGGTCTGCCGCTGGGGCGGCGAAGAATTCCTGGTGATGCTGGGCGATTGCGACCGCAACGCGGCCTATGCGCTGGCCGAGAAGGTCCGCCATCAGGTCGAGCAGCTGACGTCAGCCGACCTCGCCGCGATCAAGACCACGGTCAGCCTGGGCACGACCCAGATGGAATCGATCGACACCGAGAACACGCTGCTGCAGCGGGTCGACGAAGCGCTCTACGAAGCCAAGCGCGCTGGGCGCAATCGCACGATTCTCGCCTAAGCGACCGTCGCGGTTGCGCATAAATTCGGAATATTCTCTCAGTACCGGACCTTAAAACGAGGCGTGTGATGGACGTCACATGCGAACACTTTAGATTTATATTTGATCTTTTCTCTATTCGATAAATATCGACTCTTCGGATAGGGGGAAAAATCATGAATCTCTGTATGCGAATCGCGTCGGTCGCGACGCTTGCGCTGCTGTTCGCCTGCAACACCGACAGTGCAAAGAAGGACGATAACGCCCAAAAAACGGCCGAAGTGGGCAAGCCGCTCTACTCCTGCTATCGCCACATCACCAATCGCAGCAGCTGCCCCTGGAAATTCCAGGTCCAGCAAGACGGCACCCAGTATGGAAATGTCTATTTTGGGGATGGGACCCTCGCGAACTGCACCCAGCAGAACGGGCCGTGCACGATTCCCGCGAATACCACGATCCAAATTCAATACACGACGACCGACGGCTCTGCCCAGGGCGTCATGGACGTCACCGACCAGAACGGCAAGATGAACAATTGGTTCTACGTCAACAAAGTCGTGGATATATGTCCCGACTACCATCATTCGGGAAACACAGGCGCGGTTGCACTCAACGATCCCGCCGACGGTGATCTAAACGCCTGGGGCCAATGCACCTGGTGATGCCGTGAGCGCGTAATACTCGACCGGCGCGGCGCGGCCAGAGAGCGTCGCGCTGCGCAGTGTTTGCTTCGAAAGGTCGATGCCGGCGGCCTCGGCGCAGATGCGCGAGACAATCAGTGGCGCGTCGCCATACTGCTTGCTCAGCCCTTCGAGCCGCGCCGTGGTGTTCACCGTATCGCCAATGGCGGTGATGATCTGCGATCCGGGCGGCCCGAGCGGACCGACGATCGCCACGCCCTGATGGATGCCGATGCCGATCTTGAGCGGCTGCGGCAGATCGGCGAGCAGATGCGTATTGAGCCGATCGAGCCGCGCCAGCATGTCGCGCGCACCGGCCAGCGCCGCGCGGGCGCCAGAGGCTGCGTCGCTTCCTTCGTCCATCCCGTAGATCGCCATCAGCCCGTCGCCGGTGAATTGCGAGAAATGCCCGCCGGTCTCGGTCAGCGCCACAGTCATCTCGCGGAACACCTGATCGAGCAGGAACAGCACGTCATAGGGCAACCGCGCTTCGCCCAGTTTGGTCGAGCCGCGCAGATCGACGAACATCACCGTGACGAACTGTTCTTGCCCGGCGAAACCTGTGCGGCTGTGTCCATCGTCAGGCGTCGCGGTCGCCGACAGCAGCGGCAGGATCGATAAATTGGATATCGGCCGAATCTGGCAGGCCAAGCGGCAATCCGCCGGCGCGCCGATCCGTTCGAGCGCACGCGCTTCCAACAGCGACGGCGGCGGCAACGCATCGAGCCCTTCCAGCACGCGCACGCGACAAGTGGTGCAGCGCGCCCGTCCGCCGCAGACCGAGGCGTGCGGAATATGACTCTCGAACAGAGTCTCAAGCACCGTCGCGCCAGGCATGATCGCGATCACATGGCCATCGGCATGACGCAGCGTCGCCGGGCTTGCGCGGCGCACCCACCAGCGGCGCAGCGCTCTTGCCGCAAGGGCGGCGCCAACCATCACGATATGACCGGCGATGATCCACAGCGCGACCTGATCGCCCCAGATTCGTGCCGCGTTGTTCAAATGAATACGTGCCATCTGCGCAGACAGATATCCCGCCTGCTCGGCCGCGCGCGCCAAGGTGCTGCCGCCGGCGACGTAACCCGCCAGCGCCAATACCGGCCAGACGATCGCAAAGACGATCAGCGCGGGATGCCAGGCAGCATACCAACGCTTGGTGCGCCACCAGAAATGAATGCCGATGGCGGCGTGCGTCCAGACCGCGGAGACCAGGAACACCTGGGCCACGCCCTTCCACGGCGTGATCACCCATTGGCGCAGCAATACGCTGGTATAGTCGGGCAGCACGCCGAGCTCGTATTCGCTGAGCCGCGTAGCCGCGATGTGCAGCGCCAGGAAAAGTGGGATCGAAAGGCCGAAGCCGAGCTGCCACCAGCCCCAGCGCGAGAGACGCAGATGACGGCGCACATAGATCGACCACAACGCATTGGCGTAGTGCGCCGCCAGCGCCGTGCACACCAATGCGGTGCCGACGGAGGTGCGCCAAGGATCGATCAAATAGTGATGCGCGGTATCGGCCAGCGGGATGGAGACGAGCAGGCAGATGTGATCGGCGAAGTGGCAGATCACATAGGCGAGCATCACCAACGCGCTGCTTGAGCGGATCAGGCCGCGGTTCATGACGCTCCTCACCCCTGCACCGGCGCCGCTGGTCCGCCGCCAGCCGTCACTTTTTGAATAGGCCTTCGACGCCGGCACGGTGGCTGGTCTTGGCCTTGATTACAGCGCGCACGCGTGAAATCTCGTCTTCGAGCTCGGCAATGTAAGCATTGAGCTCGGCCACACCCATCACCTCGAGGTTGCGCAGCTGCGGCTTGGCTTTGCGTGGTTCGAGATCGTCCGTATCCATGTCCTACCCCGCTTTCGCCTCTTGCGCCCTGCTCAGGAGGGTACCAAACTCCGCCGGCCCCGCAATCGGGGTCTGTCACGAGACCGGATCGATGACGCTGCCCGAGAGTTATAATTGCATCGAGCTCGACGGTTTCGGGCCGCCAGAGGTGATGGCCTTGATGGCCCGCCCGATGCTGAAACCGGGCGGCGGCGAAGTTCTGATCAAGGTCGAAGCCGCCGGCGTCAACCGACCGGACGTGCTGCAGCGCTTGGGCAATTACCCGCCGCCGCCCGGCGCCTCGCCGATCCTGGGGCTTGAGATCGCCGGCAAGATCGTCGCGCGCGGCGGTGGGGTCAGCGATCTTTCGGTCGGCGACTATGTTTGCGCGCTGGTGACGGGCGGCGGTTATGCCACCTACGCCTTGGCCGCTGCGCCGCTGTGCCTGCCGATTCCCAAGAACTTCAACTCGGTCCAGGCAGCGGCCTTGCCCGAGACCTTCTACACCGTCTGGCACAACCTGTTTCAGCGCGGCCGCCTGGTGGCCGGCGAAAGCGTGCTGATCCATGGCGGCGGCAGCGGTATCGGCACCACGGCGATCCAACTTGCCAAGGTTCTGGGGGCGCGCGTCTTCGCCACGGCGCGCGGTGCGGAACGGGTGAAAGCCTGCGCCGACCTGGGTGCTGATCGGGCGATCGATTATGCCTCGGAGGATTTCGTCGAGGTGATCCGCGACGAGACCAAGGGCAAGGGCGTCGAGGTGGTGCTCGACATGGTGGGCGGCGACTATCTCCGCCGCAACCTCGCCTGCCTGGCGGTCGAGGGGCGGCATGTCAGCATCGCCACCCTGCGCGGCGCCACGACCGATCTCGACATCCGCACCTTGATGCAGCGGCGCCTGACCCTGACCGGTTCGACCCTGCGGCCCCGGTCCGTCACCGAGAAGGCCGTCATCGCCCAGGGCCTGCGCGACCGGGCTTGGCCCTTGCTCGACTCGGGACGGGTCAAACCGGTCATCCATGCGACCTTCCCCCTGGCCAAGGCCGCCGACGCCCATCGGCTGATGGAAAGCGGCGACCACTTCGGCAAGATCGTTCTAACTATTTAGAAATTCCCGGTTTTTCCGGACTATCCATTTTTTCGCCGGGGGGTTTGACCCAATGCCGGGGCATCGCTATATAGGGTGCGTCAACCGCTGGCATTGACCAGCCCTATCCCGAAAAATTGGCCCTTCGCGCCCTTCGTTAGTTCAAGAAAAGAGGGAAAAATCATGGCCTTGCCGCTCATGCCCAAGGCAACCGCCGTCTGGTTGGTGGAAAACACCACCCTGACCTTCGAGCAGATCGCCGCCTTTTGCGGTATGCATGCGCTCGAAGTCCAAGCCATTGCCGATGGCGAAGTGGCCGTCGGTATCGTTGGCCTCGATCCGGTTGCCAATGGACAGGTCACCCGCGAGGAGATCCTCAAGGGCGAGCAGGACCAGAGCCATGAACTGGTTCCCTCCTCCGCCCCCGATCTGGTGCGCGTGAAGCAGAAGGGCGCGCGGTACACGCCGGTTGCCAAGCGCCAGGACAAGCCCGATGCGGTGGCTTGGCTGGTCCGCCATCACCCCGACCTGTCGGATGCGCAGATCGGCAAGCTGATCGGCACCACCAAGGACACCATCGCCAAGGTGCGCGACCGCACGCATTGGAACACGCAGAACATCAAGCCGCGCAATCCGGTGACGCTCGGCCTATGCAACGAAGCCGATCTGGAAAAGGCCGTCGCCATCGCGCGGCATCGTGCCGGTCATCCCCCGGCCGAACCCGGCGCGCGCGCGGCTGCGCCCGTCGAAGAAACCCATGAAGAGCACGGCGAGGAATCGGCCGAACACGACGCCGCCGAACCGCATCTGCACGACCACGAGTAAGGCCGTCGCTGGTCGTCCCCTACATCAGCAGGGGACGATCGCAACTCCATTCCGCCAAAACTAATACGTCATGCCCGGACTTGATCCGGGCATCCACGTCTTTAGGGTCGCGATAAAGTCGTGGATGGCCGGGTCAAGCCCGGCCATGACGAAATCGGGAAATGGCAACTTTAGCGTGTCACAGGACTCACTTGTCCGGAGTGACGATTATGGGGTGCGCCCCTTCGCGTATCCCACACCGCTGAGGCTATCGGCGATTTCGCCCAGAATGACCGGATCGTCGATCGTCGCCGGCATTTTCCAATCCTGATTGTCGGCGATCTTCTGCATTGTGCCGCGCAGGATTTTCCCTGAGCGCGTCTTGGGCAGACGCTTGACCACCGTCGCGGTCTTGAACGATGCCACGGGACCGATGCGGTCGCGCACCATCTTCACCACTTCGGCGACGATCTCGTCATAGGGCCGGTTGACCCCGGCCTTCAGCACCAGGAACCCCAGCGGCAACTGTCCTTTGAGATGATCCTCGACGCCGATCACCGCACATTCGGCAACGTCCTTATGGCTGGCGAGAATCTCTTCCATCGCGCCGGTCGAGAGGCGATGGCCCGCGACATTGATGATGTCGTCGGTGCGGCCCATGACGAAGACATAACCGTCTTCGTCGATGAAGCCGGCGTCGGAGGTTTTGTAGTAGCCGGGATATTCGTCCATATAGGATTCGACGAAGCGCGTATCGGCGTTCCACAGCGTCGGCAGCGCGCCGGGCGGCAACGGCAGTTTCACCACCAGCGCGCCCACCTGTCCGGGCTTAGCCGAGTGATGCGATTCGTCGAGCGCGCGCACATCCCAGCCCGGCACCGGCTTGGTCGGTGAGCCAGGTTTCACCGGAAACGCACCGAGTCCAAGAGAGTTGGCGACGATCGGCCAGCCGGTTTCCGTCTGCCACCAATGATCGATCACCGGCACTTTGAGCTGCTGCTCAGCCCAGGCGAGCGTGTCGGGGTCGGTGCGTTCACCCGCGAGAAACAGCGCACGCAGCGACGAGACATCGTGCTGGCGCAGCAGCTTGCCCTCGGGATCGTCGCGCCGGATGGCGCGGAAGGCCGTAGGCGCGGTGAACAGCGTCACCACTTTGTGCTGCGCGACCACACGCCAGAACGCGCCGGCATCGGGTGTGCCGACCGGCTTGCCCTCGTAGAAGACCGAAGTGCAGCCGGCGATCAGCGGCGCGTAAACCATATAGGAATGGCCGACCACCCAGCCGACATCCGATGCGGTCCAGAACACCTCGCCGGGATCGATGTTGTAGATGGCCTTCGTCGACCACTGCATCACCACCGCGTAGCCGCCGCTATCATGCACCACGCCCTTAGGCACCCCGGTGGTACCCGAGGTGTAGAGGATGTAAAGCGGATCGGTGGCCGCGACCGGCACGCAGTCGTGCGGCGTCGCCTTAGCAACAGCCTCAGCCCAATCGAGATCGCGGCCGGGTGTCAGCGTGGCCGTCGCCTGCGGCCGTTGGAAGACGACACTATGGGTCGGCTTGTGTTTGGCAAGATCGATCGCCTGATCGAGCAGCGGCTTGTAGGGAATCACCCGCTGCATTTCGATGCCGCAGGATGCGGAGAGAATCACCTTGGGCTGCGCGTCGTCGATGCGCGTGGCCAGTTCCGGCGGCGCGAATCCGCCGAACACCACCGAGTGCACGGCGCCGAGCCGTGCGCAGGCCAGCATCGCCATCGCCGCCTCGGGCATCACCGGCATATAGATGATGACCCGATCGCCCTTCGCGACATCGAGCGAGGCGAGCATGCCGGCGAGGCGCGCCACTTCATCTTGCAGTTCGCGATAGGTGATCGTGCGGACGGTGCTGGTGACAGGGCTGTCATAGATCAGCGCCGTCTGCGCGCCGCGACCGGCCTCCACATGGCGGTCGATCGCGTTGTAGCAGACGTTGATCATCGCGCCCGGAAACCAACGATAGAACGGCGCGTTGCTGTCGTCCAACACCCGGTCCCACGTCTTATGCCAGTGAAGAGCGCGCGCAGCTTCGGCCCAGAAGCCCGCAGGGTCCTCAAGCGACTGCCGGAACGCGGCGTCGTAAACGCGGCTCATCTCTCTCCCTAATATTCCATCTTCGTTGCCCGACACCCTACGGCGCAGCGGCAGCGTATGGAAGGGCAGGTGACGAGCCGCGTTTGCGGCGGCCGATCAGACCCGACTAGGTATGGACGATGCGCTCAAGCTCGTCCTTGATTCGCAGCTTTTGTCGTTTGATATCGTGGATCGCGATCGTATCGGGATTGGGACGGCGATTTTCCTCGCCGAGTGCGGCATCGAGTGCCGCGTGTTTGGCCTTAAGGGCATCAACGTGGTCGTCTGAGCTCATCTAGAGCCTCCCTACCAAACGATGACCGTAGGACCATGCTACGCCCGGCGAGGCGTATTTGTCAGTAGGGTTAAAACCCGAGAATTTATTTCGAAACACGCCGTCCCGGTTACAAATCGAACCGAAAATCTGCTAATCTTGTCCGTAGTTTAACTCGGCTGTCCCTGGACCGATCTGGATTATGACGGAAGACGAGACCCGGGAGCTTCGCGCCCGCCTGGAGAGACTGCGTCTGGAACATCGCGATCTCGACGATGTGCTCGCGCGCTTGTCCGAACAGGCGAGTTACGACCAGCTTCTGATGCAGCGCTTGAAAAAACGCAAACTGGGTCTCAAGGATCAGATCCTCTCGCTGGAAAGCGCGCTGGTGCCCAACATCATCGCCTAACCGGGCATTTTTCTCCCTCCTCACCGCTGCACTCCGGACCGGCAACCATAAGGTTGCGCATTTCGCTCTCCCGCTCTATAGATATGAGCAACCCGGAGGTTGCGAATGAGCGATCGCATCGAAAAGACCATCGAGCTGAGGGCGCCAGTCCGCCGTGTCTGGCGGGCGCTGACGGATCATCAGGAATTCGGCACCTGGTTCCGCGTCAAGCTGGAAGGGCCATTCATGATCGGCCAAGTCGCGCGCGGCTATATCACCTATCCGGGTTACGAGCATCTGCGCTGGGAAGCGGTGATTAAAACGATCGAGCCGGAACGGCTATTCGCCTTCTCCTGGCATCCCTATGCCGTCGATCCCAAGATCGACTATTCCCAGGAGGCGCCGACCTTGGTCGAATTCCGCCTGGAACCGAGCACGACCGACACGCGCCTTACCGTAACCGAGTCAGGCTTCGACAGAATCCCCAGCCACCGCCGCGCAGAGGCGTTCCGCATGAACGAGGGTGGCTGGTCGACGCAAATCGAGAATATCGCGCGTCATGTCGCTTCGTAGCAGCAGCGCCCCCGCCGCTCGTCGCAACCATGCGCCGATCTTTGCGGCGCTGGGCGATGAAACGCGACTTCTGTTGGTCGCCAAACTGTGCGACGGGCAGCGCCGATCGATTTCCGATTTGGCCTCGGGCACAAAAGTCACGCGCCAGGCGATCACCAAACATCTGCGCGTCTTGGAGAATGCCGGGCTGGTGCGAAGCGTGCGTGCGGGTCGCGAGAGCCTCTATGCGTTCGAACCGCGTCCGATGCGTGCACTGCAGTCCTATCTCGATCAGGTCGCACGGCAGTGGGACGATGCACTGGGCCGGCTGAAGGCGTTCGTCGAGGCGTGAGAAACGCTCAGCCGCCGCGGCGGCTGGCTTCGGTCGTGCGCAGCAGCGTGTCTGCTTCTTCGCCGGCACCGAAAGTGGTGCGGCTGACCTGCACCGCGAATTCCGGCCGCCTGCCATTCCACAGGAACGGCATATTGGCGAGACGATCGGCGAGACGTTGCGCGCGGCTTTGCGCTTCGGGATCGACGGTCATCGCCCAGGCGACCGCAAAGTCGCCGCCGTCGAGATAAGCGATGGGGTCGGCGGGGTCGGTTTCGCTGCGCAGAATCTCGATGACCTTGTGCAGCGCCGCTTCGGCGGCTTGCGGGCCATCGCTGTCGCGCAGTGCCTCGATTCCGGCGATATGGAAATAGACCAGCGTGCCGGGCATCGCGCTGCGCTCGGCCTGCGCCACAAGCCGCGTCAACTCGCGCAGAAACGCGCGGCGATGATGCACCGGCAAAGTCGGATGATGATCGGCGAGATCGCGCAACATCTCTTCATGGCGACGCGCCTGCGCCAATTCAGTGCGCAGACGCTCGACCTCTTCCATCAACGCAGCGATGCGCGCCTGAACCGCCGGCGGAATGACGCCATCGCTCGTGCCGAGCACATTCGCGATGTCCTCGAAGACATGAACGGGGTGCTGCGAATCGTTGGCGGCCTCGGCCATGGCGTGCCGATGCGCGTCGCCACGCATGAGACTGGCCCCGCCCCGGCCTTGGCCGGACGGACTGCGATCACCGATGACCGTTACCCTGTCCATATGCCCCATCCATCGTCGTGCAAAGCAAACGAACTTGCCGACGATGCCGACGCTACCTGTGGACAAGTAAAAAAAAGGTTAGCGAATCCTGAGGGATAGGTTAGCCGCCCGCGACACCATGGATGACATAGCGATTCCGGCCGCTGGTTTCGGCCTCGTAGAGGGCCTTGTCGGCGCGTTCCAAAAGCAGATCGCGGCGGAACAGATTCTTGTCCGCAGGCGAGCCGATCGAGAAGCCCGACGCGCCTTGCGCCGCCCTTCTCCCCCCCTATAATGCCGCCGTCTTTACAATTGGGGCGGGGCGGAAGCGCACCATGAGCAAGCCGGAAGTGGCCATCATCATGGGCAGCCAGTCGGACTGGCCGACCATGCGCCATGCCGCCGACACCCTCGAGGCGCTGAATATCGCGTTCGAGACCAAGATCGTTTCGGCCCACCGGACGCCCAAGCGCCTCTACGATTTCGCCGAGAACGCCAAGAAGCGCGGCTTCAAGGTGATCATCGCCGGAGCCGGCGGTGCGGCCCATTTGCCGGGCATGACGGCAGCCATGACTTCGCTGCCCGTCTTCGGTGTGCCGATCGAATCGAAGGCGCTGTCGGGCATGGATAGCCTTCTGTCGATCGTCCAGATGCCGGGCGGCATCCCGGTGGGAACACTCGCCATCGGCAAGCCGGGCGCGATCAATGCCGGTCTGCTGGCCGCTTCGGTTCTGGCATTGACCGATGCCAAGCTGGCCAAGCGGCTCGACGCCTATCGCGCCAAGCAGACCAAAGCCGTGCGCGAGGCCCCGTCGGATGAAGGCCTCGATGGCAAGTGATCGCTCGATCGCGATCCCGCCCGGCGGCTCCGCCGCCAATCCAAATGGTGGACGCGTAGCGCCCGGCTCGACCATCGGCATTCTCGGCGGCGGCCAGCTCGGCCGGATGACGGCGCTGGCGGCGGCGCAGCTCGGCTATCGCAGCCATATCTTCTGTCCCGATGACGACGCGCCCGCCTCACAGGTTACGCCGCTGACGACGCGCGCGGGTTATGACGACGAAGCCGCACTGACGCGCTTCGCCCAGTCCGTCGATGTGATCACCTTCGAATTCGAGAACATCCCCGCCGGTGCGGTGCGCGTGACCGGCGCGATCAAGCCGGTGCGGCCGGGTCTGAAGGCGCTGGAGACATCGCAGGATCGCGTGGCCGAGAAGCGCTTCTTCGAGCGCGAAGGCATCGCCACCGCGCCCTGGCGGCCGGTGATGGATTTCCCCGCGCTGGCGCCCGCACTCGCCCAGATCGGCCGCCCCGCGCTGATCAAGACCGTGCGCATGGGCTATGACGGCAAGGGCCAGGCGCGGCTGAAGGACGAGAGCGCCGATCTGTCCGCCGCGTGGCGGTCGGTCGGCGGCAAGCCTTGCATCCTCGAAGGCATGGTCGATTTCGAGCGCGAGATTTCGGTGATCGTCGCGCGCGGCGTCGATGGCGCAACGCGATGCTATGAGCCGGTCGAGAATCGTCACAAGGACGGCATCCTCGACACCACCACCGTGCCCGCGCCGATCTCCGCGCCACTCGCCCGCGAAGCCGAGGCGATGGCGATCCGCGCTGCGCAAGCGCTCGATCTGGTCGGCCTGTTGGCCGTCGAGATGTTCGTCACCCGCGACGGGCGGATTCTCGCCAGCGAAATGGCGCCGCGCCCACATAACTCCGGCCATTGGACGATGGACGCCGCCAACACTTCGCAATTCGAGCAATTGGTGCGCGCGATCTGCGGGCTGCCGCTCGGCGATCCCTCGCGCTTCGCCGATGCGGTGATGACCAATCTGATCGGCGACGATATCGCGCAATGGCCGGCGCTGATCACCGAACCGAACACGCATCTACACCTCTACGGCAAAACCGAAGCGCGCCCCGGCCGCAAGATGGCGCATGTGAATAGAATTAAGAGGTAAGTCGTCATTCCCGCGGAAGCGGGAATCCAGGGCCATTTCCTGTGCGCCCCTGGACCCCCGCCTGCGCGGGGGTGACGGGCTGAGTATTTGAAGGCACGCGACTTCGGAAAACTACCGCTCTCCGAAATTCCGGCCAGGGCGGAACTTCTCACGGACAGCCTGAAGGCCGCGCAGCGGATTGGGCAGTTTCTTGAGTTCGGCCTCAGCGCGGCTGCGGAACTTGCCGAAGCGCCCAACATCGGCAAGCCGGCGATCGAGGAATTCCCAACTGGCCGCGTGATCCTCGCTGTTGTCGTCGAGCCAGCAGAGCAGCGTGGTGGTGTAGACGCCGACCAGGATCGCGCGCTTGGTGTAGTAGTTGAAATCGGTCGCCGTATCGCCCGCTAGATGCCAGATCGTGTCGGCCGTATGCCAGGCGGTGCGCGCCGCCTGTGCGGCATTGCCGGGCAGCGCGAGAATACCAACGGCATGGCGCACCGCTTCGCGCTGATCATTCCAGGCTTCGAGACGGCGGCGCACCAGCCAAGCCACGCGCGCCGTGAACCGCATCGCGACCAGATCGATCGCCTTTGCGTCGTCTTCCAGCTTGCGATCGGCCAAGAGCGCGAAATGGGCGGCGGCCTCGACTGGACCATGGGTGAAAGCGCGATCGGCCATGGTCACGTCGAGCTGTGCGTCCTTGGCTGCAGCCGCCATCGCGCGGCGCGTCCAGCCGTCGAACGGCACATGGGTCAGCATCGCCATGACGATGGCGTCGCGCGCCTGTTCGAGTTGTGAGGTCTCGTCGCTCAATCGGCCACCAGCGCTTCGGCCGGCGTATCGATCTCGCGGCGAAGCTCCTCAGTATAGGCCAGCGTGGTCAGATCGGCCATGCGCTGCGGGTAGAGAATGCCGGCAAGGTGATCGAGCTCATGCTGTACCACGCGGGCGTGATAACCCTCGGCCTGACGTTCGATCAGCTTGCCGTCGAGCCCATAGCCGCGATAGGCGATATGGGTGAAGCGCGGCACCAGACCGGTCATGCCAGGCACCGAGAGGCAGCCTTCGTAGCCCTCTTCCTTGTCGTCGCTGAGCGGATGCCAGTCGGGATTGATCAGGACAGTGAGCGGCGTGCCCTGCCCATCTTCGGTGCGACTGCTCGGGACTTCGAAGATGGCCACGCGCAAGGGTACACGCACCTGCGGCGCGGCAATGCCGATGCCGCCGGCGGCGATCATCGTGTCCTTCATGTCCTCGACCAGTTGCGCGATCTCGGGCGCGGTCGGGTCCGGCACCGGATGCGCTGGCGCGCGAAGGACTTGGGCACCCATACGGGCAATATCGAGTACGGCCATACCCACAATATGAGGTCTGGAGCCGCCCCGGTAAAGACCGGGTAACCCCGGATTCACTTGCATTTATACCTGATCGCGCTAGGTCTTCTGCGGACCCCGCTCATGTTTGCCCCTCATGTTCGATAGCATCCTCCACTTCCTGAACGGCCCCGAGCCCGATCCTGGCATGGCGCTCGACCAGACCATGGTCGCGGCGGCGGCTGTCATGATCGAAGCAGCGGGCATGGACGACCACTTTCACCCGGACGAATTGAAGGCGATCCGCCGTATCCTGGGCGAGCGTTTCGGCCTGGCCCCGAAGGATACCGAGCGGCTGATCGCTGCCGCCGAGCGGGCCAATGCTGAGACATCCCAGCTGTTCCGCTTCACCCATATCCTGGTGACCCGGCTGACGCCCGAACAGCGCATCCCGATCATCGAGATGATGTGGGAAGTGGCCTATGCGGATGGTGTCCTATCCCCCGAGGAAGACGGCCTGATTCGGCGCATTGCCGGACTGCTTTACGTGTCCGATCGCGATCGCGGACTGGCCCGGCAGCGGGTTTTACACCGGCTTGGCATCGACCCTTGACCGACATGCCTAAAAATAGGGCGTAAATACAATCCCTTAGGGAAATGGCCCGAGTCGGAACGCCGGATTCAGCACGCTTCCCTTTGCAGAAAGCCTGTGGTAGAAACCCGCCTTCCCGTAACCTCATTTCGTCTGGAGACGTGTGGCCCGTGCAGGTTCTGGTTCGCGACAATAACGTCGATCAAGCCCTCAAGGCGCTCAAGAAGAAGATGCAGCGCGAGGGTGTCTTCCGCGAAATGAAGCTTCGCCGCAGCTATGAGAAGCCCTCTGAGCGCCGTGCGCGCGAGAAGGCTGAGGCTGTGCGCCGCGCCCGTAAACTGGAGCGCAAGCGTCTCGAGCGCGAAGGCTTCTAAGAGCCTTCCATCGCGTCTCGACGCCAACGAATTTAAAAGGGCCGCCTTGTGCGGCCCTTTTTATTTCATATCGTTGTCATTGCGAGCGCTAGCGAAGCAATCCAAGGCCTCAGGTGAAGGCTGGATTGCTTCGTCGCACTTCGTGCTCCTCGCAATGACGGAAGAACTTAGAACGCGCCTTCCCACGGACGCGACAGGCGCATCGCCGACTGGATCAGGCCGACCATCGAATAGGTCTGCGGGAAATTCCCCCAAAGCTCGCCGGTATTGACGTCGATATCTTCGGATAGCAGTCCGAGCGGATTGCGCTGGGCGAGAAGCCGCTCGAACATCTTCCGCGCCTCGTCCCGACGACCGACTGCTGTCAGCGCGTCGACGTACCAGAACGTACAGGCCAGAAACGCCGTTGTCGGTTTGCCGAAGTCGTCGGCGTTGACGTAGCGGAACATATAGCCGCCGCGCAGCAAATGCTTCTCGCAGGCCTCCAGCGTCGCTTTGAACTTGGGGTCCTCGGCTTTGACGAAGCCGAGCGTTGGCAGCAGCAGAAGGCACGCATCGAGTTCATCGCCGCCGAAAACCGCCGTGAATGTGCCGAGCTTCTCGTTCCACGCCTGTTTGAGAATCTCCTTGTGCATCTCGTCGGCATGTTTCCGCCAATAGGCGCGGCGGCCGTCGATGCCGATCTGCTTCGCGATATTGGCCAAGCGGTCGCAGGCCACCCAGCACATGATGCTGGAATAGGTGTGCACGCATTTCTTGGTGCGCAGTTCCCAAAGACCTGCGTCGCTTTCCTTCCAGCGATGGATCGCCTGCTCGCCTAAACCCTCCAGCCGGCGGAACAGGGCCTCGCCGCCCGGACGAAAGACGCGCTGGTCGAAATAGGATTGGGCGCAGGCGAGGATGACGCTGCCATAGCCGTCGTTCTGCACCTGCTCATAGGCGCCATTGCCGGTGCGCACCACGCCCATGCCGCGATACCCGGCCAGGCTCGACACCGAGCGCTCGACCAGATTGGTCTCGCGCAGAATGCCGAACACGGGCTGGAGATAGCCCTCAGGCGCTGTGGCGACGATGTTCTCGATGTATTCGAGATGCATCTCCATCGTCCGTGTCGCGCCCAGCTGGTTGAGTGCGTTGACGACGAAATAGGCGTCACGCAGCCAGCAAAAACGGTAGTCCCAGCAGCGTTCGGTGTTGGGCGCCTCGGGGATCGACGTGGTCATGGCGGCGATGATCGCGCCGGTGTCCTCGAAACTATGCAGCTTGAGCGTGATCGCAGCGCGGATCACCGCCTCTTGCCACTCGAAGGGAATTGAGAGTCCGAGGCAGAATTCGCGCCAATAGTTGTCGGTCCGCTCCAGCCATTCCCGCGCGAGGTCGGCGAGTGAGGTCGGCACCGGTTCGTCGGCGCCGAGCAGCAGCACCACTTCGCGATCGAGGATGAAGGGCACTTCCTCGACGATGTAGGACAGCGAAGCATCCGCCGTGAGGCGTATGATCGAATCCGGTCCGACGAAGCGGATATGGTTGCTGCCGCGCGTCACCTCAGGTGTGATTGATCCATATTTGAAGCGTGGCCGCACGCGGATCCGAACCCGCGGCGAACCCGATAGCGGCTTCACCACCCGCATCAAGGTTGCCGGCCGAAAGGATCGCTCGAAACGCGTGAAGCGCGGCGCGAAATCGACGACCTGCAACGCACCGCCGTGTTTGTCGTAAAGCTTCGTCTCCAGCACGGCCGAGTTGGTGCGGTAGCTCTGCTCGCTGCGCACGAAATCGATCAGCTCGATGTCGAAAAACCCGTCCGTCGCCCCTTCGCCATCGAGCAAGGCGCAGAAGACCGGGTCGGAGTCGAAGCGCGGCATGCACGACCAGACAACACGCGCGCGCGCATCGATGAGCGCGCCATAGGTGCAATTCCCTACGACAGCCAGTTCAAGCGACATTATCAGTGCCCTCCGATGGCCTCGGCCTCGGCTGGCGCTGATAATCCCTCTTCGAGCCAGGCAAGCACGGCGGAGACGTTTTCGAGACGATATTGAGCGACGGTAGACGCGACCGAGGGGCCGGCCAGAACCGAGATGCCGCCGACGCGATTGACATAGTCGAACGCAGCTTCGTCGGGCCGGTCATCGCCGACGAAGAACGGCCGGCGGTTGGCGAATGGCGCCTCGTTCATAAAGGCTTCAAGCGCCACCCCCTTGTCGTAACCCTTGGGTTGAAGCTCGACGACCATCTTGCCGGGCACCACCACCAGCCGCCCCTGGCCGAACTCATGCGCGAGATCGCGGCAAGCGCGCCCATGTTCCGGGCTGGCGCGATAGTGCAGAGCCAGCGCACTGCCTTTGTCTTCGAGCGCGACACCGGACAGCGAATCCGCGAAGGTTTGCAGCGCGCGGCGCGCATAGAGCATTTCTGGCAGCGGTGCCGCGGTGATCGTCTTGCCGTTGGCGAAACGCCGTTCGAGCCCGTGGATGCCGGCCATCGCACCTTCGAACGGCGCCAGAAGTTCGAGCAGTTGCGCCATCGGCCGGCCGCTGACAACGGCCAGTGCGCCATCGAGCTTGTCCGTCCAGCGCGCCAGAAGCTCGGGCACACGCTTGGCGACACGCACATCGCCCGGCGTATCGGCAATCTCGGCCAAGGTTCCGTCGAGATCGAGGAACAAGGCATCGCGGGAAGTTGGAATGGGAACCATCGCGTCTTCCTCTTGCTCTTCAGTCACGTTCGGTCAGTGATGCGCGCCGGCCAGGGAGAACAGATCGACGGTCTCCTCCTCGCGGCTCGGGATCAATTCCTCATAGGTGCGGGTCAACTCCGAAATAAATGCGTCGCGCCAGCGATGGATGTCGTAGCCGCGAATGCTTTCGAGCAGCGACTGATGGCGTTCGCGCCGCTCCTCGATCGGCATCTCCAGCACCCGATGCAGCGCCCCCGCCATGCCGCGCACATCGAACGGATTGACGATCATCGCCGCATCCATTTGCTTGGCTGCACCGGCGAAACGCGACAGGACCGGAATGCCTGGATCGTCGGGGTCCTGGCAGGCGACGAATTCCTTGGCGACCAAATTCATCCCATCGCGCAGCGGTGTCACCAGCGCTGCGCGGCTGATGCGGAAATAACCGAACAGAATGTCCTGGCTGAACTGGCGGTTGAGATAGCGGATGGGCAGAATATCCGCATCGCCGAATTGGCCGTTGATATGGCCGATCAGGGCGTTGAGTTCGGCGCGGACACGGCGGTATTCCGGCACGTCGCCCCGCGTCGGTGGCGCGATCTGCAAGACGACGACGCCGCGGCGATGTTCCTCATGCTCCTCGAACAGGTGCTCGATTGCCTGGAAGCGGCGATCGAGACCCTTGGTATAATCGAGACGATCGACGCCGATCATCAGCTTGCGACCGGAGAGACTGTCGCGCAGCTGCTTGTTGCGCGTGCCGCCGGCCATGCGCCGCGCGCGGGCTGCGACGATCTCGGGGTCGATTGAGATCGGGAAAGTACCGACGCGGAATCGCCGCCCGAAAGCCTGAACCCAGCCCTCGGCATAGGCCTGCTCGCGGCGTTCGCGCTGAATGTAATCGGTGAAGGAGGCCTGATCGGTCTGCGTCTGGAAACCGACCAGATCGTATTGGGCCAGCGCGCGCGCGATCTCTTCATGTACCGGCAGAGTCGTCAGAATCTCGGGCGCCGGAAACGGGATATGCAGGAAGAAGCCGATTTTCTGTGTCACGCCGCGCGCACGCAGCATGCCGGCCAGTGGGATAAGCTGGTAGTCATGGATCCAAATCACGTCGTCGGGCTGCAGCAGCGGGATCAGATGCCGTGCAAATTCCTCGTTGACGCGCAGATAGGCGGCATAATCGTCATGCGAGAAATTGACCACGCCGACGCGATAGTGAAACAGCGGCCACAGGGCACCGTTGGAGAAGCCGGCATAGTACCGGTCGTAGTCGCTGCGCGGCAGATCGAGCAGCGCACGGATCAGCGGCCCCTCATTCTGGATCTTGGGCGCCTCGACGGTATGGTCGACGAATTCACCGCTGGAACCGAACCACATCGCGGGGTGTTCACGCAGCGCAGCGGCCATCGCGACCGCGAGACCGCCCGGATTCGTCTTCATCTGCGCCACAGTGGCGACGCGATTCGAGACGATGACGAGGCGGCCGATGCCCGGCATGTTCACCGGTGCGCGCGCGGTCTCCGCACCGAACATCTTTGAAACGATGTCACGGATTCTACTTCTCGGATCGAGCGGCATGGGGTCGTCCCTCCGTCCGGTTGTTTACCGTGAACGGGGCACAAGGTGGCCGTTACCTATGGCGACACTGTGGCGCGGAGGGGGAAATGGTGGGGCACCTGCATCGCAGTCGGATGCAGATGCCCCTGAATTTTCAGTGAACTTCGCTGCTCAGCGAAGTGGGCGCGCTTATTCGGCGCCCAGTGCTTTCACGACCGCTTCGGTGACTTTCTTCGCGTCACCGAACAGCATCATCGTGTTGTCACGGAAAAATAGCTCGTTATCGACGCCGGCATAGCCCGTCGCCATCGAGCGCTTGATGAACAACACGGTCTTGGCCTTTTCGACGTCGAGGATCGGCATACCGTAAATCGGGCTCTTGGGATCGGTCTTGGCCGCCGGGTTGGTGACGTCATTGGCGCCGATGACATAGGCAACGTCCGCCGTGCCGAACTCGTTGTTGATCTCTTCGAGTTCGAACACCTCGTCATAGGGCACGTTGGCTTCGGCCAGCAGCACGTTCATATGGCCGGGCATGCGGCCTGCCACGGGGTGGATCGCGTAACGCACATCGACGCCGCCCTTCTTCAGGATATCGGCCATCTTGGCCACGGCGTGCTGCGCCTGGGCCACCGCCATGCCGTACCCCGGCACGATGATGACCTTGGAGGCGTTCTGCATCAGGAAGGCCGCATCTTCGGCGCTGCCCGACTTGACCGCGCGATCCGCGCCACCCGCCGCAGCGGCGGCACCACCCGCCGCTTCGCCGCCGAAGCCGCCGAGAATCACGTTGAAGATCGAACGGTTCATCCCCTTGCACATGATGTAGCTGAGGATGGCGCCTGAGCTACCGACCAGCGCGCCCGTCACGATCAGCAGCGGGTTTTGCAAGGTGAAGCCGATACCGCTGGCCGCCCAACCCGAATAGGAGTTGAGCATCGAGATCACCACCGGCATGTCGGCGCCGCCGATCGGCAGGATCAGCAGGAAGCCGAGCAGCAAGGCGACCGCGGTGATGGCGATGAAAGCAACCGGCGAGGAGCTGATCACGAACCAGACGATCAGCGCGACGATCAGGATGCCGAGCAGCGCGTTGAACGGATGCTGCAGCGGGAACACCAGCGGCTTGCCGGTCACCAAGCCCTGCAGCTTGGCGAAGGCGACGATCGAACCGGTGAAGGTGATCGCGCCGATGGCGAGACCGATGCTCATCTCCACCAGCGAGCCGCTATAGATATTGCCGGGCGTGCCGATGTGATAGGCCTCGGGATTGGTGAAGGCACCGGCCGCGACCAGCACGGCAGCCAAGCCAACCAAGCTGTGGAAGGCAGCCACCAGCTGCGGCAGCGCCGTCATGTTGATCTTGCGCGCGACCACCGTGCCGATGGCGCCGCCGATCAGGATGGCGATGATGATCCAGGTGAAGTCGAGCACACCGGGTGCGGCGAAGGTGGTCAGGATGGCGATGACCATCCCCGCGATGCCCCATCGATTGCCGCCACGCGAGGTGTCGGGCGACGAGAGGCCGCGCAGCGACATGATGAAGCAGACGGAGGCGACCAGATACGCCAGCGCCGAGAGGTTCTCAGACACGTTCCGTCCCCCTTACTTCTGTTTTTTCTTGAACATGGCCAGCATGCGCTGGGTGACGACGAAGCCGCCGAAGATGTTGATCGATGCCAGGATCACGGCGACGAAACCGAACACCTTCGAGAGCGACAGGCCCGCCGGCCCCGCGGCCAGGAGCGCGCCGACGATGATCACCGAGGAGATCGCGTTGGTGACGCTCATCAGCGGTGAATGCAGCGCCGGCGTCACGCGCCAGACCACGTGGTAGCCGACGAACACGGCCAGCACGAAAATGGTGAAATAGGTGACGAAGCTGTCCATCTTTTTCATTCCTCCCGGGCGGCAAAACCACCCATCGTCTTCGCTCCCCATCCTTCGAGATGGACCTTCGGTCCTCCTCAGGATGAGGCGTTTTTCTAACCGATAACCTCACCCTGAGGAGGCTGCGTCACGCTTTGCGTGCAAAGCACGACGCAGCCGTCTCGAAGGGTGAGCCGTTTCCCCCTATCAGCCAGCCAACGCCGGATGGATCACCTGGCCGTCGCGGGTCAGCGCGGTGCCTTTGATGATCTCATCGTCCCAATTGATCTTCAGCCCCTTGGTCTCCTTGTCGTAGGAGAGCGTGAGAAAGTTGAGCAGGTTCTTGGCGAACAGCGCGCTGGTGTCGGCGGCGAGGCGGCTCGGCACGTTGTCGTAACCGACCAAGGTCACGCCGTGTTTCACCACAACCTTGCCGCGTTCGGAGATCGGGCAGTTGCCGCCGGCTTCGACGGCGAGATCGACGATCACCGAACCGGGGCGCATGTCCTTCACCATCTCCTCGGTGATCAGCACGGGCGCGGGCTTGCCGGGGATCAGCGCAGTCGAGATGGCGATGTCAGTCTTCTTCAGTGTCTCATGGATCTTCGCCGACTGTTTCTGCGCGTAGTCGGCGCTCATTTCTTTGGCATAGCCGCCGGTGGTCTCGGCGTTCTTCGCGGCGTCGGGATCGACCTCGACGAATTTGCCGCCAAGCGATTCCACCTGTTCCTTCACCGCGGGGCGAACGTCGAAAGCGAAGACCACCGCGCCCATGCGCTTGGCCGTCGCGATCGCCTGCAACCCGGCAACGCCGGCGCCCAGAATCAACACCTTGGCCGGCGCCACGGTGCCGGCCGCCGTCATCATCATCGGCATCGCGCGGCCATAATGCGCGGCGGCGTCGAGCACCGCTTTGTAGCCGGCAAGATTGCTCTGCGACGACAGCACGTCCATGTTCTGCGCGCGGCTGATGCGCGGCAGCATCTCCATCGCGAAGGCGTTGACGCCCGCACCGGCATAAGCGCCGGCTTGATCCTTGTTCTGCAACGCCGCCAGATGGGCGATCAGCACCGCGCCGCGCTTGAACAGCGCGAGTTCGTCGTCGCCTTCGGCCGCAGACATCGGCCGCGTCACCTTGAGGACGATATCGGCATCGCCCAGCGTCGCGCGCGCATCGGCGGCGATCGTTGCGCCGGCGGCAACAAAAGCGTTGTCGGGAATCGCGGCGCCATTACCCGCGCCCGTTTCGACGATCACGTCGAATCCCATGCCCACATATTTTTTGACGGTGTCCGGCGAGGCGGCAACCCGGTCTTCGCCGGCGCGGCGCTCCTTCGGAATGGCGATTTTCATTGCGAGGCCCTTCTGAGCGGCAGGACGTTTGTTTGTCTGATGATTAACGCCAAGATGCCCAATCGGGGCCGATTGTCCAAGGGGCGAAATGACGAAATCGGACGACAAGGTTATGGGGACACTCGTCTTTCTGTCCTCGCCGTCCTATTTATGCTATTAGATTGCACACAACTTAATTGTTTGCTCGGATGGCGGTCATGCCCGATGGAAACCCAACCCCGACGCTGAACGATCAGCTTTGCTTCGCGCTCTACTCGACGGCCCATGCGGTCACGCGCGCCTATAAGCCGCTGCTCGACGAATACGGCCTGACCTATCCCCAGTACCTCGTGTTGCTGGTGCTGTGGGAGCAGGACGGGATGTCGGTGAAGGATATCGGCGACCGGTTGTTCCTCGATTCCGGCACGCTGACCCCGCTGCTGAAGCGCATGGAGGCGGCGGGGTTCGTCAAACGCAGCCGCGACCCCGAAGACGAACGGCAGTTGCGGGTCAACTTGACCGCCAAGGCTCACGACCTCCGCGCCAAGTCGCAGGAGATCGCCTACAAGCTGTTCTGCGATTTCGGCCGGTCGTTGCCCGAACTGGTGGCGCTGCGTGAAGATTTGACGAACCTCCGCGGCGAACTCCAAAAAAGCCAGAATCAGCCCGAATAGTCTCGGCGAACGGTCCGGAAGCCCGTTCCAAGGTCGTGAAAAGTCTAGCGATTTTAAGTTGTGTAAAATTAGATTGTGCACAATCTAATTTTCAACTACAACGGCTGCGTTGAAACAAACATTGGGAGAACCACCATGGTCGATAAACCCAAAGTCCTCTATGTCGCTCATGCCTCAGCCAAGGGCGGCCGCGACGGTCAAGCCGGGACGGACGACAACAAGCTCTCGGTCACCCTGGCGCGCCCCAAGGAATTGGGGGGCAATGGCGCCGGCGTGAATCCCGAACAGCTTTTCGCCACCGGCTATTCGGCGTGCTTCCTGAGCGCGATGCAGTTCGTCGCCGGCCAGCAGAAAGAGACCGTGCCGGCTGACACCACCGTCTCCGCCGATGTCGGCATCGGCCCGATCGACCATGGCTTCGCGCTCGATATTCAGCTGCACGTGAAGATCCCTGGCTGGGACAAGGCCAAGGCCGAAGCGCTGGTGCATAAGGCGCATGAAGTGTGCCCCTACTCCAATGCCACGCGTAACAACGTCGATGTACGCCTCTCGGTAGAGTAAACTCTGCGCATGCTGGCTCGCCGCGCCGCGCTGGTCCTCGCCTTAGCCATTCTAGCGGCGGGACCGGCTCGGGCGGCGGAACCGGTAACCCTGTATATGCAGGGCTGGTGGGGCGGTCTCAAAGGCGCCGATATCCAATTCACCATCGATGAAGAGAACGGCGGCTGGCAAAGCCGCTTTGCCATTCGTGGCGCCGGCATGGTCCGCTGGCTGACCAAGCTCGAAGCCGAAGCGGGCGGTCATGGCAAGCTCGGCCCCGGCGGCGACCAACCCGATTCCTATACCCAACACGTCGTCTCGAACAAAAGCGAGCGCACCGTCGAACTCGCTTTCCGCGGTGATCCGCCGACCGGCTCGCGCATTTCCGACCGCGAAACCTATATCGATCCAACCCAGCAGGCGCGCGATCCCGAGAACGTGCCCGATCTGCCGGAGGCGCAGCGCCGCGACACGATGGACCCGATCGCGGCGATCCTCTCGCTCGGCCATCGCGCGGTGACGGGCGACAAGCACTTCACCCTGCCGGTCTATGACGGGCGGCGGCGCTTCGATCTCGAAGTGACCGTGACCGGTCCGAACCATCATGGTTTGCTGGGCACGCAGACCAACACGATCGATGCGGTGGCCATCGTCCATCCGATCGGCGGCTTCAAGCCCTATCACATGAAACTGTGGACCAACGCCAAGTTCGACGTCTATCTCGATCCCAATCGGGGGCTACCGCTACAAATCTCGTCGTCGAGCTTTATCGCAGCCGCGGTTCTGACCACCAAAGCCGTGTGCCCCGGTCAGACCAGTTGCATACCGGCGGACAAATGAATCAAAATGAACCGCCCAAAAGAAAGCTTCAACCAAGGCCTCATCCTGAGGTGCGAGCGCAGCGAGCCTCGAAGGATGAGTCGCACTTGCGAGCTGCCAGAGTAGTATCCCATGACTTTCGTTTATATGATCCGGTGTGCTGATGGCTCATATTATGTGGGTTCGACTCGCGTAGCAGTCGAATAGCGCAGCGCCGAGCACAATGGACAGAAGTTTGATGGCTATACTGCATCTCGAGTCCCAGTATCACTCGTATGGTCACAGGAGTTTCAACTGATCACCGATGCGATCGCCGCCGAGCGCCAAATCAAGGGATGGAGCCGCGCGAAGAAAGAAGCGTTGATCGCGGGTACACTCCCGCGATTACAACAATTGGCAAAGCGACGCGCGGGAAGACCCAATCCTTCGAGGCTCGCTACGCTCGCACCTCAGGATGAGGAATAGAAATAATATCCTTCCACACCCCTTCCCGCCGGGTTCCTTGACCACTCGCACCCCTGCGCAACTGGCCACCTATCTCTCCTTCTTCGCGGCGGGATTTGGCCTGGCCTGTTGGGCACCTCTAGTGCCCTTCGCCAAGGCGCGCACCGGCGTCGACGATGGCGAGTTGGGCCTGCTGCTGCTCTGCCTGGGGATCGGCTCGATCGTAACCATGCCGCTGACTGGCTGGCTGAGCACACGATGGGGCACCAAGCCGATCGCCATCGGCGGCGGCATCGGCCTCGCGCTGATGCTGCCGCTTCTGTCGGTGGCGGACACGCCGGCGCTGCTGGCCGCGGTGTTGCTCCTGTTCGGTGCATCGCTCGGCACACTCGACGTGGCCATGAACATCCACGCCGTCGAAGTCGAGCGCCAGCTTGGCCGGCCGTTGATGTCGGGCTTTCATGGCATGTTCAGCATCGGCGGCTTCGCCGGCTCGGGCGGCATGACGGTGCTGCTCTCGAATGCCATGCCCCCATCCCTGGCGGCGCTGGCCGGCGGCGTTCTGACCTTGGTGGCGATCATCCTGGCCTGGCCGCGACTGCTGACGGCACGCGGCGAGCCAACCAAGTTCGTGCTGCCGCGCGGCATCGTGTTGCTCCTCGCTCTGCTCTGCGCCATCACCTTCCTGGTCGAAGGTTCGCTGCTCGATTGGAGCGCGCTGCTGGTGATCGATCGGGGACTCGCCGATGCCACGCATGGCGGTTTCGGCTACATGCTGTTTGCGATCGCCATGACGGTCGGCCGCGTGACGGGTGACCGCGTGGTCGCCTGGGCCGGCAATCGCCGCGTCCTGATTTGGGGCGGCGTGCTGGCCGTCGCCGGCTTCGCGGTGCTGCTGACCGCGTCGCTGAACGTGATCGCACTGGCCGGCTTTCTGCTGATCGGACTCGGCGCGTCGAACCTCGTGCCGGTTCTGGTCCGTCTGGCGGGCCGGCAAACGGTGATGCCGGCTGGCCTCGCCGTCGCGGCGATCACGGTCACGGGTTATGCCGGTATCTTGGCAGGCCCGGCCGGCGTCGGTTTCGTCTCCCGCACCTTCGACCTGCCGACCGCGTTCTGGGCTCTGGCCGGGCTGATGAGCCTGGTGCCGCTGCTGGCGCGGCCCGTCACCCGCAGCGACGGTTAGGCACCCCGATCGGCCTTGGACCAGTTTCTGCGTTCTATCGAGCCAGCGTCGCTGGCATAGGGCAGTGCAACGGAAAATAGGGGATAACGAAAAAAGCCGATTACAGGCCGAGATAATCGCGGATCAGCATCGTGATCTCGCGCACCGCTTCCACCGCCTCGTCCGGCGACAACGCCGATTGACGCGTGGCCGTGGACAAATGCGGCATCAGGCGTAGGTCGGTCTTGAGCGGTCGTGTCGGCGACTGGATGATGCGGCGCGCCACGCCGGTCATGCAGGCAGCGATTTCCGCCACATGGGCCGTCTCGGAGTTGCGGTAGCGGTTGATGATGGTCTCGGTCTTGCTGACCAGATAGCCGAGATCGCGGCGCAGGTCCTCTTCGGTGCCGCGGCCGTCGTAGTAAGTCATGATACGGGTGGTCAGCGTATTGATCGCATCTTGCTTATAGCTGCCCTGCTTCTCGGACACGTCGCGCCAGGCCCGCGCGACCTGCTGACGGATCTGAGTGACGTGCATGCTATCGACGGTCTTGCAGCGCAGGCTGTTGGGCACGTTGACGAAGCTGAAGCCGTCGCCGCGGCGCAGCGCTTTGCGCCGATTGGGGCCGATATATTCCTCGCCGACGACGAAGGGTTTGCGCGGCCGCGCCAGATTGTCGAAGCGCTGCGAAATTTTTCCCGGCGTCATCGGCTTGCGGATCAGATCGTCGACGCCCGCGCCGATCAGGCTCTGCACCTGATCGCGACCGGAAAGACTGACCATGGCGACGATATGCAGGAAGGGATTGCGGCCGATTTCGTTGTGCCGGATGCGCTGCATCGTTTCGCGGAACTTGAGGCCGGGAAGCTCAATGTCGCAGAGAAGCACATCGACCGTCTGATTCTCGAGCGCGTCGCGCAGCCCTTCGAAGTCGCGGCAAACGGAGAACTCGCGCAGACCGCGCGAGAACAGTGCCGCGTTGATGACGTTGCCCATCTCCGCCTTCGGCTCGGCGAGAATGACATTCACGTTCTCAAAATTCGGCGGGGCCATGGACGGAAGTTCTCCCCCGGACCGCGCCGTTGCGACGGCGCGCGTATTCTACAAATTCTCAGGCCAGACAAATTATGCGCGCCGCATGCATAAGCGGCGATGCATAGGCCCCCCCCAATGGATCGCAGCTTATCGACGGTCCGCCGGGGTTGCAATCGGCCCCCTGCGGCGGCGGCCATCAAACCCGATACGACGACCCGCATCGGCAATATAGTTGACTCCGTCAACTATATTGCCCACCCTGAATCAGACCACTCATGGAGGACCCGATGCCTGCCTCAGCCGCCCGCTCCACCGCCGCAGCGCGTCCCGTTGCTGCACGCCAGATCGCCGGCACGCGGCAGTTCAATCGCTTCTATACCCGCCGGATCGGCGTGCTGGAGGAAGGGCTGACCGGCACGTCCTTCACGCTGACCGAGGCGCGGGTACTGTACGAGTTGGCCCATCGCGACGCGACGACGTCGGTCGTGCTCTGCCGCGATCTCGGCATCGACGCCGGCTATCTCAGCCGCATCCTCGCGCGCTTCGCCAAACGCGGGCTGACCAGCCGCACGCGCTCGGCCGAGGATGGCCGCGAACGGCCGATCGTCCTCACCGCGCGCGGGCGCAAGGTCTTTGCCGGCATCAATCAGGCGTCGGACAAGCAGATCACGGCGCTGCTGGCGCCGCTGCCGCCGCGGGCGCGGCAGGATCTGCTGGGTGCGATGACGACGATCGAGAAACTGCTCGACGCGCCCACGGCGAGCAACGGGGCTGGCGATGCAAAGCCGGCCGAGGTGATCCTCCGTGCACCGAAGCCCGGCGATCTCGGCTGGGTGGTGCATCGCCATGGTGCGCTCTACGCCGCGGAATACGGGTACGAAGCGAGCTTCGAGCACATGGTGGCCGTGATCGCCGCACAGTTCGCCAAGAACTTCGATCCCGCACGCGAGGCCTGCTGGATCGCGGAATACCAGGGCGAGGTGGCCGGCGCGATCTTCCTCATGAAGGAGAGCGACGAGATGGCGCGGCTGCGCCTGTTCTATGTCGAGCCCAGCGCGCGCGGCCTGGGCATCGGCTCGAAACTGGTGGCGGCCTGCATCGCCGGGGCGCGCCAATTCGGCTATCACAAACTGACGCTGTGGACGCAGACCGAACTGGTTTCGGCGCGGCGTATTTACGCCGCGGCCGGATTAACAGTGGTTGGCGAAAAGCCGCATCACTCCTGGGGCCGCGATCTGATCGGCCAGGATTGGATGATGGAGTTGTAGAAAAGACCGTCATTGCGAGGAACAAAGTGACGAAGCAATTCAGACCACCAAGAAAACTGGATTGCTTCGCTACGCTCGCAATGACGATTAAATGAACTCGCTCGACTCAGCGCCAATGACCCTCGACCCAGATCCAACCGTCGGGGCGATGATTCCAATGACCTTCGACCCAGCGGGCGCCGTGACGCGGCCGTTCGACATAGTGACCCGCCTCCCACACATAGCCGTGGCCATCCCAGCGCCAGCGTCCATGGACCCACACGACGTGATCCGGCGGACCGGGCGGCGGCGGGGGAACCGCTTCGACGCGCGGCGGCGGCGGCGCGCCGGGGGCCAAATCGAGGGTTACGCCGAGTTCGGCAGCTTTAGCGGCGGTCGCCATTGTCGCCATGCCCAGCGACAACGCGATCGCCGTAGCGCACAGAGCAACTTGGCGTGTACGGACTTCATGTAGGGATATCTCCTTTTTGGTCTTACGCGACCAAGAGGAGACATCCCAAATGCGGCCACCGAATGGCAACAGGGGCCGCGATTCTTTCCGCTAAATTATATTCGCAACGGTGAGCCACATCACTTGACCGCGTCGCCTGCGCTCGCCGTATCCGCATAGGGCGGCAGCCAATAGTGTGGCGCGATGTCGTCGCGGTTGATCTGCACGTAGTTGTTGGCGATCGCTTTCACGAACGGGCCCCAGGTGCCATCGGGCCATTGCACGCGCACCAGCGCGCGTTCGGCCTCGCCGATGCCGAAATGCACCCAGCCGGCTTCGCCGCTGGCATCGCCACCACCCACCGTCAGCTCGCGGCGGTAGCTGCGCGAGCCCGATCGCAATTCGATCCAGCCGCCCACTGCGTTGCGATTCGGCCCCGGCTCGATCGCGCGGATCGCCAGCCAGTTGCCCATCGGCACCGGATGTTCTTCCGTACCCCAGCCGACATTGCGGTAGACCTTGGTACTGGCTTCGCGGTTGACGACGATCAGACTCATCATGCCCGAGAGATTGAAATCGGCGAACACGGCGCCGCGCGCCGAGTCGTAATTGACCAGGCCGGCCTCCATCGCGCCTTCCTTGAACGTGCCGTCGGGCTGGCCGAGCAGCAGATTGCTCGGGTCCTTATTGGCGAAATCGCCCATCTTGCTGACATTGCCCTTCGAGATGAACAGATCGATATAGCCATCGTTGTTCACATCGACGAATTCGGGGTGCCAGCCGGTGGACGGCCGCACATCGCCGCCCGCATAGGGATGCGGCGCGGTGGTGTGCCGCGCCAGCGCCTCGTCGGCGTAGCTCGGGTTGCCATCGGCATCCTTGTCGAGCACCTGCAGTTTCTGATCGGCCATGCTGGTGATCGCGTAAGCCGGCTTGCCGCGGCCGTTGAGATCGTAGCCGGCGATGCCCATGCCCCAGATTTCGAGCTTCCGCCAGCCCTCAGCCAGACCATAGAAATGCGGCGGCTGGCCGGGTTCGAGCTTCAAGAGCTGATCCTGCCCGCCGCGATAATATTGCCGGTCATTGGCGATGCGCAGCGCCGGATGACCGTCGTGATTCCAATCGGTGAACAGCATCGACAGCGCGCAGTAGCTGGGCGACAGCGCCACGCGCGGCCCGAAATGTCCACCCTGCGGACGAATCAGGTAGTTGGGTTCGCAGGTGCCGAACGGGCCGCCCGGCGCGTTGCGGTCGACATAATTGCCGATGGCGAAAGTCGGCCAAGCCTGGCCTTGTTCCCACATCGCGCTGAAGGCGGTGGTCCAGTTGTTGCCGCCGTCGAAGCCCCACATCTCATTGGCGCGCTGGAACTTGCAGCCGCCGAGGCCTTTGAACACGACGCTTTCGCCGACGCGTAGCACGACGAGATCCATGATCCCGTCGCCATCGATGTCGATCGGATAGGCGCCGGTCACGTTCTTGAGTGCGAGCGGGCTGTCCTTGACCTCTTCGAATTTCAGCGGTCCGCCGACAGTGCTGTGATTGACATAGAGCGCGGCCGGCGATGTACCGCCGGCAATGAAGACACTGGGGAAACCCTTGCCCTCGCAATCGAAAGAGGCAACGCCGCCACCGACATAGAACTCCCAGCCCCCGGTGTATTTGTGATCGATGCCGGAGCTTGCCGTCTCGTCGACGAAATGCGGTGCATCGACGGCGAGTGCTGGGGTGGAGGCGAGACCGAGACACGCCACGACCATCAATTTTGCAGTGTCATTGAGAGCGAAGCGAAGCAATCCAGTTTGCGGGACAGTGGATTGCTTCGTCGCTCCGCTCCTCGCAATGACGGTCTTGGGAGACCATGGCTTAATATTCATAGCGGCCTCCCTCACTGCACTTTGTTGGCGGGTTGAGTGGCATCGGCTGGTGCCGAAGCCACATCGGCCTGCCAAGTATCGTCGGGCACGATCTGCTGCGCCTTCAGGAATTCGATGATCGCTTTCTGGTCGGCCACGGGCAGCGCCTCATAGGCTTTGCGCGATTCGGTCGACTCGCCGCCATGATCGACAATCGACTCATGGATCGTGGTGATGTCGCGGCGATGGCCATAAGGCGCCGTGCTGCCGATGCTCCACAGCCAGGCGGTGCGGAACTGATCCACCGGCACGAAGGACTGCGTCAGCTTCTCATTGGCAAAATGCGGCCGCTCGGCATCGGCGATACGATGGCGCTTCAGATCGGTGAAGGCGCGCACCACGATCTTGCCATCGGCCCGAATGTTGAGACGCTTCGACCACGGCAGCTTGCGCATGTCGATCGCGTAGGGCTTGGCCACATCCTCGGGACGCAAGGTGCCGGCGATGTTCTGCGGGCCCGGCTCGGTGAAGAACGGTGTGTCGATCACCATCTCGGTGCGATGGCAGGAGTCGCAGCCGATCTGATTGAACAGCTTCTCACCATGCAGCGCCGCCTCGCGATGGGCCGCGTCGACCGGCAGCACCTGGGCCGGCGCGGGCAGCATCGCCTGGAACAGCACGAGCGCGGTGAGATCGCCCGAGGTGATGGTTTCGCCGACGCCGTTGCCGCCGAAATCGGTCTCGCCGGTCCAGCGCGGCCCAAAGCGCTCGATCGCTTCCATGCCGTGATGGAGGCTGAGCGCGGTCACGGTGAAGTGACGCAGCGACGACCACACCGCCTTTTGCCCGAAGGGCTTCACGATCAGATCGGGATCGACGCCCTGCAACTCCTTGATGTCGAGCAGACCATCAGGATTGCAGGTGATGGCGCCGAAGCTGACGCCCTTGGTGGTCAGCGCCACCCGCACCGGCTTGCCGGAGCTGCGCGCCTGGGCCATCGCGTGATGTTCTTCGCGCTGCAGATCGGCGGTCATCTCGCGGGACAGAATCTCGATCAGCCCCGTACCGAACAGCGCGGTGGTGCCGCGCTCCATGCTGAGCTCGGGTTCGACCGTGTCGAAATCGAACTCGTTCTCCTGGGGCGAGACGAAGACGTTGGCAACGAAATCACCCGAACCGCCGGCGATCGGCTGCGCGTGGCAACCGGCACAGGAATCGGCTTCGGGGCCCGAGGTACGGAAGAACATCGGCACCTGGCCCGGCGGACGTTTGGTGGGGATGGTGGCCGAGGTGGCCCCGGGGCGGCCTTGTCCGTCGAGCGTGGTGAAACGGGCGCTGAAGAGGAGCTTGCCGAAATCGCGAATCTGTTCGAGCGGCACCTTGCCGGCTTCGATATCGGCCTCGTTGAGGTGGTATGGCACGGCGTGCTCGTCGCCGATCGGCGTCGGATCGACGGGCGCCTGCGCGTCTTCAGCCAGGATCGGCCGCAGCGCCACCACTGACGCGAGCGCGCACACACCGGCCAACAGTTGCCACTGTTTCATCGTCCCCTCCCCAAATCCCCGCTGCGGTGTTTCCCGCGTTTTCGGCAAGGATAGCAGGTCCGCAGGTCTCGGCAATTGTTTCGATTGCCGAAGAAAATGCGGAAAGCCCTGAAACAGAGGGTTTTCGCGGCGGTTCAGGTCACGATTTTTTAGCGGGGCCGGCCAGCCGAAAAATTACCGCGTGCGCTCCGCGACGATATCGGCAACCTCGGCCAGCCCGTCTCGGCGCAAGCCCTCGACCACGCCGGGCTTGTTCTCGGCGGGCTGGTTCTGGCTCATCTTCCATTTGCCTTCGAGGGTCGCGATCTCGATCTCGAAGCCGACGATGGCTTTGAGCATGGTCTGGACATAGTCGGCCGGCGCATCGCTGACCGCCCAGGGCGCCGCGCGCTGGCCCTCGAATTTCTGCGTCAACGCCGTCACGATCGCGAGCAGGCTTTCGGCATCGTCGAAGAAGCGGATCGGACCGGCCGCATGGATGGCGAGATAGTTCCAGGTGGGCACGACCTTGCCGTGCTGTTTCTTCGTCGCATAATAGGACGGCGAGATATAGGCATCCGGCCCGAGGAAGATCGCCAGCGCGCCGGCCCCGGCCACCATGGTCTTGCTTTGCGGATTGGCCAGCGCGATATGGCCGCGCAACGTGCCATGCGGCCCCTTGGCAGGATCGAGCAGCATCGGCACGTGGCTGGCGTAAGGCCCGGCCGCAGTCACCGTGACCAGCGTCGCCAGCCCCGACTCGCGGATCGTCGCGTGGAGTTTGCCCTGATCTTTTTCCTCAAACAGCGGCGGCAGATACATCGCGGCTACACCATCGTCTCAAGTTCATCGATGAAGCCGGACACCACATTGAGGCCGCGCGTCCAGAATTTCGGATCGGACGCGTCGAGCCCGAACGGCGCCAACAGCTCCTTGTGCCGCTTGGTGCCGCCCGCGCGCAGCATGTCGAGATATTTGGCGGTGAATTGCGGCGCGCCGGAGCGGTAAACATCGTAGAGCGAATTCACCAGACAATCGCCGAACGCATAGGCGTAGACATAGAACGGCGAATGGATGAAGTGCGGGATGTAGGTCCAGTAGTAACGATATTCGTCGTCGAAGCGCAGCGCCGGGCCGAGGCTGGCCGTCTGCACGCTCATCCACAGTTCGCCGATCCGCTCGGGCAACAACTCGCCCGTGCGCCGTTCTTCATGCACCAGCCGCTCGAATTCGTAGAAGGCCACCTGGCGCACGACCGTATTCAGCATGTCCTCGACCTTCGAGGCCAGCATCACGCGGTGGCGCACCGGGTCCTTCTCGGCATCGAGCATCGAGCGGAAGGTCAGCATCTCGCCCATCACCGAGGCCGTCTCGGCCAAGGTCAGCGGCGTGTCGGCCATCAGCAGGCCCTGCGGCCCGGCCAGCACCTGATGCACGCCATGGCCGAGCTCATGGGCGAGCGTCATCACGTCGCGCGTCTTGCCGAGATAGTTGAGCAGCAAATAGGGATGCGCCGAAGGCACGGTAGAGTGCGCAAACGCGCCCGGCGACTTGCCCGGCCGCGCCGGCGCATCGATCCAGGCGTTCTCGAAGAAGTGCGTGCCGAGATTGGCGAGATCGGGCGAAAACGCGCGATAGGCCGAGAGCACGATATCCTTGGCTTCGCGCCAGGGAATCTCGCGGTCGTCGGCCTCGGGCAGCGGCGCGTTGCGGTCCCAATAATCGAGCTGCGCCACACCGAACCACTTGGCCTTCAGCTTGTAGTAGCGATGCGCCAGCCGGCCATAGGAGTCCTGCACGGCTTTCACCAGCGCGTCGACCACCTCGTCCTCGACCTGGTTCGAGAGATTGCGCGCCGAGGTCGGCCGCGCGTAGTGGCGCCACTTGTCGTCGATCTCTTTTTCCTTGGCGAGCGTATTGGTGATCAGCGCAAAGGTGCGCACATGCTTGCCCAGCGTCTCACCGACCGTCTTGGCGGCGGCCCTGCGGACTTTGCCGTCCTTGTCGCTCAGAAGGTGCAGCGCCTCGGGTTCGGTGAGCATCTTGCCGTCCAGCGGGAAGCGCATCTCGGCGATGGTCTCATCGAACAGCCGCGTCCAGGCCGAACGGCCCGCGACCTCACGCTCGTGCAGCAACTCTTCCATCTCATCGGCAAGCTGATGCGCGCGGAACATGCGCAGGTCGCGCAACCACGGCCGATACTTCCCGGCCGCCGGATCGGCCATCTTCTCTTCGAGCGCCGCATCGCTGAGCCGGTTGATCTCGAGCGCGAAGAACAGTGTCTTGGTCGTGATCGTGGTGGCGCGTTCCTGCATCGACTGCTGGAACTTGCCACGCTCGGGATCGGAGACATCGGCGGCGTAGTTGAGCTGGGCATAGGACATGATCCGGCTCAGCACTTCGCTGATCCGCTCATATTCGGTGATCGCCGCGCCCAGCTGCGCGCCGGAGCCCGAGGCCAGCTTGCCCTTATAACGCTGCTGGAACGCCTCGGCGGCAGCGGCCATGTCGGTCAGGTCGCGTTCGAGAGCCGGGGCATCCGGAGCGGGGTAAAGGTCGCCCAGATCCCATTCGGGCATCGGGCCCAAATCGTCGTTCCGGGACGCCGTCGCCTGCACCTTACCCGCCATAACAGATTCCTCCTTGTCCTCGGCTGCGTTCGGGTTAAGAAAGACGAGGCCGAAACACGGCCCGAAGAATAAGCCGGGGACGGGGCGGCGTCGCGCAAAAATCGCGCGGCGCGGGGGTGGTATGCCAGGGGGGATGAATGGATTACGAAAAGGCCACCAGTCTGACCGCCATGTTCTTCGACCAGGCGGCGCGGCTTAGCGAACGGCCGTTTTTGTTCACCAAACACGATGGGCTATGGGAGCCCCTGACATGGGGCGAAGTGGCGCGCCGCGTCAATCGTGTGGCACGCGGTCTGCGCGCCCTGGGCTTGGCGGATGGCGACCGGGTTCTGCTTCTGTCCGAGAACCGCCCCGAATGGCTGATCGCCGATCTGGCCATCATGTCCGCCGGCGGTGTGACGGTGCCCGCCTATACCACCAACACGGTGAATGACCTCCTCCATTTGCTCAACAATTCCGGTGCGCGTTTCGCCATCGGCTCGGGCAAGGGTCTGGCCGAGCGCGTGATGATCGCGTCGCTGCAAGCCGCGATCCCGCCGCAGGTGATCGTGATGGACACCGCCGGCGTTCATCAGAACCCGGGCGTGGAGTTGCACGAATGGAGCGCGCTGATGGCGCTGGGCGAGGCCGCGCCCGACACGGTGGCCGAACGTGTGGCCGCCACCAAGCGCGGCGATCTTGCCTGCCTGATCTACACCTCGGGCACCGGCGGCACGCCCAAGGGCGTGATGCAGAGCCATGGCGCGATCATCGTCAACTGCATGGGCGCGAACCAACTGTTGCTCGAACTCGGCCTGGGCCAGGAGCGCTTCCTGTCCTTCCTGCCGCTCTCGCACGCCTATGAGCACACGGGCGGCCAGTTCTTCCCGATCTCCCTGGGCGCCGAGATTTTCTACGCCGAGGGGATCGACCAGTTGGGCGCCAACATGGCCGAGACCAACCCGACCATCATGACCGCCGTGCCGCGCCTCTATGAGGTGATGCGCACACGCATCCTGGCCGGCGTCGAACGCGCGGGCGGCTATAAGGCGAAACTATTCCACCGCGCCGTGGCACTGGGCACCAAGCGCTATGAAGGCACGCGACTGTCGCCGCTCGAATGGATCGAGAATCTGGCGCTCAATCTGCTGGTCCGCCGCAAGGTGGGGAAACGCTTCGGCGGCCGGCTCAAGGCGCTGGTCTCGGGCGGCGCGCCGCTTAACTACGATGTCGGCACCTTCTTCATCGCGCTCGGCGTGCGCCTGCTGCAGGGCTATGGCCAGACCGAAGCCGGGCCGGTGATCAGTTGCAACCAGCCCAGCCGCATCAGGCTGCGCACCGTCGGTCCGCCGATGAAGGGCGTCGAGGTGAAGATTGCCGAGGATGGCGAAATCCTGGTGCGCGGCGAGCTGGTGATGCTGGGCTATTGGAACGATCCGGCCGCGACAGCGAACGCCATCCGCGACGGCTGGCTGCACACCGGCGATATCGGTGTGCTCGACGAAGATGGCTGTATCCGCATCACCGACCGCAAGAAGGACCTGATCGTCAATTCGGGCGGCGACAATGTCTCACCGCAGCGGGTCGAGGGCTATCTCACCCTGCAGCCCGAAATCGCCCAGGCGATGGTTTACGGCGATCGGCGGCCGCATCTCGTCGGCCTGTTGGTGCCCGCCGCCGATACCGCGCTTGTTTGGGCGAAGGAGCGCGGCAAGCCGGGCGATCTCGAATTCCTGGTCACCGATCCCGACTTCCGGCGCTATATCGGCGATGCGGTGGACCGCGTGAACCGCGAACTGTCGGGGATCGAGAAGGTGCGGCGTTTCGCGATGACCGCCGAAGCCTTCACCGTCACCAACGAGATGGCGACACCGACGCTGAAGATCAGGCGTCACGCGATCCTCGCCAAATTCGGCAAGACGCTGCAGGATTTGTATGAGGACAAGCGGGGGTAAAAGTGCGTCATTCCGGACAAGCTGAGCGTCATGCTTTGCGCGCAAAGCATGACACGAAGCGCTGATCCGGAATCCAGGAGAGATTCGCGCGTCAGCGCCTTCCTTACCCTGGACTCATATGCTCGCCATCGCTCGCGGCTGGACCCCGGATAACGCTTCGCGTTTCCGGGGTGACGATCCGGGGGAAAACGGAAGCGCCGCTTACTTATGCGTCGCGAATTTCTGGAAGACCAAATCGATGCCCTTGAGCAGCTTTTCGCCGGCCATGCCGCCGTCGCCGCTCATCCGCTCGGCAACGATCAAGCGGACCGTATTGATGCAGAGCGCGATGGTGTCCATCTCGGCTTGGCCGAAGCTGGTGCGGGTTTCCATGAAGCGGCAAAGCTGATTGGTGATCGAGGTGACCAGCGGGAAGCCGAAGCTGCCGCCCTGACCCTTCATGTCGTGCAGCACGCCGAATACTTCCTTCATGGCGTGAGCGCGCTCTTCGACAGGCTGTGACTTTGCTGTGTCGAAATGGTGTTGGAGCCGCTTGAGATCCTCTTGGACCCAGACAACGAAGTCGCCCTGAAGATTGGCGATCAACGCTTCGGCCTTTTCCAACATGGCCGCGTCAACACCGTCGGGGCCGTATGAGACTTTGCCCTTCAACGGATTTGGGACGTCGATGATTTCTGCGCCTGCGGCCATGCCCGCTCCTATGGCTGGGCTATTACGTTGTGGGAATCTTATAGGAATCCATTTTCGGCGTATAGTGAATTTCAGTGATGATGAACATTTTCGCCCGCCACAATTCGAATCCGTCTGGTCACCGCTTCGGTGTGGGCGGCATCACTGGCGGCGGCGCGCCGGACCCCGGCGCTTCGACCTTCACCAGCCATGGCTGTGCAAGCCGGCGATTCGCGCCGGTGAATGGCGCCTGTTTACGCCGCCGATCCGGGCCAAAGTAATGATCCGTACGGACAAAATGGCGCGGCTCTTCGATCAGCGCGCGAATACGCGCGTAGAGCGTGCGCACCGAAACCGGCTTGGCGACGAACTCGTTCACGCCCGCATCGCGCGCTTCGACAATCCTCATGCGCTCTGTATGCACGGTGAGCATGATCACCGCCGTGAAGCGGTTGATGCCGCTTTCGCCCGCCCGCAGCCGACGCACGAATTCGATTCCGTCGACCGGCTCCATCTTCCAATCGCTGATGACGATGTCGGGCTGAAAATCGCGCATCACCGCCAGCGCACCGCTGCCGTCATCGGCTTCAGCAATGCCGAGCACACCGATCTCGGTGAGCACCTTCACGATCAGGTTGCGCATATGCTCGTCGTCCTCGACGACGAGAAACTTCAGACCTTTGAGACTGGGACCGGCGGGGCGCTTGATGCTCTTGCCCTCATCCGTCATGGAACCGCCTTGGTGGCCGCCTGCGCATCGACGACCGCAAGCGCGGTGATATTGGCCAAGCCGCGCACCGTCACAGAATCGGTGACGATATGCGCCGGCTGCGCCATGCCGATCAGCATCGGCCCGACCGACAAGCCCTCGCCCAGGGTCTTGAGCAGATTGAACGAGATATTGGCGGCGTTAAGGCTGGGCATGATCAGCAGATTGGCTTTGCCCTTGAGCCGCGAATCGGGGAACACGCGCTCGCGGACTTCTTCGGACAGTGCCGCGTCGCCATGCATCTCGCCTTCGACTTCGAGATCGGGGGCGATGCGCTGCAGCTTGGCCAGCGCCTCGCGCATCCGCCCCGACGATGTGCCGGGGCGGCTGCCGAAATTGGAGTACGACAGCAGCGCCACTTTCGGCACCACGCCGAAGCGGCGCACTTCCTCAGCCGCCAGCAAGGTCTGCTCGACCAACTCGTCGGTGGTCGGCTCGGCGGTGACATGAGTGTCGCTGATGAAGACAGTGCCTTTGTCGAGGATCAGCAGCGTCATCGCCGAAGGCTTGGTCACGCCGGCGCGTACGCCGATGATGTCGGTGACATGGGGCAGATGGCTCAGATAAGTGCCGGTGGCGCCGCAGATCATCGCGTCGGCTTCACCGCGCTGGACCATCAGCGCCGCGATCACCGTCGTATTGGTGCGGACCACCGTCTTCGCCGCTTCGGGCGAGATGCCGCTGCGGCAAAGCAGCTTGTGATAGAGGCGCCAGTATTCGGGATAGCGCGGATCGTCCTCAGGATCGCAGAGCTCGATATGCTCGCCGACGCGGATACGAAGATCGAGTTCCCGGATACGGTTTTCAACGACAGCGCGGCGGCCGATCACGATGGGCTTCGCCAAGCCTTCGTCGACCACAACCTGGAGCGCACGGAGCACATTGCGTTGTTCGCCCTCGGCGAAGACAACACGTTTGGGCTCGGCACGCGCGCGCTCGAAGACCGGCTTCATCACCAGGCCCGAGCGGAAGACGAAGTCATTCAGCCGCTGGCAATAGGCCGGAAAGTCTTTGATCGGCCGCGTGGCCACACCCGAATCCATCGCGGCGCGGGCGACGGCGGGCGCGATCTTCAGGATCAGGCGGCGATCGAAGGGTTTCGGGATCAGATAGTCGGCGCCGAAATGCAGCGGCTGGTCACCATAAGCCGTGGCCACGCGTTCATCGGATTCGGCAAACGCGAGTTCAGCCAGCGCGTGCACGGCGGCCAGCTTCATCTCTTCGTTGATCGCCGAAGCGCCGACATCGAGCGCGCCGCGGAAAATATAGGGGAACACCAGGACGTTGTTGACCTGGTTGGGATAGTCCGACCGCCCGGTGGCGATGATCGCGTCGGGCCGCGCCTCGCGCGCCACCTCGGGCAGGATCTCGGGCGTCGGATTGGCCAGCGCCATGATGATCGGCCGCTCGCCCATGCGCTTGACCATCTCGCCGGTCAGCACGCCCGGCGCGGAGAGGCCGAGGAAGATGTCGGCGCCGTCGATGACTTGGTCCAGCTTGCGTGCATTGGTCTGCCGCGCGAACGGCGCCTTGTATTCGTCCATCAGCACGGTGCGGCCCTGATAGACCACGCCCTCGATGTCGCAGACGGTCACGTTCTCGCGCTTGAGGCCAAGGCCCAGCAGCAGATTGAGACAGGCCAACGCCGCCGCGCCCGCGCCGGAGGCGACCAGCTTCACCTCGGCAATGTTCTTGTTCACCACACGCAGTGCATTGGTGACAGCCGCGCCGACGATGATGGCGGTGCCATGCTGATCGTCGTGCATCACCGGAATCTTCATGCGCTCTTTGAGCTTCTTCTCGACGACAAAGCATTCCGGCGCCTTGATGTCTTCGAGATTGATGCCGCCGAACGTGGGCTCAAGCGAGGCGATGATATCGACCAGCTTGTCCGGGTCGTTCTCGTTGATCTCGATGTCGAAGACGTCGATGCCCGAGAAGGTTTTGAAGAGGACGGCCTTGCCTTCCATCACCGGCTTGCCGGCGAGCGGCCCGATTGCGCCCAGGCCCAGCACCGCCGTGCCGTTGGTGATCACCGCGACCAAATTGCCGCGCGCCGTGACCTCGGCGGCCAGCGCCGGCTCGTCGCGGATCATCTCGCAGATGGCGCCCACGCCCGGCGTGTAAGCCAGCGCCAGGTCGCGTTGGGTCGCTAAGGGTTTGGTGGGGACCACGGCCAGCTTTCCGGCTGGGGCGTGGCGATGATATTCAAGCGCCGCCTGGCGCAAAGTATCGGCATCGGCCATGGGCCGGAGCATGAGCCAGACACCCAGCCGGCGCAAGGCAAGACCTTGGCCGGATAGGAAAATTTCTTATTTGTCTGTGGAATGGTGCGGTCGAGAAGACTCGAACTTCCAAGCCCTTTCGGGCACCAGCACCTCAAGCTGGCGCGTCTACCAGTTCCGCCACGACCGCATATCCCGGGGCGCAATCACGTTGGCACCGAGGCGCCCCCGCGAGGTAAGGTGGGGCAAATACCAGAACGCTTCGCGAGGTGCAAGCATGGACGCGGCCGGAACCGTCCGGACAGCGTTGGAATGGCGGATTGAGGACCATTTGGTCCCCTATCCCGAGGCCGTGGCCTTCATGGAAGACCGCGCCGCAGCAATTCGCGCCGGCACAGCGTCGGAGATGGTCTGGCTGGTCGAACACCCGCCGCTTTATACGGCCGGGACCAGCGCCAAGGCTGCGGACCTGATCGATAGCGCCCGGTTCCCGGTCTACCAGACCGGCCGCGGTGGCCAATACACCTATCACGGCCCCGGCCAGCGCGTGGCCTATGTGATGCTTGACCTCAGGAACCGGGGTCAGGATGTCCGGCGCTTCGTCCATGACCTCGAAGAATGGTTGATCCAGGCGTTGGCCCTGCTCGATGTGACCGGCGAACGGCGCGAAGGCCGGGTTGGCATTTGGGTAGGCCGGTCGGGCGCTCTCCCGGGCGTGGAAGACAAGATCGCCGCCCTGGGCGTGCGCCTGCGCCACTGGGTCAGCTTCCACGGCGTGGCGATCAACCTGAACCCCGACCTCTCCCACTATGCCGGGATCGTGCCCTGCGGCATCCGCGAACACGGCGTGACCTCCCTGGCCCAACTCGGCAACCCAGCGACCATGGCCGATCTCGACCACGCGCTGCGCCAAGCCTTCGCCCAGGTGTTTGGACGTTAAGGGGCCGTCGTTCCGGACAAGTGAGCGCCAGCGAACGCTGATCCGGAATCCAGGAGACATTTGCGCGAAGCGCCTTCCGTGTGGCTCTGGACCCCCGCCTTCGCGGGGGTGACGATTTAGGGTAACGAGGCTAACTTAAGAACCTATCGATCGAAGGCCCTGATGCTCCCCGTCCCCACCGATCTTTATCTCGGCTTCATCGCGGCTGCGTGTGCGCTGATCGCGATGCCCGGCCCGAATACGACCCTGATCGTCGGCAACACCATCGCCCATGGCACGGCCAAAGGCCTGGCCACGTTCGGCGGCACGCTCTCTGCTGCCGCGATTCAGCTGATCGTCATCATCTTCGGCCTGACCGAGACGATGACGCTGATGGCGACGTGGTTCGACCGGCTGCGATGGCTGGGCGTGGCCTATCTGTTCTGGCTCGGCATCCGGGAATGGCTGAACAAAAGCGGTACCGACCAGGACGCCGCCCCACTGCCAGTCCGCCGCACCCACACCTTCTATTGGCAGGGCGTGATGATCAGCCTGACCAACCCGAAGACCTTGGCGTTCTTCGCGGCCTTCCTGCCGCAATTCGTCGACCCAGCGCGGCCGGCGTTGCCACAATTGGCCTGCCTGGCCATTACATTCGTGATTTTGGCCGCGTGTGGCGATGCCACCTTCTGCCTGCTGGCCGGCCGCATCCGCCCCTGGATCGTGGGTGCCCGCTATGCCTCGCTGCGCCACAAGATTTCGGGCACATGCCTGCTCCTTTGTGGATTGGCCTTGGCATTGGTGCGCCGCAGCTAAGGGCGCTGTATACTGAGGCCATCATGTCGATGACCCGCCGTACCGTTGCTCTCGCCCTTCCCCTGCTCCTGCTGAGCCTGCCTGTGCTCGCCGGCAACAAGGACGCAGTGAAAAAAGAAGGCAAGGCCGGCCCCGAATATCTGCAAATGCCGAAGATGGCGGTGCCGGTGAAGGTCGACGGCACCGAGGCTCAGCGCCAGCTGCTGGTCGAGATGTGGGTCTACGTCGCCAATCCTGTACTGATGCAAAAGCTCAATTCGATGCGCAGTACGGTGGCCGACGAGATTCGCGACAAGCTGAAGAAGAATTCCGCCACGACCTATCTGGCGCCCGATGAAGGGCCGCTGGCGGTGAAGGAAATCGCCCGCGACGCGGTCGAGGCGGCCATCGGCAAGGATGGCAGCCCCGACATCCTGATCAAATCGATGATCGTGCGGTGACGCTAAGCGTCATTCCGGACAAGTGAGCGCAGCGAGCGCTGATCCGGAATCTAGGAGACATGTGCGCGAAGCGCCTGCCGTAGTGTGTCATACACTCGCTATTGCTCGCCGGCTTGACCCCGGATAGCGCTGCGCGCTTCCGGGATGACGATGGGACTAAATGCTACACCGTCGGCAACTGCTCGAACGTACCGCCCTCAACCACGTCGCCGGGTATTTCCCGAATCGCATCGACCCGCGCAGCGGGTGGCCCTTGCCGGCAAGCCTCGACCATCGCGCGCACCACGTCCTGCGGCCCGCAGAACAGCGCCTCGACCGTGCCATTGGCGCGATTGCGCACCCAACCGACGAGGCCGCGCGAGCGTGCTTGCTCTACCGTCCAGCCGCGGTACCAGACGCCTTGAACGCGGCCCTCGATCACAACACGGGTAGCGACCCGCCCACTCATGTCTTTGGCATCTCACTTGAACTCGAGAATCCGCTGATCGACAGCCAGGCTGTCACCCGCCTTGGCATTGACCATGCCGATCACGCCATCGCGTTCGGCGCGCAGTACGTTCTCCATCTTCATCGCCTCGACCACGGCCAGCACCTCGCCGGCCTTGACCTCCTGACCGACGCTGACCGGCACCGAGACCAGCAAGCCCGGCATCGGCGAGAGCAGGAAACGCGACAGATCGGGCGGCGCCTTGACCGGCATGCGCACGGCCAGATCGGCAATCCGCGAGCGCAGAACGGCAGCGTCGATCCGGATGCCGTTGTGCGACAGCCGCCAGCGCAGCCCGTCGCGCTCGATCTGCACGGCGATGGAGTGCGCACTTCCATCGTCGATCGTCGCACGCAGCAGCAGTTGGCCGGGCAGCCAATCGCTCTTCACGGCAATGGATTTACCATCCAGCGCGACCGTTACGCCGCCGCCGCCGGCTTCGATCTTGAACGGCATCGGCTGATCGCCGATGCGGATCGCGCCCTCGGTTCCGATCTTCGCTTCGTGTCCCGCAAGCTGTCCGCTGATCGAGGTCTCACGCTGGGCCGCGCGGTACTGCGCGAAGGCCGCCACCGCCGCGAGATGCCGCAACTGGGACGGGCTCGCCTCGACGCCATGGAAGCCTTTCGGGAACTCATCGGCGATGAAATTCGTCGTCAGCTCGCCGCGCGCAAATCGTGGATGACCGACCAGAGCCGAGAGGAACGCGATGTTATGATTGAGGCCGCGCACCACATAGTCGTCGAGCGCGCCAAGCATATACTTGATCGCCTCGTTGCGATCCTTACCCCACGAGCAAAGCTTGGCGATCATCGGGTCGTAGTGAATGCTGATCTCGCCGCCTTCGTACACGCCGGTGTCGACGCGCACATGGTCGTTGACCGCGGGCGGGCTATAGCGCGTCAGCCGTCCAACCGACGGCAGGAAGTTGCGATACGGATCTTCGGCATAGACGCGCGCCTCGATGGCCCAACCATTCGCCTTCACGTCGGATTGTTCGACCGTCAGCTTTTCGCCATTGGCGATGCGGATCATCCATTCGACCAGATCGAGCCCGGTCACCAGTTCCGTCACCGGATGCTCGACCTGAAGCCGCGTGTTCATCTCGAGGAAGAAGAAGTTGCGCTTGGCATCGACGATGAACTCGACCGTGCCGGCCGATTTGTAGTTGACGGCCTTGGCCAGGGCGACGGCCTGTTCCCCCATCGCCTTGCGCACCTCGGGCGTGAGAAACGGGCTCGGCGCTTCTTCGATCACCTTCTGGTGGCGGCGCTGAATCGAGCATTCGCGCTCGCCGAGATAGATCACGTTGCCATGCGAATCGCCCAGCACCTGGATCTCGATATGCCGCGGCTGCTCGATGTATTTCTCGATGAAGACACGATCGTCGGCGAAAGACGACTTCGCCTCGTTGCGCGCCGACTGAAAGCCTTCCTTCACCTCGGCATCGTTGTGCGCAAGGCGCATGCCTTTGCCGCCGCCGCCGGCCGAGGCCTTAATCATCACCGGATAGCCGACATCCCGAGCGATCTTGATCGCCTCATCGACGGTCGGGATCGCGCCGAGATAACCGGGCACGCTGCTGACACCCGCCTTCTGCGCCAGCTTCTTCGATTCGATCTTGTCGCCCATCGCGAAGATGGCATGTGCGTCGGGACCGATGAAGGCGATGCCGGCTTTGGCCAGCGCTTCTTGGAACTCGCGCTTCTCGGACAGGAAGCCATAGCCCGGATGCACCGCCTGCGCGCCGGTCTTCTTACAGGCATCGACGATGCGATCGATCATCAGATAGGACTGCGCCGAAGGCGGCGGCCCGATATGCACCGCCTCATCGGCCATCTGAACATGCAGCGCGTCCTTGTCGGCATCGGAATAGACCGCGACGGTCGCGATCCCCATCCGCTTCGCGGTACGCATCACGCGGCAAGCAATCTCGCCGCGATTCGCGATCAGGATTTTAGTGAACATTCGTCTGTTTCCCACCTCGACCCATCCTTCGAGACGGCGCTGCGCGCCTCCTCAGGATGAGGTTGTTCTTGAATTCCCTCATGGTGAGGAGCCTCGCGAAGCGAGGCGTCTCGAACCATGAGACGCACTGGTTCGCCGCTTAGCCAACCCTCTCAACCGATCAAACTCGCCTGCGATCAAAGCTGCTTTCTTCGCGCGGCTCCAGCCTTTGATCTGCCGCTCTGCAGCGATGGCATCAGTGATCATTGGAAACTCCTCCGACCAAGCAAGTGACACCGGCAGTCGCAACGCCGAATAGCCACCGAACTTGCTGCTATTGTGCTCGGCAACACACAGTTCGAGCGTCGTTCGCGTCGAGCCGACGTAGTACGATCCATCGGCACATTTGAGGATGTAGACGAAAGCCATCAGTCTTTACCTCAGCCATCCTTCGAGGCGCGCTATGCGCGCACCTCAGGATGAGGACTATCGTGAAAACGTTTCGTGTCTTCGTAGTTCACTTCTTTTTTCCGACACCAGACCTAAAGCGGAATGTTCCCGTGTTTGCGCCACGGGTTTTCGACCTTTTTGTCGCGCAGCATGGCGAGCGAACGGGCGACCCGGCGGCGCGTGGCTTGCGGGCGGATCACATCGTCGATGAAGCCGCGATGGCTGGCGACGAAGGGGTTGGCGAATTTCTCGCGGTATTCCTCGGTGCGTTCGGCGATCTTCTGCGCGTCGCCGATATCCTGGCGGAAGATGATCTCCACCGCGCCCTTCGGCCCCATCACCGCGATCTCGGCCGTAGGCCAAGCGTAGTTCACGTCGCCGCGCAGATGCTTGCTGCTCATCACGTCATAGGCACCGCCATAGGCCTTGCGCGTGATCACCGTGACCTTCGGCACCGTGCATTCGGCGTAAGCATAGAGCAGCTTCGCGCCGTGCTTGATGATGGCCGAGTATTCCTGCGCCGTGCCGGGCAGGAAGCCGGGCACATCGACGAAGGTGGCCAGCGGGATGTTGAAGCAATCGCAAAAGCGGACAAAGCGCGCGGCCTTGCGGCTCGAGTCGATATCGAGGCAACCGGCCAGCACCATCGGCTGATTGGCGACGATCCCAACCGTGCGCCCTTCGATGCGGCCAAAGCCGGTGATGATATTGCCGGCGAAGGTTGGCGCGATCGGAAAGAAGTCGCCATCGTCGACCACCTTCGACACCAACTCCATCATGTCGTAAGGCTTGTTGGGATTGTCGGGCACCAGCGTGTTGAGGCTGGGCTCTTCGCGGTCGCCGGGATCGGTGGTGGCGCGCACCGGCGCCTTTTCGCGGTTGTTGGCCGGCAGGAAATCGACGAAGCGGCGGCATTCCATCAGCGCCTCGACATCGTTCTCAAAGGCGCGATCGGCCACGCCCGAACGGCCGGTATGGGTCAACGCGCCGCCTAACTCCTCGGCTGTCACCGTCTCATGGGTCACCGTTTTGGTGACGTCGGGACCGGTGACGAACATGTAAGACGAGTCCTTCACCATGAAGATGAAATCGGTCATCGCCGGTGAATAGACCGCGCCGCCGGCACAGGGCCCCATGATCATCGAAATCTGCGGCACCACGCCCGAGGCCAGCGCATTACGCAGAAACACATCGGCATAGCCGCCGAGACTGTCCACGCCTTCCTGGATGCGTGCGCCGCCCGAATCGTTGAGGCCGATCACCGGCGCGCCGACGCGCATCGCGTGATCCATGATCTTGCAGATCTTCTCGGCATGGGCTTCCGAGAGCGAGCCGCCGAACACGGTGAAGTCCTGGCTGAAGACATAGACCAGCCGGCCGTTGATCGTGCCCCAGCCGGTGACCACGCCGTCGCCGGGAATCTTCTGGTCTTCCATGCCGAAGTCGTGATTGCGGTGTTCGACGAACATATCCCACTCTTCGAACGAGTTGGGATCGAGCAGGACTTCGACGCGCTCGCGGGCCGTCAGCTTGCCTTTCGCATGCTGCGCATCGATGCGCTTCTGGCCGCCACCCAGCCGCGCCTGCTCGCGCATCTGCTGCAGCTTGTGGATGATTTCCTGCATGAACGTCCCCTCAAACCATGGGCCGGTCGGCCCGCCGGCTGAGGCGAGAGTGCTACATCCAAGCCCGGATGCCAACTCTTTGGGTGTTTAGGACGATAGCAGGCCGAAGACCTGGGCGGCAGCCTCGATATCGGCACGCCGCGCAGCGCGGCGTTGCACAGTCTCTTCGTCCTCGCCCCAGAATTCATTCTGATAGGTCTCGTCGAGCTGGGCGGCGGCGAAGGCTTCAGCGGCGGTCAAACGTCCTTCCGCCAGCGCCAGGCCCAAGATCAGCGATCCGGTGGCCGAGACGGCCGTCGACAGCGCGGCGAGGCGGAAGTCGTCATACACACGCAGCACATTGCGAAGCTTGGCCAGCGCGTCCTCGGGCTGCGCGATCGGAATGATGCCGACGGTGGTCGCGAGCGTCGCACCCAGACCGACTGCGGCCCAATCGAGAATCGCCTGCCAGATCGCCGTCTGCCGCGCCACGAGATCCGCGGGGCCTTCGGCGCGATAACAGAGCAGATCGGTTTCGGCGTAACGCAGCAGCCCCGCCACCATGTCCTCACGTGCGGCGGCAATGCGGTCGATCGCCGTGTTGGCGATCGAGGTCAGCGGCATGCTCGGCGGTTCGATCGTTTCGCCCTGCGCCGCCCACTCACCGGCCACCGCGTCGGCCAGTTTGGCATTGGGCAGCGCCAGCGATTTGCGCATCGGCGTCTTCACCGGCTTGCCGTCGAGCGTGACCGCATGGCCTTCGCCCTCGCGCTGAATCGCGGCGGTTTTGTAGAAGCGTTTCATGGCGTGGAACGATCCGCTTTCCTTTGCTGCCCATCCTTCGAGGCTCGCTGCGCTCGCACCTCAGGATGAGGACATGATATTAAAATCCTCATGGTGAGGTGCATGCCTCGCATGCCTCGAACCATGGGCCGTTTCCCGCTCACTCAGAACGTCGCGCCGAGGCGTTCGAGATTGGACCACATATCGCCGAACACCTTCTTGGGCGAGTCCTGCAGCACCTCGACGAAATGCGCTTCGTCTTCGAGTCCGAGCTTGCGCAGCGGACCGTAGAGCGCGGCGAACAGTGCGTTGAACTCGTTGGCGCCGAAGGGCCGCGGCTCCTTGGGCTCGTTCTCGGGCGGCAGCGGTACGAACGCGTTGCTGCCCAGGCTCATCGCCGTCTGCTTGTTCTGCATCAGACCGATGAACCAGTCACGCCGCATGTCGAATTTCTTGAAGCTGGCGGCGATGCGATGCAGCACGGTCCAAAGGACGAACTTGGCGCGCTCATCGGCATAGAAGTGATCCCAGTCGACGCCGTCCTCGTGCCGCTCGTCCTTGCAGATGGTGACGCAGAGCCGCGACAGGCTTTCCGTCTCGTCGCCCAGGACGAGATGCAGGAAGTTGAAATAGTTGGGCAGCATGTCGCGCGGCACGGCGCCACTATCCAGCGCCGGGGTCAACGGATGGACCATCAGGCGCTTGAAGGGCTCGCGGCGGCGGTTGCGAATCAGTTCTTTGGCCACCTCGTCCTTGAGACGCCGATAGGTAGCATTGACCCCCGCGTCGAGCGCGCCGGACGCTTCGATAGCGCGCGCTGCTTCGCGCAAATCCTTTGCCGTAACCGCCGCGCCGCCATGTCGCTTGTCGACCGTCTGAATGAACGACTCGATCGCTTGGTTGAGGAAACGGCGCAGATCGTCACGGCCCCATTCGGTCATGGATCACTCCTCATCGAAAGCCGTGAAGGCCGGACCGGCGGCATCGGGCGAAAAATCGAAGAACTCGAAACTCGTGATCATATGGCCCGGCAGCGGCGCTTCGATTTCGATCACGCCCTTGCGCGGATGCGGCAGTTTGATCGCGCGCGCATGCAGATGCAACTTCCGGCTGATGCCGCCGCCCGACAGCATCTCGACATCGCCGCCATAGAGCGAATCGCCCTGGATCGGTGTGCCGAGCAGCACCGCATGGGCGCGCAGCTGATGGGTGCGGCCGGTGCGCGGCTCCATCTCCAGCCACGCCGCCTTTTTGTAGGCCGAGGCGACGATGCGATACCAGGTGATCGCGTGACGGCCTTCGTCCTCGTCGACTTGCATGCGCTCGCGCGTCGATTCGCCGGCCTGTTTGGCGAGTGGCGCATCGATGCGGCCCATGGGAACTTTGGGCACGCCGACCACCAGCGCCCAATAGCATTTGCGCGCGGCGCGGGTGCGGAAGGCGGCGGTGAGTTGTGCGGTGGAGCGCGTCGTGCGGCCCAGCAACAACACGCCGCTGGTGTCCTTATCGAGGCGATGCACCAGCTTCGGCCGCTCGGGCATGTCGAACTGCAGCGCGTCGAGCATGCCGTCGAGATGGCGCGTGATACCTGTGCCGCCCTGCACCGGCAGGCCCGGCGGCTTGTTCAGCACGATCACGTCGTCGTCCATGAACAAAACCGCATCGCGCAGAATCTTGGCATCGGCCGGCGAGACGGGCCCGCGTTCGGTGGCAGGTGCCGCATCGTCGGGCAGCGGCGGCACGCGCACCATCTGCCCAGGTTCGAGCCGCTGACCGGCCTTGGCGCGCTTGCCGTCCACGCGCAGCTGTCCGGTGCGCAGCAGCTTCTCCAGCCGCCCATGGCTGATCTGCGGGAAGCGGCGATGGAACCAGCGATCGAGGCGCAGCTCGGCCTCATCCTCGGTCACCGCCACGGTTTGAACCGCGCTCATTCGTTTTCGTTCCCGCCTTCGTTCATCTTCTTGCGCAGCTTGTCCCAATAGTCGAGCCGCTTCCGGATCTCGCGCTCGAAGCCGCGTTCGGGCGGATCGTAGAAGCGTTGCCGCGGCATATCGTCGGGGAAGCAGTTCTGACCCGAGAAGCCTTCGGCCGTGTCGGGATCATAAACATAGCCGTCGCCATAGCCCAGGTTCTTCATCAGCCGCGTCGGCGCGTTCAGGATATGCTTCGGCGGCATCAGCGAGCCGGTCTCGCGCGCCGCCTTCATCGCCGCGCCGAAAGCCATGTAGGCCGCGTTCGATTTCGGTGCAGTGCCGAGATAGATCACAAGCTGTGCCAGCGCCAATTCGCCCTCGGGGCTGCCCAGGCGCTCATACATATCCCAGGCGGCGAGACCTTGATGGATCGCCTGCGGATCGGCCAGCCCCACATCCTCCACCGCGAAGCGCACCAATCGCCGCGCGACATAGAGCGGGTCTTCGCCGCCCGACAGCATGCGCGCCAACCAGTAAAGCGCCGCATCGGTGTCGGAACTGCGCAGCGACTTGTGCAGTGCCGAGATCAGGTTGTAGTGGCTCTCTTGCGCCTTGTCGTAGAGCGGCGCGCGCTTCTGCACGGCGGCGGCCAGCGCCTTGGGATCGAGCGGCGCGCCCGCCTTCAGCATGAACACTTCTTCGGCCAGATTGAGAAGATACCGCCCGTCGCCATCGGCCATGGCACGCAGCGTGGCACGCGCATCCGCATCGACGGGTAGCTTGCGCTTTTCCTCCGCTTCGGCGCGTTCGAGGAGTTTCTCAAGCGCGGCATCGTCGAGCCGGCGCAGCACCATCACCTGCGCGCGCGAGAGCAACGCGCCGTTCAACTCGAAGGACGGATTCTCGGTGGTCGCGCCGACGAGCACGACGGTTCCATCCTCGACATAGGGCAGAAACGCATCTTGTTGCGCGCGATTGAAGCGGTGGATTTCGTCGACGAAGAGCAGCGTGCCCTGGCCCATCTCGCGGCGCTTCTTGGCACCATCGAACACCTTGCGCAGATCGGCCACGCCCGAGAACACCGCCGAGAGCGGCTCGAAATGCAGGTTCACATGCTCGGCCAGCAGCCGCGCGATGGTGGTCTTGCCCGTGCCGGGCGGCCCCCACAGGATGATCGAGGGCATGCGGTGCTGATTGAGCATGCGGCCCAGCGGGCCGTCGGCGCCGATCAGATGGTCTTGCCCGACCACCTCATCCATCGACTTGGGCCTGAGGCGATCGGCCAGCGGACGCGTCGCATCGGTTTCGAAAAGCGTCGCCATCGCGTGCTCAGGGGCCCAGTGTCATGGTCATCACCTGACCATTGCGGTTGATGGCAAGCTGCCATTGCTCGCGGTCGGCGTTGACGGCGTGCATCATCTCATCGACCGATTTGATCGCTTCGTCGTTGATGCGCACGACACGATCGCCCGGCTGGATTCCCATCCGCGCGGCGATCCCCTCAGGCTTCACCGCAGTGACGATTACGCCATGCTCGTTGCCGGGAATGTCCAACTCCTCCTGCAGCGCCGGATTGAGATTGGCCACCGTGGCACCGGCAAAGGGCACCTGGCCCTTGATCTCGGTGATCTGGCGCGGCGGCACATCGGGCGGCGCGGTCAGGGTGGCCTGGACATTCACCGGCTGGCCGGCGCGGATCAGGGTCAGCTTGATCACCGCATCCACCGGCTTGGTGGCGATCCGGTAGCGCATCGCCTCGGGATCGTCGACCTCGTGGCCATCGACCGCGGTGATCACATCGCCGACCGCGATGCCGGCCTGCTGCGCCGGACTGTCTTGCCGCACGGCATTGACCAGCACACCCACAGGCCGGTCGAGCTTCAGCGATTGGAACATGTCGGCCGTCACGGCCTGGCCGCTGGCGCCCAACCATGGCCGCACCAGCTTGCCACCCGAGGTGATGCTGGCCAGAACCACCTTCACCATATTGGCGGGAATGGCGAAGCCGATGCCGATCGAGCCGCCGCTTTGCGAAAAGATCGCGCTGTTGATGCCGACCACACGGCCGGCCATGTCGATCAGCGCGCCACCGGAATTGCCGGGATTGATCGCCGCGTCGGTCTGAATGAAGAAACGATAGTCCGACGCGCCCACGGCCGTGCGCGCCAACGCCGAGACGATGCCCATGGTCACGGTCTGCCCGACGCCGAACGGATCGCCGATGGCCAGCACCACATCGCCGACCTCGAGCGCATCGGAATCGGCCAGTGGCAGGGTCGGCAGCGGCGCGCTGCCCGCATTGATCTTGAGCACGGCCAGGTCGGTGCGTTCGTCAGTGCCCAGCACCTTGGCCTCGTACTCGCGGCGATCGGCCAGCACCACCGTGATCTCGTCGGAATCCTTGACGACATGATTGTTGGTCACCACCACGCCATCGGGCCGCACGATCACGCCCGACCCGAGCGACCGCTCGACCCGCTCGCGCGGCACGCCCATCTGCTCGCCGAAGAACTGGCGAAAAATGGGATCGGCGAAGATCGGCGGCATCCGGGTTTTGACGGTGCGGCGGGTGTAGATGTTGACCACGGCCGGCGCGGCCTTCTTCACCAGTGGCGCGAAGGTCAGCGTGATCTGCTCGCGCGACTGCGGCACGGCATCGGCGGCCTGGACGGGTAGCGCCAGAGGGAGCAATGCGAGAATGGCGAATAGGCAGAGAAAGCGGGGGGATAAATGCATAGGCCCTAGTGTACCACTGTCCGAGGCGTGGCAAAGAGCCGGGGCCACATTTCATCGTCATTCCGGACAAGTCGAACGAAGTGAGACGCCGATCCGGAATCCAGGAGACAATTGCGCGCAAGCGCCTTCTTTGTGACCCTGGACCCCGGATAGCGCTGCGCGCTTCCGGGGCGACGGGCTTTGGGAATGAGATCGTATGCCGGCCTTGTTGCGTTGCATCCCCCATCCGACAGGACTAGCATCGCCCCGCCATGAGCCCCCTGCATACCGTCAATAAATCGCCGTTTTCCAGCACCGCCCTTGCCAGTTGCCTCGCCCACGCCACCGACGACGCGGCGATCCTTTTGATCGAGGACGGGGTGTATGCGGCCCTGGCTGCTGCGCAGCAGCCCGAGCCGTTGAAGGCCGCGGCCGCGCGCGGCGCGGTCTATGCGCTGGAACCCGATCTGATCGCGCGCGGCCTGGCCGATGCGCCGCTGATCGCGGGCATGAAGCGCGTCGACTACGCCGGCTTCGTCGATCTGACCGCCACCCACTCTTCCGTGATGGCGTGGGTGTGACCATGACCTCTCCGATCACCCCAGCCATCACAATCGACGGCCTGTCGCACACCTATCGCGGCACGCGCAAAACCGCACCGCGCACCGCCATCGATTCGCTGACCCTGCATGTGAACGAGGGCGATTTCGCGATCCTGTCGGGGCCGAACGGCAGCGGCAAGACCACGCTGTTCCGCATCCTCTCCGGCATGATCCGGCCGTCGGCGGGATCGATCCGTGTGGCGGGACATGACCTGCTCTCCTCGCCCGCCGAAGCGCGTCGCCATCTCGGCGTGGTGTTCCAAAGCCCGGCTGTCGATAAGCATCTCACCGTCGACGAAAACCTGCGCCTGCATGCGGCGCTCTACGGCATCGGCACACGCGATTTCGTCACGCGGCGCGACGAGGCGCTGGCCTGGAGCGAACTCAAGAACCGCCTCAACGACCGCGTGATCGCGCTGTCGGGTGGTCTCGCGCGTCAGGTGGAACTGGCCAAGTGCCTGCTGACGCGCCCCACCGTGCTGCTGCTCGACGAGCCGACCACCGGCCTCGATCCCGCCAGCCGCCGTCATTTCCTCGATGCGCTGCGCACGCTGCAGCAGAGCCGCAAGATGACCGTGCTGATGACCACGCATATCTTCTCGGAAGCCGAGGATGCGGATCAGGTCGCCATCATGAAGACCGGCCATCTGCTCGCCTATGACACGCCGCAGACGCTGCGCGCCAAGCTCGGCCGCGAGATGGTGGTGGCCGAAAGCCGCGATGCCGAGACCCTGGCCGCGCGGATCGGTGCGGAACTCGGCCTGATCGCGCATAAGCATGGGGATGAGGTGCGGCTGCAGGAAACCGCGCCGGGCTCCAGTCTGCCGCTGCTCGAAAAACTCCTGAGCCGTTACCGCGCCGAGATCACCAGCATCGCCATCAAACAGCCGACGCTGGAAGACGTGTTCATCCATCTGACGGGTGCGGCTGAGACGCCGCCCGTGAAGGCGGAGGCGGCGCAGTGAGAACGGCTTTCGTGAAATCACCCCCCATCCTAACCTTCCCCCTCAAGGGGGGAAGGAATTGGGAAACGGTATCCGTCGCATCTCAAACTCTTCCCCCTCTCCCCTTGAGGGAGAGGGCCGGGGTGAGGGGTACTCACCAAAACGTCGCGCGGAGCGCGTCCATATGATCCGCGTTGCTCTCGCCCTTGCCGCCCGCGAGTTCACCCGCTTTCGCCGCCAGCCGCAGCGCGTCATCGGCACAGTGGCGCAGCCGCTGCTGTTCTGGGCCTTCCTCGGTTCGGGCTTCAGCGCCTCGTTCAAGGCGCCCGGCATGGAGAATGTCGGCTATCTCGAATATCTCTATCCCGGCATCATGCTGATGATGATGCTGTTCGCCAGCATCTTCTCCTCGATCACCGTGATCGAAGACCGCGACCAGGGCTTCCTGCAGGGCGTTCTCGTCGCGCCCGTCTCGCGCCTCGCCATCGTGCTGGGCAAGGTGTTCGGCGGTGCGGCCATCGCGCTGGTGCAGGTGTTGATCCTGACCGTCGCCGCACCCTTCCTCGGCCTGCATTTCGAGATCGGCGGCGCGCTGCTGCTGCTGGCCGCCTATGCGCTGGGCAGTATCGGCTTCGCGGCGATGGGCTTCCTGTTCGCCTGGGGCATGGAGAGCACCGCCGGCTTTCACGCCATCATGATGGTGTTCCTGATGCCGCTGTGGTTCCTGTCGGGCGCACTGTTCCCGCTCGATCAGGCCCCTGCCTGGCTGCACGCGCTGATGATCGTCAACCCGGTCAGCCACGCCCTGGTGCTGATCCGCGATCCCTTCTACATGGACGCAAGCGCGATGCTGACCAACAGCCGCTACCTGATCGCACTCGCGGTCACAGTGCTGTGGGCGGTGGTGATGGTCGGCTGGGCGATGCTGCGGGTGGAGCGGCGAGAACGGGGCGTGGTGGCTACTTAACCAGTTTCACGTCCCCGAGCCAAACCGGCGTCATATAGGCTCCAGTATCGCTGCGGTGCAGTTTGCCGGTGAGTCTCACGCGCCGATTCAATTTTAGTAGGTGACGAAACACTTTATCTTCGGCCGGCTCAATCGCGCCGAAGACGATTTGTGTCATTGAATCGAGATCTTCACTACGAGTATCACGGTTGTCGTCGTTGACGCAAACCGGTTGCGCTAACGTGATCGACCAACTCGCCCCAGCTGCGAGTCCTTCTCTAATGTCGTCGGGGGTAGCCACATGCCGGCTCAGCCGACCATCGAGTGTCACTACAGATTCAACCGCGAGGCAGTCGTCGGCGTGTGCAGAGGCAACGACGATGAGAAAGGCGATCGAAGTGAGCAACGATCGGATAACAAATCGCACGCTCACCAAGGTGTTTCCCCCATTTACGGCGGCGGTCAGAGCGTAACGTTCACGTCCACCAGCACAGCGATGAACAATCCCACCAGATAGATCATCGAGTCGAAGAACACGCGGCGCGCGACGAGGCGGTCGGGGTTCTTGAGCAGGCGCCAGCAGTCCCAGGTGAACCAGGCGCCGAGCGCAGCGGCGCCCAGGCCGTAGATCAAGCCCATCTCGTGGAACGCCAGCGGCAGGAAGGTCGAGCCGACCAGCAGCACGGTGTTGATGAAGATCGCCTTGGCGGTGGCGGGCACGCCCTTCACCACGGGCAGCATCGGCACATGGGCGGCGGCGTAGTCGTCCTTCAACAGGATCGCCAGCGCCCAGAAATGCGACGGCGTCCACAGGAACAGCGTCACCGAAAGCAGGAACGGCAGCAGCCAGTGCGAGGGATCGACCGCCGCACCCCCGGCCAGCACGGCGAAGCTGCCGGCCGCGCCGCCGATAACGATGTTGATCCAGTGCCGGCGCTTCAGCCACACGGTGTAGACGATCGCGTAGAAGAACGCGCCCAGGAACAGGTGCAGCGCCACGACGATGTTGAAGCAGAACAGCGCCAAGCCGCAGCCGGCGATCAGCAGCGCGCCGGCGAACCACAGCACATGGGCCGGGTTGCGGTTGCTGGCCTTGGTCAGCGGCCGGTTGCTGGTGCGCGCCATCAGCTTGTCGATGTCGCGGTCGTAGAAATGATTGAAGACCGAGGAGCTGGCCGAGCCCAGCAGCATGGCCAGCGCGAGCAGAACCAACGCCTTGGCGTCGATCTTCTGCGCCACGGCCACATAGCCCATCACCGCCATCAGGGCCACCATCAGCCCGATACGCAGTTTCATCAGCTCGATATAAGAGCGGAGCGGCATAGCCCCCATTGTCCTCTGTCCTCGCGGCCCCTTCAATACCGGCGCCGGGGGATGAATGCCAGTGCTTTGACTCTCAACGGGGTTCCACCGCCAATAAACGCCGCAACAACAGCCAGATAAACAGCACGCCGCCCACCACGGCAAAGGCCCCCCCACCCCCGGCCAGGCCCATATCGACCTTCTTGGTGAGGGTATCGAGCCCCTGGGCGGCGCCGGCGATCTTGCGTCCCACCCCCTCGGCCCCGGCCATGAACAAGCCCAGCGAGGCGATCGCCTGCCCCACCCCGTAAATCCAGAACTGCAGGCGCACGGCCCGGTTGACCGCCCCCTCGCGGCGCAGGGCCGGCAGCAGCAGGGCGAAGATCAACCCGATCAGCGCCAGGTTCACCGCGCCGATCTCGGCATGGTAATGCGCCGGTGTGCGGGTGTCGGTGCCGTCGGCGAAGATGCCGAGCAACCCGCCGAACAGGAACTGCGCCAGCGACAGGATCACGCCGAGGAAAGCAGGCGAGCGCCAGTCGCGCGGGCCCTGCCAGATGCGGATGATCGTCGCGATCGCCATCGCCGCCACGGGGATCGGCAGGCCATAGACATAAAGCTGCGTGAAGGACCCGCGCAGCTCTTCGGGACTGCCGATATGGACCATATAGAGGACCGGGCCGGGCACCGCGGCAATCACCAGCAGCGCGCAGACCAGCCGCCAGGCATCGCGGTTCAAGGGCGCGGCGGGAAAGGCCTGCCCGCCCAGCACCTGCCAAGCGGTCAGCAGCAGCGCGGTGTAGACGAATTGCAGCAGATGGCCGGCACCCCAGAACAGCGTGTCCATATGGCCGAAGGGGTCGGCGCCCTCGGGCAACCCGCGCCAGGCCAGGACGAAACACAGCGCCGCCATCAGGAAGATCGCGCCGGCGGCAACGATGCCGGTGGCCAGCGGCGGATGATGGCGCGGCGGATGGATCAGCAGATGCCCGGCGGGCAGCGCCACGCCTAATGCGAACAAGCCGAGCCCACCCAGGAAGACCGAATCGGTCAGCACGGGCACATAATTGCTGAGCACCGGCTCGCCACGGCCGATCAGCGCGGTCACCAGCACCACCGCCGCGCCGATGATGGCCAGTACCAGACCCATCGTCCCGACGCGACCATTGCCACGTGCAGCGACAGCCAGCCCGCCCAGCATCGCCCAGAACCACAGCACGAAGGCGAAGACGACATGCGAGACCAGTACCTTGCGGAAGGCACTTTGCTCGGACCACGGAAACCAGGTCTCGACGCCGGGTGTCCGCGCCACGGCCAGCAACAGTGCCAGCACGCCCGCGATCGCGAGCGCAGCGCCGCCCAGCAACAGCCAGCCATACAGCGCACGCCGCGCCATCGGCTCCAATATGATCGGCGAACCGCCTGCTCCCGCGCCGATGGGATCGCGTGGCATTAGCCCACTCCCATCATTGGGGCGCCGCGTAAATCTGGTAGACCATCAGATAGACGATGATCCCCGTGATCGAGACATAGAGCCAGATCGGGAAAGTCCAGCGCGCCAGCGCCCGGTGGCGCTTGAAGTTGCCGGACGCCACACCCGCCTCGCCCGCGATGGCCCAGGCGCGCCGCGCGCGGATGAAGGTCAGCGCCACCATCGGCGTCACCACGATCGCCAGGATCACATGCGAGGTCAGCATCGCGAAATAGATCGGCCGGATGATCCCCTCGCCGCGGAACACATAGACCGGATGCGTCAGGTGGTTCAGCACATAGGAGACCAGGAACAGCGCCGAGCAAATCACCGCGGCCGTCATGATCGTCTTATGCGCGGTGCGGCGCTTGGTGCGGATCATCCAATAGCCGATCGTGATCAGTACGCCGGCCAGCGCGTTCAGGAACGCGGTCAGATGCGGCAATATCGCCGACAGCGTGTCGTTGATCGTGATGCCCATGGCGTCAGTTCAGATGCCAGCGCAGGCCGATACCGACATAGAAGGCCACGGCGATGATGGCCAGGATCACGGCAACCTTACGGTTGCGGCGCCTACGGACGGCCGGGTCGAAGCGTGGATCTGCCAAATTGGGGGTAGTTGGGTTGGGCTGGTTCATACGACCTTCTTGATGCGGTAGTGATAGACACCGTCGGTATCCTCGCGCGATTCGAGCAGCGTATTGCCGGTTTGACGGCAGAACGCTTCGAAATCGCGCACGGACCCCGGATCGGTGGCAAGGATTTGGAGATTCTCGCCGATCGGCATCGCTTTCAACAGCTTGCGCGCCCGCAGGACCGGCAAAGGGCAGGTCCAGCCGCGGGCATCGAGCAGCGTGTCGTCTGACGCAGTGTTGGCGGAAGCGGTGTCGGGCACGGAAATCCTAGGCGATTCTCGAACAATACGGGGCAAACCCCGGGCGAACCGGGCACACTATACAGCGGTCCCGCGCCGAGGGAACGGCGGCATATGCAGCCCTCGATTGTCACGGGCGGGGACCAGTATATTATGCCCCTTCCCTTGTGATTGAACCCCTGCATCCCCATTGATCTTGCACGGAACTCCAATCCCACGGGTGCCCTATGGTTGTACTCGCGAAGGACACAATGCCGGACCAAGTGAAGATGATCGACGTGCAGACCGCCCAAGACTGGATCGATTCGGGCAAGGCGGTCGTGGTGGATGTGCGTGAAGCGAACGAATACCAGGCTGCCCATATCAAGGGAGCCCATCTGCGCGCCTTGTCGTCGTTCAACCCGAGCGATCTGCCGCAGATTCCCGAAGGCAAGCACCTCCTGCTCCATTGCCGCACCGCCAATCGCTGCGGCACGGCCGCCGGCATCCTGCTGCAAAGCGGCTATAAGGGCGAAATCAACCGCATGGCCGGCGGCATCATCGCCTGGGCCAATGCAGGCCTGCCGCTCGAGTCGGGTTCATAAGGGTCGCGATGCGCGCGGATCTCGCCGCCAAATACGATCTACGCGTCCCGCGCTACACCTCCTACCCGACCGCGCCGCATTTCGGCCCATCGGTGGGCGCGGCGGCCTATGGCAAATGGCTGGGCGAGTTGCCCACCGATATGCCGCTGTCGCTCTATCTGCACATCGCCTATTGCGCCGAGATGTGCTGGTTCTGCGCCTGCAATCTGAAGATCACCAAGAAATACGAGCCGGTCACCGACTACATGGATTGCCTGTGGCGCGAGATCGAACTCGTCGCCGAGCGGTTGCCGACGACGATGACCGCGCGCCACGTCCATTTCGGCGGCGGCACGCCGACCATCCTCACGCCCGAGGATTTCACCGCGACGGTCGATCGCCTGCGCAAGAGCTTTGCCTTCGCGCGTGATGCCGAGATCGCCGTCGAACTCGACCCGCGCACCACCGACCGCGAGTATGTCCGCGCGATGGTGGCCTGCGGCGTGACGCGCGCCAGCATGGGCGTGCAGGATTTCAATGCGAAGGTGCAGGAGGCGATCAACCGCATCCAGCCCTATGACATCACCGCGCGCGTCTTCGACTGGCTGCGCGAAGACGGTGTGACCGAGATCAACATGGATCTGATCTACGGCCTGCCCTATCAGACCGTAGACACCGTGGTCGAAACGATCGACCAGGCGATCGGCTTGGCGCCGCGGCGCATCGCGCTGTTCGGCTATGCCCATGTGCCGTGGATGAAGAAGCACCAGACGTTGATCCCCGAGGCGGCGCTGCCCGACATGACCCAGCGCTGGCAGCAATACGATGCAGCCGCCGCGCGCTTGGCCGAATCGGGTTATGTCGCCGTCGGCCTCGACCACTTCGCGCGCAAGGATGACGAGATCGCGAAAGCCCTGACCGAAGGCCGCCTGCACCGCAACTTCCAGGGCTACACCACCGACGCCGCACCGGCGCTGATCGGTCTGGGCGCATCGGGCATCGGCTCGCTGCCGCAGGGCTATATCGTCAATGACGGCGATATCCGCGCCTATAAGCAGATCATCCGCCAGAACAGCCTGGCCACCGCACGCGGCATCGCGCTGTCGGACGACGACAGACTGCGCCGCACCGTCATCGAGCGGTTGATGTGCGACTTGCGCATCGATCTCGACGCGATGGGCGAGACGATGGGTTTCGATCCGGCACAGTTCGACGGCGACATCGCCGCACTGGCCGATATGGAAGCCGATGGGCTGCTGACGCGCGCGGGCCGCAAGATCGCGATGACCGATGAGGGCCGACCACTGGTCCGCGCCGCCTGCGCGCGCTTCGACCGCTATCTCAAAGCCGGCGAAACCCGGCACTCGAAAGCGGTGTGATTCACCCCCCACCCCTCCCTCCCCCTCAAGGGGGGAGGGTGAAGCTCTCTATCCCCTCCCCCCTTGAGGGGGAGGGTTAGGGTGGGGGGTACCATGTCCACCCTCACCGTCGTCGAAGGCGATATCACCAAGCTCGATGTCGATGCCATCGTCAACGCGGCGAATGAATCGCTGTTGGGCGGCGGTGGCGTCGATGGTGCGATCCACCGTGCGGCCGGGCCGGAGTTGCTGGCCGAATGCCGCACCCTCGGCGGCTGCAAGACCGGCGATGCCAAAATCACCAAAGCCTATCGCCTGCCCGCGCGGCATGTGATCCACACGGTCGGGCCGGTGTGGCGCGGCGGTAATGCAAATGAAGATGCGCTGCTGGCCTCGTGCTATCGCCGCTCACTCGAGATCGCCGCCGAACATGGTATAGGCCGCATCGCGTTCCCGGCCATCTCGACCGGCATCTATGGCTTCCCGCCCGAGCGCGCCGCGCCGATCGCGGTACGTGAAGCACTGGCGGCGCCGGTCAACATCAGTGAGATCATCTTCTGCTGCTTCAGCGCAGGCTCGGCCGCGCTGCATCGCCAAGCCATCGCGGCGGCCCGATGAAATCCGGAACACTGCGCGCGATCGCGACAAGCCTGGTCCTGCTTGCGGCCTGTGCTGCCGAGGAGACGCCACGCCGCAGTGATGCCGCCGTCGTCTTGGAAGCGGCCAATGCCAACGCACCGATGCTGGGTCCCGCTGCTGCCAAGGGCGCGATCATCTACAATCATGGGCTCGACTATGAAGAGGATTCGAGCGGCGAGCCGCCCTTCTTCCTGGATGCCGCGCGCGCCCATGGCTGGGATGTGTTTACTCTGCTCCGCCCCTTGGTCGACGATCGCGCCGACCATTCCGACGCGATCCTGGCGGGCAAAGCCGTTCAATTGCGCGAGCAAGGCTATCGCCGGATCGTCTCGGTCGGGCAGAGCTTCGGCGCCTGGATTTCGATCGAAGTGGCCGCCCGGCCGGGCACCTTCGACGCGATCATCGGCATGTCGCCGGCGGAATACGGCAGCTTCGCACCGGCCCGCGACCGCAATGCCGAGATCGTCGATATCGCGGCGAAGATGGCGCCCACGCCGACGATGATCGTGCTGTTCAAGGGCGACGATTTCGATCCGGGCGGCCGTGGGCCGGCTTTCGCACGGGTTCTGGCCGCAAAGGGTATCCCCTACGCGGTGATCGATCGACCACCGGGCTTCGAAGGGCATACGGCGGGAATGGGCGAGTCCTTCGCCGCCTATTACGGCAGTTGCATCCTGGCCTTCATCGATACGCCGCAGCCGCCCGGCGCCTTCGCCTGCGCGCCACACCAGCCGAGCCTGGCCGAAGTGGCCGCGCGCCTGCCGAAAGCCAAAACGTTTGTATCTAAAACCATTTCAATCGACTCACCCTATATCGGGCATTGGTACGGCTGGTATATCGGCGGCGGGCGTGAAACCCTGCTGACCATCGAGAAAGTGTCCACAATCGACCGCGCCGAGGGGTCCTACACCTTCGGCCCTGCGGCCCATGACGAAACCGGCGGGTCCTATCTTGTCGACGGACCTATCGACGCCGAGGGCCTCCACCTCAAAACACCGCATTCAACACTTGTTTATAAGCTGCAAGCCGACGGCACTCTGGCCGGGCACTGGTCGGCGATGGGCGGCAGCGGCGACGTTATTCTGCATCGTCTCGACTAGCCGGCGGCGGTTGATCGCCCAACCTTTCCGGAACATTTCCGCCCGCGCTTCGATTTATAAAAAATAGAAATTGAATAAGAAAATACTCATCTGAACAGCGCGGCACTCTGTTCTTGAAGATGTCCACAAGAAACTCGACCGTTACGTGGTTCGCCTGTTGCTCCTTCTGCCGCACCAAGGCACAATCATAGGTGGCATGGTTGCGCTGGGGGAAATGTGGACCTCGCCATCATCGTCACCGTACTTTTGCTACTGTTCTGCGGCGCATCGGGTGTTTTCTATCTGAGGCGCAACAACTACGTCGAGAACGAGCACTCGTTCTCACAGGCCGGCATTACGGTCGACTATACAGCTCAAACGATTGCGATCCTTGGTCAGCCCTATTCCATCCACGCCGTCCGCAGCGTGCGGTGCGACGGAAAACAAGGCAGCCAGTCTACGGTTTCGATCGCCGTCAACGACGCCAGAAACCCGGTTCACAAGATCGGCTTCGCGACCAACGATGCGGCCGAAACCTTCATCCAGCGGTTTTCGACGGCCATCCTCAAAGCGGGCGGGCGACAGCTCTAGCGATCATGCCGAGGCGTCAGGCTGATAGGGGCGGTGCCGCGCAGGTCTGCACTTCGATCGTGACGTGGCTGAGCTCATCGATCCCCTTGAGCAATTCCTTGTAGTGATCGGGGTCGCGCGACTGATGGGTGACCACGGTCGCGATCACGCCATAATGGCCCGGCCCCACCGGCCAGATATGCAGGTCGGCGATTTCGTTGTCGCCCTCACGCTCGAGAGCGGTGCGCACCTCGCTTTCGAGCCCGCCATCGCCACGCCAATCGAGCAAGGTTCGACCGCTCTGTTTCAACAGCCCGTAGGCCCAGCTGACAATCACGCCCGCGCCGACAATGCCCATTACCGGGTCGAGCCAAACGAGCCCGGCATAGCGCCCGAGCAGCAGCGCGGCGATGGCAAAGACCGAGGTCAGCGCATCGGCCAGAACATGAACATAGGCCGCGCGCAGATTCTGATCGGTATGCGCGGCGGGACCATGATCGTGATGGCCGTGGGCGGCGCGCTGATGATCATGGTTATGATCGTGCCCATGGTCATGGTCGTGTCCGCCACCAAGGATGCCGGCGCTGACGATATTGACCAGCAGGCCGACTACGGCGATCGGGATGGCCTCATCAAACGCAATCGTCTCGGGCGTCAGCAGATGTTCGGCCGACTGCCAGACCACCAAGAGCGCGATCGCCGCCAGAATGATCGCACTGGTATAGCCTGCCAGCGACCCGACCTTGCCGGTGCCGAAGGCGAACTCGGGGCTCGACGCCTTGCGCCGTGCGAAACGATAGGCGAAGGCGGCGATGCCCATGGCGGCGGCATGAGTCGACATGTGCCAGCCATCGGCCAAGAGCGCCATCGACTGGAACGCGTAGCCGGCCACGATCTCGACAACCATCATCGTCAACGTCAGCCCCAGCACCCAGCGGGTGCGGCGCTCGGCACTGGCCTCGAGTCCGGTCTCGAAACGATGACTGTGATGCCACCGGCTATGGTCGTGTTGGCGCATTTTCAGGCTCAAGCGATGTTTCCTGGGATCGTTCCGTGGGTAAGCCTGTGGATAAAGTGAGCGACGCAATCCCGCCATGCAAGAGTCGTCTCGGTGGATGTGTCCTTCTTGTTGCAACGCCGCGTCTTTCGCCCTAAAAAATCGACCGAGGCCCGCGCTGCGGCGACGGGCACCCCGATCCCAAATCGTAGACCGGAGTTCGCCCATGCAGTCCGCCTCGCGCACGCCCGAGCAGCGGCAGGCCGGCTTGGCCACGGCCCGTATCCTGCTTGAGACCAAATCGATCGGCTTCCGCCCGGAAGAGCCGTTCACGCTCACCTCCGGCTGGAAGACGCCGGTCTATGTCGATTGCCGCCGCCTGATTTCCTTTCCGCGCGCGCGCAAGAAGATCACCGAGATGGCCGCCCAAGCCCTGACCCGGGAGATCGGCTTCGAGTCGATCGACGCGGTGGCGGGTGGCGAGACCGCCGGCATCCCCTTCGCCGCCTGGATTTCCGACGCGCTGTCGCTGCCGATGCTTTATGTGCGCAAACAGGCCAAGGGCTTTGGCCGCAATGCGCAGATCGAAGGCGCCGTCGAAGCGGGTGACCGCGCGGTACTGGTCGAAGACCTGGCCTCGGACGGCACCAGCAAGGTGAATTTCTGCAAGGCGCTCCGTACCGCCGGCATGACCGTCAACGACTGCTTCGTCGTGTTTTTCTATGGGGTCTTCCCGGAAGCGCTGAAGACGCTGGAAGAGATCGACGTGCGCCTGCACTTCCTGGCCAATTGGTGGGATGTGTTCGACGTGGCCGAACAGGACGGCAGCCTCGACCGCGCAACGGTCGAAGAGGTGCGCCGATTCCTGCACGACCCGGTGGCCTGGTCGAGCCTGCACGGCGGCCGAGCCGCCTAAATTCGAGATTGCCACGGAACGCGGCGGCCGCCGTGCGGCGTAGTCGAAATTTAGTTCGTCATGCCCGCGCAGGCGGGCATCCAGGGCCGTTTCCCATGTGACCCTGGACCCCCGGTCCCGCTTTGCGGGCAAATCAAGTTAGCGCGCGAAGCGCGCGGCGCGGGAGTGACGGATCATTGGTGATCCGTCACTTGTCGCACGGCTCGTAGGTCATGCGGATTTCGTCGCGGGCGTAATGCGCCTGCTTGATGATGTCCTTCCAGCCTTTCTGCGGTGCATCGGTCAGCATCTTCTTGACCGTGGTGCAATAGCCGGCTGACAACGGATAATTGCGGAAATAGAAGACGATCCGCGCGTTCCACAAGCTCAGCTTGTGTTCGGCGTCGTTCTCGAACTCGCGCATAAACGCCTTGTTGCGGATATCGGTCTGCTCGGCGAATTGCGCGCCGAACTGCTGGTTGACCATGTCCCAGAGCGGTTTGGTTTCGGCGTACCAGGGCGCGCCATCGCAGCCCTCGCCGCCTTCACGCATCCGCAATCCCTGGCGCACCACCTCTTCGGCCTGCTGTTCCTTCTTCGTGAAACAGCCGCGCGCCTTGGCAAGCGCCTCGGCCGAAGGCGCGAGAAGCGCGACGATACCGACCAGAGCCAGAACCCGCCGTCCCGTCATCCCTACCCCGCCTTGCTTGCCACCCGTTGCGGCGCGATCGCCTGGCGGGTTTGCGCCCACCAGAAAACGCGCATCGCCAGGAGTATGGCAATGATCGCGGTATAGATCACCGGTTCAATTGTGATGGCCTTTACCATCCAGATGTAATGAATCGCACCGGCGATACCGGCGAAATACACCAACCGATGAAGCCGCCGCCACCGCGCCGCGCCAAGCCGGCGGATCATGCCGCTTGTCGAGGTCAGCGCGAGGGGCAGCAGGAACACGAAGCCCAGCATACCCACCGTGATGAACTTGTTCTTCAGGATCTCTTTCCAGATCTCGTGCCAGTCGAAATACTGATCCACACCGATGAAGAACAGCAGGTGGATCGTCACATAGGCAAAGGCCCAGAGCCCCAGCATGCGGCGATAGCGCGCGATCTGCGGCAGACCGCTGATGCGCCGCACCGGTGTCACCGCGAGAGCAACGATCAGGAATCGGATCGACCAGTCGCCGAGATTACGGATCACCGTCTCGATCGGGTTGACGCCCAGCCCGCCGAGAAAGTCGGTGCCGCTGTAATCGGCATAGCCACGCGCCAGCAGCGCCAGGATCGGCAAAGTGTAAAGCGCATGGAGGCCGGTCTTGATCGTCGGCTTCCACCACGGCAGTGAACGCGGCCCGGCCATCACGCGGCTCCGATCAATACCAGGTGTCCAGGTTCATGCCGGAATAGAGCGACGCGACCTGTTCCGTGTAACCATTGAACATCAGCGTCGGGCGGCGGAGGAATTCGCCGATGCGGCGTTCCTTGGCCTGGCTCCAACGCGGATGATCATGGTTGGGATTCACATTGGCGTAGAAGCCATATTCGTCTGCGGCGATCTGATTCCACATCGTCTTCGGCTGGTTCCGCACGAAGCTGATGCGCACGATCGACTTGATGTCCTTGAAGCCATACTTCCACGGCACCACCAGACGAATCGGCGCGCCGTTCTGCGCCGCCAGGGTCTTACCGTAGAGACCGACCGAGAGCAGCGTCAGCGCGTTCATCGCCTCATCCATACGCAGACCCTCGGTATAGGGCCAGGGATAGACGAGGTCGCTCTTCTCTCCGGGCATCTGCTTGGGATCGTCGAGCGTCTGGAATGCGACATATTTGGCGTTACCGTTCGGCTCGAAGCGTTTGATCACGTCGGCCAGCGGCACGCCGACCCAGGGGATCACCATCGACCATGCCTCGACACAGCGGTGGCGATAGACCCGTTCTTCGAGCGCGCTGGTCTTGATGAAATCGTCGACATCGACCGTGCCGGGCTTATTGCACTCGCCATCGACCGTCACGGTCCAGGGACTCGGCTTGAGCAGGCCGGGCGCGTTGACCGCCGGCTCGCCCTTGTCGGTGCCGTATTCGTAGAAATTGTTATACGTCGTTATCTCTTTGTACGAGTTCACCTTCTCATCGACCGTGTACTTGCTCTTGATCACCTTCGGCAGCGCCTGGGGTTCTACATCGGCAAAGGCGATACCGGGGATGGCCGACCCGGCGAGCAACGCGCCAGTGCCGGCCATAAAGGCGCGGCGGCCGAGATAAATCGATTCAGGGGTGATCTCGGAAGGACGGATATCGGGGGCGCGACGGATCAACATGCAAAGCTCCCACGGGCGTGAGGAAAACTACCACGGAACAACGCGGTCTATGAGCTATTCGCCCCGGACGAGCAGAAGGTTGCGGCTGTCCGGATTAATTACCGTTTAGGAAGCGGGTTGTTCCGTTCCATTTTGCACGCCGCGATATTGGAGTAGCTATAGCGGTGTTCTACTCCGCCGCTTCCCCATACCCGCCACCGCCGGGGGTTTCGATCACCAGTGTATCACCCGGCGCCATCTTGGTGCGCGCGGTGTGAGCCAATTCCTCGACGCTGCCATTTTTGCGCTCGACCGCGTTGCGACCGGCCTTACCCGGCGCACCACCCGCCAGACCGAAGGGTGGCACACGCCGACGGTTGGAGAGGATCGCGGCATCCATCGGTTCGCGGAAGGTGAGCCGGCGCACCACGCCGTCGCCGCCATGCCAGTGTCCTGCGCCGCCCGAACCATGACGGATCGAGAACCCATCCACCAGCACCGGGAAACGCCATTCGATCACCTCGGGATCGGTGAGGCGGCTATTGGTCATGTGGGTGTGGACGGCCGAGGCGCCGACGAAACCCTGCCCGGCACCCGCGCCGCCGCAGATCGTCTCGTAATATTGCCGACGCGCATCGCCGAAGGTGAGGTTGTTCATCGTACTTTGGCTGGAGGCGAGCACGCCGAGCGCGCCCATCAGGCAATCGACCGTGGCCATCGAGGTCTCGACATTGCCGCCCGCCACCGCGGCACCGGCGCGTGGACGGAGCATGCAGCCCTCGGGCGCGACCAGTTCGAGCGGCTTGAGACAACCTTCGTTGAGCGGAATCGCCTCGTCGACCAGGGTGCGGAAGGTGTAGAGCACGGCGGCCTTGGCCACGGCAAAAGGCGCGTTGGTGTTGCCCTTGCGCTGCTCGGATGTGCCGGTGAAATCGACCCGCGCCGAGCGCTTTGCCTTGTCCACGGTGATCGCGACCTTGATGATACCGCCATCGTCCATTTCGACGGCGAAGGTGCCGTCCTTCAGCGTCGCGATGACGCGGCGGACGCACTCCTCGGCGTTGTCCTGCACATGGCCGACATAGGCGAGCACGGTCTCGGCACCGTAGCGATCGATCAGTGCGTCGAGTTCGATCTGGCCGCGCGCCATCGAAGCGAGCTGCGCGTGCAGATCGGCCATGTTGCGTTCGACATCGCGCGCCGGCCACGGACCCTTGAGGAATTCCGCGCGCGTCGCCTCTTCGCGCAGCACGCCGCCGTCGACCAGCATCAGCGAGTCGAGCAGCGCGCCCTCTTCCTCGATGCGCTGGCTGTCGGGTGGCATCGAGCCCGGCGTCGCGCCGCCGATATCGGCATGGTGTCCGCGCGCGCCGAGGAAGAACAGGATTTTGCCGTCGCGGAAATAGGGGGCGATGACGGTGATATCGGGCAGATGCGTGCCGCCGTGATAGGGATCGTTGAGCACATAGGCATCGCCCGGCTTCAGCTTTTTGCCGTAGCGCGAAATGATGGCGCGCACGGCGTCACTCATACTGCCGAGATGGACGGGAATGTGCGGTGCATTGGCGATCAACCCACCGCCCGCGTCGAACAGCGCACAGGAGAAATCCAGCCGTTCCTTGATGTTGACCGAGTGCGCTGTGTTGGCCAGCACCGCGCCCATCTGCTCGGCGATCGACATGAACAGCGCATTGAACACGGCCAAGGTCACCGGGTCGACCTGGGTGCCGATGGCAAGGCGCTTCGGCCGCGGCACAGCACGCGTGAGTACCAGATTGCCGCGCACATCCATCGTCGCGCTCCAGCCCGGCTCGACCACCGTGGTCGCGGTCGACTCGATGATGATCGCCGGGCCCATCACCACATCGTCGGGCTCCATCGCGGCGCGATCGAACACCTGCGCCTGATGTGCCTCGCCCTGGCTATACATCTCGACCGTATCGAGCGGCGCGACCGAGCCGGCGCGGCGCTTTTCTTGCGGCGGTTCGTCGACCGAAAGGCCACCGCCCTCGGCCTCGGCCGTCACAGATTCGACGATCAGCGCTGCAGTACCGGGCGCGAAACCGAACTGGCGGCGATGGGCCACGCCAAAGGCCTCGATCAGCGCGGCACGATTGCCCAGCGGCACTTCCAGCGCCGTATCCGATCCGGCGACACGCAGCGCCACACGCGCGACAGCCTTGATCAGGTCGATCGCGATGCCCTGGCGTTCCAGCTCGGACCGCGCTTCGATCTCGAGTCGGGCCGCGATGTCCATCAGCGTCTTGGCTGTGGCTTCGTCGAGGCTCGCCTCCACCGCCTGCGTCTTCAGCGCGCGCAGATCGGCCAACCCCATCCCATAGGCCGAGAGCACACCGGCCAGCGGGTGCAGGAACACGGTCTCCATCCCCAGTGCATCGGCGACCAGACAGGCATGCTGTCCACCCGCGCCACCGAAAGAGGCCAGCGCCGTACCGTCGAGATCGTAGCCGCGCTCGATCGAGATGCGCTTGATCGCCTGCGCCATGTTCTCGACCGCCACGGCAATAAAGCCATCAGCAACTGCACGACGGTCCTTGCCGACCTGCTTGGCCATCGCCTCGAATTTGGCACGCACCGCATCGGGATCGAGATCCTGATCGGCATTCGGGCCGAAGACCTTTGGAAAGAAGCGCGGCACGATCTTGCCGACCATCAGATTGGCATCGGTAATCGCCAGCGGCCCGCCCTTGCGATAACAGGCCGGGCCCGGATCGGCGCCGGCCGAGTCGGGACCGACGGCGAAGCGCATCCCGTCGTAATGCAGGATCGAACCGCCACCCGCCGCCACCGTGTGGATCAGCATCATCGGCGCGCGCACCTTTACGCCGGCCACTTCGGTCTCGAAGCTGCGCTCATAGGCGCCGTCATAGCGGCAGACATCGGTCGAGGTGCCACCCATGTCGAAACCGATGATACGCTTGAACCCGGCCATCGCTGCCGTGCGCGCCGCTCCGACCACGCCACCGGCAGGGCCCGAGAGCAGCGCATCCTTGCCGCGCAACCGCGTCGCCTCGGCCAAGCCACCGCTCGACTGCATCAGGAACAGCCGCGTCTTGCCGAGTTGCGACGCCATGCGGTTCACATGGCGGCCGAGCACCGGCGAGACATAGGCGTCGGCCACCGTGGTCGCGCCGCGCGGCACCAGCTTCATCAGCGGGTTGACTTCGTGACTGACCGAGACCTGGGTGAAGCCCACCGCGCGGGCGATTTCGGCCACCGTGCGTTCATGGGCGGGATGCCGCCAACCATGCATGAAGATGATGGCGCAGGCGCGCAGCCCAGCAGCATAGGCATCGGTCAACCGCGCGCGCGCCGCATCGCGATCCAGCGGCCGTAACACCTCGCCTTCTGCGGTCACCCGCTCGGGCACTTCGACCACGAAAGAGTGCAGCGGCGGCGGCAGGCGGATTTCGCGCGCGAACAGATCGGGCCGCGCCTGGGTGCCGATGGTCAGCACATCGGCAAAACCTTGGGAGATCACGAGCGCGGTCGGCTCGCCATGCCGTTCCAACAGTGCGTTGGTGGCCACCGTGGTGCCCATGCGCACCGCGTCGACCAGATGGTCGGGAAACGGCTGCCCGGGGGCGATACCCAGAAGTCGGCGAATACCCTCGACCGCCGCGTCATCGTAGTGGCCTGGGTCTTCGCTCAGCAGCTTGGCGGTGATCAACGCGCCATCGGGTTGCCGCGCCACGATATCGGTGAAGGTGCCGCCCCGGTCGATCCAGAATTGCCAGCCTGTCATCCGACAAAGAACTCCCTCTCTGCCCTCAGGGCGGAGAGGGCTGGGGTGAGGTGGGCGCCGATACCCCACCTCATCCTCAATCCTTCTCCCCCCTCAAGGGCGGAGAAGGACTTTTGCCGTTGTCGCACAGAAGCGCAAGCCTTGCCATAAAGCGCGGCTGCATGCAGTCTGCATCAATGTTTTTGGGGAAAATTATCGGCGTCCTGATCGGCTTTCGGTTCGGGTTCCTGCCGGGCGCTGTGATCGGCCTGATCGTCGGCCATCTGTTCGACCATTGGTTCGCCAAGAAGGGGTGGGGCGGCGGCCAGTGGAATCCCTTCGCCAAGCGCCAGGCGCTGTTCAGCGAATGCGTGATCGCGCTCTCGGCCAAGCTCTCCAAGGCCGATGGCCCGGTCAGCCGCGCCGAGGTCGACGCCTTCAAGGCCGAGTTCCAGATCCGGCCTGATCAGATGAGCGCGGTCGGCACGCAATACGACAAGGCCAAGCGGACATCTGACGGCTACGAGGTCTACGCACGTCGCCTGGGCCAGGCTTTCTCCGACGCGCCCGTTCTGCTGGTCGGCGTGCTCGACGCGCTCAAGCGTATTGCCCTGTCGGACGGCCCCCTGCAGCCGGCAGAGAGCGCGTTCCTGGCCAAGGTTGCCCAAGCCTTCAATCTGACTGGTGCACGGGCCAATACGGCGGGTGGCTCAAGCGAAGAAGATCCCTATGCCGTCCTGGGTGTGGCGCGGACGGCGACAACGGACGAGATCAAAGCCGTCTGGCGCGAACTGGTCCGCCAGCACCACCCGGACACCCTGACGGCTAAGGGCCTGCCCAAGGAATATGTGGAACTCGCCACCCGGAAAATGGCCGCGATCAACGCCGCATATGATCGAATTCGTGCCGAACGCGGGGATATTTAGCGTTCCTGCGATATATTCCGAAACAGTACGGACGTTCCGCATTCATACAGCACGCATAACGTTCCAGGGTCGCCACAGGGGCTAAAGCGGCCTGCGACACCGCTCGTGTATGAGGACGTTATGAAGATTAAGAGCATTGCCATTCGTCTGTTCGGCATCGTCGCGATCAGCGCCGTCGGCCTAATCGTCTTGGCCTTCTGCGCCGCGAACACGATGAAAGACTCGATGGTTGCGGACAGCATCTCGAAGACCAATAGCCTAGCCGAAGTGGCGCGCAATATCGCCCAATCCTTCGACGAGCGTGCCAAGAAGGGCGAGTTCGACACCAAGACCGCGCAGGAAATGGCCAAGGCCGCCATTCGCGGCCTGCGCTACGACGGCAAGGAATACTTCTTCGCTTACGACTTCAATGGCGTGAACCGCATTCATGGCGCGGACCAAACGCGCGAAGGCAAAAGCTTCATCGATCTCAAAGATCCGACTGGCTATGCCTATGTGCGCGACATGGTGAAGATCGGCCAGTCCGGTGGCGGTCATCTGTTCTACGTGTTCAAGCGACCGAATTCCGACGTGCCGGCGCCAAAGGTCTCTTCGGTGGTGCCTTACCAGCCGTGGGGCTGGCTGTTCGGCACCGGCACCTATATCGACGACATCGATACGCGTTATTGGCATGCCGCCGAACGCCTGGGCGGGATCGGCCTGGTGATCCTGCTGATCGCTTCGGCCATCGCTTATCTGTTGTCGCGGACGATTTCGAAGCCGATCACCGCGCTGGCCGACGTAACGACGCAGCTCGGCACCGGCGACTATGCGATCGCGATCCCCGCCATCGGCCGCGCCGACGAGGTCGGCAAGCTGGCTCGTGCCATTCAGATTCTCCGCGATCAGGCGCAAGCCGCCGAATCACTCCGGGCCCAGCATGAAACCGCCAAGACCGAGATGGAACGTCAGCGCCGCGATTCTCTGCTGGCGCTGGCCGACAATTTCGAAGGCAGCATCAAAGGCGTGGTCGAGTCGATCGTCTCGGCCGTGGGCGAGAACGACAACGCCGCCCGCTCGATGACTCATGTATCCGAAGAAGCCGCCGTCGATGTGAACGACGTGGCCGATGCCGCCAACGAGGTGACATCGAGCATCGAGACTGTAGCCGCCGCGACCGAGCAGTTGACCGCCTCGATCACCGAGATTTCGCATCAGATACAGCTCTCCTCGAAAGTGTCGAGCCAAGCCGTGGCCAGCGCCGGCGAGACCGACAAGCTGGTGCAGGGCCTTTCGGCTGCCGTGGCGCGCATCAACGACGTCGCCAATCTGATCAACGACATTGCCGCCAAGACCAATCTTCTGGCGCTCAACGCCACCATCGAAGCGGCGCGCGCCGGCGATGTAGGCAAGGGCTTCGCGGTCGTCGCCAACGAAGTGAAGCAGCTGGCCACGCAGACCGCCAAGGCAACCGGCGAGATCACCGATCAGATCGAATCCGTGAACAAGGCCACCGAAGCGGCCGTGAGCGCGATCCGCGAGATCGGCGGCGTGATCGGTTCGATCGACACTGCTGTGTCCACCATTGCCGCCGCCGTCGAGGAACAATCGGCCGCGACCAAGGAAATCAGCCGCAACGCCACGCAGGCGGCGGACGGCGCCCAGCGCGTGTCCGGCACGGTAACGCGCCTGAAGGATGTAACGAAGCAAGTGCGTGACGGTGCCACAGTGGTGTCGCGCTCGTCATCGTCGCTCAACCGTCAATCGAGCGATCTGCGCCACGAGATGGTGCAGTTCCTCGCGACGGTCCGCGCCTAATTCAATTTCCGAGATCGGTTATCGCCGCCCTGGTTTCTCCGGGGCGGCGACCGATTGGCCGCTGCCGTTATTCGGCGGCTTCTTCTTGCTCGTGGTGCCCGTGATGCTCCACATGCAGCTTGCCGGCTTCGGTGGCGTGGTGGCTGGCATGCAGATGATGGCCGTGCGCCACATGAGCGTGGTGGGCGCCGGTGATATGATCTTCGTCATCATGATGTTCGGCAGCCATCCGGTGGTGATGGGCGGCCTTTTCATGATGTTCGGCGGCTTTACGGTGATGTTCGGCGATATGCGCTTTGGTCATGGCAATCCTCCGCGTCGGTACCGTTGTTCGCAGCACCACACTACGCGAGGGCCATGACAGGCCCGTGCCGGTTCGATGAACTTCGGGTGACTCTCTCGGATCGAATTTGACCGAGTTACAACCCCGCGTTGGCTTTGACCACGCGCGAGACCGCCGTGAGATCGAGATCGCCCATGCCGCGCGCCACGCCGGCCATCAACTGGGCGTGGACTGTGGATAACAACGGCATCGGCACCTGCGCCGCCTGAGCGGCCTGCGCGGCGAGGCCGAGATCCTTATACGCCAGCTTCAGCTTGAAGCCGTTCGTGTCGAACTTCTCCTGCTGCATGATCGTCGCGTAGTTGGTGTACATCGGCGAGCCGAACACGGTGGTGATCAATTCCATGAACTTCGCCGTGTCGATGCCCGACTTGCTGGTCAGCGCGAAAGTCTCGGCCAAGGTCTCGGCCATCGATGCAATCGCGACATTGCCGGCCAGCTTGACCACATTGGCCAGTTCGGGCTTTTCGCCCATCACGAATACGGCCTGCCCCATCTGTTCGAACAGCGGCTTGCAGCGATCGAGCAGCGCGCTCGGCCCGGCAACGGCGAGTCGCAACTTGCCTTCTGCGGCGACCGGCGGGCGGCCGAAGACCGGCGCGCTGACATAGTTGCGCTTGGCGGCCACATGCTGCGCGGCAAACTCGCGTGCCGCGGCAACGCCAATCGTGCTCATGGAGATATGGATCGCGTCGGCATCCATGCCGGCGAGGATACCGTCCTTGCCATCGATGATACCGGCAACGGCCGCGTCATCGGCCACGATCGAGACGATAAACGCCGCGCCCTTGGCAGCATCGGCCGGGGACGACGCAACACGCAGATCGCCGCTCAAACCCTCGGCCTTGCCAGGGGAGCGATTGTAGACGGTGAGCGCACGGCCCTTACCGAGAAGGTTTGAAGCGATTCCGCGCCCCATGGCGCCCAAACCGATGATCGCGACGCGTTCCGCCATGGTGCTCTCCCTTGCCTTATCCCAGCTCACGCTGTGTCCTTGTTCGAGGCCGCGAGCCTATCGCAAAACTGACCGCTCACCATCCCGCTTCTCGGATCGGCGCCTATGACTTCCGCCAGACGCTGGCCAACCAGGGCTGTTGATCGCGTGGCAAGCCCTCGGGCCGGTAGTAGTGGGTGATCTCGCTGAACCCTGCGCCCGTCATGTAGATCTGCCAGGTTTCGAGACTGTGGTAAGCGCCATAGCGCTCGCCATTCCACTGTTCGACATCGGCGCCGCGCGGATTCGACGTCATGATCGCGCCACGCGGTTTCAAAGTCGCGTACAGTTCCGATAGGACACGCGGCAATTCCTGGCCGGGCACATGAAACAGCGACGCGTTGGCGAAAACACCGTCGAAGCGACCGGCGGGTAGATCGAGCTTGAGGAAATCCTGCTGCCAGACCTCACAACCGCTATGCGCCCGCGCCATCTCGACGAAGCGCGACGACCCGTCCAGCCCCACCGGGCGATGGCCGAGATCGACGAAAGCCTTGAGATCGCGGCCCGGCCCACAGCCGAAATCGAGAATCGCGCAGGGTGGCGCACCTTCGATGGCGCTCAGCAGCGCTTCGATATTCTGGCTGACATCGTGATCGCGCGTACCAACCCAGAATTCTGGGGCCCGCGCATCATAGTGGCCCAGCGTAAGGCTGGTCACTTGGTCGAGGTCTTGAGCCGTCATTTTCATCGCCGATCGGTGTCCTAGGTCTTGAGCCGCCGCGCGCTACACCATAATCTCCTCCCGCACTCACTGCACGGGCGAGCTTAGAAACCATCCGCATGACCACCGGCCGCGCCGACTCGTCCACACCGCTCGACGTCCTGCGCACGACGTTCGGGCACAAAGCATTCCGCGGCCACCAAGAATCGATCATCGCCCATCTGGTCGGCGGCGGAAACGCGATCGTGCTGATGCCGACGGGCGGCGGCAAATCGATCTGCTATCAGATCCCGGCCTTATGCCGCGACGGTGTCGGCGTGGTGGTTTCGCCGCTGATCGCCCTGATGCGCGACCAGGTGGAAAGCCTGCTGCAAGCCGGCGTGCGCGCCGCGGCGTTGAATTCCAGCCTGACCGACGAGGAACGCTGGGATATCCGCTCCGATCTGCGTGCCGGACGGCTCGATCTCATCTATGTCTCGCCGGAACGCCTGCTGCTCTCGTCCTTTCTCGACATTCTCGACGAGGCGAAGATCGCCCTGTTCGCGATCGACGAGGCCCATTGCGTCAGCCAATGGGGGCACGACTTCCGCCCCGAATACATGAAACTCGACATTCTGGCGCAGCGTTTCCCGGGCGTGCCACGCGTCGCGCTGACCGCCACCGCCGATCCGCAGACGCGGGAAGACGTACGCCGCCGCCTCAAACTGGATGGCGCCGAGCTATTCATCTCCAGCTTCGACCGGCCGAATATCCGCTATGAGATCGCCCTCAAAAGCGACCCGCGCAAACAGCTTCTATCCTTCATTCGTGAACGTCATGCGGGTGACAGCGGCATCGTCTATTGCCTGAGCCGCGCCAAGGTCGACGACACGGCGGAATGGCTGCGGACCCAGGGCATCGACGCCCTGCCCTATCATGCCGGGCTCGACGTGGCGACACGCCAACGCAATCAGGATGCCTTCCTCAAGGGCGATGGTGTCGTGGTCGTGGCCACCATCGCTTTTGGCATGGGCATCGACAAACCGGATGTGCGCTTCGTGGCCCATTTCGATCTGCCGAGCAGCCTCGAAGCCTTCTATCAGGAGACCGGGCGCGCGGGCCGCGATGGGCTGGCGGCCGAGACGCTGCTGCTCTACGGCATGCAGGATGTGGTCCAGCGGCAAAAGATGATCGATAGCGGCGAAGCGCCGCCCGAGGTGAAACGTGTCGAGCGCGCCAAGCTCGATGCGCTGCTCGGCCTATGCGAAACCACGGGTTGCCGCCGCCAGGCCCTGCTCGCCTATTTTGGCGAGGCCTTGGCCGAACCCTGTGGCAATTGCGACAACTGCCTCGACCCGGCCGAGTCGTGGGACGGCACCGAAGCCGCGCAGAAGGCCCTGTCCGCCGTCATTCGCACTGGCCAGCGCTTCGGTGCCGGCCATTTGATCGACGTGCTGCAGGGCGTCACCAATGAGAAGATCGAACGGCTGAGCCACGACCAGTTGCCGACCTTCGGCGTAGGGCGGAACCTGGACCGGAAGCAATGGGGTTCGGTCTTCCGCCAGCTCGTCGCTTTGGGCGCGATCATGGTGGCGCACGATTCCTATGGCGCGCTGCAGCTCACCGAAACGGCACGGCCAATCTTGCGCGGCGAACGGCGCGTAGCCTTCCGCCACGACAAACCCGCCGCCACCGCGCGCGCCAAGAAAGCCGCCAAGCGCGGCGCGGATCGCGACACCATGGATGCCGCAACCCATACGCTGTTCGACGCTCTACGCGCCGAGCGCAGCCGCCTTGCGCGCGAACAGGGCGTGCCGCCCTATGTCATCTTTCACGACACGACGCTGCTCGCGCTGGCCACACACCAGCCGCGCAATCTCGCCGATCTCTTGAGCATTCCGGGAATGGGACAGAAAAAGATCGAGCGTTACGGTGCGGCCTTTCTGGCCGTCTTGACCGCAACGGCTTGATCTCGGGCCCGGCTTTCAGGCCTCGTCTACAGCCCGTGGAATCCGTGGTGGAACCCGCCCAGCAGCCAGACGACCACGAGGACGATCACGACAGTGCCGAGCACGCCGCCGCCACCGTAGCCGCCATAGCTGCGATAGGCGTAGTAGCCTCCGCCGCCGCCGAAGAGCAGCAGCAGGATGACGATGATGAGGAGTAGACTCATGATCGGCCCTCGTTCAGTGCTTCTTCAGCGCGTCGCGGGCAGCATCCTTGACACCGCCGACTGCGTTTTGGACTTTACCCTCAGCCTTATCCGATTTGCCTTCGGCCTTCAGCTTGGCGTCGCCCGACAGTTTGCCGGCCGCTTCCTTCGCCGCGCCCTTCGCCTGTTTCGCGGAGCCTTCGATCCGATCCTTGTCCATGACGCGTCTCCGATCTTTGGGTTGCCGATCGGAAAGATTTAGCCAGCGGATGTGGCGATCGTGAGGTGGACGCTGTGTTTTGGCTGTGTTTTGGCTGTGTTTATTGCCCCGCCTCGGACGATTAGTCACAAAGCACTATTTCAGGCGCTCGATCATCGCCATGGCGGCGTGGGGGTTGCGCACTTTCGCGCCCGAGATGAAATAGACGAAAGTGTCGCCCGTCTTGGCCCAGGCCTTGGCCTGCTTGGTCCATTTGTCGAGATCGCCAGCAGAGTAGCTTGTGGCGATGTTCTCCTTCGTGCGCATCAGCCGCGCGTAAGTGAAATCGGCGGTCGGCTCCTCGATGGCGGGGAATTCGTCATCGTCGGCGTAGACGATCGCAGTATTGTATTTACGCGCGAGATCGTAGAAGCGCTTGTCCTTGAAGGTCTCGTTGCGCACTTCGAGCGCATGGCGCAGCGGCAATTTCTCCACCTTCTTCGGCAGCAGTTTGAGGAAATCCTCGAAGTCCTCGGCGTCGAACTTCTTGGTGCCCATGAACTGCCAGTTGATCGGCCCCAGCCGGTTGCGCAATTCGTGGATGCCTTGCTCAAGAAAGCGCGTGATCGACTCAGCAGCGTCGGACAACTTGCGGCGATTGGTGCAGTAGCGCGACGCCTTCAGCGAGAAGACAAACTTTTCGGGCGTCTCCTCGCGCCATTTGGCGAAGGTCTCCGGCTTGAAGCCCGAATAGTAGGTGCCGTTGACTTCGATCGAAGTGAGATGCTGCGCCGCGTATTCGAGCTCACGCTTTTGCGCGAGCTTCTCGGGATAGAAGGTGCCGCGCCAGGGCTCGAAGGTCCAGCCGCCGATGCCGACATAGATCTTTCCGCTCATGCGCGTGTTCCCTCTTTCTCAGGCGTAGCGTTTGGCACCGGCGACGCAGAGCGCCACTACGGCCGTCACCACGATCATGCTCCATTGGATCGACTCATGCAGCACGGTCGCCGCCAGCATCAGCGAAAAGAACGGCTGCAGCAATTGAAGCTGGCCGACCGCGGCGATGCCGCCCTGCGCCAGGCCGCGATACCAGAAGATGAAGCCGATCATCATGCTGAACAGCGATACATAGCCAAACGCGATCCAGGCGCCGGTGGTGACGGTACTGAAATCCGCCGGCATGGTGATCAGTGCCAGTGTGATCATCAGCGGTAGCGCAATCACCAACGCCCAGGAGATCACCTGCCAACCGCCCAGCCGGCGCGACAGTGCCGCACCCTCGGCGTAGCCCAGACCACAAGTGATGATAGCGGCCAGCATCAGCAGATCGCCGATGAACGAGCCGCCCAGGCTTTGGCTCAAAGCGAAACCGGCCACCAGCGCCGCGCCGAAAATCGAGAACAGCCAGAACAACGGGCGCGGCCGCTCGCCGCCACGCCAGACGCCGAAAGTGGCCGTCGACAGCGGCAACAGCCCGATATAGACGATCGAATGCGCCGCGTTGATGTGACGCAACGCCAAACCGGTGAATAGCGGGAAGCCGATCACCACGCCGAAGGCGGTGATCAGCAGCGGCACGAGATCGGCGCGCGCGGGACGCTTTTCGCGGAACAGCAGTAACAGCGCCAGCCCAACCAGGCCCGCGAGGGTGGCACGACCGACGGTGATGAAAATCGGATCGAGATCGGCAACGGCCATGCGCGTGGCCGGCAGCGAACCGCTGAAGATCAACACGCCGATGAAACCGAAGATCCAGCCCGTGGTGGTCGAAGATAGCGCGCGCGACGCTTTCACTGAGGGCGATTCGGTTGTAGTCGACGAGACGGCGGTTTCGGTCATGGCATCCCACATTGCACCGGTCGCCTTGTCGCCGGCGACCGGATGCTAGCCTGGGTCGACGCGTCCCGAAAGTCCGTTGCGGCGTGTGGTTATTGCGGCGCTTTGATCTGGCCGTTCTCAACCTGAACGTTGAGCTGCTCGGCCGCGCTGTCGCCGGCCTCGATCACCGTGTGCGGGCCATCACCGAGGCTCAGCTTCGCCATATCGACCTGGATGCTCTTGCCGGCGGTGGTGCGCACCGTGGCCGATCGATCATTGGCGCTGATGATGTGTCCAATCGGCGCACCGTTCACATCGATCAGGCGCTTACCCGTCACGTCATGCGCCGTCAGCGCTGTTTGCGCAAAAGCGGTACCCGACACCACAATCAGCGCCGCGGCGCCGGCAAGCCAATACCTGGTCATATCGCAATCTCCACAGGAACGGGATGGTTATTGCTACGGTTCAAACGCGGCGATTTTGGGGCTTTTCTTCCCGTTCCGAAAGCCCGACGCGATACCCCACAAATTCCGATGTTTCGGCGTCCCTGCATCGGACCCCGGCAGAATACGCAATGCGGAATCGGCGACGTCGCGTGGTAGACAAAGCCACCTCATGAGCACCGATCAAACCACCACATCGACAGAAGCAACACAGCACGGCCCGTCGGTCGCGTTGTTGACCACGATGGCCGTTGCCGCCGGCGCGCTAGTCGCCAATCTCTATTATGCGCAGCCCCTGATCGCATCGATCGCACCCGACATCGCCATCAGCAAGGATCTGGCGGGCTCGATCGTTAGCATCACGCAAATCGGTTATGGCATCGGCCTGCTGTTCCTGGTGTCGCTGGCGGATCTCGTCGAGAACAAGCGGCTTGTGCTGGTAACGCTGGCGGTGACGGCACTCGGTCTCGTCGGCGCCGCGATTTCGACCTCGGTCGTCTCGTTCTTTGCCGCCTCCTTCGTCATCGGCGTGGCATCGACCGGTGCGCAGGTGGTGATTCCGTTTGTCGTCCATCTCGCGCCGCCCGAACGGCGTGGCCGCATTGTCGGCAATGTCATGGTCGGGCTTCTCACCGGCATCATGCTGGCACGGCCGGCGGCGCTGTTCATCGGCAGCGCGCTCGGCTGGCGCGCGGTGTTCTGGGCCTCGGCGGGACTGATGATCGTGATCGGCCTGTCGCTGTGGCGGATGATGCCGGAACACAAGCCGCGCAGCGGCATGCATTACGGCCAGATCCTGCTGTCGATGGTGAAACTGTTCCGCGAGTTTCCGTCGCTGCGCCGCCGCGCGTCGTATCAAGCGGTGATGTTCTGCGGCTTCAACATGTTCTGGACCACCGTGCCGCTGATGTTGTCCGATCGTTTGCATCTGAGTCAGCAGGCCATCGCGCTGTTCGCCCTCGCCGGCGCGGGCGGTGCTTTCGCTGCACCGATCGCCGGACGGCTCGCCGATCGCGGTTTGATTCGTGCCACCACCGTCGGCATGATGATCCTGGCCGGCGTGACGTTCTTCTCCACCCGCTTTGCCGTCGATGCGATGATGGTGGTGCCGCTGGCCATCCTGGCGATCCTTTTCGATGGCGCGGTGCAGGGCAATCAAATCTGCAGCCAGCGCATCATCTTCTCCGGCCCGATGGAAACGCGCGGGCGGGTCAATGCCATTTATATGACATCGCTCTTCTTCTCCGGCGCGATCGGCTCCGTTGTAGGCACGGTCAGCTATCATCACGGCGGTTGGGAGCTGACCTCGGCCATCGGCGGCCTGCTGGGTGTGGCCATGCTTATGCTGTTTGCCACGGAGTTAAGGCAGCGTCCTCACGCTGCCTAATAGAAACGGGCCGCATAGCTGACATGTAGCGGCCCGCGTTGCCGCCGCGGCCTTAAAGCGCGAGACTGAAGCCCTCATGACCCTGCCCAAGAAAACCTCACGCGCGCTTGTCATCGCGGCGGTGATGGCGTCCATGTCGATGGTCGCCCTCGAAGCCACGATCGTGTCCACAGCGATGCCCCAGATCGTCGCCCAATTGGGCGGCCTCAATCTCTATAGCTGGGTCTTCTCGGCCTTCCTGCTGACCCAGACGGCGATGACGGTCGTCTTCGGCAAGCTGGCCGATGTGTATGGCCGCCGCCCGATGATCCTGGTCGGCATCGCCATCTTCGTCGGGGGTTCCATACTGGCCGGCTTTGCCTGGTCGATGCCGTCGATGATCGTCTTCCGCCTGATCCAGGGTATAGGCGCCGGCGCGATCATGCCGGTGGCGATGACGATCGTGGCCGATCTTTATCCGCCGCGCGAACGCGGCAAGATCCAGGGCTATCTCGCCAGCGTCTGGGCCACCTCGGCGGTGCTCGGACCGATCGCAGGCGGTTTGATCATCCATGCCCTTTCCTGGTCATGGATCTTCTGGATCAACGTACCGATCGGCATCATCGCCGCGGCCGGCTACATCATCTATCTGCACGAGGACGTCAAGCGCGAGCGCCGCACCCTCGATGTGCTCGGTGCCACGCTGTTCACCGTGGCCATCGCGTCGCTGATGATCGCCCTGACCAAGAGCGACACGGCGGGTGACGCGCACATCTATGTCGCCGGTGCCGTTTTCGTCGTCTCGATGATCCTGTTCTTCTTCCAGGAAGCACGGCACATCGACCCGATGATTTCTTTCGAGCTGTGGAAACGCCGGCCGATCGCCGCGGCCAATGCCGCAGCCGTGTTGACCGGCGCTGCCCTGATGGGCCTGACCACCTTCCTGCCCGTCTATGTCCAGGGCGTGCTGCATCGCTCGCCGGTTGTGGCAGGCCTCACGCTGACGATGATCATGCTGGGCTGGCCCAGCGGCGCGACCTTCACCGCACGCAGCTTCCAGCGTTTCGGCCTGCGCCCGCTGATGATCGTCGGTAGCATCCTGATTCCCGCCGGCGCTTCGCTGTTCACCATTCTCTCGCCGGCCAGTTCGCCGCTGATGGCAGGGTTCGGCTCGCTGGTGATGGGCTTCGGCATGGGGTTGGTCAGCGTCAGTTCGTTGCTGCTGATCCAGGAGATCACCGACTGGTCGCAGCGCGGCAGCGCCACCGCTTCAAACCTCTTCGGGCGCAATCTCGGCAGCACGCTCGGCGCGGCTATTCTCGGCGCGGTGTTCAACTATGGCCTTGGCCATTCGGCGGGCGTGGGTGCGATCACCTCGGAGCAGCTGCGCCGCGTGATCGAATCGACGCCCGACAGTACCGACGCCACCAGCATCGCGATCCGCACTGGCCTGCAATCGTCGCTGCACACGACCTTCTGGGCGATGTTCGCGATGACCTGCCTGATGATCATGATGGCGGTGCTGGTGCCCACGATCACCCTCAGCGGCGCCGCGAAGCCTTCCGAACTGCCGGCCGAGTAATCAGGCCTTCGGCTCAGGCTTTCTTCAGGCGATTCTGATAGACGCTCAGCTGCGCATAGGTGGCCGCCAACAAGGGCGTTGCCATCTTGGCCGCCTGTGCGCGCGCCAACAGATCACCGATGATCTGATCGGCCTCGATCGGCAGACCCTGCTGCAGATCACGATACATCGATGAGCTTTGCATCGGCGCCTTGGGCGACAGCATCTTTCCCGCCAGGGCCACGAGTTCCGGCGATGGCGCTTGCCCGACCGTCTTCACCACCGTGACGACCTCATCGAGAAAGGCGTGCATCAAATCCATGCCGCCGCTTGCCATCGCGATCTCGCCGATCGTGCCGCGCATCAGACAGTTGATGCCGCCCATCGTGGCGAGCACCACCCACTTTTCCCACATCTCGCGCTCGATCGTGCCGGTGAGACGTGCATCGAAGCCGCAGCTGGTCATCGCCTTATCGAGCGCCGTGATCCGTGGCGTCGTCGAGCCGTCACGCTCGCCATAAGCAATCTCATGAAGCGGCGTCATCTGCACGATGCGGCCTTCGGCATCGATCGTGCCGGCGATTTTACAAAGGCCGCCGATCACCGCTTTGGCGCCGAACTTCGCGGTCAGCACATCCATATGCCGCATGCCGTTGAGGACCGGCATGACCATCGTCTCGGGGCCAACGGCCGGCGCCAAGTCGGCAATAGCCGCGTCGAGGGCGAACGCCTTCACGGTCAGCAGGATGAAATCGAACGGCGCCTTGATTTCGTTCGCGGCGATCAGTTGCGGCGCAATTGAGAAATTGCCGTGCGGGCTGACGACCTGCAGTCCGTGCGCACGCAGATGGGCAGCACGCTGGGCACGAACGAGAAAGGTAACGTCGCGGCCGGCCGCCGCCATGCGTGCCCCGAAATAGCCGCCGGTGGCCCCGGCGCCGACGATCAGGATGCGCATCACAAGCCTCCGGTCAATCACTCGCCTTTTTGACATCGGCCAGAGCCGGCAAATCCTTGTCGCTCCAGCCGCCGCCTAGCGCCTTGATCAGCAGCACGCTGGCTTCCATGCGGCGCCGCAGAATGTCGGTGGCGTTGCGCTGGTTGGTCAAGGTGACCGTCTGGGCGGTGACGACCTGGAGATAGGTGTCGCGGCCGCCGACATAGCGGTTGGTGAAGAGTTCGAGCGAATGCTTGGCCGAAGCCACCGCCTCGTCCTGCTGATGCGCTTCTTCTTCAAGGATCGCCAGGGCCGTCAGATTGTCTTCGACCTGCTGGTAAGCGTCCAGTACGGACTGACGGTAATCCGCGACCGCGGCGTCATAATTGGCCTGCGCGACCTCGTCGCCGGATCTGGCACGGCCGTTGTCGAACAGCGTCTGATTCATCGTCAGGCCGACGGCCCAGAGGAAGCTCGGCCATTCGAATAGGTCGTTGAGCCGCGCACCCTCGAAGCCGGTCTGCGCGCCGAGAATGAAGGATGGGTAGTAAGCGGCCTTGGCGATGCCGATCCGCTCGTTGGCCTGCGCGACGCGCCGTTCGGCCGCAGCGATATCGGGGCGGCGCTGCAACAATTCGGACGGAATGCCGACAGGAATCGGCGGCTGGTGCAGATCGAGCGGCGACGGCGCCAATTTGAACACCGCCGGCTGATCGCCAACCAGGACGGCAATCGCATGTTCCAGCTGCGCGCGCTGCACGGTGACCTCGGTGGCCTGGACGCGCGTGGTGTCGAGCTGCGTCTTGGCCTGAGCGACGTCGGAGTCCGGCGCGGCGCCGCCCTCGGCGCGATTCTGGGTCAGCTGCAACGCGTCGGCGAAGTTCTTCACCGAGTCGTCGAGCAGCTTCTTCTGCGAGTCGGCGCTGCGCAGGTCGAAATAGTCGAGCGCGAGTTCCGCATGCATCAGCAGCGTCACGGTTTGCAGATCGGCCGCTGCCGCCTGGGCTTCTTCGGCCGACTGATTGACGGTGTGCTCGACGCGTCCCCAGACGTCGAATTCATAGCTGGCATTGAGCGGGATATTGAAGTCGCCCGTGGTGTGCGTGTTGGCGAAATACGGCCGCTCGTTCGACCAGCGCAGCGAATCAGCATAAGGATTGACAGTAACGGTCGGCAGTTCTGCCGACCGGGCATAGCCCACCGCCGCCTTGGCGGCCTGGTAGTGAGCCGCGGCAGACTTGAGCGTCTGGTTGGCGGTGGAGAGCTTGTCCTCAAGCGCGTTGAGCTGCGGATCGTTGAAGGCCTCCCACCACTTGCCGCGCAGGGTGCGGTCGGCCGGCTGCGCCTGGTTCCAGGCCCCGACATTGGCGACGTTATTGGCCGGCGCGGCGCCATAGGCCGGCGCCTGCTCGACCTGAGGCCGTTCGTATTGGGGGCCGAGCAGACAGCCAGCCGTCAGCGCCGCCGCCAGCGGCGGGACGACGAAATGGAGATATCTCATTTCGCCGGGCCAGCCTGTTGCGCTTGCGCCTGCTGCTGCGGTGTAGCCATCGCAACCGTGGCGCCATCGAGCAGCGAATCGGATGGGTTGAGGATCACCGTCTCGGACGTCGACAGACCCGACACGATTTCGACGCGGTCACCATAGTCGCGGCCGATCGTCACCGGCACCAGCTTGGCGTGGCCGTCGCGGATCACGGCGAGGCGCAAGCCTTCTTTGCGGAAGATCAGCGTGTTCGACGGCACTGTCACCGATTGCACGGTGCGCGACAGGCTGAGATGGACGAAAGCGTAGGAGCCCGGCAGCAACTGGTCGTCGCCATTATTGACGTCCACTTCGACCAGCAAGGTGCGCGTGGTTGCATCGATCGCATTGGCGGTGCGGACCAGCGTGCCCTTGAAGGTCTGGCCCGGATACTCGTCCAGCGTCAGCGTCGCCGGATCGCCGGTATGAGCGTCGCGCGAATAGACTTCCGGCAACTGCACGAACACGCGCAGCTTGTCGGTCGAGGAGAGGTGGAACAGTTCGCGCGAGACCGAATTGGCACCCGCATCGATCAAGGCGCCAATATCGGTATTGCGCGCGGTGATCACACCGTCGAAGGGCGCGAAGACCTTCTCATAGGACTGCAGCCGTTCCAGCCGCGCCACATTGGCCTCCTGCGAGGCTGTCGTCGCCTTGGCGGCCATGAAGGCGCCGACGGCGTTGTCGCGATCCTGGGTGGCGACAGAGCGCGTCTTCAGCAGGTCTTCGTTACGGGTGGCGGTGATCTCGGCCAGCTTCAGATGCGCCTGGGCGATTTCGAGGTCGGCGCGGGCCACGCGGAGCTGTTCGTCGATTTCGGGCGTGTCGATTTCGGCCAACAGATCGCCACGCTTCACCTTGGCGCCGATATCGAAATACCACTTCTTCAGATAGCCGTTGGTGCGCGCATAGATCGGCGTATCGGTGAAGGCCTGGGTGCTGCCCGGCAGCACCACCGTTTCGTTCGGCGCACCCGGCGTCGGATGCACGGTATTGACGCTCGGCGTCGCCGATTCCTCGGTCGTCTTGGCCAGGGCCTCTTCGGCGGTCGCGCGGTCGCGGATGCCCATATACACGGCGACACCCAGCACCACCACGGCGACAGCCAGAATCACCAGACCCTTGCCGCGGCCGCGGCGCTGCGACGGCGGACGATATCCGGCCGGACGGCTGTGTGCCGCGTTCAATCCATCATTGCCATCAGGCGTCATCGTCGTCTCCGTCATACCGTCGTCGGTTCCGGGGTCCCGGCTACCGGTTTGCTATGGCGATGCAGCAGGCTGAACACCGCCGGCACGAAAATCAATGTAGCCACCGTGGCCAGAATCAAACCGCCGATCACGGCGCGGCCGAGCGGCGCGTTTTCCTCGCCGCCCTCGCCCATGCCCAGCGCCATCGGGATCATGCCGATGATCATCGCCAGTGCGGTCATCAACACGGGGCGCAGACGGGTGTAACCCGCTTCGATCGAGGCACGGACCGCGTCCCCATGCTCGGCCAACCGTTCACGGGCGAAGGATACCACAAGAATGGCGTTGGCGGTGGCCACACCCATACACATGATCGCGCCCATCAGGGCCGGCACACTCAGGGTGGTATGGGTGAAGAAGAGGAACAACACGATACCGGCCAGGGCGCCCGGTAGAGCGGTGATGATGATGAAGGGGTCCAGCCACGACTGGAAGTTGATCACGATCAGCATGTAGACCAGCACGATCGAGAAGACGAGGCCGCCCACCAGGCTGGTGTAAGAGCTCTGCATCGTCGTGATCTGGCCGCGCACGGTGATGAAGGTGCCGCGCGGCAAGGTCTTCTTTGCCTCATCGACGATCTTGGTGATGTCGGTATTAGCCGCACCCAGGTCGCGGTCCTGCACGGCGGCGTAGACGTCGACCACACGGCGGATGTTGTAGTGCGAGATCAGCTGCACCTCGCTCGAGCGATGGATCGTCGCCACGTTGCCCAAGATCTCGTGGGTCTTGCCGCCGATCGCGCTGATCGGGATGTTCTGCAAATCTTGGATCGACTGCATGTCGTATTGCGGCGTCAGCGCGACCAGGTTGTAGTTCACGCCGTTCTCCCAATTGAGGAAGAACATCGGCGTCACCTGGCTGCTGCCGCTCAGCATGTTGAGCACGCTGTTGGCCACGTCGCGCTCGACCAGGCCGCCTTGCTGCGCCTTGGTGCGATCCACCGCCACGTTGAACGAGGGATAGTCGAAGGGTTGCTGAACGCGCGCATCGGCGATGCCGGGCACATGGCGCAGCTTATCGAGCAGCTCGGTCGCGATCTGGTGATCGGCATCGAGATCGTTGCCTTCGACCTGGACATCGATCGGCGAGGGAATGCCGAAGTTCAGGATCTGGGTCACGATATCGGCCGGCAGGAAATAGAACATCACGCCCGGGAATTGCTTGGGCAAGTCGACACGCAGCTTGCGCACATAGTCGGCGGTCGGCACATGATCGGGCTTCAGCGTCATCAGCACATCGGCATCGCCGGCGCCCACCGTGCCCGAGGTCGAATGCGAGTAATTGATCGTGCTGTAAGGCAGGCCGATATTGTCGAGGATGGTGTCGAGATCGTGCGGGATTTCGGTGCGCACATAGGCCTCGATCTGATCGGCCAGATTGGCCGTTTCTTCGATGCGCGTGCCTGACTTGGCGCGGAAGTGAAGGATGATCTGCCCGTTATCGGTGTCGGGAAAGAAATTCTGCCCCAAAAACGGCACCAGCACGAAGCAGGCGAGGCAGGCAAAGAAGAAACCCGGGATGAAGAACGCGCGTCGCGCCACCAGGGTCGTCAGCAAGTTCTGGTACCACGCGCGGAACGACTCGAAGCCGCGGTCGAAACTGCGCTGCATCATCACCAGCGGATTGCGGGTCGGCCGATCGCCGTGGGGCTTGGCGCGCAGCAGATACATGGCCAGAGTCGCGACCAGGGTGCGCGACAGGAAGTAGGACCAGATCATCGCGAAGACGACTGCCTCGGCCAGCGGCACGAAGAGATATTTCGCCACACCGCCGAGGAAGAACATCGGCAGGAACACCACGCAGATACAGAGCGTGGCCACCAGCGACGGCACGGCAATCTGCGCCGCACCTTCGAGGATGGCCTTGTTCAGCTCATGCCCTTCCTCGAGATGGCGCTCCATGTTCTCGATGGTGACGGTCGCGTTATCGACCAAGACGCCCACCGCCAGGGCGAGACCGCCGAGCGTCATGATGTTGATCGTCTCGCCGAGCGCGCTCAACACGATCACCGCGCCCAGGATCGAGAGCGGGATCGACACGGCGATGATGATCGTGCTGCGCCAGCTGCCGAGGAAGATCAGGATCATCGCCGCGGTCAGGCAGGTGGCGATTACCGCCTCGCGGATCACACCCGACACCGCCGCGCTGACGAAGATGGATTGGTCCGCCAGCAGCGCGACCTTGAGATCGGGCGGCAGCGTCTGTTTGGCGCGTTCCAGCGCTGCGCGGACACCGGACACCACGTCGATGGTCGAGGCGTTGCCGGCCTTCAGCACGCTGAACATTACGCCGCGCTGGCCGTTCTGCCGCACCACGTTGGTCTGCGGTGTGAAGGCGTCGCTGACCGTGGCTACGTCGCGTAGATAGACCATCGTGCTGCCGACCAGTTTGATCGGCAGGCCGTTCAATTCCTCGGATGTACGCGGTGCGCCGTTGAGGCGCGCGTCGTATTCGAATTCGCCGATCTTCGCCGTGCCCGACGGCAGCACGAGATTCTGACTGGCGACGGCGTTGAGCACGTCGAGCGGCGCGATCCCCTTGGCCTGCATCAGGCCCGGGTTCATGAAGATCATCATCTGGCGCTGCTTGCCGCCATAGGGATACGGCATCACCGCGCCCGGCACCGTGACCAACTGCGGCCGCAGGAAGTTCACCGCCGTGTCGAACAGCCGCTGCTCGGGCAGGGTCGGGCTGGAAAGGCCCAGCTGTACGATCGGCACCGAAGAGGCGCTGTAGTTGATGATCAGCGGCGGCAGCGTGCCCGGCGGCATGCTGCGCAGCGCCGTCTGCGAGATAGCGGTGATCTGCGCATTGGCGAGATCGAGGCTCGAATGCGGCTGCAGGAAGACCTTGATGATCGCCGTGCCGTTGATCGTGGTCGACTCGATATGCTCGATATTGTCGACCGTCGTGGTCAGGATGCGCTCATAGCCCGAGGTGATGCGGCCCTCGACCTCTTCGGGATTGAGACCGGTGTAGCCCCAGGCGATGGCGACGACGGGGATATCGATACTGGGGAAGATGTCGGTCGGCGTGCGCAGGATGACGATCGGGCTGATGATCAGGATCATCAGGGCCAGAACGATAAAGGTATAGGGCCGGGTTAACGCGACACGGACGAGCCACACGGTACTGCTACTCCCCACTCTCCAGCACCTGGCCATCCCAGCCAGGACCGACACGACGCCGCGTTCCGTCCCTGAGAGCGGGATGGGTTAGCGGCGGATGGCGGAACGAAGTCGTCACCGAGGCCGCCTGCCCCATCTCACAGTTGGCGCGATGCTACCGGGCATGCCGCGCGCTGTCAGTACCGGAAGAACCCCTTCATAGCTGCGATGCAACTAATCCCATCGCTGCAGTGTGCCAATTAAAAAAAGCCCCATTTTCTTGAACCGGCAGCACTGCGGGCGCGATTCTCTGCAAGGCCTGATAAGGAATCCTCTATTATCGTGTAACAGCCGTGTTTCAGGCACCGCAATGGCGGCGTGGACCGTCTCAATCGCTGGACGTGAGACATGTGTCTCGCGATCGAATTGGCTCACCTCGATTGCCATACTCAGTCTCGGTTCGACTCATTCCAATGCGCGCGTCCAGGAGGCCGTTTTGACGGTGGTCAAACAGATGGGAGACCGTGCTTCATTGGTTAATTATTGAGCAACCCTGCGTGATTCCTTGGGAATCGGACGAAAATCTTTGCCTGCGGATGACAAGATCGGGTTGCGGGGCTTAGGAGCCTCCCGCATAATCCGCGCAAAACAAAAAGAAAAACCCGGGGAAACAGCTGGGCGACGGGCTTCAATGACCGACGATGTCATCATAGAAACGCGAGCCTTGACCAAGGAGTTCGCGGGTTTCGTCGCGGTAAGCACCGTCGACCTGAAGGTTCGCAAGGGCGATATCCACGCCCTGATCGGACCGAATGGCGCGGGCAAGACGACATTCTTCAATCTCATAACGAAGTTTTTAGTCCCCACCCGCGGACAGATTTTCTACAAGGGCCAGGACATCACCTTCGAAAAGCCATGCTTCACCGCGCGGCGTGGCCTTGTGCGCTCGTTCCAGATTTCGGCGGTGTTCCCGCACCTCACCGTGCTTGAGAATGTGCGCATCGCGCTGCAACGGAAACTGGGCACCTCGTTCCATTTCTGGCGGTCGGAAAAAAGCCTCAACGTGCTCAATGCCCGCGCCCAGGAATTGCTCGAGGCCGTCGATCTCGGCCCCTTCGCGTCGCACGCCACCGTCTCGCTGCCCTATGGCCGAAAACGGGCGCTGGAAATCGCCACGACGCTCGCCATGGACCCCGAGGTGATGCTGCTCGACGAGCCGACCCAGGGGATGGGCCACGAAGACGTAGCCCGGATCACCGACCTCATCAAAAAAGCTGCCTCCAACCGCACCGTGCTCATGGTCGAGCACAATATGAATGTCGTCTCGACCATCGCGGACACGATCACCGTGCTGCAGCGCGGCCAGATCATCGCCGAAGGCCCCTATTCGGTCGTCTCAAAGAACCCGCAGGTGATGGAAGCCTATATGGGCACCACCGTCGGCGCGCTGCAGGGGGCGCATTGATGGCGCAGGACGAGATTTTGCGCGTCAGCGACCTGCACGCCTTCTATGGCGAGTCGCATATCCTGCACGGCGTCGATTTCAGCGTGAACAAGGGCGAGGTGGTCACCCTGCTCGGCCGTAACGGCGCGGGCCGCACCACGACACTGAAAGCGATCCTTGGCCTGGTCGGACGCCGCACCGGCTCGATCAAGGTCAACGGCCAGGAGGCGATCGGCCTGCCGCCGCATCGCATCGCCCATCTCGGCATCGGCTATTGTCCCGAGGAGCGCGGCATCTTCTCGGCACTGTCGACCGAAGAGAACCTGTTGCTGCCGCCCAAGGTCGCCGATGGCGGCATGAGCGAAGACGAACTCTACGAGATGTTCCCCAATCTCAAGGAACGCCGCGCCAGCCAGGGCACGAGGCTCTCGGGCGGCGAACAACAGATGCTGGCGGTGGCGCGCATCCTGCGTACCGGTGCACAACTGCTGCTGCTCGACGAAATTTCAGAAGGCTTGGCGCCGGTGATCGTGCAAGCGCTGGCCCGCATGATCCGCACGCTGCGCGAAAAAGGCTACACGATCGTGATGGTCGAGCAGAACTTCGCCTTCGCCGCACCGCTGGCGGATCGCTTTTACGTCATGGAGCATGGCCGCATCGTTGAAGGCTTTCCGCTTTCCGAGCTCAACAACAAGATGGGCATGCTGCGCGAGTTTCTCGGAGTTTAATTCAAGGTGTCACAAGGGAGGACAGGATGAAATTTGGAAAAATGACGTTGACGGCCGCGATCGCTTTGACGGCCGTGATGGCCGCATCGCAGGCCATGGCCGATGACGTGATCATCGGCGATATCGACGATCTTTCGGGCCCCTATGCCGACGTGATCGGCAAGGGCGGCATCGAAGCGATCAACATGGCGATCGCCGATTTCGGCGGCTCGGTGCTGGGCAAGAAGATCTCGGTTATGACGACCGACCATCAGAACAAGCCCGATATCGGCGCTTCGAAATTTGCCGAATGGGCCGACCAGAACCACGTCAACATGATCCTGGGCGGTTCGAACACCGGCGTGTCGATCGCCATGTCGAAGAAGGCCCTTGAGAAGAAGGTGCCCTTCATCGCCATCGGTGCGGCCGGCGCATCGCTGACCAACCAGGATTGCAACGCCTATACGATCCACTACGCCTACGACACCACCTCGCTGGCCAACGGCACGGCGACGGCGATGGTGAAGGGCGGCGCCAAGACCTGGTTCTACCTCACTGCCGACTATGCTTTCGGCACCCAGTTGCAGGAAGCCGCGTCGAAAGTCGTCGAAGCCAATGGCGGCAAGAACGTCGGCTCGGTGCGCGCGCCGCTGGGCACGTCGGACTTCTCGTCGTTCCTGGTGCAGGCGCAAGGCTCGGGCGCGCAGGTGCTGGGCCTGGCCAATGCCGGCGCCGATACTCAGAACTCGATCAAGGCCGCCAATGAGTTCGGCATCGGCAAGACGATGAAGGTCGTCGCGCTGCTGGGCTTCATCAGCGACGTCAACGCCCTCGGTCTGAAGACGGCCCAAGGCCTGACGCTGACCACCAGCTGGTACTGGGATGCCAACGACGAGACGCGCAAATTCTCGAAGCGCTTCGCCGACAAGGTCGGCCATCCGCCGGGTGAGAACCAGACGGCCTATTATTCGGCTACGCTGGCCTATCTCAACGCGGTGAAGGCCGCCGGCACCACCGACTCCGACAAGGTGATGGCGGAACTTCATAAAGAGAAGATCAATGACGTTTATGCGAAGGGCGGCTATATCCGCGCCGACGGCGTCATGATCCACGACATGTATGTCGTGCAGGTGAAGACGCCGGCCGAATCGAAGGCGCCGTGGGACTATTACAAGGTGATCTCGACGATGAAGGGCGAAGAGGCTTTCGGCCCGGTCACCGGCCTGTGCAAGCTGGCACCGAAGTCGTAAGTGAAGGCGATGCGCCCCGGCTTCCCGCCGGGGCGCTTCCCGTCCACCCCATACCGATGAATATCCGCCCGTGACGACGATCTTCGGCTACCCCCTGATCGTCATCCTCAGCCAGCTGATGCTCGGCCTGGTCAACGGCTCGTTCTATGCGATGCTGAGCCTCGGCGTGGCCGTCATCTTCGGCCTGATGGGCGTGGTGAACTTCGCCCATGGCGCGTTCTACATGCTGGGCGCCTTCGGCGCGCTGCTGGGCTTGCAATGGTTCGGCATCGGCTACTGGCCGTCGCTGATCCTTTCGCCTTTGATCGTCGGCACGATCGGCATCGTTCTCGAACGGTTGCTGCTGCGCCACCTATACAAACTCGATCCGCTTTATGGCCTGCTGGTCACCTTCGGTCTGGCGCTGGTGGCGGAAGGCAGTTTGCAGAACTATTTCGGCTCGTCGGGCCAATCCTATCCCGTGCCATCGATTCTGACCGGCACCTGGAATCTCGGCTTTATGATCCTGCCGATCTATCGTGCTTGGGTGATCCTGGCCTCGGTGGTCGTCAGTTTCACCACCTGGTATGTGATCGAACGCACGCGTCTGGGTGCGACCTTGCGCGCGGCCACCCAGAACGCGCCGCTGTTGCAAGCTTTCGGCATCAATGTGCCGCGCATGGTGGTGCTGACCTTCGGCGGCGGCGTGGCGCTGGCCGCACTGGCCGGTGTGCTGGCGGCGCCGGTTATTCAGGTCAGCCCGCTGATGGGTCAGTCCCTGGTCATCGTCGTTTTCGCCGTGGTGGTGATCGGCGGCATGGGCTCGATCCTCGGTTCGGTCCTTGGCGGCCTGGGGCTGGGCGTGATCGAAGGCTTCACCAAGGTGCTCTATCCCGAAGCGTCGAATATCGTCGTCTTCGTCATCATGGCGATCGTTCTGGTCGTTCGCCCTGCCGGCCTGTTCGGAAAGGAATAGGCCATGTCCGCACGCCTGACGCCGATCCTCTACGCCGTGCTGCTGGTCCTCGCCGTATGCGTGCCGCTGTTGGGGGTCTATCCCGTCTTCGTGATGCAGCTGCTGTGCTTCGCCATGTTCGCCTGCGCCTACAACTTGCTGCTCGGCTTCAGCGGCATGCTGTCCTTCGGCCATGCCGCTTTTCTTGGTTCGGCCGCCTACGCCACCTGTTGGCTGGTCACCGCCCAGCATTGGGGCACCGTGCCCGCGATTCTGGCGGGTGTCGCCGTATCAGCCATCCTCGGTACGATCATCGGTGCCATCGCCATCCGCCGCCGCGGCATCTATTTCGCGATGATCACGCTGGCTCTGTCGCAGATCGTTTATTTCGTCTGCCTGGAAGCGAAGTTCACCGGCGGCGAGAACGGCATTCAGGGCGTGCCGCGTGGCTCGGTTCTGGGCATCGTGCCGCTGCAGTCCGACATCGCCATGTACTATTTCGTGCTGGCGGTGTTCGTGCTGGTGTTCCTGTTCATCTACCGGATCATCCATTCGCCCTTCGGCCAGGTGCTGAAGGCGATCCGCGACAACGAGCCGCGCGCCACCTCGCTGGGCTACGACATCGGCCGGCACAAGCTGGTGGCATTCATCCTGTCGGCGGCGATCGCCGGGCTGGCCGGGTCGCTGAAGGGCCTGGTGCTCGGCTTCGCGACTCTGTCGGACGTTCAGCAATCGACCTCGGGCCTCGTGATCCTGATGCCGCTGATCGGCGGCACCGGCACCTTCTTCGGCCCGGTGATCGGCGCGGGCGTGATCATCACCTTGCAGCAGTATCTCTCCGATCGCGTCGGCGGCTGGGTCACGGTGATCATCGGCGCGATCTTCGTCGCCTGCGTCATGGCGTTCCGCCGTGGCGTCGTCGGCGAATTGATCGCACTGGTCGGCCGCAAGACGAAGACGAGCTAAGCCGCCGCCCGCCGCTGCTGCTTAGGATTGCTTCTGCGCCCTCGGCCCGGCCAACACCAGTACCGGATCGGTGCGGTATTCGGTCGGGAACATCTCCTTCAGATTGGAGACCTTCGGCAGATCGTTGAAGACGATGTAGGGCTGGTGCGGGTTCCGCACCAAATAGTCCTGGTGATAGGTCTCGGCCGGATAGAATGTTTTGCCCGGCTCGATCGTCGTCGCGATCTTCGCGCCGAAGGCGTGCATCTGGTCGAGCTGATCGATATAGGCCTGCGCCACCTGCGCCTGTTCGTCGCTGGCCGGGAAGATGGTCGAGCGGTACTGCGTGCCGCTGTCGGGGCCCTGGCGGTTGAGCTCGGTCGGATCATGCGCAACCGAGAAATAGATCTGCAGGATATGGCCGTAGCTGATCTCCTGCGGGTTGAAGGTGACCTGCACCGACTCGGCATGGCCTGTCGCGCCGGTGCTGGTCATCTCGTAATGAGCGGTCTCGGCCTCGCCGCCGGCATAGCCGGAGACGGCTTTCGTGACGCCCTTCACATGTTCGAACACGCCCTGCACGCCCCAGAAGCAGCCGCCGGCCAGGACCACGGTTTCGGACGTCGCCGAAGTTTGTTCGTCGGCAGCGGGCGGCACGACCAGATGGGCATCCTCATCGGCCCGGCCCGATACGGCATAGCCGAGCCCCGTCAGCGCCACCGCGCCGACCGCCATCCAACGGACCGGATGCGACAGGATCTGGGACAGAAAGGACTGGGCCATGGAACATCTCCGTTATCGACGAAAGGCCTGCGGCATTGTGCACCGCGAGGCGGTCATCATCAAATTCGCTCTGAGACGCTCCAGGGTTACGTGCCGACTGCCTCAAGAGGCGGCATCGCCCCGCAATGCACAATGACGACACACATAAGACCATGTGTCGAAACTGTTATTTCATTGCTGGGTTAAGGCGCTACCACCATAGTTACAACCAAAAGTCGGGTCATCCGTCCCGCTAGAACAGTCTCGAATTAATCGAGGAATCCGAGGAGGAACCATGGCCTTAGTTGCTGAAAGTGAGCTCGAGCAACGCACGATGGGCAAGATCACCCGTCGCATCGTGCCGTTCTTGATGTTCTGCTATTTCATCGCCTATCTCGATCGCGTGAATGTCGGCTTTGCCGGCGCGACCATGAGCAAGGATCTCAACTTCACCGCCGAAGTGTTCGGCGGCGCCGCCGGCATCTTCTTCATCGCCTATTTCTTCTTCGAAGTGCCGAGCAACCTGGCGCTCAACAAATTCGGCGCGCGGCTTTGGATTGCCCGCATCATGTTCACCTGGGGCTTGGTCTCGGGCGCGCAGGCCTTCGTGACCGGCGGACTCAGCTTCAACATCGTGCGCGTTCTGTTGGGCGTGGCCGAAGCCGGGTTCTTCCCCGGCATCATCTTCTTCCTGACGCTGTGGTTCCCATCGGCCTATCGCGCGCGCATCGTCGGCATCTTCATGGTCGCGATCCCAGTGTCGACCGTAATCGGCTCGCCGATCTCGGGCTTCATCCTCGATTTGGAAGGTACTGCCGGGCTGCATGGCTGGCAGTGGATGTACATCATCGAAGCCGTGCCGGCGCTGATCATGGCCTTCGTCGTCTACTTCTATCTGACGAACCGGCCGAGCGATGCCAAGTGGCTGGAAGCCGATGAACGCGAGTGGATTCAGAAGCGGCTGGACTCCGAACGCGCCAATCGCGAATCGATCGTGCGGCTGTCGCTGTTCCAGTCGATCCTGATCCCGCGCGTCTTATTGCTCGGCTGCGTCTATATGGCGCTGAACATCCCGCAATACGGGCTCAGCTTCTTCCTACCGCAAATCGTCAAGGCCTTTGGCGTCACCAATGTCGAGGCCGGATTCATCACCGCCGTGCCTTACGTCGTCGGCGCGATCGGCATGATCCTGTGGGGCCGGCATTCCGACAAATCCGGAGACCGCGTCTGGCACGTGGTGATCTCCTTCGCGGCGATGGTGGTGGGACTCGGACTGGCGGCCGCAATCAGCGACCCGACCACCAAGATGGTCGTGCTCTGCATCGCGGCTTGGGGCTTCTTCTCGATCCTGCCGGTGTTCTGGACTCTGCCGACCGCGTTCCTGAGCGGCATCGGTGCGGCCGCCGGCATTGCCTCGGTCAACTCGGTCGGCAATCTCGGCGGTTATTTCGGGCCCAAGGTGTTCGGCTATCTCAAGACGAGCACCGGCGGCGACACCGCGAGCCTGATCTTCCTCGCCTGCAGTGCCGTGGTGGGCATCGTCCTGGTGCTGTCGCTGGGACACAACCGGGCTTTGGAAAAGTCGTCGACGCAAGCGGCCGAATAGTTCCGCTCCACTCGCCTCGAAAGGCCGCTCCGCAAGGGGTGGCCTTTTTTATTGTCACCGCTTGATCACCACGAGCTTTCCCACGCGATTCCACCGGGTTTCCGACAACCGAAAAGGCGAAATAGTGCTTTTATCTCATTACCTTAATCGAATGTTAACGGCGCGCCGATAGTGTGCGGCAGGGCCGTGAGCCATTTCGACACCACCCATCTCTGCAAAACCAGGGAACCGGGGTCCGGCCGTCACTCACATTGCCCCACCGATGGTCGAGGATACGCGCATCTACGTATGGAGACCGTGGCAGTTAAGCGCCATTGTCCGCGCAAATTTCTGAGTTGGAATCGATGCTTGCCATACAATCCAGCGGCACTGCCGGTACAGCGAAGGCCTTCACCCTTCGCGACCTGCTGATCCTTGCCTTCTACAATAAACGCATCATCGCCATCTGCGCGCTGCTGCCCCTGGTCGTCGGCATCTCGGCCGCGCTCGAGACGCGCACCCAATACACGGCCGATGGGCTGATGATGGTATTCGTCAACCGCGAGCACACGGGCAACGAAGATCTGACCGGCACCGGCCCCACCGTCGTCTCGATCGACGGGTTGAAGATGGTCGAGTCCGAAATCGAAATCATTCAGAGCGACGATGTGGTCGGCCGTGTGGTCGACGACGTTGGCGCCAATGTCCTGTTCCCCGAATTGACTCAGACGCGTCTGTTCGGCCTGCTGCCGCCGACGCCGGCCGACGCTATCCATCGCCGCGCGATCGAGATGTTCCGCCGCGAGATGCGCGCCGAAGTGCGCTCGGACACCGATATCATCCGCGTCAGCTTCGAGCATCCCAATCGCATCGTCGCGATCAAGGCGGTGAAGTCGCTGATCGCCACCTATCTCGACCGCCGCCGCGAAGTCTATCAGAACCCAAGTTCGCCCTTCCTGGCGAGCCAAGTGTCGCACTTCTCCAGTCAGCTGCACGGCCTCGACAGCCAGATCGACCAGATCAAGAAGGATCACGAGGTCGTCGACATCACGTCCGACATCAATCTGGCCGTGAACCAGAAAGACAGCGTGCTGCAGCGCCAGCGTCAGGTGACCGAGCGCCGCGAAGCCGTGCGCAGCGAGATCGTGCGGACGCAAAAGGAATACGACGCCCTGCCGCCGAAGGTCTTCGCCTTTTCCGACCAGTCCAATCAGAACGCCAACAGCAACGACCACAACACGCTGGTTCAACTCGAGTTGGACCGCGCGCATATGGCGACGCTGTATGCGGCCGACTATCCGCCGCTCAAGGAGATCGATCGCAAGATCGACGTGCTCCGCAAGACGATCAACGATAAACGCCCGGTGTTCCAGTCGACTCGCGAAGACCGTAACCCGGCGCTCGACTTCGTCACCCAACATCTGATCGCCCTGCGCGCCGAGGGCGATGCGCTCGATCATCAGCTTGACGTATTGGGCAAGCAGTCGATCGATGCCGATGCCCGCGTGGCCGATCTGCGCGGTGCCGACGATCTGCTGCACGACCTGCAGCGCACCCGCGACCTGACCGAAGGTCTCTACAAGGAATTCTCGCTGAAGGAAGCCGCAGCACGCATCGGCGAAGACGCGGCCAAGGTTCGCGCCTCCAATGTTCGCGTGGTGCAGTGGGCCAATTCGCCTTCCACCGGCTCGAACATGGCGCTCAACTTCATCCTGGCCGGCATCTTCGGCGGCCTGTTGATGGGCGGTGCGGCCGGCATGCTGGCCACCTGGATGCGCCAGAGCTACATCATGCCGAGCGAAGCCGAACGCAGCTTGGGCATTCCCGTGCTGGCCGACTTCGCGGAATCCGCCGAAGGCTATGCCGGCCGCGGCGCGCGCCAGGAACTGGTGCGCCTGGCCTCGGCCATGCTCGATGTGCTGGTCGACAATCAACCGCTCTCGGTGTTCCAGTTCGTCTCGGTCAATATGAACGACAGCGAAGCCGGGCTGGTCCAGGCGCTCGCAACCGAATTCGCGCAGAACCGCAATCTGAACACCCTCGTCATCGACCTGGCCGGCGACGGCCAGGGCGTGGCCAAGGGGCTGGGCGCCACACCTCCTGCACCGCATGGCGATCATCCCGAGACGACCCGCAATGCCGTTGTCGCCGCCGGCACCAATGTCTCCAAGCTCGCGGTGGCCGTCGACGCAACCCAGTCGGCCATCGGCAGTCTGCGCACCACGCTGGTGCAGCTGGAAGACCTGTTGGACGATGTGCGCCGGCGCTATGACGTGGTGCTGATCAACGCGCCCTCGCCGATCCAAAGCCATGTGGCGCGCCGTCTGTCGAGCCTGGTCGACGCGACCCTCGTGGTGCTGCGTGCCGAACACACACGCGTTCCGGCGGCTCAGCAGCTGCGCGACATCATCCTGGGTTCGGGCGGCGACCTGCTCGGCTTCGTCTTCACGATGCGCCGCTATTACGTTCCGAAGGTTGTCTACAAATGGCTGTAAAACGCGCGCTCTGCCTGCTGGCAGTGCTCCTGGCCGCCGCTTGCACTCGTCAGACGGTCGATCCCAAACCGCAGAACGCCATGAATTTCTCGACCTGGACCGACGAGGTTCCGGCCTATCGCTACGGCCCTGGCGACAAGATCCAGGTGTCGTATCAGCTGACACCCGAGATGGATGAGACCGCGCTGGTCAGCCCCGATGGCACGATCGCGCTGAAGACCGCGCATCACGTCAAAGCCGAAGGCTTGACCGAGACCCAGCTCGAACAGTCGATCGAGAAGGCCGCGACCGCCGTTCTGATCAAACCGATCGTGACGGTGGAGTTGACCGATTCGGCATCGGCCCAATTCTATGTCGGCGGTTCGGTGACCAAGCCGGGCTCGTTCCCGGCCAAGGGCCGCATCGGCCTGTTGGAAGCCGTGACCATGGCCGGCGGCTTCGACCGCGAAGCGCGCTACGATCAGGTGATCCTGGTCCGCCGCAGCCCCGATAACCGGCCGATGCTGCGGATCGTCGATCTGCAGTCCTTCATCGAGAAGGGTTCGGGCGCGGGCAACGATGTGCCGCTGGTGGCCGGCGACATGGTCTTCGTGCCGCGCAGCGAAATCGGCGACGCGGATCTGTGGGTCGAGGAATTCATCACCAAATTCGTGCCCTTCGACCGCAGCCTCAGCTACTCCTATACCAACGTCGTCAACCCGACGGCCGCCGCCGTGCCGTAAGGCGCGACGTTATCGGAGCGGGATATGGCGACCGCCATCCAGGTGCTGAAGGTATCGGAACAGACCAACGCGCCGGTTCCGGTGGAGTGGCTGTTCGGTATTCCCGTCAGCAAGCTCGACGTGGCCGAGGCCGCAGCCTATATGGCCGCGCGGCCGGCCGATGCGCCTTTCGCCTTCGTCGCCACGCCCAACGCTTCGACCCTGGTCGCGCTGACAAACGGCAACCCCGGCTATTGGGAGCCCTATAAGCGCACCTGGCTTCGCCTGTTCGACAGCCGTGTCGTGCGCATCGTCGCCCGCCTGCTCTACGGCAAGACAATGCCGATCGCCGCCGGCTCGGACGTAACCGCCTATTTGTTCCATCACGTGATCACGCCCGACGACCGCATCTCGGTGATCGGCAGCCATAAAGCACTAGAAGACGAGCTGCGCCGGCAATTCGGCCTGAAACACCTGGCCTTCCATCAGCCGCCCATGGGCTTCGTGCATAACGAAAAGGCGATGCAGGACTGCATCGATTTCGTCGTCGCCAACCCGGCGCGCTTCCTGTTCTTGGCCGTCGGCGCGCCGCAATCGGAAATCCTCTGCGTGCGGCTGCTCGACGATGGCCGCGCCAAAGGCATCGGCCTTTGCATCGGCGGTTCGCTGCTGTTCGTCACCGGCATGAAGAAGCGCGCGCCGAAGATCTTTCTCGATCTCAGCCTGGAGTGGTTCTATCGCCTGGTGACCACGCCCAGCACCCATATCCGCCGCGTCTTCGTCGACTCGCTGCCGATTCTCGGCCTGGCGCTGCGCGTGTGGTGGCATAAGATACCGCACGGTCCCGAAGGTACCGCGCCATGAGCGATACGGTTAGCGACGGCATGGGTAGCGATAGTGCCGACAACGCCCGCGTGCCGCGCCGGCGCCGCCAAGGTGCGGGCCGGGTTATCGGCGCGGCAGTGACGATCAATCCGGTGCCGCCGCATGTTGCGGCCAAGTCGACGCGGCTTGCGACCTTCATCCTGATTCTGTGCCTGCCGATGTTCGGCCAGACTTTCCAATATCTGATCGACCTGTTTCCCTTTTACGCCCTGTCGAAGGCCTGGCCGCTGCTGGCGCTTCCGTTGGTCGTCTATGCGGTCAGCAAGCTGCCGCTGCCCTACAAACCGCTTTACGCGCTGACGCTGATCTATGTCATCGTCGTCACGCCGACGCTGTCGATGTTCCAACTCGGCAACGGCTTCTTCGACGCGATGGCGACCACGGTGAAGACCTGGTCGTTTATGAACTACTTCTCGCTGGCCGCGCTTCTGTTCCTGCTGAAGCCCGATGTGGCCACGCTGCGCAAGACGATGATCGGCCTCGGCATCGCCACCTTCATCATCATGATCGCGCTGTGGTTGGTCGAACCGCACGATGCCTATGTGCAGAACCAGAACCAGAGCAAGCTGCTGATCTATGACGATCGCGGCTATCACATCTATATGCCGATGTTCTTCGGCATGTTCTATGTCTTCTATCTCAACCGCCGCCTTTGGCTCGAGCGCCACTGGATCTCGGGCGTGCTGCTGGTGATCACCTGCGCGTCGCTGATCGCCATCTACAAGGAACGCACCGCGCTGATCGCCGGCGCCGTGGCCATCGTCTATGGCGCGGCATTCTCCCTGTCGCGGGCCAAGCGCATTCCGCTGATCGCGGTGGGCATGGTTGGCGGCATGATCGGCGCCTTCTTCGCCATCCGCCATCTGATCGATCAACTCAGCAGCAGCCTCGGCGCCTCGCTTTCGGTGCGTCAGGAGACGGCGGCGCTGATCTACAGCTACGTCACCGACCAGCCGCTGCGCTGGGTGTTCGGCGTCGGCTCGATCACGCGCTTCAGCACCACGACCCTGCGCGACCTGTTCCAGGACAAGCACTTCTTCCTGGCGGATGTCGGCTGGCTGGGCACGCTGTTCGAATATGGGATCATCGGCACGGTGCTGATCATCCTGGTCTATGTCTCGGGCATCCGCCTGGCGCGGCAGGCCGCCGCGAGCGGCGACGCCGAAAAGCCGTTCCGCGCCGCACTGGCCGACTATGCGGTGTATCTGATGGTCGTCTCGACCATCTATTCGGCGGTGTTCACGCCCGGCGAAGTCGCCACCATCTCGGCAATCGCCATCTATTGCACCGGCCTGCGTCGCCGACTCTTGAATGACGAAACGGCACCCCTTGCGGAAGCCCCTCTTGAAAAAGAATCGTCCGTCCCCAGCCCCACTACCGGATCACGGCAGCGTCGTCGTACAGTCCTCGACCTTCAGGCTCCGGCAGATCGCCTGGCCTAGAAGGCGGGCATCGGGATTGTCCGGCGTGACTGTGCCATTGGGCACGCCCAGCACCGGATAGAGCATCGCGCCGGCCAGCGGGTCCTGCGCCACTTTGCTGACCAAGGTTTCCGTCATCGCCACCGTATAGTTGGGGCCGCCCTGCGGGCTCGGCGGCACCTGCACACCGACCGCCATCGGTCCTTTGAAAACGTGACGATAGGCGAGATACGCCTGATAGGGGTCGTATTCGGGGCCGCCGTCATAGGCCATCACCGAGACGAGATCGATGTCCTTGGCTTCGGGCGAGCGGAACAGGCTCAGCATGATGCCGGTATAGTCCGATTTCGGCTTCGCCTTCACCCATTGACCTTCGCCGAATGCGCCGACATTCCAGCCGGTGACGGTGAGGATGGCGGGACGCGGCAGGACCGCACGCAGGCGATGGACGATCTGGGTCCAGGTGCTGTCGGTCATGCAGGCGACTTCGCCATCGCCGCCGAGGCCGCACACAGGGTCCTTCGGCTCGTAATCGATATCGACGCCATCGGCGCCGAGGTCATGGACCAGATTGGCGACCGCATCGGAGTCGAGCGCATCCCAGTTGAGATAGGCGTCGCTGCCCACCGAAAGCAAAACCTTAGTCTGCGGGTGACGCTGATGAAGGAGCGCGATCGACTGGCGCAGGATCTCGCCCGAAAACTTGTACTGCAGCCCGGTCTCGCTGATATCGAGATGACCGGCATAGATCAGGTCGGGCTTCACGAAGGACAGCATGACGACATTCATATAGGCGGGCATCACGGCCAGCGTCGTCGCAGCCGGCTTGGTCACGTCGCGTTCGTCCCAGCTCTCGTGATAGACGACGATCGGGCGTGCCGGCAGGCCGCTGGCGGCGGGCGTCACAGGCGCGGGCGCGGCACTGGCGACAATCGTGGTGCTGTCATCGGCGGCCTCGGTATCGAGGATCGCGGCGCCGAGCCCCAGGGCCACGGCAACCAGACTGGCGAGGAAAAAGGCGCGGATCAAAATACGTCTCTTCCCACCATGCCGATGGCGAGCGTCCGAAGCATGATCTTGATGTCCAACCATAATGACCAATTCTCAATGTAAGAGATGTCCAGATCGACGCCGCGCTTGGCTTTGTCGATATTGTGGATGCCGCCGCGCATACCGTTGATCTGTGCCCAGCCGGTGATGCCCGGCTTTATGCGGTAGCGCATGGCATATTCGCGCACCGCTTTGTAATAGGATTCCGAACCCACGCGCATGTTGGGAACATGCGGCCGCGGCCCGACGATCGACATGTTGCCCCGCAGTACATTAAACAGCTGCGGCAGTTCGTCGATGCTGGTGCGACGCAGGAACGCGCCGACCTTGGTGATACGGGCGTTGTCGCGGCCGATGCCGATCGAGCCGTCGTCTTCCGGATCGACATGCATCGAGCGGAATTTGTAGACCATGAACGGCTTGTTGTTGAAACCGACGCGCAGCTGACGGAACAGGATCGGCCCCGGCGATTCGAGGCGAATGGCGAGCGCCGCCAACAGCAGAACCGGCGACACCATCAGCACGCCTAGGCCAGCGACGAAATAGTCTTCGATCTGCTTCAAAAGGCCCTGCGTGCCCTTGAGCGGCTTATGCGCGATCTGCAGCGCCGTGCGATTGCCGACAGCGGTGATCTCGGCGAAGCGCGGATTGAAACCGTTCTCTTCGAACATCATCACCACATCGGCCGAAACGCGCTGCACCGCCTCGATCTGCTTGTAGATCGAAACCGAGACGCGCCAGGGCAGCGCGACGATGATCAGGTCGACGGGATTGTCCTGGGCGTAACGGCACAGGGCGTCGACATCGCCTTTGACCATCGGATCGGGAACGGTCAGATCCTCGTCGATCGCCTCGGCGCTATAAACGCCGACCAATTCGTAGAGATAGGTGAAGGCCGGATTGGTCACATGGCGCACCATGGCCCTGCCCTGCGGGCCGGTTCCGACCACCACCACCTTGCGGCGCAGACCGCCGGTGACGATCAGCTGGTGAACCGAGAAATAGAGAATGGCGCGGTAGACCGCGAACACGGCGAAGACCAACAACCAGCGATCGGCATACCAGGCGCTATCGTTCGGCTGGGACGGCAGGAAGGCATGAGCCACCACATAGGCCACCGCGATCTTGACCGCGAAACCGATCAGAAGATCGAAATACGGCCTGACCGGGCGAATGTACTGCTCAAGGCGATACGCGCCGAGCTCGCCCATCACGAACAGGAAGGCCAGCGTGTCGATGGCTGTGAACACCGCCGTCTGATAGATCGTGACCGGAACGGGATGGCCGAACAGCGGGCGGTAAAGAACCGCGCTGCAGATCAACATCAACATGGCGTCGACGAGGAAGACCAGACGATTGATGAAGCCGGGAGTCCACTGGATCATCGCGCGGACCTCGTTGGACGGAGCACGAGTCGAGCGGGAGTCTGAGTCTCGGTTGCGATGGAGGGGCTCTTGTCGGCCCAGTTATGATCAAGCATGTTCATGGCGACGGTCGAGGGAGCAAGTGGAAGTGATGTCCTGCCTGTTACTAAACTGTGATCAAAAATAGCTATACGGTCCTGACGCAAATCCGTTGCGTTTCCCACGCGCCAAACGAGTCGGCACGATGATCGACGATGCACGTTCGATTGAAGATGGGGCCATACTGGACGCCGACATTTGCATCGTCGGCGCGGGCGCGGCGGGTATATCCCTTGCCCTGCAATTCAGCTCCGCCTCTCAATCCGTTTTACTACTCGAGTCGGGAGGCCCCCGTCCTGACTCTGGCACTCAAGCTCTTTATGACGGCACAACAGTTAATGAAAGGTTACACAGCCCTCCGATCCAATACCGTCAGCGACGCTTCGGCGGATCGACGACGATTTGGGGTGGCCGGTGCATTCCATTCGACCCGATCGACTTCGATGCCCGCGCCTACATGCCCTTCAGCGGTTGGCCGATCGGATATGACGAGGTGGCTCGTTACTATCCGCGGGCCAATGCGCTATGCGAGGCAGGCGCATTTGCTTATACGGTTGAGACAGCCCGTCTGGACGCATCGAAACCGATAATTTCTGGCTTCGACAGCGCAGTGATCTCTACGAACACGATCGAACGCTTCAGCCGTCCGACCGACTTCGCCCGCGCCTATGGCAACCACCTTGCCGAATCGCGATCCGTGCGTGTTCTGCTCCATGCAAACGTCACGCGATTGAACACTACGGAGAACGGCGGGGGAATCGAATCGGTAGATATACGCACCCTGACCGGCAAGCGTATCACCGCCAGGGCGCGGCGATACGTTTTGGCGACCGGCGGGTTGGAAGTGCCGCGTTTGCTGCTGGCCTCCAATGACAGGTTCCCGCAGGGATTGGGAAATGGTCACGACTTGGTGGGCCGGTTCTATATGTGCCACGTGGCCGGCACGCTTGGGACACTCAACCTCAAAGCGCCGCTCTCGTCCGTCGCCCACGGCTACGAGGTTTCGCCCGATGGGATCTATTGCCGCCGCCGCTTCGCGATCACGCCCGAAGCGCAACGCGAGCATGGCATCGGCAATTTCATCGCGCGACTGCACCACCCGCGGATCACCGATCCGGCACACCGCTCCGGCCCGCTCTCGGCGCTCTATCTCGCACTGCCGCTGATCAGCTACGAGTACAGCCGTCGCTTCAAAGAGGAAGGGGCACACGGCGCTACGCTATGGCTGCGCCACGCTTTCAACCTGGCGCGGGACTCCTGGGGCACGGCCGCGTTCGCAATCCACTGGCTGCGCAAACGCACCTTCGCCGCGCGTAAATTCCCATCCGTCATCGTCAAGCCGCGCAGCAATCATCTGGCGCTCGAATTCCACGCCGAGCAGCAACCGCAGCCCGACAGCCGCGTGCGCCTGACCAAAGAGGTCGATGCGCTGGGCATGCCGAGGTTGGAAGTCGATTGGCGCTATACCGCGCTTGATATTGAGACCGTGCGTGTGGCCTATCGGTTGATGAAGGAAGAATTCGCGCGCAGCGGCACGGCCACGCTTTCCTATGACGAGGAGACGCTGGAGGCAGTGGCGATGCAGGATGGCGCCTATGGCGGGCATCATCTCGGCACGGCGCGGATGAGCGCCTCGCCCAGCAACGGCGTGGTCGATGCCGATTGCAAGGTGCATGGCATCGACAATCTCTATATCGCCAGCGGCGCCGTGATGCCGACCTCAAGCCAAGCCAATCCGACGCTGACCATCGTCGCGCTGGCGCTGCGCCTGGCCGATCACCTCAAGCGTTTGGCTTAATCGTCATCGCAAGGAGCCCAGGGCGACGAAGCCATCCAGATTCGCGCTCAGGCGTGGATTGCTTCACCTCATGCTTTGCATGACGCTCGCAATGACAACTAAATTTCGAGGTTACGGCCGGCACTCGACATGGGCCCAGTAGCGCTTGTGATAGAAGGGCCGCACGGTGAGGAACGGGATACTATCCCAGATGCGGCTGTTGTGCTGAGGGCAGTAGCGCATGGCGGCGCCGACCGGATTGCCGTTCCACCAATCGGGAATCACCAGCACCAGCATCAGCGCGTTAAGATAGGGTTCGGGCTGGTTCACCGACCAGTCGAAGGGCAGTACGCTGAGATAGTGGTCGGCGATTTCCTTACGGACGTCGCCGGCCACCCATTCGTGATGCAGCGGATCGTCGGCTTGGGCGAAAACCGACTGCGCCACGCAACACAGGGCCGCAGCCACGATGGCCTGGACAAGCCAGCGGCGGAACTTCAATCTCGGTATAAGAGGCGACACGGCGCGCATGTCCGTTAGCTACTGCTGCGGCCGCCTCGCCGTCAAGTTCGAGCCTGGATGATCAGAGCCCTCACTCAACGCTTTTCCCGCGTCCCCGTGCGCCAACTGTCCGGCTATATCGGCGGCGTGGCCGTGCGCGGCAGCGAGGTGCTGGGCAAGTTCGTCCTCTACATGCTGGTGGCGCGGGAATTGGGCGCGCACGACTCAGGCCTGTTCTTCCTCTGCTTCACCTGGGTCGGCTTGGCGGCGACGGCCGCGCGCATGGGCTTCGAGCGCGCGATGATGCGCCATATCCCGGCCGAGCTGGCTGTCGGCGAAACGCGTGCCGCCAAATCCGCGCTGCTCATCGGCATGATGGCGACCGGAGCCGGCGGCATCGTGATGGGCATCGTCACCGCCCTGGTGGCCGCGCCGGCCGCGCGCTGGGTGTTCCACCAGCCGGACTTGGCCACACCCCTCGCTTGGGCCGGGTTGATGCTGGTACCACAGACGATGCTGGTCTCGGTGGCCTGCGCGCTGATCGGGCTCAAGCGCGGCGTGCTCGCGCAGCTCTTTCAGAACACACTGTGGCCGATCCTGACCCTGATCGCGCTGCTGCTGGGTGCGAAGGAGCTTCTGCCCCTGCTCCTCGCCCTGACCGGCGCGCTGACCTTGTGTGCGTTGGCCGGCGCGGCGGCGATCTACCGCGAGCGGCGGCAATTCAACACAACCAGCGTCACCATGCCGTCGAGCGATCGCGAGGTCTTGCCGCCGATCTGGCGCACCGCGCTGCCGCTCTGCATGGTCGAACTCATCCAGATTTCGCTCAACTCGCTGCCGATGCTGGCGCTGGGCGCCTTCGCTTCGGCCGCCGATGTCGGTGCGTTCAGCGTCGCCAATCGCATCTCGATGCTGATCTGGGTGGTCAGCCTGTCGATCGGCACGATCTCGGCGCCACTGTTCGCCGAATATCATCGCCTGCGCCAGATGGACAAGCTGCGCGCGGCCAACCGGCTGACACGGCGCACGGTGACGATCCTCGGCCTGCCGGCAGTGTTGGCGATGATGATCGTGCCGGGCTGGCTGCTCGGCCTGATCGGCCACGACTTCACCATCGCCGCCGCACCGCTGATGGTGATGAGCATCGGCCAGATGGTGAACTGCCTGACGCCGTGCCAGGACATCCTCCTCGCCATGACCGGCCATGGCCGTACCCTGCGGCTGATCAACATTCTGCAGTTGATCGTGTGCGTCGCCCTCGGCGCGGCGCTGATCCCGCTCTACGGCATGATGGGCGCAGCGATCCTGACGACGATCTTCACCGCGCTGGGTGCGATCGGCACCACGGTGGCCGCGCGCCGCCTGCTGCCGGAAGGTTGTTAACCAGAAATGATGTGGCTTTACTGAAAAGAACGATCTTTGTATTGCCGCTGATATCGCAGGATTTTCACCTCAACCTAGTCATACTAGGTTCGCGGTAGTCTCGCGTGTCCTTCCGATAGAATTCGACGAATCGCAATATCGCTCACCGCTCCAGGGAGAGTCGCCATGGCCAAAGCGCCGGGAAAGATTCAGCACGTCGTCGAATTGATGCTCGAGAATCGTTCCTTCGATCAGATGCTCGGCTTTCTCTATGAGGGCAAGAAAACTCCAGACGGCCAGCCCTTTGAAGGCCTGACCGGCAAAGAATGGAATCCTGACGACACCGGGCGGCAGGTGCAGGTCTACAAGATCGAGAGTAGCGACCCCAATCCCTATCTGATGCCGGGCGGCGATCCGGGCGAAGGTTACGACAACACCAACTACCAACTGTTTTCGACCGACACGCCGAAGGCCGGCGCCAAGCCCACCAATATGGGCTTCGTGGTCAATTTCAAAGCCGCGATCGCTTCCGATCTGGCGAAGCACTACAAGGACACGATACCGGGCACGCAGGCCTCGCAGATCATGGGCATGTATACGCCCGAGCTCCTGCCGATTCTATCTGGCCTCGCCAGAGGCTATGCAGCTTGCGATCAATGGTTCGCCTCGGCACCGACGATGACGATGCCCAATCGCGCCTTTGCGCTGGCTGGCACGTCGCAGGGGCATCTCGACGATCACACCAAAGTGTTCACCTGCCCGAGCATCTTCGGGCGGCTGTCGGACAAGAAGATCGACTGGGCGATCTTCGGCTACAACCGCGAGCCGCTGACGCGCCACGATTTCCCTGACACGCTGAACGCCGATGAAAGCCATTTCGGCCATTTCCGCGACTTCCAGCAGCGCGCCGCCACCGGCAAGCTGCCTGCCTTCACCTTCCTTGAGCCGAGTTGGGACGCCACGGGCAACAGCCAGCACCCCAACTATGACGTCGCTAAAGGCGAGCAGCTGATCAAGGACACCTATTACGCCCTGCGCAACGGCAAGAATTGGGACTCGACGCTGCTAATCATCACCTATGATGAACATGGTGGAAATTACGACCATGTTCCCCCGCCTTGGGGCGCCACGCCGCCGGGCGACGGTACCGTCGGCGAATTCGGGTTCGACTTCACCCGTTTCGGCGTGCGTGTGCCCACCGTTCTGGTTTCGCCGCTGATCGCCAAGGGCACTGTATTCCGCGCCAAGAAAGGCGTGATTGACCATACCTCGGTGCTGAGCACGATCCGCGATCTCTGGGGCACACAGCCGCTCACCCAACGCGACAAGGCCGCGCCATCGCTGCTCGACGTAATCACGCTCAAGCAGCCGCGCGCCGATGATCCGCTGGACGGCATCGATGCGCCGGCGACTTCGGACGATCACCCCAGTTCTTCGACGCCGTCGAAGATCGACAAAATCCACGCCAAGCGCGTGGCCGCGTTGCCGATCCGCAACGAGAAAGGCCATTACGAAGAGGCGACGCCCGATCTCGATATCGACTCGACGGCCGATCTCAGCAACTTCATCCGCGATCGGACCGCAGCCTGGAAGCAGCATGTCCAGCGCCGGAAGCACAAATGAATCGGCTGATCCTGGTGCGTCACGGCGGCAGCACCGCCAACGAAGACGGCAGCTTCTATAACTACAACGACAGTGCCATCTGCCTGACCACCAACGGTATCCGTCAGGCGCTCAACACCGCCGGCATCTTGGCCCAGGTCGATCTGCGTTGGGCCAAGCCCGGCAATTTCGCGCTCGAAACCTTTGCATCCGAATACACGCGGACGCAGCAGACGGCGCGGATCACGCTGGACCAGATGGGGCTGCTGTCGATCGAGCCGCGGATCAGACCGCTGCTCAATGAACGCGACTATGGCACCACCTACGATCCGAAGATGGATGAGGATCCGAACTGCACGCTGAACGGATCGGAGAGCAGCGTTCAGGCGCGGATACGGGTGCGGGGCTTCCTGGTTGAAGCGGTGGAGATATTGCCCCGAGCCGATGTGCTGGCTTTCAGCCATATGGGAGCCATCCGCGCGATGATCGCCGAAATTCTGGGTCTGTCGGATGCAGAGATGATGAAGCGCCAGATCGACAACGGCGGTGCATTTCAGTTCGTCCGCACCATGGATGCGCAAGGTGCCTATCACTTCACCGAGAAGCCGCTGCCGCAACATGTGCTGCCCAAGTTGGTCGATCCGATCGCGCCGCCGCCCTCGGCACCGCCGCCGAACAATTGAGAGCGGTTGAATTGCTCCGCCGCCTGCTTTTCGAGGTTCTGCTGCCCGAAGGCTCTAGGCCGCCCGCCGTTTGAGCGCGTCGACGAGTTGGGCGATCAGTGCCGACAACCAATCAGGCAGATTTCGGTTTGCCGCCGCCAGTTCATCGATCGCTTCCGGCGGCAGCCGCTTCTCCAGCGTACCGAGTGCAACTTCGCCTTTCTCGGGTCCAAGCCAAGCCAGTGCGCGGATCACATTCCCGGCGCGGCGCACTGGAATATCGATCTGCCAGGCGGATGCATGCAGGAACTCAATCGCCTGATCGCCGATGGTCGCGCGGCGATTACGGCCTGAGGTGAGATAGGTGGATTTGAGCGGCGGCTGGATCGTCAGCCCGAGATTATAAGCGGCCGTCGAGCCATGGACAGCGACCGTCTCGCCGCGTTGCTGCGCCACCGTAAAGACGACTTGCTCGATCGGAGGCGCGGATTTTCCTAAACGGGTGGCGATCGGCCGCGCATAGAGGCCGCGCCCGACGCGCACCAACCGTCCATGCTCGACCAGATCGGCCAGAGCGCGATTGATGGCCGCACGCTGACCGGCAGAGGCGAGATCCTTGGTGTCGATCGGCGTGCCATCGGGACGCTGCGCCACGATAGCCAGAATCGCGCGATAGAGATTTTCCCTATCGGTGAGTCGGCGTTCGCGTTCGGCGCGGCGCTGGGATGTCATCGCCGTTACTGTAGCACAGGATCACCAGCGCGATCCGCGCTAGGCCGCGGCATCGAGAACGGTGGCGAGATTCGCGAATTTCTGGACCAGCCAGCGTGCGGCCGGCCGCGGCGGTGTGTCGGTGCGATGGATCGCCTGAAATGAATAGGTCCCCTTCGACCATTCGGGAATATCGATCTGCTTCAGCCGCCCGGCGGCGATGTCCTCGCGCACCATCGGCTCAGGCATATTGCCCCAGCCGATCCCCGCCAGCAGCAAAGCCTGCTTGGCGCCGAGATCGGCCAGCCGCCAGGTGCGCGTGGCCAGCACGCGATACTCTTTATTCGCCGTCAGGGGCGACCGGTCGGTCAGCACCAACTGCACATGATTCCGTGCGTCGCCCGGCGCGTTCGACGGTGCCGCAGCCAGAGGGTGATGGGGCGCGGCAACCGGAATGAATTCCACCTCGCCCGCTTTGATATGCTCGAGTCCGGGCACCTCAGCAAAAATATGGCCGCTGATACCGATATGGGCGCCACCGGACAACACAAGCTGCGTCACCGCGCCCATGGCCTCGACATAGAGTCGCAACGTCACCGACGGGAATTGCTGTTCGAAGGCGCGCAGCACATCGACCAGCCGCACCGTCGGCATCATCACGTCGACCGCCAGCACCACCTCGGTCTCAAGACCGCTGGAGAGATTGCTAACCTTGGCCTTCAGATTGTCGATCCCCACCGCGATCGACTTGGCCTCCGATAGAACGGCCACGCCGGCTTCAGTCAGAGTCGGCTTGCGGGCGCGCTCGCGGTCGAACAGCGTCACGCCGAGCTGCAATTCGAGGTTGGAGATCGTGTGGCTGACGGCTGATGTCGCGCGCTGCAATCGCCGCGCTGCCGCGGCAAAGCTGCCCGCCTCCACCACCGTGAGAAACACGCGGAGTTGTTCGAAGCTTGGTGAGCCGGGCCCCAGCATTTCAATTTCCTTGAATGTTATATCCGGCGTTTTGTGACTGTTAGCCACTAAAAGAAGACATAGTTCTCACAGAGACACCCGCAATCGTCAGCCCCGCGGGCAGTCATGCAGGCGATGCAATGTCGCCATTCGTATTTTCCGTGGGAGGGTCCAATGACCAAGCATCCAGACAACCCCGTGCCGACTAGATCGCGCACCAGAGCGTTCGCCTTTGCCGCGATCGGCCTTGTGGCTTTTTCCGTGCCGGCATGGGCCGATGACGACACGCCGATCTCCTCCATCGGCAAGCAGCTCCAGTCCAGCGGTATCATTCTCAACGGCGACTACTCTGGCGAATTCGCCGCGAATGCCAGCGGCGGCAGCCGCCAAGGCGGCGCCTATGCCGATCAGCTGACGCTCGGGGCCGATTTCTATCTGCAACGCCTTGCCGATATCGATGGCGGCATCGTCCATCTCGAACTCAGCAACCGCGACGGCCGCAACTTGACCGGCGACACGCTTAACAACAGCGTCTCGGCGCAGCAGCTCTATGGCGGCGGCCAGACCTTTTATCTCTCGACCCTGACCTATGAGCAGAAGCTGTTCGGCGATGTGCTCGATGTTCAGGCCGGCCGCACCGAGCTCGGCAGCGTAGCCTTCCAGGATCCGCTGTACTGCGAGTTCCAGTCCAACGGCATCTGTGGCGAACCCGCGATCATGGGCAAGGACACCAACACGTCCTTCTTCCCCGTGCCGGTCTGGGGCGCTTATGCCACGGTGAAGCCGGCCACCGACTTCTACGCTTTGACCGGCTTGTTCGATGACGACGGCACCGCCACCCTGCCCGATCGCAACGGTTTCGATTTCTCGGGCGATCATGCCAATGGCGTATTGATCCCGGTCGAGGCCGGCTATCAGACCAGCTTCGCCGACGACGCCTATCCGCGGCGCTTCGATATCGGCGCGATCTTCGACCAGTCACCCTACGCGCACACAGTCTATGACGCGGCAACCACCAGCCTGACCACCGCGACCGATCGCGGGCACAGCCTGTTCTATATCCAAGCCAAGCAGATGGTGTTCCGCCCCGACATGAACGCCCAGCGCGGGCTGACCGTGTTCGGCGCGGCCGCCTACGGTCCCGACAATGTGCAGCCGGTGGATTACAGCTTCACTGCCGGCACGGTGTATCAGGGGCCGTTCGCATCACGGCCGCTCGACACCTTCGGCGTGATGATCAATGAGACGCATTACCGCGACAACTTCGTCGACCAGCTCTACGACTATCGCGTCGCCGCGCTGGGTGGCACCGAGCGCCCCAATTCGAACCTGATCATGGCCGAGGTCAATTACGATGCCTTCGCGACGCCGTGGTTCGACGTGATGCCGAACCTGCAATACATCGTGAACCCGGATGGGTTGGGTGGCGGCGTGCCTTATCCGAAGGCCAATCTCAACGACGCTTTCGTGGTCGGCGTCCAGGTCCATATCAACTTCGCGACCCTCGCCGGGCTGCCCTCGAGTCTCTAAGTCCGGCCTCCGATACGCAGTACCTTCAACCGGCATGTGCAGCTCACACTGTGCATGCCGGTTCTTTTATGACTCCGACTCGAAATGGCTGAGAAGCCCGCGTAGCACGGGCGCGAGTCTTTCGAGTTCGTCGCGATGAGCCACGGATAGGCCGAGCAACAGCTTTTCGGCCTTGGCCGTCAGCGCGATCAGGACCTGTCGCCGGTCTTTTTCGTTGGTCTCGCGCGTGACCAGTTCCTTCAACACCAACCTGTCGACCAAGCCCACGGCGCTGTGCGGCCGGATACCCAGCCGCTCGGCCAGTTCGCCGGTGGTAACATAGTCGCGCCCGGCGAAACCTTTGATCGCCAGCAGCGCCTGATGCTGCTGGGCTTCGAGCCCGGCCTGGTCGGCCGCGGTCTCGCTGAAGATTGTGAATTGCCGCAGCACGTAGCGAAACTCGGCCAGCCGCTCGTAGTCGGCTTTCTCGAGGCGGACGGCTGATTTCCCGGCTGTTTTGGCCTTTGCGCGGACCTTTGCGATTGAGGCGCTGCCGCTATGCAAATCATTCCTCTTCATAAAATATCGCAATGCGATATAACTCGCTCCCGCCCCTGCCCACCCAATCCCCGCCTCATCCGCTAAGGCCCTGTAGAATCATGCAAAGCTCCAACCCTGCCGCAACCTCAGCCACCAAACCCAAGCATGGCATCCATACCCCTGGCGCCGTGATCGATCGGCTGCGCGATTTCACCACCGACAGCCGCCTATTCCTGTTGACCGCGATGGCGCTGGTGGTGGGCACGGCTGGCGCGGGCGCGGCCTGGACTCTATCGCATTTGATCAATGTGGCCACCAACCTCGCTTATTACGGAAAGTGGAGCGCCGACCCGGCTTCGCCCGTCGGCAACGGACTGGGCCTTATCTCGATTCTGGTCCCCGTCGTGGGTTGCCTCATCATCGGCCTGATGGCGCGTTTCGGCTCGGAGAAGATCCGCGGCCACGGCATCCCCGAAGCGATGGAAGCCATCCTGATCGGCCGCAGCCGCATCCAGCCGAAAGTGGCGTTGTTGAAGCCGCTGTCCTCGGCGATCTCGATCGGCACTGGTGGCCCATTCGGCGCCGAGGGTCCGATCATTATGACGGGCGGCGCGTTCGGATCGTTGTTCGCGCAGCTTTTCCGCCTGTCCAACGCCGAGCGCAAAACTCTACTGGTAGCCGGTGCGGCCGCCGGCATGTCGGCGACCTTCGGCACACCCATCGCGGCGATACTTCTGGCCGTCGAACTCCTGCTGTTCGAATGGAAGCCGCGCAGCTTCGTTCCCGTGGCCATCGCCTCGATCGTTGCCGCGGCGTGGCGACCGTGGATGATGGGTGCGGGTGTGCTGTTCCCCATGGACGCCAGCGCAGCGTTGCCTTCGCTCGGCCTGCTCCTCGCCGGCGTGCTCGGCGTCGTCGCGGGCCTGATGTCCGGCCTGCTGACCCAGATGGTCTATGCCTGCGAAGATTTCTTCCAGCGTCTGCCGATCCATTGGATGTGGTGGCCGGTGTTCGGCGGTCTGATCATCGGCATCGGCGGCCTGATCGAGCCGCATGCGCTCGGCGTCGGCTATGACAACATCGCCGCACTACTGCATGGCGATCTCTCGCCTATCGCCACGGCGCGCCTGGTCGCGGTCAAATCGGTGATCTGGTCGTTTGCGTTGGGATCAGGCACGTCCGGTGGCGTTCTCGCACCGCTCTTGATCATGGGCGGTGCGCTGGGCGCATTGGCAAGCCATGTTATGCCGATGGGCGACCCGGGACTCTGGGCTTTGCTCGGCATGGCCGCGATCATGGGCGGCACGATGCGTTCGCCTTTGACCGCGATCGTCTTCGCCATCGAGCTGACGCATAATCTCGGCGCGCTTCTGCCGCTGGCCGTCGCCTGTGCGATCGCCCATGCGACGACCGTCCTGCTGCTGCGCCGCTCGATCCTCACCGAGAAGGTCGCACGTCGCGGCCATCACGTACTGCGTGAATACATCGTCGATCCCTTCGAGACGATGCGCGTGGCCGAGATCATGGCCAAGCCGGTCGCGAGCCTGCCGGCCGATGCACCGATCGGCGAGATCGTGGCGTTTTTCACGGGGGCCGACGCCCCATCGCACCATAAGAGCTATCCCGTGGTCGACAGCGATGGGCAACTGATCGGTATGGTCGCGCGCGCCGATGCGTTGCGCTGGACCATGAATGGCTGGCCAAGCGGACAGACGCTGCGCGAAGTGCTGGGCGATCAACCGCTGGTGACCGGCTATGACGACGAATTGGTCGGGCAATTGGCCGACCGCATGGCCGTGGCCGATATCGGCCGCGCACCCATCTTGCGGCGGTCGGATAACAGCCTGATCGGCCTGGTCGCGCGTCGCGATCTGCTGCAAGTCCGCGCGAAGGTCGTGCAGCAGGAGCGTGAACGCGAACGGCTGATCCGCTTCAGCGCGAAGTCTGCCTAGCGCCACATCTCCGTGCCTAAACACCGCATTAGGCCGCGCACCGCGATCGTACTAGAGTCCGCCTCCGGGTGGGTGGGTGCGCGTCGCAACGGGAGAAAGCATCATGGGCACACGTCCGTTGATCGTCTTCGATGTCAACGAAACCCTGCTCGACCTCACCACCATGGAGCCGGTGTTCGAGCGGATCTTCAAAGATAAGACCGCGATGCGGCTGTGGTTCGCCAACCTCATCATGTATTCGGCGGCACTGACCGTGGCCGGCCACTATGTGCCCTTTACCGATATCGGTGCTGCGGTGATGAAGATGCTGGCCGATACACAGGGCATCAAGATCGGCGACGCCGAGAAGCGCGAGCTGACCGAGAAATTCTCGACCATGCCGCCTTATCCCGAAGTGCCCGGCGCCTTGAAGCGTCTGCGGGACGCGGGCTTCCGCCTGTTTACGCTCACCGACAACCTGCTCGAAGTGCAGACGCGCCAACTCACCCATGGCGGTATCGTCGATCTGTTCGAGCGCCGCTTCAGTGCCGATGGCGTCAAGCATCATAAGCCGTCGCGCCAAGCCTATGGCTATGTCGAGCAGGAACTCGGCGCCAAGCCCTCAGACTTCTGCCTGATCGCCTGCCACACCTGGGATACGCTGGGTGCGGTCGCGGCCGGCTGGGATGGCGCGCTGATCAAGCGGGTCGGCAACGACCTGCTCAGCGTCGGCCCGCAACCGAGCATTGTCGGGCGAGACCTGAACGATGTCGTCGACCAGCTGATGGCGCGCCACGCCTGAGAGTGGCTCCGCGATGCAGCCGTCGAACTATCGTCCGATGATCCCCACGGGTTTCAGGCGCTCTGTCGCCTTGATATAGGTTTCGTACAGCGCGTCGTAGCGCGGCTTCATCCGGATATCGGGCTCGAAGCTTCGCTCGACCCGGGTCATCGATCGGATCGCGTCGCCCAGAGACTCATGCGCGCCGACGCCGACCGACGCCATGATCGCCGCGCCGAGACAACCGACATCGAGATAGGCCATGCGGTCGAGCGGGCGCCCCAAACTGTCGGCGCGAATTTGTGCCCACAGATCGGAATGCGCGCCGCCCCCGGCATGGAACAGTCGCGGCAAAGGCCCGCCCGCCGCATCCTCCAACGCCCCGAGCAGCATGCGCGCCGAAAGGGCCACGCCTTCCATCACCGCCAGCGCGAAGTCGGGTGCTTTCGCCTGGCCGTCGAGGCCGATAAACGCACCGCGCAGATTGGCATCCCAGAGCGGCGCGCGTTCGCCTTCGAGATGCGGCAGGAACAGGATCGGCCGGCCGCTGCGGTCGGCTTTGCCCGCGAGTTCAATCACGCCCGCGACATCGCGGCCGATCGCTTCGCCCCACCAGCGCAAAGCATCGCCACCGCTTTGCGTCGGCCCGGCATGAACGCTGAGACCGGCTGCGTTCGGGAAAGTGACGACGCCCGGCGCACCGACCCGCTCACCGGCCAGGGCGATGATCTCGCTGGTGCCGCTGATATAGACGCCTTCGCCCGCGCGATGGACACCGGCGCCGAACAACCCGCTCCAGGCATCCATCGTCCCGGCGACCACCGGCGCCCGCAACCCGCTCGACCCCAGAGCGATCTCGCCGACCACATCGGTAAAGAAGTGCAACGGCGGGAATCGCTCGGCCGCGCCCGCAACCCGCGCGATCAGCGGCGCCACATAAGCGAGATCTTGCCCGACGACGAAAAAGTTCGACATCGGATCGGTGACCGCGACACCGGCCAACGCGCGCAAGCAATAGTCCTTCGGCGTGAGCACGTACCGGGTTTTGGCGTAAAGCGCGGGCTTCTCGCGCGCCATCCACAGCATGCGGGCCAGCACGTGACTGGCGCCGACCGGCATCGGCGCGCCCCACCAGGCAAGTTTCTCATCCATCGAAATGCTGAGGTCGAGTTCGGCGGCTTGCGACGCGGCGCGGTTGTCCTGCCAGGTGATCGCCGGGGCAACGGATTGGCCTTCGGCATCGACGAAGATATCGGTGTTGACCTGGCTGCACAGACCGACAGCGGCCACGCGCCTCGCCCGGTCGCCGGTCAGCAGCTCATCCATGATCGCGACAATGCGCGTCACCCAATCGTTCGGATCCTGCTCGACGATACCGGGCGCCGGGCGCGACATCGGATAGGGCCGGCTGGCATGGGCGACGATCACTAACCGGATCAGCGTTCTGCGCGATGGGCGGACACAGGCGACGCTCGCGACCGCGGAGACGACCAAGGCGCAGCTGATCGAATTGATGACCGGACGCGAGGCATCCGAGTTCGCGCCCAACACCGCGCTGCCGGGCACCGGTCCGGTCGCGCTGTCCGTCCAAGGCCTGACGAATGCCGTTCTCCATGACATTACCTTCGATGTCCGTAAGGGCGAAATCCTGGGCTTTGCCGGCTTGGCCGATGCGGGACTCGATCGGCTGACGCGGTCGCTGGTTTCGCCCGCGCAGTCCGGACAGATCCTTCTGGATGGCAAACCCTGGCAGCGTCGTGGCCCGACTGGCGCCTGGGCGCGCGGTGTCGCTTCTGCCCCGCGCGAGCGCCGCGCCGAGGGGTTGCTGCTCGCCCAGGACATCGCCAGCAATGTCGCCCTGCCGCATCTGAGCTGGCTCAACCGTTGGGGTATTCTGCTCGATCGCCGCACCGAACGGGGCCGCGCCGAAGATATGCGGCAGCGCGTTCGCCTCAAGGCGACCGGCCTGCAGCAGAAGGTGCGCGAATTGTCAGGCGGCAATCAGCAGAAGGTGATGTTCGCGCGCGCCGTCGCCGGCGGGCCGAGCGTTCTGTTGCTCGATGAACCGACGCGCGGTGTCGATGTCGGCGCGAAGTTCGATATCTATGAACTTCTTCGTGAACTCGCAGCAGGCGGTACCGGTATCCTGATCGTTTCCTCCGATCACGAGGAAATTCTCCACCTCTGCACGCGCGTCGCGATCATGCGCAAAGGGCGCATCACGGCGATTCGCCCGACCAGCGGACTCAACCTTCAACGGCTGCTCGCCCTCTGTTATGGCGAGACGGCGGGATGACTGCATCATGACTTCTTTCCTGCGCCGATACGGGACGTTGATCGGCTTCATCGTCATCGTCGCCTTCTTCTGGGTGAACCTGCCCGATACCTTCGTCACCTCGCGCAATCTGCTGAACATCACCCAGCAGCTCAGCATGCTGGCCGTGGTCTCGTTCACGATGACCGTAGTGATGGCGATGGGTGACTTCGATCTCAGTGTCGGCTCGATGGCCAGCCTGGCGGGGATCGTCGTCGCCAAGATGTTCGTGGCCGGCCTGTCGATCTGGCTTGCCATACCCGCGGCGCTTGCGGTCGGGGTTGCGGGCGGCCTGATCAACGGCTTTCTGGTGGCCTATGTCGGCATTCTGCCGTTCATCGCGACCCTGGGCGCGTTGACGGTGTTCAGCGGCCTTTCCTTCTGGACATCGAACGGCAAGACGATCTTCGGTTCCGCCATCCCGGAATCGTTCTCCGGCTTTGCCCGCTCGGGCCTGGACCTGAGCTCTGACGTCACGATTCCAAATCTGACGCTGGTCGCCCTTGTCGTGCTGATGCTGATCTGGGTCTTCCTCGAGCAGACGATCTATGGGCGGCGCCTCTATGCCATCGGCGGCAATGCCGAGGCCGCGCGATTGGCCGGCGTCCGGATCAAGCCGCTGCGCTTTGCCGCCTTCGGACTTTCGGGCATGGGCGCGGCTGCCGCGGGGCTGATGCTGGCCAGCCGTGTTGCCTCGGCCAACCCGACCCAAGGCGCAGGCTTGATGCTCGACGCCATCGCCGCGGTTTTCCTCGGCATGACGATGAGCGATGAGGGCCAGCCCCGCGTTCTCTTCACCCTGGTCGGTGTGCTGATGCTCGGCGTGCTGGGCAACGGCCTGACGCAACTGAATGTCGACAGTTACGTGCGCGAGATGATCACCGGCTCGATCATCATCGTGGCCGTTGCGGTCGGAAGCCTGGGGCGCATTCGCGCGGCGTAAACGAGGACGGCGATTACGCCAGGGCCTCATTCATCGCCGTAAGCTGATCGCTGCTGAACGCGGCGATCTGGGTGGTGCTCAGGGCCTCAAGCTGCGACGGCTCCATGGCGGCGATCTGCGTGGTCGTCAACGCGCCCACAGCCGACGGATTCATCGCGGCGAGAGCCGTTGTCGAAATCCCGGAAATCTGCGCGGAGGACAGCGAACCGATCTGGCTCGGCGTCAGCACGTTCAGCTCGTATTGCGTCATACCGCCCATCTGCGTGGTGGTCAGGGCCGCCATCTGCGCGCTGCTCATAGTCGTGAGCTGTGTCGATGTCAGGTTGGATATCTGAACCTGGCTCAGCCCGGCGATTTGCGTGGGCGTCAACTGTGCGAATTGACTGGCGGTGATGGCGCGCAGCTGCACGCGCACCAAATCCGCGAGCTGATTGAGCGACAGGCTGGCCACGGCCGAACCGCTTAGTTGGCTGACTTCTTCGGCGGTCAGGGATTGCATCTGCGACATCGTCAGACCCGAGATCTGGGTGATGGTCAGCGCGTTGATCTGCGAGTCGGTGAGGCCGGCAATCGCGGTGCTCGGCAGCGCGCTCATCTGGGTCGAGGTCAAGGCCGCGAACTGCGCCGCGCTCAGCGAGCCAACCTGCGTTGCTGTCATCTCGCTGAGCTGCGTCGGGGTCAAACCGCCGATCTGCGTCGAACTGAACACCGCAAGCCCGGTCGTGGTCAATCCGGATACCTGAACCGCGGTCAGTGCCGCGATCTGCGTCGATGACAGCGCAGTCACGTCGGACGAGGTCAGGCCGGTGATCTGGGTGGCAGACAGTGTTGCAAACTGTGACGGCGTCAACGCGCCGAACTGAGCCGGCGACAAAGTGGCGATCTGCGTCGCCGTCAGGCCGCCGAACTGGCTCAGGCTCATCGAGCCGATCGTCGTCGTCGACATCGCATCGATCGCCGTGACCGGCAGGCTGCCGATCTGCGCCGGCGTCAGAGCCGCGAACTGCGTCGTGGTCAGCGACGTAATCTGGCCGACGCTCAACGCGCCAAGCTGGGTGGTGCTGAGCGCTGGAATCTGAGCCGAGGTCAGCGCCGCCATCTGCGGTGCACTCAGTGACGATATCTGCGTCGTGGTGAGGCCGCTGATCTCGTTGCTGTTCAGCCCCGCCACCTGGGTCGTGGTGAAGGACGCCAATTGCGTGGCTGTCAGCGCGCCGACCTGAGTGGACGACAGAAGGCCGAACACGACATTCATCTGCGTCGTGGACAGGTTGTCGATCACCGGCAGAGACAGGCCCGCGACCTGGACGGGAGACAGGGCCGCGATCTGCGTCAGCGTCAGATTGGCAGCCTGACCGACCGAGAGCCCACCCAAGGCCGTCGCCGAAAGCGCCGATATCTGCGTGGTCGTCAATGCGGCCAGCTGTTGCTGGCTCAGCGCGCCGGTTTCGGTGGCCGTCAGGCCGGTAAGTGCGACAGCGGAGATGCCACCAAGCTGGGTCGTCGACAGTGTGCTTAGCTGGGTCGTGCTCAGTGCACCCACCTGCACCGATGTCAGACCGCCGATGGCCGTGACGGACAGCGAGCCGATATCGGTCGTCGACAGATCGCCGATCTGCGTGGTCGAAAGCGACGAGATCTGCGTCGGCGTCATACCGGCGAGCTGCGTGGTGGTCAGACCGGCGACCTGCGCATCGCTCAATCCGGTAATGGCGGCGGGCGACAGGGCCGCGATCTGGGTCGTCGTCAGCGCCGCCGTTTGGTCGTCGCTGAGGGACGCGATTTGCGTCGCCGTGAATCCCGCGATGGTGGTGACGGACAGCGCGCTGATCGCCGCAGGGCTCAGGGCATCGATCTGCGTCGTCGTCAATGCGCCGATTCCGGCGGTGCTCAGGCTGTTCAATTGCGTCGGCGTCAGCGTGGCCATCTGATCGCTGGACAGGCCACCAACCGCGGTGGACGACAGGGCCGAGAGCTGCGTTGTGGTCAGCGTGCCGAATTGCGTCATCGTCAGCGCGCCGACCTGCGTCGCATTCAGCGCGCCGACCGAGGTATTGGACATCGACGATATATCGGCAGTCGTCAGCGCTTGGACCTGCGTGCCAGACAACCCGGCCAGCTGGACCACCGAAAGACTATCGAACTGCGTAACCGTCATCGTGGCGATCTGATCGTTGCTCAACCCGCCGACGGCCAATGGCGCCAAGGCCGCAAGCTGCGCAACCGTCATCGCGCCGAACTGGGCGACGCTGAGCGAACCCAGCGTTGTCGCGGTCAGGCCGTTGACGGCGGTCGGAGAGATGGCCGCGACTTGCGTCGTCGATAGAGCCCCCAAAGTGGTCGTGGATAGCGCATTGACCTCGTTCCCGGTCAGGCCCGCGATCTGCTTGTTGGTCAGGGCCGCGGCCTGGCTCACCGTCAGGCTGGCGACCGCGGTGGTGGAGAGGCCCGCCATTTGCGAGGCGGTCAGCGCGCCGAATTGGCTGGACGACAGTGACGCCAATTCGGTGGTGGTCAGGCCACCGAGCGAGACCGGCGGCAAGGCCGCGATCTGGGTCGTGGACAAGGCCGAAAGCTGGTCACTGCTCAGATCGCCGAGCAGGGTCGCGGTCAGGCCGCCCAATTGCGTCGTGGACAGCGCGCTAACCTGAGTCACGGTCAGGGCCTGGAGTTGCGTCGGGGCGAGCGCCCCCAATGTGGTCGATGTCAATCCACCGAGCGCGCTCGTCGACAGAGCCGCGACCTGTGTGGTCGTCAAGCCGGCAACGGCCACCGTGCTCAGGCCGCCAAACTGCGTCGCCGAGAGGGCGGCCATCTGATTGGACGACAGCGCGGCCATTTCGGTCGCGGTCATGCTGCCGATTTGCGTTGTCGTGAGACCGCCGATTTGCGTGGTCGTCAGGGCGGAAATCTGGGTGGACGACAGCGCCGCGACGGAAGCCGTGTTCAGTCCACGCACCTGCGTGACCGACAGAGCGCCGATCTGATCATTGCTGAGCACCGCAATCGCCGATGGGCTCAACGCGTTGAGCTGCGTCGCGGTCATCGCCGACATCTGCGTCACCGTCAGTGCGCTGATTTCGGTGGTCGTCAACGAACTCGCCTGAGTCGGCGTCATCCCGGCAATCTGGCTGGCAGACAAAGCGCCGAGCTGATCATCGGTCAAAGAGGTGAGTGCCGCCGTCGACAGGCCCTGAATCTGGGTCACCGTCAGGGCGGCCATCTGATCGTCGCTCAGGCCGCCGATCTGGGTCGTGTTGAACGCGTTGATCTGGGTTTGCGTGAACCCGGCGATTTGCGTCGGCGCCAACAGTGCCAGCTGCGAATTGGTCAGCGCCGTGACGACGGTGATCGACAGCCCGGCCATTTGCGATGGCGTAAGCGCCGAGAACTGATCGGACGACAGAACCGCCAGCTGGGTTGTGCTGAGACCGCCGAGCTGGGTGCCGCTCAGCGCCCCCGCCTGCGCCGGGGTGAGCGAGCCGAGTTCGGTAGTCGTGAGCGCGCCGATCTGCGTGGATGTCAGCGCGCCGCATTGTACCGCCGATAGTTCTCCAACACCCGTCGTGCCCAAACCCGCGATCTGCGTGACGTTCAGAGCTGCGACCTGCGTCGTCGACAAGGCTCCGAGCTGACCCGCCGACAGACTGCCGACTTCCGTCGCGGTCAAGCCCTGGACCTGAGCCGTGGTCAAAGCGCCGATCTGCGTCGGGCTCAAGACAGCCAATTGGGTTGCGGACAGAGCCGCGAGCGCGGGATTCGTCAATCCGCGGATTTGAGTGACCGTCAATCCCGACAATTGATCCGGTGTCAGGCCGCCGATGGACGTGGCCGAAAGCCCGCCCATCTGCCCGATCGTCAGCCCGGCAAGCTGCGAAGACGATATCTCGCCGAGCTGCGTCGTCGTGAGTGCGCCAAGCTGCGTGACCGAGACGGCGGCGAGCTGCGTCGCGCTCAGGGCGCCAAGCTGATCCGACGTCATCGACGCCATTTCGGTGGCGCTGAGGCCGCGAATCTGGGCAATGGTCAGTCCGGCAATTTGTCCCGCCGTCAGTGCGCTGAATTGCGTCGAAGAAAATGCTGCGATCTGGGCGGGCGACAGCCCGCCGATCTGAGACGCCGTCAGCGCCCCGACTTGGTCCCCCGTCAGGCCGCCCAGTTGCGTGGCGGTCAAAGACATCATCTGCGTCGGCGTGAGGGCGGCGAGCTGGGCTGGCGCAAGCTCCGCCATTTCAGTGCCCGTTAGGCCTTTCAACTGGCCCGCGCTCAGCGTCGAGACTTCGGCCGAGGTCAGCGCATTCAGCTGATCGGAGGACATGGCGCCGATAGCGGCCGGTGACAGCGATTTGACCTGCGTCGGACTAAGCGCTTCGATCTGATCGATCGACATGCCGCCGATGGCCGTGGCCGACAGGCCCGCGATCTGCACCGTCGTCAGCGCACCGAGTTGCGAGAACGACAAGGACGCGACCATGGTCGCCGTCATGCTGATGCTTTGCGCCGCCGGTAGGGCAGCAATCTGAGCGGGCGTCAGTGCCGCGAACTGCGCCGATGAAAGAGCCCCGAAATCGGTGACGGTGAGCCCTTTGATCTGCGCAGTCGTCAGGCCGGTAATTTGATCCGGCGTCAGCGCCGTCACCGCCGTCGTAGGTATATTGGAAATCTGGATCGCCGATAGCGCGCCGATTTGTGAAGACGAGAGGCTCTGAACGAAACTCGACGTCACGCCCGTCATCTGCGTCGCGGTCAGCGATTTGATCTGGGTCGTGGACAAGGCGCCGATCTGCGACGAGGTCAGCTCCCCGATCTGGGTGGCCGTGAGGCCTTTGAGCTGCTGCGTCGTCATTGCCCCGATATCGCCGGTGCTGAGCGCGTCGATCTGCGTGGCGTTGAGCACCGAAAGCTGGGCCGGCGAGAAGGCCATCTGCGCCTGGGTCAGGGCGCTGATCTGGTCCGAGCTCATGGCCGAAATCTGAGACACGGAGAAATACGAAAGCTGCTGGCCGCTCAATTCCTGGATTTCGGACGGCGTCAGCGCAGCGATCTGGTCGAGCGAAAACGCGGCGATGTCGCTCGCCTTGAAACTCTGGATCGTGTTCTGCGGCAGACTGGCAATCTGCGCCGCAGTGAGGGATGAAACGATCGAGTTCATTCAGTCCCGCTCTATAATTCTTGCTCGCTTCAGGTCCCGATCGCGGGCTCCGACGCGTCATACGCTGCTGTGAACGCCGAAGACTTCGGTCCTACGGCGCATGAGACCGGGCAGCACTGTGCAAGCGACGTGCCGTACTTAGCTTTCTGAAAAGCAATGAATTACGCGGCCGCAACGCGGCAGGTTTTTCTCAGGAGCGGCGAACTCGGCAGGTTTTGCCGGGCGAGCGACAGCCCAGGCGTTTCCCGATCTAACCCAGCATCGTCTGCACGCTCGGCACGAACACATACTACTGGAGCGGCGCGCTGCCTCGCCGGACTCACGGTCTAGTCGCCGTCTCTCGTCTCGTCTGGTTGGTGGGCTGCGCAGTCCGCGGCTAACCCAGCTCTTCCCTGCTAACAGGGATTTTTGCAGGGATTCTGGTCCGGCCAGCGCCAGTCCTTGGAAGATTAGCTCAATAGTTAGGCCCCAGACGGGAAAAGCATGTGAATAGGAACAGGGAATAAGAAACGCCCGAACAGAGGCCTTGGAGCTGGTACAGGCGAAGAATCAGCTCGAGGCCGACGGTCTAATGATCAATTGAAAGAGGCGTGGCCATTGTCGGTGCTAAGAGGCGATAGAAGCAACTTAGCGAGGGGCTTTACGTCGTCGACACTACAGTTGCCGCTTGAGTTCTCTATTTTTGAGGTACTGAACCCCCGTATCTTCGTTGAAGAGCGTGTCTCACATAAACTGTTGACGCTCCATTTGAATCGTCTCCAATATAACGACAATACCATAGGGCATTGTCGACGGCGGGGAGCTGGCGGCGGGGAAGTCGAGCTCGGTAGCAAAGTCCGAGCTTCGCTAAAGAGCAGCATCATGTCCGAAACGCGCCGCCTACCTAGGAGCGCTACGGCATAGGCATGTTTTTGGGCGTCACGTGCGCCTACTACGTCGATCTGATGGGGAGCCAATGGAGCGCTTATCGCTGCTCGAACTTGTAGAACAATGGCCCTACGCTCGGGAATTCGTGCTCGACACAATGGATCAGGAATTGATCCAGCACCACGGCGAACTAATGTTGTCGCGCTCCCTGAACATCGGGCGCATGGTAGCTTTTGTCGGCGCCGGTGTATCGATGTCATACGGACGCATCAGCTGGCGCGACCTTGTTCGGGAGGCACTTCAAGCGGCTGAAAGCGCCTATGGCGCCGCCCAAAAAGAATATGAGGATGCAGAGCATGCCAATGGCGTGAAGCGAGCCTTTGGTGCCAGATATCCGAGAATCAGAAAAGTTCGCGAAACGCTCGGCAAGCTCAAGCCTGAAGGTAGCGATGCTGATGCGTGGCTAAATCTTCGCCCCGCCCGCCTTCTCGTGCTGTTTCAGATTGCCCATGAGTTGGGGGAAGCCCTACGTCGTATCAAAATTGATAGCGGCGTCAAAGATGAAACCAATCAGGTGCGAGGCAAGGTTCATCGTTTGGCGTACGATGATGCCGGTCATGCACTTCTCCTACTCGAGGCCGCAGGGGCTAAGGGCCTGCTCGAGAGGTTTAGCGGCCCAATCGAGAAGCGCGCACTGACACGCAAATTGGAAAATACGTACCCGATCTATCAGGAGATATTCAGTACCGCAATTTTCCATAAAGCCATAGAGAGCGCTAAATCTCAGCAAAACAGCCACCGCCTATCCGACACACTAATCAAGTTACTTTCAACGTTCGGGGATTACGCGGAAGCCACCGGGACGCGTTATCTCAACCCCACACACCGTTTTGCCGTCGCCGCAACCTTGGCGGCCTTGGACAAAAATTCGACTGAAAGCTTGCTACGCGATATAGATGCTGGGCTCCAGAAACGCGCTCAGGTTCGTATGCGCTCCGAGACGGTGGGAGCGGATCGCGATCCATTGCTGATGCTGCATGCTAGTTTGGGAATCCGCCGCTTCATCACGACAAATTATGATTTGGACATTGAGCAGATGATGCTCGATCTCGGCCTCCGTCTGCGTACAGACGGGAAGCGCTTCGTCGCAGAAAGCGTCAATGCCATCGAGGCTCGCGCACGTGACTTCGTCTTCGCTCGCGATCGCGCCGCGCATCTAATCGACTTCGCCGTCCAGGATGCGCGCTTGGCGATTGACCTTGTCCATCTTCACGGCCGCGCTACGGAGGGCGACAAGATTGTCGCAACCGAGGCCGACTACCAAGACCTCTATCTCCGCGATGATGGCAAACGTGACCTTCTAGATGGGGCAATCAATCTCGCCTTCCGCGGCAATGCCCTGCTTTTTGTTGGCAATGGCATGGGGGAGGATGACCTATTACGGCCGCTGAGACATTTTATGAGTGAAACGCAGCGTGTGCGGGACTCCTCAGCCATCGCATTGCTTCCTGACTTGAAAGGCGATCAGGATCGCGCCGAAGAAAAAGTGTCGCTGTTGAGACGTTACGGCGTGTATGCGGTACATTTCGGCCGCGGGCGACTGACATCGGAGCCCGGAATCGAAGACTACATACTACCGGATCTCGTCAAAATCGTGCGCTTCGTTCGAAAAGTTGTTCTTAAGATTGGGACAGAAGGCGACATTCCAGAGAGCTATAGCTTTTTTGCCGAACTGAAAGGACCAGATGCACCCAAGCCGTCCTGGGAAAAGTGCGGTCAGTATGATGGGGGCGGCAATGCGATTGGTTTGAAAGAAATTGCAGACATCGAGATGCAATCGCCGATCCATATCAATTGCGAATTGAAGACGGTCAACTATCTAATCGACTTCTGCCTCCAAGCAAGCAAGTCAAACCCGCCAAGCACATCCGAGCGCGCAGCGGCAATAATTCTCGCCAATAACCTTGAGGACGCACTGGTTGCAGGTTTTCTGTCGGCGACCATAGCGCGGCTCCGAGCGCAATGGGATGTCTGGCGATCCTCATGGTTTGGTGATGTTCTCCCTCGCGCACCGCAAAGGCTGAGCGAGCTTCAAGTCATAGAGCAGTCGGATGCAGTAGCTTTCTGCCCGCAAATAGAGGCTTCGCGCATAGCGCGTCTCATTCATCCTGAGCTCCATCTAACGATCGACCGACGGCGTATGCTCGCCCTTCCTGACTATGATGACAACATCGATCACAAAGAACAGCAGTTGGGCAGACACTTTCACGTTCGCATGAGCCAGACATTGGCACAAACTTGTGCGGCTCTCGCCATTCACTTCCGAGACAGATTTCAATCCAAGCGTCGCGTCTTCGTGCTCGCCGGCCCCCGCGGAACCGGAAAGGGCCAATTTTTTGCGGCACTAACCGAGAAACGCGGGCTCATAAAATTCTTCAATGCCATCTCCGGTCAGGAAGTCGGGCTGGAACCGGATGATTCTGCTTATATCGGCGCATTCGCCTTTAACTTCAGCTTCTCAGTCGAGATTGGATCAGGCTTCGACCGAGTTATACGCTTTCTGATCGATCGGTTTAGGGCGTCGTACAAACACGACCCCGAGTCGCTTCAACGATTCGACAGATTCTACAAGCAAGTGGCCAGCGAAAGCCCGACTGCATCGGGAGATCGTATTGGCGCTCTGGCATTCTTGATGAAGGTCGCAAGCGGGCAAGCGATTGAGCCCAATGAATCCTTGAAAAAGCCACGTGGCCGCATTGCCATTTTTTTTAATGCGACGCATCTTCTTTTTAACCCGCTTGGCCACGCGAAAAGCGCTGACGTAGCCCGTGTGATGAATATCCTCCTCAATCCAGTTTATGCCGACGCCAAGATCGACCTGATTTTCATCACGGACGACAAGGGTCTCCCGATAGAGTTTCGTGACCGCCTGTCCAGGACCCCGCACGTCAGTCGCGGCACACCTTTGAATATCGAGAGTCCTTATCACCGCTGGTCGATGGAAGTCGTCAAAACTTTGCTTGATCCAACGCGGACGCAAGTTGAGGACGCGGCTGCCATGCAAAGGATCAGCTTACGCATCGACTCAGAGGATCGCCGCAGATTCGATCCTGATAGAAATTGCGTTGGGTTTTTCTTCAGACTACGCCCATCAATTTTGGGCGTAGTCGTTGCGGCCGCATTCCCAAAAGTCTTCGCGGCCGTTGTTCTCAAAACGAGATACGACAACGCGACCGCCACTGAGCGAACCCAGCAGCCGTGGGATAAATTCAAGCTCGAGTTCGATCCAGAAAAGCAAGCTGCCGAAGCTTTGGGTGTAGCCGACTCGGACGGCCGTATCGACAAAAGAAAATTTGTCGACCGGGTCCACAGCAGCGAATGGCCCGAAGCGGGCACTCTGGGAAAAGCGGGGAGCGGAGATTCCTCGCTGGTCGATTCAGCCTTCAGGAAATATTACAAAGCCTTCGGCGGCAGTCGGTTTGCTCTTACCATTGTATTTGCGGCGGCAGACGAAGACTTGGATGTGAGAAAGCAGCCGAGCGATGCCGTTGGCACGCTCGACATGATCTACGCCGAGGCTGGAGGCATAGAGGACCCGTCCCGCCAAGACGCCATCGTCCGCGCGGTTCTTGCGCAGCACCGTCGTCGCGGTATCCGCAAGGAGTATTTTAATAAAATTTTCCTGAGACGATTTGACCCCTCGGGCTTGCTAATGCCGACTGACGAGGAATGGCCGCGTTGCCTCCGCATACTGTCAGAGCTGTGCGACGAAATGCTTGTCGTTCTGTCGATGGTCGGCCATCCGATCGAAGCGGACTGTGTTGTGGCGTTGCATTTTAAAGCACTCGACGAATGGCCCGGCGCGCCATTGGAAAGCGACGAAGTCAAAGAGCGGATTCTTTTATGCGTTCTGGAAATCCTGGTCTGGCGTTGCCTTGTCTTTCGTTTTATCCCGCAGAAGTCTTTCGACGAGAGTGGTCGAGTGGTGTCTAATGGCGGGAGGGGCGGTGAGAGCCGCTTTGGTGTCCACCGGCATATCCAACGACATGTGTTTCGTCATCTCGAGCAACCGCTGGTCGAACATGCGGAAATCGAGTCCTATATGCCCACGTTATATGCCCATCAACCCAACGACTTGCCCTACCCGACTGCGGCCGCTCAGGACAGGATTCGCGAAATCGTAGCCGTATTGTCCCGGTACCCGTCACGGCGACGCCTGGGAGAACGTGATGTGAGTTCTGCAGTAGCCAGCGATGCGGAACGGCAGATTCGCATGCTTCGCGCTGCCTATGGCGTCATCCGGACCGTTTATGGCGTCGGTGTAGTGGCGCGTTTTCACGAATACGACTCCGAGGAGATTAGACCGCGGGAAGGCTATTTTGAGGAACATAGACGCCAAGTGCGCTGGCTCTTGAAGCGCGCCAAAGATCTTGGCGCCGATGTGGTCAAGAAGCCAAATGCAGACGATTCCCGGCCTCCCTTCTATTCCGGTGAAATTGCCTGGCTCTACAACGAATGCGGGGTTCTGAGCCTAGCCCAGGGAGCCCTCGACGACGCAGGAGCGCTTTTTGCACAGGCTATCCGTTCTCTGAATCCAATCGAACGGCGCGGGGCGCCGGCGGCGCTCACAACCCATATCCGGCTCAATCGAGCCTTAGTCGATATCGAACGGGGAAAATTGCGTAAGGCGCATGTCGCCCTCAGGGACATCATTGCTCAGGAAGACGAACATCGTGCCATCCGGTGGATCGCATTTGGCTATACCGGATTGATCGAGCATTTGCGTGGCGACCTTGATGAAGGGCAGAAATGCTACAGTAAATCGATCGAGGTCCTGACTTCGATGAAGCGTTATCGTGCTGCAAGCATCTTTGCGCGACACAATGCCGATTTGCATCGGCGTCTAGGCAAGGATGCGCTTCAAGAAGCGAGACGATTGGCGGACGAGGCTGTCAATTTGGCCGCTGCCGGCAGCCACTCAGATATTCTTCATCAGGCGCGTCTGTCCCGTTTGCAGATTGTCGCCACTGAGCAGGGCTCCGGGTCTTTCGCGCGCTTACGCAAAGAAATGGAAGACATTGAAGCATACGCCAAGACCATGGGCATGCCTCGCCTAGAGGTTGAGACATCTTATGTCGACGCATGGTTTCGAAGGCAGCTCGGCGATCTAACGCTCGCGATGAAGCGAATCTCGCACAGCCTGGCAATCGCCAACGAATGCGACCTTGTCCTGCGAAAAATCGGAAGCATGCTATTGGCGGCCAGGATCAGCCGAGATTTGGATATGCGCGACGGTGCACGCGCACTCGCTATTACCGCCAAAGAAATGGCAATAGCAGCCGAATACTCAATTGCTCAAGATAGCGCGCAGACGCTCTTGGCATCGCTGTGACCGATGGTGGCGCGCTGCTGTAGCCCGTGGTGTAATAGTTTCTTGTCAAACACGGCACCGGCTGACCGCTTGATGATGACCGGTCAGAGCCGCGCTTGCCCGAGCGCCGCCGCCGGTTCGATCACGCCGACCTATGACGGCAACAGAAACCTCACCGGCGACGGAACCTTCAGTCCGGCAGCCTCCACAAGATTCCGATAGTAAGCTACCATTCCCGGCTCTCGACCTGCCTTCTTGAACCACTCGAGCATCTGAGCCGTCGAGTCGACTTGATCGTCATGTTTGCTGTTGGGAAACGTGGTGACTTCGTTGATATATGCGTCGAGCCTATGTGATCACGCACGAGCTCTGCCACATCCCCTATGATAATCACGGACCAATGTTTTATAAGCTTTTGGGCAGAGTAATGCCTGACTGGGAACGATACAAAAACAAGCTGGAGCTCCAGCTAGCGTAGTCGCAGATCGAGGCAAATCGCATGGAAGCTTCATCGGTGTGGCCGATTTGCCTCGCTAGCAGATGTTCGAAGACCGGCGAGTCGCCCGATGATTGCCCTTGAAAATCCTTTGATGGTTTGGTCGCCCAAATCGGCCTCCGGAGACAAATGGCCGATTCGCCCCTCAATCCGTTTCCAGTTCAGTCTCCGGGTCGCTCCGAATACGAGAAAAGCCCGCCAAAGACGGGCTTTTCTCGCCATTCGCAGTCTGGTTGTCGGTTAGCGTCCCGTCTGGTTGGTGGAACTGGAAGGACCCAAACCAGCAACCAGATCCAAGTCCTACCTCTAGAGAATAAATTCGATAAGCAGTGGTATTAGCCACGCGTTGGCCTTGATACATGGCTTGGCATTGTACAGACTGTCTTATAGTTTCGATTCTGACGTCGGATTCTTACAAAGAGATAGAACCCCGAACCAAAAGAAGCGGTTCCACTGCGGATTTCTATGGACACAGATTCAATGTGTAGGGGTATAAAAAAAACAATGGGATGGGGCCTAAGGGATTGCGACGCGGAAACCTGAAGATCGTCGTGGCGGAGGCTCTTATCGCCATCGGCCTCTTTCTCGTCGATCCTTTCGACCTTTCGGCGCAAAAAGCGCGTATGATCGATCGTCTCATCGCTCGCCTTTCCGAATGGTCTTATAAGTCTCCGGCCGCTGACAAGACCGCCGTGGTCCTGATTGATCAGGAGACGCTCGACAAGATACGAGCAGACTGGCCCTTCTCCTACGGTATCGACGTCGAAATGATCCGGCAGTTGGCCTGCGCGCATGCAGCGGCAGCATTCTTCGATTTCACTGCCGCGAATAAATACAATCTCGGACACGACAGCCTGCAATTGATCGCGGCGGTCAGAGACTCTTCGTCAGTGCGCCACTGTGACGATGGAAGTCAACCCGGCAAAATTCCGATTTTCTTTGGCAAGACGCCGAAGATCAGTTCGCCCGCGGAGGACGAATTAGACGCCGGCGGACACGCGCTCTACATCGACACGACCGCCCCAGAAAGTATATATTCCGTCGGATTCGATGAATTCCCGGCTCAGCCGCTAGAAATTCGGGACATGACGCCGGCTTTCGGCCTAGCCAGAACGATCTGCGGCAACGCCGATGCAGACTCAGAGTTGAATTGTGCCGGGATCAAACAGGCCACGAACGATACACGGCCTCTGTCCCTCACATGGAATGCCTATACTAACGATCTGCAGCATGCGGTGCGGCTCACTGGTGGCTGTAGGAAGCCGCTTCCCTTTGACTTGAAGCGCATCAGAAACGTCATCGGTTACAGCATATTTGGCTGGTGGGAGAGCGCCAGTATCCAACGCTGCCCGCCGATTTTCACTCTCAGTGGAGGGGACCTCTTTCCTGATTTCGCGGACATCGAACAACACGGGGATCGCAGGCCCTATCTGAAGGGACGCATTGTTTTCGTGGGCGTCGATCTCTCGGGATTGCCCGATGTCGTTACCAGTCCCATCCATGGTCGGATTCCGGGCATATATGTCCATGCCATGGCTTTCGACAATCTCGTGAAATTCGGTGATGACTATTACTCGACGCCTTCGGATTCCGACACATATGTATTCTTGGCTGTATATTTCTTGGGAATGGGATTGATCGGCGAGTTCGTATCGCCAGCGGCATCTTTCTGGGTCCGCCGCCTGGAGAAAAAGCCCGCAGGCCGTTCCCACCTCTTTGGTTGGCGATTCCATTTTGCGTGGACCGCATATTTCGCGCCCTTCATTCTCTGGAATGCCATTCTTTTGGGTGTCGTCGTGATGCTCCGATGGCCGGCATCGACCGTTCTGGAAATGCTCAGTTACGGTGTATTCACGACGTTGGCGGTTAAAGGAGCGGCCAGCATCTACTCGATGAAAGACGCGTAGTACACGAAACGAATCAACAAAACGAGTGAGGGCACACATGATCCGAATGTGCATTCTCGCGGTTCCCATCGTCTTTGTTATGGGCTCCGGAACCTTGTGGGCAGAGGACGAGCCGATCAACATATCGCGCATCAGCGCGGCGGCCGTCTGTCGGGACCAAGCTGGTAATCTGCAGGATTACAAGCCACCCCAGAGTGGTTTTACGGCCTGGCTGGTATCGCCGAGCCTGGTGAGGATTTCATTCAACGGTAGAGATTGTTTTCTCGCACGCAGTGCCGTGACCATCGGCCCTTCCGAGGAAAGGGCATGCCAAACAGCGGTCGTCAGCCAAGATTCCAAAGATAGCCTGGCTGGCACGCGAGACGGTTCCGAGAACGACGAAAAGAAAGATTGCGCGAAAGATTCCAAGCCCTAGCCGAAAATCAGAAGAGCGCATTTGCATGTAAATGACAAAAGATCGGGGAGGCGTCCGTGAAACAGATTGGTGGGATAGTGGGGCTAGGGTTGCTGACCGTGACACTTGCCGCATGCCAGCCCGCTCCAGAACGGCCGAAGGCGGCTGCCGAAACTCCATTGCGTTCGACCGAAATTCATTCGTCGACTTACGTCGCCCCGCCTCGAACGATCGACGATCTGTTCTCCCTGCTTAAGAGCGCGGCACCTCCGCCAGAATATATCAAAAGACGGCAGGAACTCGCGGACGGCTTGCCGCCAAACGGCCTTAAGGGCAATCGACTAGCCCAGTTCTATAGCCAGCGTGCGCAAGCCCGGAAAGAACTGGGCAGGCAGCAAGAAGCGCTGGCCGACGCCAAACTGGCTGTTCAAGTCGCCAAGGAGAGCGGCGCTTCGTGGAAGGACTTGGAGAACTACTTGGAGCTATACGGCCGGCAAAATAATTATGTCGGGCGTCTGAGGGATGCACTGCAAGCGCGTCTTGAGCGGCGGGATGTCATTCCGAGCGCGGACCAAGGTCGCGCCTTCTTCGCCAATATGGGCCTCGCCTATGAATACACCCCGCTGGGCGACTTCGAGGCGACCCAGAAAACTCTTTCAGACATGGAGCCGGTTCTGGAAAACAGCCGTTCATGGGGGGATGCGGTCCGTAAGTTCCCTGACCGAGAGCGCATCTACTATGAAGTCGCCGGCTATTTTGAAACGCAGCGTGGGAACTATGCCGTGGCCGAGGCCGCGCTGCGCACGGCCTTGGACGATGCCCTCAATTACGAGCGAATTGATAATCGATCCGAATATTCCCAGGAGAATACAGAAAATGTTCGAACGGCCCTGGCAATAGCTTTGGGTCACGAGGGCAAATTCGGCGAGGCCGAGGCTACCGCCCGCAAGTCGCTCGATGAACGGCTTCACGATTATGGAACGGCGGCAATCGCCACCGCGCGGACCCTAGAAGCTCTGAGTCAGATTCTCAGCTTTGAAGACCGTCCCAGGGATGCCGAGAAAGTGATCGGACTGTCTTTGGATATTCGCCGCAAGGCCGGGACAGCGCCGCAGGACTGGGCATTCGCCTATGGTCAATATCTGCTTGCGTCATATCGGGTTTACGACGGCCGGTGGCGTGAAGCACTCGACGTCTATGAACAGATTCAAACTGCATTGGCCAACGACAAAGAGGGACTGGACCTCTCGATAAACCACAACCCCGAATATGCACTGGCCTTGCTAGAGACCGGCCAAGGCGAGCAAGCCCTTCGCGTCATCAATGCAACGATACCTTATTCGGAACATCTGCTCGGTATCAAAAATTACATTTCGGCGCGAAACCGCGGCTTCAGGGCGATTATTTTCGAGCGGCTTGGCCGCTACGACGAGGCGTTGGCAGATTTCCAGACCGCGCTGCCGATCTTGATCGGCGATCAACGCGGCGAGTCCACCAGTGACCGGGTGCGTGATTTGCACCTCGTCCTTAAAGCCTATCTCCATCTCTTATCGCAAGTGAGCGGCCCATCATGGGAAAGCCGTATCGGCCGTCCGATCGCCGACGAGGCTTTCGGCATGGCGGATTTGGCGCGCGGACAGTCGGTACAGCGCGCAGTGACCCTGGCCGCGGCTCGCCTCCAGGTCAAGGACCCTGATCTAGCCGACCTCATCAGGCAGCAGCAAGACACCAGGCAGAAGGTCGAGGCGTTAGAAATGATTTTGGTCAGTATCGTGGCACTGTCTCCCACCCAGCGCGATGTGGCGGCCATCGAGAAACTGAATGCGAATCTCACCGATCTGCGGGCGACCGAGACTGCGCTGCGCAAGACCGTGGATGAGAAATTTCCGACCTATACGGCATTGACGGCGCCTAAGCTGCCGACCATTGAACAGATCCAATCGGCGCTCCATGGCGACGAAGTTTTCATTTCTACCTACGAACTCGACGACCGGATATTGTTGTGGGCAATCCCACACGATCGGCCGGCCCGATTCGTCTCGAGCGCAGCGAGGCCGAAGGATCTGGCTGACGCCGTCGACAATCTGAGGCACGCGGTGGACTCGGGCGCCACGACGGTACCTGAGGTTCCGATCTTTGACGTAGCAATGGCATACAAGCTCTATGCGAGTTTGCTTGAGCCGTTGAAACCAGCGTGGCAAGACGCCCCCGAGTTGATCATCGCGTCAGACACGCTTGCGGCGCTACCGCCGGCGCTCTTGGTCACGCAATCCATCGCCCAGCCGGCCCATGTCGCCGGCCAGACGCCGTTCATCGAATACCGCTCGGTACCATTCTTGGCAAAAGAGAAGGCGACGACTCAAGTCCCGTCTGCGGGCGCCTTCATCACGCTGCGCACCGCGCCCGCGGGGCAGGCTAATCGGCGCGCCTTCGTCGGTTTTGGCGATCCATTGTTCTCCATCGAGGAGGCTCAGGAGGCGGGCACACCCCAACCGCCGACACCTCAGGCCGCCGAACCCACGGATGCTAAAAAAATCGAGCCGGTCTTCCTTCAGCGCATCGCCATGCGCTCGGTGCCGGATACCGAGACCCGGCACAGCGCCACGTTGGCGAACCTTCCCCGCCTGAAAGACACTGCCGAAGAGATCCGGCAGGTGGCGGATATGCTGAAAGCCGATCCAGCAACCGACATCTTTCTGGGTGCAGCAGCCAACGAAGGGCAAGTCGTCAAAATGCGGCTGAATGATCGGCGCGTGGTGATG
>DASXEH010000054.1:0-73548 GCA_036490215.1 Magnetospirillaceae bacterium
GCACCGGGTCGCCGATGCGCTCGGCCGGGCGTTGCAGCTCACCAACATCCTGCGCGATCTGCGTGAGGACCTAGGGCTTAAGCGGCTCTATTTGCCCGATGAGCTGCTGACCGCTCACGGTATCGCGTCGCGCGAGCCGGAAACAGTCCTGGCCAATCCCGCGCTCGACAAAGTCTGCGCGGAACTAGGGGCGCGCGCACGCAAGCATTTCGATGCCGCCGATGCGGCGATGGACGAATGCTCGCGCCGCGCCATGCGCCCGGCCCGGTTGATGGAGGCCATGTATCGCGGCCTGCTCGACCGGATGGAGCAGCAGAATTGGATGCTGGCGGACGCGCAGGTACGGGTTCCGTCCTCGATCAAGCTATGGTACGTGCTGCGTCATGGGCTCGTTTAGCGATACCGGCAACGCTGCGTCGACCGCCGCCATCCTCGATGGGGTGGTGCGGGAGTCGGCGCGCGCGCTGATCAAGCGGCAAAAGGCCGATGGGCATTGGGCTTTCCCACTCGAAGCCGACGCGACGATCCCGGCTGAATACGTGCTGCTGCTCCATTATCTTGACGAGCGTGAGCCGGAGCTCGAAGCGCGCATCGGCAAATATCTGCGCGCGATCCAGGCCGATCATGGTGGCTGGCCGCTGTTCCATGGCGGCGATCTCGATATCAGCGCCACGGTGAAGGCCTATTACGCATTGAAGGCGATCGGCGACTCGCCCGACGCGCCGCACATGAAGCGTGCCCGCGAAGCCGTGCTTGCGCGCGGCGGCGCGGCCAAGGCGAATGTGTTCACGCGGATCATGCTGGCGCTGTTCGGCCAGGTGCCGTGGCGCGCGGTGCCGGTGATGCCGGTCGAGATCATGCTGCTGCCGAAATGGTTCCCGTTCCATCTCGACAAGATCAGCTATTGGTCGCGCACGGTGATCGTGCCGCTGCTGGTGCTCATGGCCTTGAAGCCGCAGGCGATCAACCCGCTCAAGATTTCGATTGCCGAACTCTTCGCGATGCCGCCTGACCGCGTGCGCAACTGGCATCAGGCGAATGACAAGTCCATCTGGGGTGCGGTGTTCCGCGGTCTCGATGTGGTGCTGCAGGTCGCCGAGCCCTTCGTGCCGACCGCGATGCGTCGCCGCGCCATCAACCGCGCGCTGGCCTGGAGCGACGAGCGCCGCAATGGCGAGGACGGGCTGGGCGCTATCTTCCCGGCGATGGCCAACCTGGTGATGATGTACGAGGCGTTGGGCGTGCCGAAGGACGACCGTCGCCTCGTCACCGCCAAGATCGCGCTGCGCAAGCTGGTGGTCGAAGAGCCCGATGGCAGCGCTTGGGTGCAGCCCTGCGTTTCGCCGGTGTGGGATACGGCACTGGCCTGTCACGCGCTGGCCGAAGCCGGCGATGACGAGTCGATCGCGCAGGCCAAGCGCGGCGCCGACTGGCTGGCGACCAAGCAGATCACCGATCTTGCCGGCGATTGGGCGGTGAAGAATCCCGGCCTGGTCTCTGGCGGCTGGGCGTTCCAATACACCAACGCGCATTACCCCGATGTCGACGATACGGCGGCGGTGATGGCGGCTTTAGATCGGTTGGATGGCGCCAAGCATCGCGACGTGGTCGAGCGCGGCGCGGTGTGGTTGCGCGGCATGACCAGCAAAGACGGCGGCTGGGGTGCCTTCGATATCGACAATACACACTACGAACTCAATCACATTCCCTTTGCCGATCACGGTGCGCTGCTCGATCCACCGACCGCCGATGTATCGGCGCGCTGCGTCTCGGCGCTGTCAGTGCTCGGCGCGCGGCGCGACGATCCGGCGGTGAAGGCAGGCGTTGACTATCTGCTGCGCAACCAGGAAGCCGACGGCTCCTGGTTCGGCCGCTGGGGCACCAATTACGTCTACGGCACCTGGTCGACGCTGGCCGCTTTGAATGCTGCCGGCGTGCCGCATGATCATCCTCAGATGAAGCATGCCGTGTCGTGGCTTCTGGCCAAGCAGCGTGACGATGGTGGCTGGGGTGAGGATGGCCGGTCCTATTGGGATGGGCAGCTGCGCGGTGAAGGGCCTGTCAGCACGCCGTCGCAGACGGCCTGGGCGGTGCTCGGCCTGATGGCGGCGGGCGAGGGGCGCAACCCGGCCGTCGCGCGCGGCATCGACTATCTGCTGCGCCTGCGCAACGACGAAGGTCTGTGGGACGAAGCGCATTACACGGCTGTGGGTTTCCCGCGCGTCTTCTATCTGCGCTATCACGGCTATCGCGCCTACTTCCCGCTCTGGGCGCTGGCGCGCTACCGCAACCTGGTCGCGGGCAACTTCGCACCGATCCTGCACGCGCTGTGAGCGGCTTTACGGTTATGGAAACACCCCCCACCCTAACCCTCCCCCTCAAGGGGGGAGGGGATGACTTGAGGCGCCATCATAAATCTTACCCTCCCCCCTTGAGGGGGAGGGAGGGGTGGGGGGTCTACGCCCCGATCCCAGTGTCATCATGACGATCTCAAAAATGAGCGCTTCTATCGCCATCATCTGCGGAATGCGGACGGAAGCGGCGCTTCTGCCGCGCGGGATCGAATTCGTGTGCACGGGCGGCCGTGCCAATGATGCGCTCGATGAGGCGCGGCGGTTGTTGGCCGGCGGTGCGGCGGGGCTTTTGAGTTTCGGCATCGCGGGCGGACTTGATCCGACCCTGCGCACAGGCGCACTGGTGATCGGGACCACCGTTGCCGTCAGCGAGGGGAAACTTGCCGCCGATGCAGCCTGGGCGGCACGTCTGGCTGCCGCGTTGCCCGAAGCGAAGGCCGGTGTTATCGCCGGTGTGGCGCAGCCGGTCGCTTATCCATTGGAAAAAGCGGCGCTGTTTCGCAATTGGCAAGCGCTGGTTGTCGATATGGAAAGCGGCGCGGTGGCGCGCGCCTGTGCCGAGGCGGGCAAGCCCTTCGCCGTCATTCGCGCGGTGGCCGATCCGGCGGCGCGCACCATTCCGCGTGCAGCGCTCAACGGACTAACACCCTCGGGACGGATGAATCCGGTCGCGGCGGTGCGCGGTGTGATCGAGCGGCCGAGCGAATTGCCGGGATTGATGAAACTGGCCGTGCAGACGCGCGCGGCGCTGCGGACGTTAGCCGACGCGACGCGCCGGCTTGGCCCGACCCTCGGCTTCGAGACGCTGACGACCCTCGTCGACGAGTGACTCGTAGACCCATTCGGCCTTGCGCTGCTTGCTGAGGTCGATGTCATCGGCCATCGGCCCTTCGGTACGCGGCCCGCGCATCGTCACGGCCAATGCCTTCAGCGGATGCTTCACGGCATCCATCACGGCGGTCGCTTCGAAGCCCGAATGGACCATGCAGTCGGCGCACTTCTCGTAATTGCCGACGCCATAGGAGTCCCAATCGGTCGTGTCCATCAACTCGCGATAGGTCTTGGCGTAGCCTTCGCCGAGCAGATAGCAGGGGCGCTGCCAGCCGAACACGTTGCGCGTCGGGTTGCCCCAAGGCGTGCAGTGATAGGTCTGGTTGCCGGCGAGGAAATCGAGGAATAGCGGCGACTGGCCGAACGACCACTTCTTGCCCTTGCCGCGGCGGAAGATGTCGCGGAACAGCATCTTGGTGTTGCGGCGGTTGAGGAAGTGCTGTGTGTCGGGCGCGCGCTCGTAAGCATAGCCGGGCGACATGGTCACGCCGTCGATGCCGATCGCCTGCACCTCGTCGAGGAAGTCAGCCACGCGCTCGGGCGAGGCGTTCGAGAACAGCGTGCTGTTGCAATTGACGCGGAAGCCCTTCGCCTTGGCGGCCTTCACCGCGGCAATGGCGATATCGTAGGTGCCCTCTTGGCACACCGACTTGTCGTGATCCTCACGGCCGCCATCGAGATGGATCGACCAGGTGAACAGCGGGTTCGGCTTGAACTGGTCGAGCTTCTTTTCGAGCAGCAGCGCGTTGGTGCAGAGATAGACGTATTTGCCGCGCGCCATCAGCGCTTCGACGATCTCGACGATCTCTTTGTGCAGCAGCGGCTCACCGCCGGCGATCGAGACGACCGGCGCGCCACATTCCTCGGCGGCCTGGATGCATTCCTCGACCGTTAGGCGGGAATTCAGGATGTTGTCGGGATAGTCGATCTTGCCGCAGCCGGCACAGGCCAGGTTGCAGCGGAACAGCGGTTCGAGCATCAGCACCAGCGGATACCGCTTGTTGCCGATCAGATGCTGTTTGGCGACATAGGCGCCGACGCGGATGGCTTGGGAGAGGGGAATGCTCACGATTGGATGAAGTTGGTTGTTGATGCGGGCATTTCTAGGGCGCGATCCTAGACCCATATGCCGGGGATCGCCAGGGGCTTGATGCAGCGCGGCAACACTTTGATTTCATATGATTTCATGCAGATCAGATAACCATCCGGGCTTTATCGATCGTCATGCCCGGGCTTGACCCGGGCATCCACGACTTTCTTGGTCGCAGCACCAAAGACGTGGATGGCCGACTCGGAGGCCGGCCATGACGCGCTTCGGGTGTGGCTGCAATTGGTCCGTCATTTTGGGCATCTCACTTACTGTCCATCACTACGAGCCCATCCCAATCCGTGGGCGGCGGTGCGGCCTTGTATGCACCTGCCCGTCCGATCTGCAGCGCGGAGGGTGGGTCATCGCCACGCGTGGCGATCACGGTTTCGAAAAGCGTGATTGCCCCATCCCAGTCGCGACGGCGAAGTGCAGTGAGGCCGTCCTCGTACTGGGCGATCCAGGCAGGTGTCGTTGTGTCCTCTTCTCGCAGGCCGAGGAGTTCGTAGACTGCCAATCCGCCCATGCGGCCATAGACCGCGACCGTGTCGAGCCGCCGCACCATCACGCGATCCTTCACCAGCGCATGGGTGTCTTCGCCCAGCATGATCGCCGTGCCATAGGCCTTGTTGAGCGACTCGAGGCGGCTGGCCACGTTCACCGGATCGCCGATCACCGAATAGTTGATGCGGTCATGGCTGCCGATATTGCCGACGAGGACGTGTCCGGTGTTGATGCCGATGCGCGCCCTCATCGCGCCCATCTCGTGCGGATGACCGGCGCGCAGTTCGGCCAGCCGCGCCTGGCAGGTTAGCGCCGCGCGGCAGGCATTCAGCGCGTGATCGGTATCGGGCAGTGGTGCGCCCCAGAAGGCCATGATCGCGTCGCCGATATATTTATCGATCGTGCCGCGATCCGTCTGGATAATGCCCGACATCTCGCTGAGATAGTCGCCGAGGAACGCGATCAGCCTGTCGCCCAGCCGTTCCGAGATCGCGGTGAAACCGGCCAGATCCATGAACAGGATGGTGAGATCCTTCATCTCGCCGCCCAGCTTCGCCTCGATCCCTTGGGCGAACAGCGTCCGCACCAATTCGGTCGGGATGTATTTCTTGAAGGACGACAGGCTGGCGGCCATGCGCGCCGTGGCGCCCGAAACATCGTGCACCTCGGTGAAGATCGAGCGCACCGCATCGATCTTGTCGAAGCGGAAATCTTCGAGCTGGCGCAGATTGGCCGTCACCTTGGCCAGCGGCGCGCCCACCAGGAGGCGCCCCACCAGGATGCTGCCGATCAGCACCAGCACCACGAAGACCGAGAGTCCCATCATCAGCATGTGCGCGTTGCGTTCGATCGGCCCGAGCACCTCGGCGGTGGGCAGCACCACGCAGGCGACGAGACCCATCTGTGGCAAAGGCGCGAGCGTGACGAAATAGTCGGCGTCGCTGATCGCATCGTGCTGGGTGAGCTGGATGGCGCCTTTGAGCGCCTTCAGGTCGATCGCCTGCGTTTTCAGTGCGCCCGCCACCACCCGGACGGGCAGCAACGCACTCTCGTCGAGGCGGGGAAGCGCAACAGGCGCATTGGCATCGGTCGATGCTTGCGCCACGGCATGGGGGGCAGCGACCAGTTGTCCGGCCGTATTGGTCAGGAACACGGACCCGGTGTGTCCCACCGTGATCCCGTCGAGGAAATGCGACAGTGTGTTGAGTTCGATCGAGACGCCCAGCGCCCCTTCGACGTCACCCCCAAGTTCCAAATTTTGAGCGTTGGTAACCCCGAACGCGCCGCTGGAGGGAAGCCGCGCGATGTTGCTCCAGACCGGAGCATCTTGCGTGAAGGCGGTCTTGTACCAGAACTGCTGCGTAACCAGGTATGTGCTCGGGTCGATCTTGCTTTGGCCTGGGGCTTTCATCCCCTTGTCGTATTCATAAACCCGACGATCGCGGATGGCCGCGTCGCCGCTGGGGGTCGTATACTCCGACTGGACCCGCCCATCGGGCAGGCGCCGGACCAGGAGGGAACGGTCGTCGTCCCAGCCGAATTCGATCGCGCCCAGATTTGGTTCGGCTTCCAGAACCGAGACGAACAGGGCTTCGGCCTTGCCGCGATCCTCGATATCGGTGGCGCGGGCTTCGATGTTCTGGCCGATGGCGGTGCGCGCCGCCACGGCGTCATCAAGCACGCCATCGATCTTGGAGCCGACGCTTTCGATGGCCAGCGCGTTGATCCGGTCATCGAGCATATCGATATTGTCACGCGACGTGACCTGCCAGGGCGCGTAGACCAGTACGGCCGTCAGTATCACTAAGGCGACAATGCCAATGGATAAACCTGTCCGAATGGAAATCTTCACGCGGCGGGCCCTTTCCCAAGCATGCTAATGCAATTGCGCGGGTCAGTCATTCCAGAGGCGCTGGGCCTGGAAATGAGGCGGGGGTGACGCGGGCCGCGAATTTTGGTTAAGTCCCCCTTATGGGAGTTCCGATTCTGTTGGCCGTTGTTCTGGCCGCCGCTGCCCTCATCGGTTGCGTTTACCAAATCGCGGCCGCGATCCTGACCGTGCGCTATATGCGCACGCACGAGCCCACGCCGTCGGCTCGGCCGGGGATCAGCGTGCTCAAGCCCCTGCATGGCGACGAGCCCGGCCTTGCCGACAATCTGCGCGCCCTGTGCCGCCTCGACTATCCGGCCTTCCAGATTCTCTGCAACACACTTGACCCGATCGATCCGGCGTGGCGCGTGGCCGAACAGGTGCGCGCCGAATTCCCCGCTGTCGCCATGCAGAATGCCGCGGGTGAAGGCAGCGCCGCGCGCAACCGCAAGATCGCCAGTCTGGAAAACCTGCTGCCGCGCGCGACCCACGACATCCTGGCCTTCGCCGATGCCGATGTGGGTGCCGCGCCGCTTTATCTCGATAACATCGCCGCAGCGCTCGAAAAGCCCGGCGCCGGCCTGGTCACCTGCCTCTATCTGGCCCAGCCGACCGGCACGCTGTGGAGCCAGCTCGAATCGCAATGGATCAATCTCGCCTTCCTGCCTTCGGTTCTGGTGGCGCGTGCGATCGGCCGGCGCGACGGATGCTTCGGCGCGACGATCGCACTGCATCGCGCGACGCTCGATCGCGTTGGTGGCCTGGCCCCGCTGCGCGATCTTCTGGCTGACGATTTTGCGCTGGGTGCGGCTGTGCGCGAACTCGGCCTGACCATCGAACTGGCGGCCCGGCCGGTCGATATGGTTGTCCATCACAACGGTTTCATGGCGATGTTCACGCATGAGGTGCGCTGGGGCCGCACCATCGCCGTGCTGGATCGTTTCGGCTATGCGGCGTCGATCCTGACGCAGCCGGTGATCCTGGGTCTGGCGGCAGCCCTGCTCGGCGGTCTCGCCTGGCCGTTTGTGGCGACTTTCCTGGGCGCGGGTGTCGTACGTTATCTGGCCGTGCGCGCCCAGGAGCGTGCACTCGGTGTGACACCGGCGCCGGCCCCCTTGCTCGCCCTGCGCGAAGTTCTTACTTTTGCCGTGTTTGTCGCCGCTCTTTGGGGCCGCACCGTGCATTGGCGCGGTTCCCGATATCGCATCCACCGCGATGGCACCATGCAGTCTGTGGAAGAGTCCCCATCATGATGAAGACGCTGTTCCTCAATCCGCCGTCCTATGAAGGTTTCGATGGTGGCGCCGGCTCGCGGTACCAGGCCAAGCGCGAGGTGCGCTCGTTCTGGTATCCGACTTGGCTGGCCCAGGTGGCGGCGTTGGTGGACGATTCGAAGCTGATCGACGCGCCGGCGCGCGGGCTCGAATTGAAGGACGTGCTGCCGCTGGCCAAGGACTATGAGTTGCTGGTGATGTTCTGCACCGCGCCCAGCTTCCGCTCGGACGTGAAGGTGGCCGAGGCGTTCAAGGAAGCAAACGCGAATCTGCGCATCGGCTTCGTCGGCGCCCATGTGGCGACCTTGCCGCAGCAGTCGATCGAGGCGACCCAGGCGCTCGATTTCGTTGCGCGTCACGAGTTCGATTACACGATCCAGGAGATCGCGCAGGGCCGCGCCTATGCCGAGGTCGACGGCATCACCTGGCGCAACGAGAAAGGCGAGATCATCCATAATCGCGATCGCGCGCTGATCCACGACATGGACATTCTGCCGTCGGTGGCCAAGGTCTATCGCCGTGACTTGGTGATCGAGGACTATTTCAACGGCTATCTCAATCACCCGTATCTGTCGTTCTACACGGGCCGCGGCTGCCGGTCGAAATGCAGCTTCTGTCTCTGGCCGCAGACGATCGGCGGGCATATCTATCGTTCGCGCAGCGTGCCGAAGGTGCTCGAAGATCTCGCCGAGATGAAGCAGCTCTTCCCCGAGGTGAAGGAATTCTTCTTCGACGACGACACGCTGACCGATGACCGCGAGCGCACCAAGGAGATCGCGATCGGCATGGGCAAGCTTGGCCTGATGTGGTCGTGCAATGCGAAGCCGAACGTGCCGCGCGACGTGCTCGAAGTGATGAAGGCCAATGGTCTTCGCCTGCTGCTGGTCGGTTACGAGAGCGGCGTGCAGGACATCCTCAACAACATCAAGAAGGGCACGCGCATCGATATCGCGCGGCGCTTCACCCAGGACTGCCACGAGCTCGGCATCCTCATCCATGGCACTTTCATTCTCGGTCTGCCCGGCGAGACGAAAGAGACGATCCAGACGACCTTGAAGTTCGCCAAGGACATGAACCCGCGCACGATCCAGGTCTCTCTGCCGGCGCCCTATCCGGGCACGCTGCTCTACAAGCAGGCGCGCGAGAACGGTTGGTTCGAAGGCGGCGAGCTGCTGCGCGATGACGGCGTGCAGACGCCAGCCATGGGCTATCCGCATCTCCGGGCCAGCGAGATGGATCAGGCGGTGGCGAGCTTCTACAAGGCCTTCTATTTCCGTCCGCGCAAGATCACCGAGATCGTGCTCGAAATGGCGAAGAGCTGGGACATGACCAAGCGCCGTCTGCGCGAGGGCGTCGAGTTCTTCAGCTACCTGCGCTCGCGCACCGAGACGAAAGCGGCGTAGTTTCTCTTTTTGTCATTGCGAGAAGCGTAGCGACGAAGCAATCCAGGGGCCGGAGGGGTTGCTGGACTGCTTCGCTACGCTCGCAATGACGACAGAAGTTTGGGCGACCCACAGTCCCCCAGACTGGTGTGCTGCTAAGTCGCCATCTTCTTGCGCTCTCTCTCGATCACCTGACCCGGCGATTCGTCTCACGCCTCCGTCTGCAGCGCCGCGGATTTGCGCAGGTAGCGGATGGCGATCAGCGCCGCGGCGAGACCGGCCGCCGCACCTAGGCCCAACGCCCAGCGCGGGCCGAAGCGATCGGCCACCCATCCGGCGATCGGCGCGCCGATCGGCGTGCCGCCCAGCGCCACGGCGAGGCGGATCGCCATCACGCGGCCGCGCATCGCCGGCTCGGTTGCCAGCTGCATGAGGCTGTTGGTCGTGTTGGTGAAGGTCAACGAGGCGATGCCGATGACGACCAGCGCTGCGCCGAACAGCGCGATATTCGGCATGGCACCGGCGAGCGCGCAGCCGAGTCCGAAGACGACAGCGCTGGCGAGCAGATAACCCATCTTGGGCCGCTCGCGACCTGCCGCCAGCACCGCGCCGATGATCGTGCCGATCGCCATGATCGAACTCAGCAAACCGTAGGCGCGGACACCGGCGTGGAAGACGGTGACGCACATCGTCGAGATAAAGATCTGGAAGTTGAGTCCGAAGGTTCCGATCAGGAACAACATGATCACGATCGTCTGCAGATCGGGCCGTCCGAGCACATAGCGAAAGCCGCCGATCAAACTGCCCCGGCCGCGCTTGGCCCTGACGCTCGGATGCAGGTGTTTGACGCGCAAGAACATCAGCGACGTCAACACGGCGAGAAACGATAGCCCGTTCAGCACGAAGGCCCAGCCGGTTCCGAGACCGGCGATGCAGAGGCCGGCTGCGGCGGGGCCGATCATGCGCGCTGCGTTGAACGAGGTCGAGTTGAGCGCGACGGCGTTGGCGAGCAGATCGTCGCCGACCAACTCGCCGACGAAGGTCTGACGCGCGGGCGAGTCGAAGGCGGTGGTGCAGCCGAACAGGAAGGCGAAGATATAGACGTGCCAGAGCTGGACCAGGCCGAGGACGGTGAGAACGCCTAGGGCCAGCGCGAGGACGCCCATCGTCGCCTGGGTGAACAGCAGCAGCCTACGCCGGTCGAAGTGATCGGCTACGAAACCGGTCCAGGGCAGCAGCAGAATATGCGGCCCGTATTGCAGCGCCATCACGATGCCGACCGCTGTGGCGTTGTTGTCGGTCAACGCGGTGAGCACCAGCCAGTTCTGGGCGGTGCGTTGCATCCAGGTGCCGATATTCGAGATCAGCGCGCCGACGGCCCAGATGCGGTAGTTGCCATTCCCGAGCGACGCGAATGTATCTGTAAGACGACTCACCGAAACCCCATCACGCGCCGCATGCGCGGCGGCGCTTTCCGTCGATCACTTACCAGCCTTACCGCCAACGCACCTGCCTTTTTTATTTTGTTCTCTTTTTTTCCGATATTTGCCACCATTGGCGGCGGGGATTCTGGGAAAAAAGTGACGCAGGTTTTCACGAACGCGGCCTTGTCCATGGCGCTAGCCGTGCTACGGCAGGACCTTGGTGGCGTCGACGCATCGACGTTGTTGTCCCACGATATGGCGGCGCTGTTCCTATGAACTTGGCGCTGGTTAATCCTGCGCGGCTGTTCAGCTTGGCGCCCGGCGAGAGCGTCAAGGTCATGCATTTCGCCGGACTCGGCTTTTTGATGCAGGCCGGCCTGGCCTTGGGCATCAATGCCGGCGATTCGCTGTTCCTCGCGCGGGTCGGTTCGGACGCATTGCCGAATATCTACATCCTGACGCCGATCATGATGTTGATTTACATCCCGGCCTTCTCGGCCTTGCTCGGCCGGTTCGGCATCGATCGCGTCTTCAACGGCATCATGGCCGCGCTGGTGTCCTGCGGCATCGGCTTCTGGCTGGTTCTGTCCTATTACGGCGCTGCGCCGCCGATCCTGCTGTGCTACGCGGCCAAGCTTTACGCCGGGCTCTGGTATGTCGGCCTCTATACGCTGTTCTGGACCTATGTCGACGACTTCTTCGACCTGATCGACGCCAAGCGCTTTTTCGCATTGTTCGACGCCGGTTCGGCAACGGGGGCGATTCTTGCCGGCACGATCTGTACGCAATTGCCCGAGAACAGCGGCGTCCAGAAGCTCTATCTCCTCTGGGCCGTCTTCGCCGCCGCTGCCTGGTTGATGCTGGGCTTCATCCGGCGCCGGTGGTCCAAGTTCGTCGTCGCGGAGGATGACGGGGCGTCCACCTCGAACGGCGTCACGGACGCCGTTTCCAGCATGTGGCGATCCCGCTACGCGATGGCGATTGCGATCGGCCTGTTTCTGGTCCTGGCGAGCGGCACGCTCTGCGACTACCAGACCATGGCCATCTTCTCGGCCGGTCTCAACGAGACCCAATTGTCGGCGCTGTTCGGCAGGCTGACGCTGGGCGTCAATGCCATGAACATGGTCATCGGGCTGTTCCTGTTCAATCGACTGGTCAGCCGCTTCGGCGTCCGTAACGTGGCCCTGATCCAGGCGGTCGCCTTCGGTCTGGTCTTCGTGTGGCTGATCGGCCAGCCCGGCATGGCCGCGGCGACGGCAGGGTTCTTCGCCTTCCGCGGCCTGATGGTGTCGATCGACTTCAACAACCTCAACTTGCTGTTCGCCGGATTGCCCGCCGACCGGCGCGTCGAAATCCGCACCATCATCGAGGGTATGTGCGAGCCGAGCGCCTCAGCGGCAGCGGGTGTGTTCCTGTTGTTCGTCGCGCCGCATCTCGGCATGTCGCAACTGGCCTGCTTCGGTCTCGCGGTTTCCGTTCTCGCGCTGGCGGTGTTTCTGCTGGCGCGGCGCGACTATGTCGGCGCGATCGCCGCCAATCTGCGCAGCATCTGGTTCGACATGGCGCGCCGCCCGAGTTGGCAGCCTGTCGATGACATGCGCATCGAAGCCGATATCGTGGTGCCGATCCTGCTTTCGACGATCGATCCGACGCCGGCCGGGCGACGTCAGGCGGAGCGGATCATCGTTGAGGTTGGCGCCGGCGCGATCCCTCATTTGGTCGAGGCCGCCGCCAGTCAACAGTACAGTGTCAGGGCCCGTTCGATTGCGCTGCGTGCACTCGGCAAACTCGATCTGCCACGCCTGCAGAAAACGGTCGGGTCCTTGATGCAAGAGAGCGCGCTGCGCGCCTATGAAATGCTCGGCCGCGCCGGCGCGATCGAGGACGGCCACGCCGAGGATGCGGGCAGCTTTGTGCTCGATCGCGTCTATCACGACTATCCGAGGCTGGTGCTCGAAGTCGTGCTGGAAGCGCTGACGATCGCCGGCCGCTTGCCGCCCTACGAGACGATCGTCGTGGCGCTTGGCAGCGGCCGTTCGAAGGAACGCGCATTTGCGCTGGAAACCATCGAGCAGGGGGCCGGTCGGAAATTGCACAGGCTTTTGGCTCCTTGGCTGGGAGGCTATTCGCTCACGGCGCAATTGGCCCATGGCCGGCGCTATGGACGCATTCCGGAAATGACGCCGGCCGAGGCGCTGCAGGCGGCCGCGCGCTCCGCCTTTCCGCTCGAGGCCGCAGCTGCCGTGCAGGCGTTGTGGACCGCGGGGACGCGGGCCGACTTGAATGAGAACGATCCGCGCCCGTTGGTTCAACAGACTCTGCGCGTGCTGATAAGGCGGGACGCAGGCACCAGCGACGAGGCCACGCCCGTCGAGAACGTAGCGGCGCTGGTTGCCTGTCCGGCTTTCGATCCGTTCGATTTTACACAGCTCGAATGGCTTGCCCCGACGCTCAAGACCGAGCAGCCGGCCGGGGGCGCTGTCCTTGCCGAGGTCGGGGCGGCGCTTGAGCGGATCTACCTCGTGCTCGCCGGTACACTGATTGTGCGCGCTGGTTCGGCCGAGACGGTGCTGACCAAGGGCGCGGTTGCCGGCGAGGCGGGGTTGCTGGGCGTCCATCGCAGCGATGCGACCTTGATCGCAGGCAGCGGCTTGCGTGTGCTGGTGGTCGAGCGTCACCGGGTCATGGCCTGCGCGGAAGCCTTCCCGGTGCTCGGGTTGGAACTGCTGCGCAGGCGGGTGGCGCGATGACGGCGCCTCTGTCCTCGTCCGAACGCGAGCAGCGCGTTGCGGCGCTGCGCGCTATCGCTCCATTCGATCGGCTGGCCGATCTGGAGCTTGCGCTCCTTGTCGAAGTCGCGGCCCATCGCCGGTACGCGCCGGGTGCTGTCGTCCATCATGGCGAGGGTGGGGCGCCCAAGCTGATCATGACGATCGCGGGTGCAACCCGTGCGGCGTCGGGGAGCAATCACCCTGTTGCAGGATTGCCCTCGATGTTCGATCCTTATGCCGTCGAACGTCTGGTCGCTGACGACACGGTCGGCGCGGAGACTTTATCGCTGGATCGCCAAACGTTTTTCACCGTCGCACGCGAGTGTCCTGCCCTGATCCGGGGCTTTCTGGAGGGTGAGGGCATATGAGGCTGCGATGGCCGTAAGGAGGATGGATGTGAAACCTGCCGCACGGCCCGCCGATAGCCCCGCCACTGGTGGCGAAACGACGGAAGTCGGCTGGATCGATGAGCATCGGGAACGCGGCGTCCGCGCGCTGGTGCCCTTCGCCGCCGGGGACGCCATTCACCGCTTCACGGGGGAGACCGTCAGCGAGATCGGGCAGCACACATTGCAGATCAGCGAGACGCAGCATATCAGCGGCACCAGCATCATCGGCTATCTGTCACATGGCTGCGCGCCGAATTGCCGGCTCGACATGGCCCGGTTCGAACTGGTGGCGACGCGCGACATCGCCGCGGGTGAGGTGCTGACGATCGATTACGCGCTGACGGAAGACAAACTCTTTCGTCAATTCGCCTGCCACTGCGGCGATGTCGATTGCCGCCGCTGGATTATCGGCCGCGCCGAGCCGATCAGTGCCGAGGGACAAGCCTATCTCCAGCGGCTGGCCGCCGATCCGTCCTCTCCCGCGATGACCGATGGATTCTGGTGGCGGCGCGACGATCTCGGCTATGCCGATGGGCGGTTGCACTTCGCTGGTCACGACGTCGCGGCCTTGGCAGAGACCGTCGAAGGGCCTCTGTTCCTCTACAGCGCTGCACGCGTCGCCGCCAATATCGCCCGGGTGCGCGCGGCGATGGCGTCGACGGGCATGCCACATCGGCTCTACTATGCGATGAAGGCCAATCGCTGCGGTCCGCTGCTGCGGGCGCTGGCGCGTGACGGGCATTGCGGCGTCGATATCTGTTCGCCGAACGAACTGCGCTTGGCATTGGACAGCGGCTTCGCGCCGGCCCAGATCAGCTTCACCGGAACAGGCGTTGCCAATCGCGATCTCGATCGATTGCTGGCGCAGCCCGAACTGACCATCAATTGCGATTCGATCGGCATGATTCGCCGGATCGGCGAACGGCAGCCGGGTCGCGCGATCGGGATCCGCATCAACGCCGGAATCGGCACCGGCTACGGCGACGCCGTGCGCCTGTCCTATGCCGGCGAGACCACGACGAAGTTCGGCATCTACCGGGAGCAATGGGCGGAAGCGCTCGCCATGGCGCGGCGCCATAGGTTGCCGGTCACCAGCCTGCATTTCCATGTCGGCTGCGGCTATCTCGACGGCCAGCTTGACCGTTGGTCGGAGGCGGTCGGCGCGAGCCTCGATTTCCTCAAGGATCTGCCCGAGGTCATCACCGTCAATATCGGCGGCGGGCTTGGCGTGCCGCACCGGGCGCGCGACGCGGCGCTGGATCTCGCGCACTGGGCCGGCATCCTCGCTGGTCATTTTAAAGGACGCGGCGTCACCATCGCGGCCGAGCCCGGCGACTATCTCGTCAAGGACGCCGGCATGCTGGTTTTGAGCGTCGTCGATATCGAACGCAAACGCGACACCGTCTTCGTCAGCGTCGATGGCGGCTTCAACTTGGCGCCGGAGCCGGCCTATTACGATCTGCCCTGCGAGCCGGTGGCCTGCGTGCCCCGGTCGATGACGCCGCGGTCTTGGCGTAAAGTCAGCATCGCGGGCAACATCAACGAGGCGCTCGATCTCTGGGCGGTTGATCATCCGATGCCGGACCTCCGCGAAGGCGATCGCATCGCCTTCCTCAATGCCGGCGGCTATGGCGCGGCGATGAGCTCCAACCATTGCATGCGTGGCGCGTTCACCGAAAAACTGCTCGACGGATGATGCGTCCGGCCTATGCTGCAGCCTTCTTCCGTCGGCCTTCGATCGCCTGCCAGGCGATCAGGCCGGGAACACCATAGAGAAGCTCGCGTCCGCGCTTGAGCACCGAAAGGGCGAGCGCGACTTCGGGCGGCAGGCCGAGCAACCCGCCGATCACCACATAGGCGGCTTCCTGCACGCCCAGGCCCGCAGGCACGATGATCGCGGCGCTGCGCAGCGCCATGATGAAGGCTTCCATCGCCACGACATCGACCAGCGCCAGTGGGTGGCCGAGCAGCATCAGCGCGAGTGCGGCTTCGCCGGTCGCGATCAACCAGGCACCGAGATGCAATGCGGTACCGATAGCGATCCGCGGCCGATTGGCATAGAGCGCGTGAATGATGGCGAGCGTTCCTTGCTCTTCTTCGGGTGCCGTCCAGGTCTTGGGCATCATCCGCGCCGGCAAGGTCTCGATGAAGCGTACGAGGGGTGAGCGCTGGACCAGCAACAGGGCGATCAACAATGGCGCACTGATCCCGAGCCCGATCAGTGCCCAATGGCCGACCGCGCCGGCCGGGCGATAGGTGAGCCACAGCGCGATGCCGATCATCGTGAAGACGAATTGGCCCAGCGCCTCGCAGGTGAGATCGACCACGGTCAGCGCCGCGGCTTTGGTTGCGGCAACGCCTTGGCGCATCAAAGCCCGTCCGGCCGCCACTTCGCCCGACAGGGGAATGAAGCCGGTCAGCTCGCCGACAGCCTCATGCACCCAGCGCGTGACGAGGAAGGGCCAAAGTCCGGTTGTCCGGTTGTCTGGCGACAGCGACCATTCAGCCATGGCGCAGACGAAGAGGGCGGTCAGATGCCAGGCGCAGACGGCGGCCAGGGCCGCCCATCCGCCCGTGTCCAACGCCCGGGCGACATCGCCGACACCGCCGCGGTAGATCCAGGCCGCGGCCAGCAATCCGGCCAGAACCGCGAAACGCAGCGTAAGTCCAGCCGCTCGGCCAATTTTCATATCCAGTCCGCCATGCCGTCGTCATTCTTCGCAAGGGTCGGCAATCTGCCCAAAGCGCCCCAATGAGACAAGCGGCCCAGACAAGCTTGGGTGAGGTCTGGAACGGCGCATGTAATGTGCATAAGCTGTGTGTATCCCACTAAAAACTGACAGTTTGGTCAGAAAATGGGGTGACGGCGCGGCTTCATCCGCGCCATTATGTATACAAGATCGCGCCCTTTGCGGCGGTTGATCCACTAATAGGCACCTGAATTAAGCCAAAGGCGCACCGCGAATTTCGCTAAGGTCGCGCCACCAGATCGATGGGAAGTCATATATGTCCGGTCACGAGATTCTCGATCGTCGCGTCTTTCCCCCGGGCGAAGTCCTGTTCAAGGAAGGCGAGACCGGCCGGCGTTGCGCCTATTTGGTCGAGAGCGGCAAGGTCGAGATCAGCAAAACCGTGCCGGGCGGCGAGATGAAAGTGCTCGGCCATGTCAGCGCCGGCGGTATTTTCGGCGAGATGGCGCTGGTCGATAACAAGCCGCGCAGCGCTCAAGCCAAGACGGTTGAGCCGACCACAGTGATCATCGTCACAGAAACGGTGCTTGAGCAAAAATTGCGTAAGACCGATCCGTTCGTGCGCGGGCTATTGAATATTTTTGTGCGTACTATCCGCGACTTGAACGAGAAGATGGTGCGCCAGAGCGGCTGAGCGGCGGCACTTGGGGAAGTCTCGCGCTTAAGCACTTTTCTCTATATACTGCTGGGAGAGTTTTGGGGGTCAGAAGATCATGAGCGGGGGTCGAGCAGAATTCGAGATCCTTGCCTTGCGCGATGAGCGTTGGGTGCTGGAAGAAACGCGCGAGACCGAATCGGCCGCGCGACAAGTCGCGAAGGGTGTCCTGAACAAGCCGCGCGTCGGCGGTGTGAAGGTCGTCAAATCGTGGCATCGCGCCGATGGTCAGACGACCGAAACGGTAGTCCTCGAAGAGACGCGCGCCGTTGCCGATCCGCCGGTCACCATCGTTCCCATCGACGAAGCGCCGCAGTGCTCGCAGCTCAGCGATTTCTATAAGCTCGACAGCCGCCTCACCATGGGGCGGCTGCTGCGCAAATATGTCGAGCAGGTCTTCCTGACGCCCACCGAGCTGATGCACAACTACAAGGCGCTGAAGAAGCTTCAGGAAGCCGATACGCTCTACCCGTCGGCAGTCGATCGCGTCGCCAGCGTACAGGCCAAGGCCGCGGGGACCGATGCCAAGGTTCGGCGCGACGAACTCCACAAATTCGCCGCCCAGGCCAGCCAGCGCGTGCGCAAGGTCGAGGAAAGCGGTTCGCTGCCGGATATCAAGGGCACCGATTTCAAAGCGAGCTATGAGCGGGTCAAGCGCATGGCGCCGCCCGACGAGGCCGCTTATATGGGTCTGGTCGTGCTCTGCCGCGATCTGGTTCAGCACCGCGACTGGCTGGCCAAGCTTGCGCGCATCGCCGAACTGATCCAGCCCGATGGCGAAGAAGAAATCCTGACGCTGTTCGATCGCGTGATGGCCGATCTGGTCGCGACGCCGGCGGCGCTGCAGGACATTCTCGGCGCGCACCGCAATCTCGGCGCGGCTTTGAGTGCGATCATCGATCTGCACGATAACGGCACGCCGGCCGAAAAGAGCGACGCGCGCGATGAGATTGCCAAGATCGGGCCGCTGATCGCCAGCGGCCGGATGCGCGAGACGCGGATTTCGTTGATCGAACGCCTATGCAGGCAGCTCGGCAGCTCGCAGCCCTTGTCGCGCAATGACCCCGATAAGGAACGCGACACGATCAAGGAAGTGATCGGCAAGCTGTTCCGCGCCAACGGCATTCTCGGCGGCCCCGATGCGGCTGCGGCGATGACGCGGCGCTATGTCTATCTGCAGGAAGGCGGTGGTCTCACCGCGCTCAAGAATTCGGTCGGCGGCGTCTGCGGGTCGATGAAAGACCTGCTCGACCGCGTGATCTATCTGCTCGAACTGGCCAAGAGCGAACTCGGCAAGGATCTGCGCGAGACGATCAGTAGCCAGCTGAGCCTGTTGATCGAAGTCAACGATTTGAGCTCGCTCGCGCCCGAAGCCAAGGACGTGACCGAGAAGCTGTTTGCCGTGAAGCGCATCTTCGAAGCCCTGAAGGGCGATGGCGCCAAGGGCCTACCCGATGAGGAGCGCGCGCGCTTGGTCGAGCGGCTGGATACGCTGCTGGCCGAGTTCATCAAGCGCGAAGGCATCATCGAGAAGCTCGATAATCCCCAGGCACCGCTGCGCGATCGCGCCATGCGTCTCGTCGAGTTCTGCGGTTCAGGCATTCTTCCCGATGGCCGCGCGCTGCGTGCCGCACGCGAACGCGTGGTGACGCATCTGCGTCAGCCCAATTTCGACCGCGCCCTGATCGAAGGCATGACCGACCCGGCCAAATGCGCAGAGCTTCTCCGCGATTTCCATGGCCGGCTGGTGCGCGCGGGGTTTAGGTAAGAGCCTCGTTTACTTTGTTGCGTCATGCCCGGCCTTGTGCCGGGCATTCACGTCTTTAGAGGTTTCACCACGAAGACACGAAGGTCGCGAAGGACACGAAGGAGATATCTCTTCTTCGTGTTTCCTTCTTGGCTTCGTGTCTTCGTGGTTAAGCCTTTAAAGGGAAGTCGTGGATGGCCGGGTCCGGCCCGGCCATGACGCAAAAAGGGATGATGCCGCGCTTCCCAGATGGCGCACTTCGCGCGTCACTCCATCGCGGCGTGAATGGGCTCGCCGGGTGGTTCCGCGGCGGGTGCGTCTTTCTTCTTCGTGCGCAGCAGGAAGATGAAGGGGAAGACGGCGACCGTCATCCACATCACCATGCGGAAGTCGTTGAGATAGCCGATGCTGGCCGCTTGGCGTGTGACCTCGGCATCGACCATCGCCATGGTCTGCGCCGACAGGTGCCCGGTCGGGCCGGCCATTGCGCGCAAGGCTTGGTTATACGGCGTAATGTTTTCGGCCAGGGTGCTGTGATTGACCTGGATGCTCGAGGTCAGCAGCGCTTCCACCACCGAAATGCCGATCGACGAGCCGATGTTGCGCATCAGGCTGAACATGGCCGCACCCTCGGTGCGCAGGGTGGTCGGCAGGGTGACGAAGGCGATCGCGGCCAGCGGCGGAAACACCAGGCCCAGTCCCATGCCCTGCAGCACACCCGAGACGATGATGTCGTTGATGGTGACGTCCAGGTTCCATACCGTCATCAGCCACATGGACACGAGGACCATGCTGACGCCGGTAAAAATCAAGACGCGCGAGTCGATCTTACCGATCAGCCGGCCGACGAGGATCATCGTCGTCAACGTCCCGACGCCGCGCGGCGCCATGACAAGACCCGTGGTGACGACCGGGAAGCCCTTCAGCGATTGCAGATAGGGCGGTAGCAAGGTCATCGGCGCATACATGATCGCGCCGGCGATGAACATCACCGTCACCGCCGCAACCAGGTTGCGGTCTTTGAACACGCCCGGCGAGATGAAGGGTTTCTCGGCGGTGATCGAATGGGCGATGAAATAGTAGAGCCCGGCTACGGCCAGCACGCATTCGATAATGACCTCGGTCGAGCCGAACCAGTCCTGGCTTTCACCGCGGTCGAGCATCATCTGCAGCGCGCCGATGGCAAGGCTCAGCATGCCGAAGCCGAGTCCGTCGAGCTTGCGCGATTTGTCGATCGGCGTCTCAGGCACGAAGGCAAGGATGCCCAGCACGCAGAGGACGCCGACAGGGATGTTGATGTAGAACACCCAGCGCCAGTTCCAGTTCTCGGTCAGCCAGCCGCCCAGGGTCGGGCCCAAAATCGGCCCTACCATCACGCCCATGCCCCACAACGCCATCGCCTTGCCGTGTTCGGCGGGCGGCGTCGTGTCGAGCAGAGTGGATTGCGAAAGCGGGACCAGCGCCGCGCCGAACACGCCTTGCAGCAGGCGGAACAGGATCATCTGTTCGAGCGATTGCGCCGCACCGCAGAGCATCGAGGTAGCGGTGAATCCGATCACCGCGGTCGCGAACAGCTTCTTGCGGCCGAAGCGGCCAGCCAGCCAGCCGGTCAGTGGCGTCATGATCGCCGCTGCGACGATATAGGAGGTCAGCACCCAGGAGATCTGATCCTGAGTGGCCGACAGACTGCCTTGCATATGCGGCAGGGCCACATTGGCGATGGTGGTGTCGAGCACCTGCATCACCGTGGCGGCCATGATCGAGACACTGATCATGGGCCGGTTGAGCGGCCGCGATGCGGACGCGGCAGTCATGGCTTTAGCCCTTGGCCTTGTCGGACTTCGAGGTCAGGAAGCCCGGCAGCAGGTCCGACAGCGTGTGCTTGCCGCCGGTGGTGATCTCGACATCGGCACTCATGCCCGAGCGCAGTTCCGGATCGCCGGGTTGCTGGTCGATGGCGATGCGCACCGGAATGCGCTGCACCACCTTCACCCAGTTGCCGCTGGCGTTCTGCGCCGGCAGCAGCGCGAACTCGGCGCCGGTGGCGGCAGCGATGCTGGCCACATGGCCCTTGAACGGATGGTTCGGGTAGGTGTCCACGGTCACGGTCACCGGCTGGCCGGGCTTCACGCCGGTCAGGTCGGTTTCCTTGAAGTTGGCTTCGACGCGGACATCGTCGGTCGAGATCACATCGAACAGCGGCATGCCGGCCTGGGCCCAAGCGCCGGGCTGCAGGTCTTCGCGGGCGACGAGGGCATTACCCGGTGCGGTCACTTCGGTATAGGAGAGTTCGAGCACCGCGCGGTCATGGGCCGCGATCGCCGCCTTGACCTTGGGATGTTCGTCGGTCGCACGATTGACGTCACCGCCGAGGGCTTGCAGGGTCTGATTGACCTGCTGCTCGGTCGCGTCGCCCAGGAAGCGCGCCATATCCATGAAGTTATGGACCTGCTCGTACTTCGACACCGACACGTCATGGCTGTTCACCAATTCGTGCTGGCGACCATATTCCTTGGTCCAATAATCTTGCGAATCGCGGGCAGCCTTCAGTTCGGCTTCGCGCGACTTGTAGGCAGCCTTCAGCGATTCGATATCGAGTCGCGCCGCGTTCAGCTCGGCCGTGGTACGTTCCACCGCCAGCTCATAAGGCTGGGGGTCGATGCGGAACAGCAGCTGCCCGCTCTTGATCGGCTGGTTTTCGGCCACGTCGACTTCGGTGACGCGGCCCGAGACGCGCGGCACCACCTGAATCTTATCGGCACGCACATAGGCGTCGTCGGTCGAGGCGACACCGCCGGTCTGCAGCCAGATGCCGACGGCAACAACGGCAATGACGATCGGAACGATGACCAGCAGCACGAGGCGGCGCAGGCCGCGGCGCAGGCTGCGCTTGCGGCGCGCTGCGGCCTCGGCGGCCATATCATCGGGAACGGAAATAGGACGAGCATCATTCATGGCAAAACCGTATCTGTGAATTCAGTTAATGGGTCAGGCGATGGCGAATTCGGATTTGGCGCGGGTGGCGTTTTCGGCCATCCGGTCCATAACCTTGCGCACCACGTGAATCTCGTCTTCGTCGACCCCGTCGAAGAACTCAGCCCGCAACTCTTCGGCAATGCGGTTGATCGTCTTCAGCACCGGCCGCGCCTTGGCGGTCAGATGCAGGGTATTGGCGCGCCGGTCGGTCGGCGAGGGGCGGCGTTCGACCAGACCGCTGCGCTCGAGATTGTCGAGCAGGCGGACCAGTGTCGGACCCTCGATCCCCATATATTCGGCCAGTGCGCGCTGCGTGATGCCCTCGCCATGACGGTCGAGATGGAACAGCGTGCGCCATGTGGCCTGGCTCAGGCCCAACGGACGCATGCGCTGGTCCATCGCCTGGGTGCATAGGCGCTTAGCATCGGCTATGGCAAAGCCGAGGTCGCGACGGGAATCCGATTTGGTCATAAGCTAATAACTAGCATGCTAATCATTTCCTTACCATTGCAGCTTTGGCATAGTTGCCCCGCGCCCTTTTGCCCCCCATATTGAAACCGTTGCGTTCGTTTCCCTTTTTCGCCATTTGCACGCGGTGATGCTCATGCAGACCGAAAACAAACTCTTCGACGATTTCGCTCGCCTCGCCGGCGGCGCGTTCAACGCCTTCGGTGCGCTGAAGTCCGAACTCGAAGCGCAGATGCGCCAGCATATGGAGACGCTGCTCGCGAAAATGAAGCTGGTCACGCGCGAAGAATTCGACGCGATGCAGGCGATGTTGACGAAGGCGCGCGAAGAGCAGGCGGCACTCGCCGCACGCGTCGCTGCACTCGAACTCGACGCATCGTCTTCGAACGAGTCCGGTGATCAGCGTCACAACTTCCGTCCGTCTGAGCCATCGGAATCGTGATCGCGCGTCTCATGTGATGCGGTGCGGATTTTTTTGATTTCTGACCCGTCGTTCAAAAGTTTTGCACCGGAATTTTCGTTTCGGCGGCATTCGACTCTTGCGTCTGAAATCAAGCGTCTGTACCCTACCGTTAGTGCTGAGGCGGTCGCTGCCTACAATCGATAGGCGCTGCTCAGCGCCCTGGATCGACGGCCTTGGGTGCCCTCGTATGACCATTTCCGTAGCAGTTGAAGAATCGGCGGCGGCGAATCCCCTCGACGTCGTCGAACAAGTCGTTTCGGCTAATGATTGGGCGTTTGATCGCCGCAACGAAGACGAGATGGCGGTCGAAGTACCCGGCAAATGGTGCGACTACAGCCTCTATTTCGCGTGGCGCCAGGATGCCGGTGCGCTGCATTTTACCTGCGCCTTCGATATGCGCGTTCAGCAGGCGAAACGCCGCGAGACCAATGATCTCCTCGTTCAGGTGAACGAGAAATTGTGGCTCGGGCATTTCGGCCTGTGGGCCGATGAAGGCGTGCCGATGTTTCGCCATGCGATCCTGCTGCGCGGCAACGGCCAGGCCAGCAGCGAACAGATCGAAGACTTGGTGGATATCGCACTCAGCGAGTGTGAGCGCTTCTATCCCGCATTCCAGTTCGTCATCTGGGGCGGCAAATCGGCCGACGACGCGATCCAGGCCGCTTTGCTCGATACCGTCGGGGAAGCGTGACCCGCATCCTTCTGGTGGGATGCGGCAAGATGGGTGGTGCGATGCTTGAGGGATGGCTCGAGCGCGGTGCCGCTTCTGCCGATATCATCGTCGTCGAACCGAATGGCCCCGTCGCCGCGCGCGATGGACTGCGCGTGGTGAAGGCGGCGGGCGAGGTTCCTGCCGATTTCAGCCCTGACGTCGTCGTCCTCGCGGTGAAGCCGCAGATGATGGATGCCGCGTTGCCCCCGCTCGTCGGCTACGCAGGCAAGGCGGTGGTCTTGTCGATCGCGGCCGGCAAAACGCTCGCCTATTTCGGCAAGGCGCTGGGCGAGGGAACAGCGGTCGTGCGTGCCATGCCTAATACGCCTGCGGCAGTCGGCCGTGGCATTTCCGTGGCCGTGCCGAATGCCAAGGTCAGTGCCGAGCAGCGCGCGGCCTGCGGCGCGTTGCTATCGGCCGTCGGTGCTGTCGAATGGGTCGAGGATGAGGGGCTGATGGATGCGGTCACCGCCGTCTCGGGCAGCGGGCCGGCCTATGTCTTCCTCCTGGCCGAGACTTTGGCCGAGGCGGGTGTTGCCGCGGGGCTACCGCGCCCGCTCGCCGAGAAGCTGGCGCGGGCGACTGTGGTCGGTTCGGGCGAGCTGCTCAATCAGTCGCCGGAAACCGCCGCCAAGCTGCGCGAGAATGTGACCAGCCCCAACGGGACCACCTTCGCCGCTCTGCAAGTTCTGCGTGTGGAGACGGGAATGCCGGGGCTGATGACCCGGGCCGTGGCCGCCGCTGCCGCGCGGTCCAAGGAGCTGGCCGGCTGACCTGCGGCTAATCCCCGGGTAATCCTAAGCAAAACGCCTAAAGTCCGCATTTGCTGCAGCGCAGCAAATTTGATTGACCGGCTTTGTCCACAGGCTTAAGGTGTGTCAACCCTCTATTCCGAGGGTGGAGGAAACCTCATGGGCGAGATGCCAAAGTCCCCGTTCGATTTCGATGTCAGCAAGTTCTTCGACTTCGGCAAGATGATGGACGTCAGCAAGATGGGGGATTTCGCGAAGATGGGCGACTTCACCAAGATGGGCGATTTCACCAAGATGTGGGGCAACTTCAACATCCCCGGCGTCGACATGACCAAGATGTTCGGCAACTTCGCCGCGCCTGGCGTCGACATGCAGTCGGTGATGTCGTCACAGCGTAAAAACATCGAGGCGCTGACCCAGGCGAATAAACTCGCTCTGGAAGGCATGCAGGCCGTCTTCAAGCGGCAGGCCGAGATCCTGAAGCAGTCGATCGAGGAAAGCGCGGCTGCCGGTCGCGATATGGCCTCGGGTTCGGCCCAGGACAAAGTGGCCAAGCAGACCGAGATTGCCAAAGCGGCATTCGAGAAGGCTTTGAGCAACGCCCGTGAATTGTCGGAGATTGTGGCCAAGGCCAACGGCGAGGCCGTCGAGCTGCTTAATAAGCGCTTTGCAGCCATGCTCGACGAATTCAAGGACGCCGTCTCGAAGTCCAAGTAATCTGCCGCCCCCCGCCTGCACCCGCAGCGGGGAGGCCCGCGTGAGGTGAAGGATGAACGTTGCTATGCCCGGCGCTGCGGGCGGTAAATCCGCTCTGATCAGCGAACCCGCCGATATCGTCGTCTTCGGCGGCAGCGGCGACTTGTCCAAGCGCAAGCTGTTGCCGGCGCTCTATAGCGCCGAACTCGAAGGCCGCATGCCGCCCGAGGGGCGGATCATCGCCGTCTCGCGCGCCAAGCAGACCGATGAGTCGTTCGTTGCGATTGCCGAGCAGTCCATCTTCACCGACGCCAAACTCAAGCGCGACGAGGAAACCTGGGCGCGGTTCTCGGCCCGCCTCGGCTATACGCCGCTCGATGCCACTGACGGTTTCAGCTACAAGGGCCTGGCCGATCGGCTCTCATCCGCGCCGGATCGCATTCGCGTCTTCTATTTGGCCACTGCACCCGACCTGTTCGGCGTTATCGCCGACAATCTTGCCTCGAATAAGCTGATCACGCCGCAAACCCGGCTTGTGGTCGAAAAGCCGCTCGGCCACGACCTCGCTTCGTCGCAAGCGATCAATGCCGAACTCGGCAAGTTCTTCGATGAAAGCCAGATCTACCGGATCGACCATTATCTCGGCAAAGAAGCGGTGCAGAATCTGATGGCGCTACGCTTCGCCAATTCGATGTTCGAGCCGCTGTGGAATCGTAACTTCATCGATCACGTTCAAATCACCGTGGCCGAGACGGTGGGTGTGGGCGGACGCTGGGCCTATTACGACAAGTCGGGCGCGCTGCGCGACATGATCCAGAACCATATGCTGCAGCTCCTCACCCTTGTGGCGATGGAGCCGCCGATTTCGCTGGCCGCCCAGGCCGTGCGCGACGAGAAGCTGAAGGTGCTGAAGTCGCTGCATCACATCAAAGGCACCGAGATCGGCCAGTACACAGTGCGCGGCCAATACCGTTCGGGCGCGGTCGACGGCCAGCCGGTGCCGGGCTATCTCGAGGAAAAAGACGCCAAGGGCGCCAGCGACAACGAAACCTTCGTCGCGATCAAGACCGGCATCGACAACTGGCGCTGGTCGGGTGTGCCATTCTATCTGCGCACCGGTAAGCGGCTCACCGAGCGCTGCTCGGAAATCGCCATCGAGTTCACCCGTCCGCCGCATTTGCTCTATGCGCGCGAAGCCGGTTCGATCGAACCCAACGTGCTGGTGATTCGCGTGCAGCCCAATGAGAGCGTGAAACTGCTGCTCCTGAACAAGGAGCCGGGCCCGGGCGATCTGCGGTTGAAACAGACGGCGCTGAATCTCTCCTTCGCCGACACCTTCGGCCATATCCCGGATGCCTATGAGCGGCTGTTGCTCGATGTCATCCGCGGCCGGCAGACCTTGTTCATGTCGCGCGCCGAAGTGGAAGAAGCGTGGCGCTGGACCGACAACATCATCAATGGCTGGCGGGAATACCCGCAACCGATACGGCCGTATCCGGCCGGCGGCTGGGGACCCGCTTCGGCGCTGGCGCTGATCGAACGCGACGGTCGCAGCTGGCGCGACGACTTGAACTAAAGTACGGGCGTACCAATAGAGTCAGTGGGATGGGCGCGCCGTTGCTAGCGGCGCGTCGCAAACGTTTCCGAGGACGCGTGCCATGGCCATGCATGATACCGTGACCGAAGTCACCGAACGCATCGCGTCGCGAAGCCGCGACTCGCGTGGGGCCTATCTCGAACGCCTCACCAGGGCCGCGTCGCAGACGCCGCGCCGTGCCAAGCTCGGCTGCGGCAATCTCGCCCACGGCTATGCCGCCTGCAGCGCCGATGAGAAGGCCGATCTCGACGCCTTCGTGAAGCCTAACATCGCCATCATCAGCGCTTATAACGACATGCTCTCGGCGCACCAGCCCTTGGCCGACTATCCGGCGGTGATCAAACAGGCGGCGGCCGAAGCGGGCGCGGTGGCGCAGTTCGCCGGCGGCGTGCCCGCGATGTGCGACGGCGTAACCCAGGGCCGGCCGGGCATGGAGCTTTCGCTCTTCAGCCGCGACATCATTGCGCAAGCCACGGCGATCGCGCTGTCGCACGACATGTTCGACGCCGCGCTCTATCTCGGCGTTTGCGACAAGATCGTGCCGGGCTTGTTGATTGGCGCGCTGACCTTTGGCCATCTACCGGGCATCTTCGTTCCTGCCGGGCCGATGCCGAGCGGCATTTCCAATCCCGAGAAGTCGCGCATTCGCCAACTCCATGCCGAAGGCAAAGTCGGCCGCGACGAGTTGATGAAGGCCGAGGCCGCGTCCTATCACGCGCCGGGCACCTGCACCTTCTACGGCACCGCCAACAGCAATCAGATGCTGATGGAGATGATGGGCCTGCATCTGCCGGGCAGCGCCTTCGTCAATCCGGGTACGCCGCTGCGCGAAGCGTTGACGGCCGCTGCCGCTCAGCGCGCCGCCTCGATCACCGGCATGGGTAATGATTGGCGCCCGATCGGCCGCATCGTCGACGAGAAGGCGATGGTCAACGGCATGGTCGGCCTGCTGGCCACCGGCGGTTCGACCAATCACACGATCCATCTGATCGCCGTGGCGCGCGCCGCCGGGCTGATTATCGATTGGAGCGATTTCGCCGAACTGTCCGACGCGGTGCCGCTGATCGCGCGTATCTATCCGAACGGTCCGGCTGATGTGAACCATTTCCATGCCGCCGGCGGGATGGGCTTCCTGACCCGCGAGTTGATCACTAGTGGGTTGCTGCATGATGACGTGTCGACGGTGGCGGGCGACGGGCTCACGCGTTATGCCGAAGAGCCGTGGCTGAAGGACGGCCAGCTGGCTTGGCGTCCGGCGCCGGCCGAAAGCAAGGACCGCCATGTCCTGCGTCATGTCTCCGAGCCGTTCGATCACGAAGGCGGCATCCGGCTGCTGACCGGCAATCTCGGCCGTTCGGTGATGAAGATTTCGGCGGTGAAGCATCATCACCGCGCCGTCACCGCGCCGGCGCTTGTGTTCAACGATCAGGACGACGTGCTGGCCGCGTTCAAGGCCGGCAAGTTGCATCGCGACGTTGTGGTCGTGCTGCGCGAACAGGGCCCGCGCGCCAACGGCATGCCGGAACTGCACAAGCTGACGCCGGCACTGGGCGTGTTGCAGGATCTCGGCTTTAAGGTCGCGCTGGTCACCGATGGCCGCATGTCGGGCGCGTCGGGTAAGGTGCCGGCGGCAATCCATCTGACGCCCGAAGCCGTGAGCGGCGGGCCGATCGCGCGGCTGAAGGATGGCGATGTGATCCGCCTCGATGCCGAGGCGGGTGTGCTCGAGGCACAGGTCGAGAATCTGATGGCGCGGGCGCCGGCGGAATTCGATCCGCACCGTTCGGGCTTCGGCATGGGCCGCGAGCTGTTCGCCGCCTCGCGCGCCAATGCGCGATCGGCGGAAGAGGGCGCGGTGACCTTCGCGCCGTTCCTGGCCGCGTAGAAAGCGAAAGACTGGTAGAAACGAAACCACCCCACCCTAGCCCTCCCCGTCGAGGGGAGGGGATTGCCTAGTGACCCCCCCTCCCCCTTGTGGGGAGGGGCTGGGGTGGGGGTAAATGCGAAGAGGTGAAGAATGTCCGTCGTCGATGTGGTACGCGCGTCCAAAGTGGTGCCGGTGATCGTGCTCGACAAGGCCGAGGATGCGGTGCCGCTGTCACGCACGTTCCTCGAAGCCGGAATCGGCACGATCGAGATCACGCTGCGCACGAAAGCCGGGCTTGAAGCGATCAAACGCGCCATCGGCGAAGTGCCGGGCATCGCGGTGGGCGCCGGCACCGTCACCACGGTCGACGAGTTGCGCGCGGTCAAGAAGGCGGGCGTGAGCTATGTCGTCAGCCCCGGCTGCACGCCGGCTCTGCTTAACGAAGCCAAGGCACTGGGCGTTGACTATCTGCCTGGTGTGGTGACGCCATCGGAACTGATGGTGGCCGTCGAGTCGGGCCTATCCTGCCTCAAGTTCTTTCCGGCCGAGCCTTCGGGCGGCACCACGATGTTGCGCGCCTTCAACTCGGTGTTTCCGCAGATCGCCATCGTGCCCACCGGCGGCATCGATATCAAAAACGCCGCCGACTATTTCTCGGTGCCGATGGTGGCCGCGATCGGCTGCTCCTGGGTCGCCCCGGCCAAGCTGATCGCCGAGGGCGCCTGGGGCGAGATCAAGAGCCGCTGCGCACAGATCCTGGCGCTCGCGCCCAAGAAGTAACGAGATGATTGCACAGCCTTGGTTGCTGTTCCTCTCCGCCCTTAGGGGCGGAGAGGCCAGGTGAGGTGGGGGCAAACGCAGATGTCCTCCCCACCTCACCCCGACCCTCTCCCCCCCAACGGGGCGGAGAGGGAGTCATCTACAAATGACGGCTGGGTGAATTTCGGTACGCTCAACGAAATCCCGAAGGGCGGCGGCCGTGCCGTGCGCACGCTGATCGGCGAGATCGGTCTGTTCCGCACCGAGGACGATCGCGTCTATGCCCTCGATAATCTCTGTCCGCACAAAGGCGCGCGCCTGTCGATGGGCATGATCGAGGGCGATGTGGTCACCTGCCCGTTCCACGGTTGGCAGTACAGGCTTGAGACGGGCCGCGGCGTCGATCCGGGCTTCGGCATGACCTGCACCGCGCCGGTGCGCGTGATCGATGGCGTGGTCCAGGTCCGCCTCGATCCGCTGCCGTGGTAAGGCGCGCTACAACTCGACGCGGAAGCCGATTTCCGACAGCGCGTCCTGCGGGATTTTGAAGAAGTCCGGCGCGCGGCTGGCGATGCGCATCAAGAAGTGAAAGATCGCGAAGCTCACGAGACTCATCGAAGATCCGGGCCTGCGCCGCACCACCGTCTCGTGGCCGACGAAAAAATGCACCTCGCCCGTATCGGCTTCGAAACCCAGTAACTCGCAGTTCCTGAGCGTCAGTGGAATATCGGGCCGCTGCATGAAGCCCAGCCGCACGGTGATGTGAAAGAAGCCGTTGCCGAGCTTGACCATCTGGATGCGCTCGGCCAGGGGCACACGCGGGCGGCGGTCGGTGGTGTAGCTCAGCAGCACCACCATCCGATGCAGCACCGCATTGTGCTTTACGTGATGCAGGATCATCGGCGAAATGCCGTGATGCACCTTGGTCAGCCACACGCCCATGCCCGGCGCGCGGCCGATCAGCATCCCATCCATATGCGCCAGGAAGTCTTCGAGCGGCATCGACTTCTCGTGCAGCGTATGCCGCAGTTCCGACGTACCGCGACGCCAGCAATACATCAGGCTGGCGATGATCGCACCGATGGTCAGCGGGAACCAGCCGCCCTCGGCGATCTTCATCGAATTGGCGGCCAGGAAGGCGATATCGACGGCGCCGAAGACCAGCACGACGGGAAGCGCCCAGTGCGGCGCCCATTGCCACCGCCGCGTGATCAGGAAGTAGAGCAGGATCGTGGTGGCCAGCATCGTGCCCGACACGGCCACGCCATAGGCCGCGCCGAGATTGTCCGAGGTCTTGAAGGCGATGACGATCAGAAGCGTGCCGATCATCAGCAGCCAGTTGGCGGTGGGCACATAGATCTGTCCGGCTTCGTCGCTTGATGTCGGCACGATATGGGCACGCGGCGACAGCCCCATCTGGATCGCCTGGCGCGTCAGCGAGAACACGCCCGAGATCAGCGCCTGCGACGCAATCACGGTTGCGGCGGCGGCGAGAACGATCAACGGCAGCACGGCCCATTGCGGCGCCAGTTTGTAGAACGGACTGTCGGCGGCAGTCGGGTCGATCAGCACCAGCGCGCCCTGGCCGAAATAGTTGAGCACCAGTGCCGGTATCACCAGGCCGAACCAGGCGAGGCGAATAGCGGGCGCGCCGACATGGCCCATATCGGCATAGAGCGCTTCGCCGCCGGTGAGTGCGAGGAACACCGCGCCGAACACGGCCGCCGCGATCTTCGGATCTTCGGTCAGCAGACGAATGCCATAGACGGGATTGAGCGCGGCCAGGATCGCCGGCGCCGAGACGATGTTGACGATGCCGAGGGCAGCGATCGCCACGAACCAAACCACCATCACCGGCCCGAACAGGCGGCCGATGCGGTTAGTGCCCTGGCGTTGGATGGCGAACAGCGCGATCAGGATGCCGAGCGTGACCGGCAGGACGAAGGTGGTGAATCCCGGTGCCGCCACCTTCAGGCCTTCCATCGCCGAGAGCACCGAGATCGCCGGCGTGATCACCCCATCGCCATAGAGCAGCGAGGCGCCGAGAATGCCGAGCAGCATCGGCAGCGAGACGCGCAGCCCCTGCGTCAGCTTGTCGCCCTCGACCAGCGACAGAAGCGCCAGAATGCCGCCTTCGCCTTCGTTGTCGGCGCGCAGCACGAACACCACGTATTTGATCGAAACCATCAGCACCAGCGCCCAGAAGATCAGCGACACGATCCCCATTACATCGGCGGGCTGAGGCACCTTGTGGCCGGTGGCGTTGAGCGCGATCGAGAAGGCATAAAGCGGGCTGGTGCCGATATCGCCGAAAACGACCCCGAGCGCCGTCAGGGCCAGGAAGCCGAGACTGCCCGAATGCCGTATCTTCGGCTCGGCATGGGACGTGCCCGAAACCGTGCCAGCCTGCGTATTCATTCCCGGACCCCTGTGATGCCTATAGTCTATTCATATACAAAACCCGCGCCAATCGGTGCTGTTGCAGTTTTCTGAACCAGTTCGGCCCCTTGCCACCCCTCCGGGGCCACGGCTACAGTCCGCGATCGATAAAAAGCATACCGGGAGCGTCCAAAGGATGAGTCTCAAGCAACGCCCGCTCGGCAATACGCGCATCAGCCTGACCGCGCTCGGCTGCGGCGGCACCGCCATGGGCAATATGTTCGCCGCCGTCAGTAATGACGAGGCGCAGGCCACGCTGCGGGCCGCCTGGAGCGCCGGCATGCGCTATTTCGATACCGCGCCGCTGTATGGCCATGGTTTGTCCGAGCATCGTTTCGGCACGGCCTTCCGCGAGTTTGGCCCCGAGCCCTATGTCTATTCGACCAAGGTCGGCTGGCGGATGAAGCCGGCTCGCGGCGCCGATACGGGCGCGGGCCTGTTCCAGGGCGTGCCGCCCTTCACGCGGTTTCTTGACTACAGCTATGACGGCGTCATGCGCTCCTTCGAGGACAGCATGCAGCGGCTGGGCCGCGACAAGGTCGATCTCCTGCTGCTGCATGACTGCGACCGCCGTAATCAGGGCGACGAGTATCCGGCGCGGTTCAAGGAAGCGATGGGCGGCGCCTATAAGGCGCTGCTGAAGCTGCGCGAGGAAGGCGTGGCCAAGGCGATCGGCTGCGGTCTCAATGAATGGGAAGCCTGCGAGGCTTTTGCCCGCGCCGGCGATTTTAACTGCTTCCTGCTGGCCGGGCGCTACACGCTGCTGGATCAGGAGTCGCTCGACAGCTTCCTGCCGCTCTGCGTTGCTCGCGGCATCGGCATCGTGCTTGGCGGGCCGTATAATTCAGGCATCCTGATCACCGGCGCCAAGCCCGGCGCGCTCTATGACTACGCGCCGGCCAAGCCCGAGATTATGGATCGCGTCGCCAAGATCGAGGCGGTGTGCAAGAAACACAACGTGCCGCTCAAGGCCGCGGCGCTGCAATTCCCGCTGCACCACCCGGCGATCACCTCGGTGATTCCCGGCATGCGCTCGCCGGCCGAGGTCGCCGAGAACCTGGATCTGATCAACACCACGATTCCTCTGGCCTTCTGGCAGGAACTGCGCGCGGCGCGGTTGATCCGCGAGGAAGCGCCGATTCCGCAACTGCTCGACAACTAACGACGAAACACGAAAGGGAGACTATCGATGCTCAGAGGAATTCCGCCGGTGCTCAACGGCGACCTGCTCAAGATTTTGCGCGATATGGGCCATGCCGACGAGCTGGTGATTTCGGATGCCAATTATCCATCGGCCTCGACCTCGCAGCGCCTGGTGCGCACCGACGGCATCTCGATGACCGATGCGCTGTCGGCGATTCTCGAGATTTTCCCACTCGACGATTTCGTCGATTCGCCCGTGTTTCTGATGTCGCCCGGCCCCGGCAAGGTGCCGCCGCTGCTGGGCCCCGTGCAGAAGATCGTCGACAAGGCGCATGGCAAGAAGGTGAAGATTGCCCCGGTGCCGCGCTTCGATTTCTACGATCAAGCGCGCCAGGCCTATGCCTGCGTCGCCACCAATGAGCGCCGCCTCTACGGCGACATCATCATCAAGAAGGGCATCCTGCGCCCGGGTGAGAAATAGGAAGCGTCATTGCGAGCGATAGCGAAGCAATCCAGGTTTTCATGGGGCCCCTGGATTGCTTCGTCGCTGCGCTCCTCGCAATGACGACCGAATGTAGTTTAGGTCACGCCCTCTCCCCGCTTCCTGCCGAGAGGGGCTAAATTAATGAGCCATCAATAGGGCGACAGGCGGGCCCGCGAGCATTTCGCGGGTCACGCCGCCCAGCACAGACTCCCGTAAGCGGCTGTGCGAATAGGCGCCCATCACCAAGAGGCGGGCGCCCAATTCCGAAATCTTCGTCGCGATCAACTCGGTCGGATTGCCGTGGGCGCCGAGTTCGATGCCCTGGCTTTTGATGTGGTGGTGATCGAGATAGGCGGTCACTGGATCGAGCGCGGCCATCGTGTCCGGCTCGCCTGCATGCAGGATCGTCACGCTGGACGCATCGCGCAGCAGCGGCAGCGCGGCGGTTAGTGCGCGGGCCGCTTCGCTTGAGCCGTTCCAGGCAACGATGGCCGGCGCGCCAAGGATGTCGGACGTCGAACCCGCGCTCACGCCCAGAACCGGCCGGCCGGCGTCGAACAGCGCGGCGTTGAGCGGCTCGATGCGGCGTTCCATGCCTTTGCCCGGCAGCACCGTCACGATCAGGTCGGAGACCAGCGCATAGCGCAGCACTGCGGGCTCGACTGTTTCAGGATCGACAACCAGCTTCGCCGTGCAGTCCGCGCCTTCGGCTGCGGGGGTGTTGCCGCAGGCGACGCCGGCCGATTCGGCCCAGGCCGTGTAGCGGCGCTTGACCGCGGCGCGGCGATTGGACGTCTGCTCGCGCAGCGTCCTTTCCATGGTTTCAGTGACGAAGACTTCGGGGGTGCTGGTGGCCAGCGCGTAGAGGGCGTCGCTGGGGTTGGGCGAGGGGTGCAGCGCGATCACATGCGATTTGTGTTTCTGCGCCAGCGTGCCGGCCCAGGCCAGGCAATCGCCGTCGCCTGCATCGCCCAGCAACGGTACTAGAATCGTTCCAATGGTCATGGCATAGGCCTCCCGATCGACGGCGGCGCGGCGCTGTGATGCGCGATTGCTCTTTCGCCTTGCCGTTTGGGTTCTGTGACGCTAACGAAGAACCGTCGCAACGACAATCCCGCGACGGCGCATACCGTCGCATCGGAGGAATGCATGAATGTCGTGGATAACGGCCCTGATAGTGCCGCCGGCCCCAAGCACGTGCTGCGGCGCGGTGTGCGGCCGCAGGTCGCCGAAATCCCGTTCAGTCTCATCGGCCAAGTGTCGATCCCGCGCCTGGGCGACCCGGACATCATCCCCCTGTGGTACGGCGAAAGCGACATGCCGACGCCTGCGGTCGTTGTCGACGCGGCCGAGGCAGCGATGCGCGCCGGCCATACGCACTATGCGCAAAAGCAAGGGATCCCCGAATTGCGCGCGGCGCTCGCTGAATACCTATCCGATCTTTATGGCCGCCCTATGGATGCCGAACGCACCTCTGTGACCAGTTCGGGCATGAGCGCGATCATGATCGCGACCCAGGCGCTGATTCAGCCGGGCGACAACGCGGTGGCCATCACGCCGCTATGGCCGAATCTGGTCGACTGCGTGCGCGCCCTCGGCGCCGAGCCACGCATGGTGGCGCTGCAGCCGACGAAAGACGGCGGCTGGCATCTCGATCTCGATCGCGTGATCGCCAATTTCGACGACAACACCCGCTGCGTCTTCGTCAACTCGCCCAACAATCCGACCGGCTGGGTGATGAGCCGCGCCGAGGCCGAGGCGCTGCTGGCCGAGACGCGCAAGCGCGGCATCTATCTGATCGCCGACGAGGTCTATGCGCGGCTGGTTTACGGCCCCGCGCGCGCCGCCCCGTCGCTGATGGAGATCGCCGATCCCGAAGATCGCATGATTTCGATCAACAGCTTCTCCAAGGCCTGGGCGATGACCGGCTGGCGTCTGGGTTGGATGGTGGCGCCGAAGGAAGTGCGCGATGTGCTCGACACGCTGATCGAGATCAACACCAGTTGCGCGCCGCCCTTTATTCAGCACGCGGGCGTGGCGGCCTTGAAGAAGGGCGAGGGCTTCGTGACCGAGATGCGCGAGCGTTGCCGGCTGGGCCGCGATCTCACCATCCAAGGCTTGTCGCGCTTTCCTCGCGTGCATGTGGCGGCGCCGGCGGGTGCGTTCTATGCTTTCTTCACCGTCGACGGGATCACGGACGACCTGGCCTTCGCGCATAAGCTGGCCGATGAGGCCAAGGTCGGTCTGGCGCCGGGCAGCGCCTTCGGGCCGGCGGGCGCGGGCTACACCAGGCTTTGCTACGCCAAGTCGCCGGCTTTGCTCGAACAAGCCCTCGACCGCCTGGCGCCGTTTTTAAGCTGACGCGGTACCCCCCATCCTGACCTTCCCCCTCAAGGGGGGAAGGAATCGGGAAATTGATTCGCTCCGCGCGAAAAACAAAACCCTCCCCCCTTGAGGGGGAGGGCTTGGGTGGGGGGTACGACGAAAGTGTCCGAAGGTCCGCTTTCGCTTAAATCCGTCTGCCGTTTTCCGCGTCGAACAGGTGCACGGTGCCCGATTGCGGCTGCAGCCAGATCTGCTCGCCGGGCTTGAAGCCGCGGCGTTCCTTGACGTTGACGTGGACGGTGTTCTCGCCAACGCGGCCCACCACCAGCGTCTCGGCACCGGTCGGTTCCACCACCGAGACCAGCGTCGGCACGCCTTGGCCTTGAGTGGTGATGGTGAAGTGCTCGGGCCGCACGCCGAACACGATCGCCTTGCCTTCGCTGATCGAGGCCGGCGGTTCGCCAGGCAGTTTCTCGCCGGTGGTGGTGACGATGGCCGGGCGGCCATTGTCGCGCACCACCTTGCCGGCGATGAAGTTCATGGCCGGCGAGCCGATGAAGCCCGCCACGAACTGATTGGCCGGACGATCGTAGAGATCGAGCGGATTGCCCACCTGTTCGATCCAGCCGTCGCGCATCACGACGATGCGGTCGGCCATGGTCATCGCTTCGATCTGATCGTGCGTGACATAGATCGATGTGGTGCGCAGCTTTTGATGCAGCTCCTTGATCTCGCCGCGCATCTGCACGCGCAGCTTGGCGTCAAGGTTCGACAGCGGTTCGTCGAACAGGAACACTTGCGGATCGCGGACAATGGCGCGACCCATGGCCACGCGCTGACGTTGACCACCCGAGAGCTGTCGCGGGAGGCGTGCCAGTAACTGATCGATGTCGAGGATGTGCGCGGCCTTCTTCACGCGCTCATCGATCTCGGTCTTGGCGAATTTGCGCAGCTTCAGGCCGAAAGCCATGTTGTCGGCCACCGACATATGCGGGTAGAGCGCATAGTTCTGGAACACCATGGCGATGTCGCGGTCGCGCGGCGGCAGCGTGGTCACGTCGCGCCCGCCGATCTCGACCTTGCCGGCGCTGATCGTCTCGAGCCCGGCGATGGTGCGCAGCAGGGTCGATTTGCCGCAGCCCGAGGGGCCCACCAGAACCAGGAACTCGCCGTCGGTGACGCTCAGGTCGAGTCCGTGCAGGACCTCAACCGGCCCATAGGTCTTGCGGATGCCCGACATCACAACATTGGCCATGCGATTTCGTCCCTATCTTGTCTGCGCGCCGATGAAAGGAGGGGGGACGCGCTATTTGTACGACAAGTGTAGCCTAGTCGCAGGGCGGGGCAAGAATATGATGGGGCCCGGCCACAGCCTTGCCCCGTCGAATCAAGCATTTCGCGCTGCAAAACGGCGTTCAGCCGCCCCCACCGATAAAGGGCAGAACGCTAACGCCGGGTGGCGTAGCTATGGTCAGCGTCCCTGCCGCGCCATCGCAGCTGATGATGATTTTGCCACCGCTGGTGGCAATCAACAGATCGCGCCGGGTCTTGGTGCGCACAGGGAAGGCCGGCGGCACATTCAGCCGCTGCACGGCCGCCACCTGCACGTCGAGACAATGGTCGTAGTCCATCTTGATCTGGCTCTGATCGGCCAATGCCGGCGTGGCCAGCAGAGCGAGCATCACCCCCAAAACGAGACGCATGAGATCCCCCATCTCCAGAATGTTGTCGTGTCCGGTCTTAAGCCGGTGACTGCATCTTCCTCTTCGCGCTGCGAGAACCGTCAGTTGCCGGCGATATAGGGCTGGATGCTGACGCCGGGCGGCGTGACGACGGTCAAGGTCTGCGCCTGGCGGTCACAACTCATGGTGACTCTGCCACTGGTAGTGGCAATCGTGAAATCGCGCCGGGTTGGTGTGAAGACCGAATAGGCCATCGCCACATGCAGCTTTTGCGCCGCTTCTGCCTGGGCGCCGAGGCAGGTGTTGTAGTCGATCTCGAAGCTGCTCTGATCGGCCAACGCCGAACCGGCGCAAAGCACCGTGCACAGCGCCGCGGCTGCAAAAGCCATTCCCCGCATAGTCGTCGTCCCCATCGATCCCTCACCCCGCCCCTCTCCCGCGTGCGGGAGAGGGAGGGACCCGCATAGCGGGAGGGTGAGGGCCCTCGCCGCTAAAACTATCTACCCGCCACGTCCCCGTTTATTCCCCTGTGCCGCCTCCAGCGCCGCCTTGGTCCGGCGATAGGCCCCCACGGCCTGCACCGCCATACCGATCAGCACCAGCGCCGCAACCCCATAGGCCGGCCAGACGAAACGGGCATAGCCGCCCATCGACAAGAAGGTGTCGAGGCCGCTCATCGCGGCACCGCACTCAAGGGCCCACTATCGCGCGTGGCCGCCGCCCGATCGTCGCGCGCGATCTCGGCCATGCGCAGCGCCCGCAGCTTGGCCGCCATCAGCGCCGTGCGCATCTTCACCAGCAGCAGCGTGACGAACAGCAGTGTGAAGCCGAGACTCATCGTCAGCAGCGGGAACAGCATCGAGGCCGCGATATGCGGCCCGTCCATGCGAAGTACGCTGGCCGGCTGGTGCAGCGTGTTCCACCAATCGACCGAGAATTTGATGATCGGCAAATCCACCGCGCCCACCAGCGCCAGGATCGCGCCGGCCCTAGCGCCCCGTGATGGATCGTCAAACGCGTTCACCAGGGCGATGTAGCCGAGATAGAGGAAGAACAGCACCAGCACCGAGGTCAGCCGCGCGTCCCACACCCACCAGGTGCCCCACATCGGCTCGCCCCACAGCGATCCCGCCACCAGGCAGACGAAGGTGAAGCCCGCGCCCAAGGGTGCGGCGGCCTGCGCGGCGATATCGGCCAGCGGGTCGCGCCAGATCAGCGCCACGGCGCTGGCAAAGGCGACGATGGCATAGACGAAGCTCGCCATCCACGCGGCCGGCACATGCACATACATCATGCGCACCGCTTCGCCCTGCTGGTAATCGGCCGGCGAATCGATCAGCGCGAGATAGAGGCCGACGGCCAGAATGGTGACGGTGACAGCGGCGAGGAAGGGCAACAACGCGCCCGACCAGCGCATGAACCGGGTGGGATTGGTGAAGGTGGAAATACGGAACAAGGGCATGGGCGGGAGGATAGCAGGAAAGTGGGCGCGGTGGAAAAGGTGACCGAAACGAGAGGTGTCGGAGCGTATCATCGCTAGAGAAAAAATGTAGTTCAGTAATTTGTTAGCAACACCGGTTCCTTAGCTAGCGCGAGGGTCTTTGTCGAATCGTTGGCCTTTCGGGCTGCCTAACGATCCCCGACATCGAGAATTGTACACTTTCCCTGTTGATAGACGCGGATACTCCAATATGGGTGCCCAATGATATGTCCTTACATAAGTTTCGTAAGAAACGTTTCAGCATGTGTATAGTTCTTTTGACTTCATAATTTCAGCCTCGAGCTAGAGCGAAACGCCATGATCCACGCCGCAATCAATCAAGTGCTGCTGAGAGCAGAGTCAGCAAAGTCCGAATCGGATTTCACGTACTTCTTTACGCTCCTTTTGCTAGGGGAGGTTTTGGCAAAAATCACAACGCTGGGGATTGTCGCGGCTATTGGCGATAACAAGGATCGGAACAGATACCGTCTTGAATACAATATCGTCAGGTCTGACGGACTGGGTGATTGGGGGAAGGCGCTTGAAGATGCTTTAACGGGCACAGCTTCCCAATACCTAAAGGTTGAGGCAAGAAATGAGCAGGCTGAGCTGACCAAATTGGTTGGGCCGGAGAATTGGCAGTATCAAGCTGTCGCCAAACTAAAAGAAACTTTGATGGGCCTTGGAATCGATTCTGAAGAGGTGCCAACGAAAACAGATATGAAACGTTGGTTTCGTCTGTTTGCAACCCTGAGAAACAAAACCAGAGCCCACGGCGCAATTACTCCTGGAAAGGCAGGGGCTGTGGCAAATAGCTTGGCCGCTAGCATCAGTCTTTTTTATACACATCATTCGCTTTTTCGCCGGCCTTGGGCGCATTTGTATAGAAACCTATCGGGAAAATATCGGGTCACCCCAATAGCTGGCGATCCGTCTCCTTTTGATTTTCTAAAGAAAAGGTCTGATATTATTTTTAATAATGGAATATACATAATGTATGATATTCCAATTATAGTTAATTTAATTTCAAGTGATCCTGAGTTGCAAGATTTTTACTTTGCGAATGGAGGGTTTTCCAGCAGGAAATACGAGATGATTTCGTATCGAACTGACAACAAAATGTCAGGAGATGCCTCCCTATATCAGACGCCAGCAGGCTCGCTGCCGCCGAGCGATACAGAAGGAAGTCCAGAGCTCTATATCCGCGAACAATGTCTTTCGAACGCTCCTAACGCTCCGGCTGATCTTATTGCCCGTCCCCAGTTGGAAGACCAACTGAGCGGACTGCTGCTGGATGAAAAGCGGACGGTCATTACGCTTGTCGGACGAGGAGGTGTCGGCAAAACATCGCTCGCTCTGAGCGTGCTCCCGGGAATCTACAAAGAGAGCAAATTTCGACTTGTGATTTGGTTCAGTGGCCGAGACGTTGATTTAAGACTCTCGGGTCCGAAGCCCGTGAGACAGGGAGTGATGTCGTCACAAGACGTGGCCGCATATTATTCTAATTTTGTAGCTTCAAACTCTATCCTGAAAGACAAAGGCTTTGATGCAAAATCATATTTTGAAGGCCAACTGCGGGCTTGCGATGGGGGGCCGTGCCTATTCATCTTCGACAATTTTGAGACGATGCAGAATCCGATGGAAATGTATACGTGGTTGGACACCTTTATTTATCCACCCAACAAGATACTCATAACTACAAGGCTGAGAGATTTCAAAGGAGACTATCCGATAGATGTGCCGGGCATGGAAGAGCCGGAGGCGCGATTGCTCATTACGCAAACTGCCGCGAAACTTGGAATCACGGAAAAGATGACCGGTGAATATGTCGATCAACTTGTTAGAGAATCTGACGGTCATCCTTATGTAATTAAAATCTTGCTGGGAGAGGTGGCGAAAGTTGGTCGTGTCGGCAACATCCAACGCGTCGTAGCAGCCAGCGATGATGTACTGACTGCACTGTTCGAACGAACTTATGCGGCACTGAGTCCTTGCGCTCAAAGATCGTTCTTAACTTTAGCTGCTTGGAACTCGTCGGTCCCGCGAGTTGCTCTAGAGGCGGTTCTCATAAAGTCGATCGGAGAAAGATCGGAGGTGGAGAAAGGAATTGAGTCGCTGCTCCAATTTTCAATCGGCGAAGTAGCCGTCTCAGCGTCGGATGGGCAAGAGAACATCGGCCTCCCCCTAGTGGCGGAAGTGTTTGGTAAGAAGAAACTTAACGTAAGTCCTTACCGTATTGCGATCCAAGCAGATGTGGAAATTCTTCAAATGCTTGGGCCTGGCAGACTTAATGATTTGAATCTTGGACTACAGAGCAAGCTTGAGCGTTTTATCAAAAACATTTCTCGTAAGATCGAATCGGGCGACGACCTCTTAGTGTATCTTCCCATAATTGAAATGATCTGCCGCAGACATCCGCCGGGCTGGCTTCTTTTGGCACGGCTATATATGGAGGCGGGTCCAGCCCAAAATTACCAGAGCGCGAAGGACATATTGAGGCGTTATCTAGAAATAGCACCTACTGGTGAACTTGCTGCTAACGCGTGGCGAAATTTGGCTTACGCCTGTTATGTAACGGGCGACACCCTCGGAGAGATTCACGCGTTTATCGAGCGGAGTCGGATTGCCTCGGTGCCATTTGCTGAGTTATCGAACACCGCCAGCCGATCAAATCAGTTGCTAGCCCAAGGTAGCTTGGAGGTTGTACGCGATGAAAAACGGCAACTTGCCTCTCGGATTGCAGAGGTTCTTGAGAAGCGAAAAAGCGAAGCCGACGCGGATGACTTTTCGCGTATGGCATGGTTGGCATTAAATCTGGGAAACGAGAATAGTGCTTGCGAATACGTACAGTCCGGGCTTGCCCTAGACGAGGGAAACTATCATTGCCAGAATTTGGCTGAGAGGCTTAATCTGAATTCGTAAACATTTGCAGATGGGCTAATCGAGTTCTTAAATTTGTAAAATGTATTTTGTGCTATTTATTTAGCGTGCTCGCGAATCCCCAAAGTAACCCATTACCCCTCAATACTCGCCCCGCTCCAACACGCCCTTCGCCGCTTCGGTGCCGCGGTCCACGATCGTCTGCACGGTCTCGGTGAGCATGTCGGGCAGGAAGTCGCAGGTCCACACCACATGGGAGCGGTCCGGGGTTTCGGCGAACACTTGCACCGCCGATTGAAAATGGGCGATGCGGCCGCCCGAGGCGCAGACCACCAGGCGGCGCAGCGCGTCGTCCACCGTTACCACCCATTCGCGCAGCACGATGCCATTCTGGTAGGTGAGGACGCGGAGATTGCCCTCCATCCGCACCTCCTTCACCACGCCCGGAAACACGCGCGCCAGCGCTCCCACATCGCGCACTGCCGACCAGACGTAGTCGGGGCTGGCCTCGATCACCATACCCTTGCGGACGGTTGCCATGCGCGGTTGCCCTCGATTTTTGCTTGGTTCACAAAACCATAGCCGGATGGTAGTAAGCCGTCATCCGTTCCCGCGGCATTTCCCGCGCATAACGCTCCAATTCGAGACCCCAACCCGAAACCAATGACCGCTTCGACCTCCCCGACAATCGCCGTGATCGGCCTGGGCTATGTGGGCCTGCCGCTGGCCGTGGCTCTGGCCCGGCATTTTCCCACCGTGGGCTTTGACGTTTCGGCCCCGCGCATCGCCGAACTGCGCCAAGGCCAAGACCGCACGCGCGAGATCGACGCGGCCACGCTCAAGGCCGCGATTTCAGTTGCGCCATCCGGCGCGGGGCTGAAGCTGACCGATGAGCCTGACGCGATCGCGGGCATCGATCTCTACATCGTCACCGTGCCCACGCCGGTGGACGCCAAAAACCTGCCCGATCTGGGCGCGGTGAAAGGCGCGTGCGCCAGCGTCGGCAAGGCGATGCGCAAAGGCGCTGTGATCGTGTTCGAAAGCACGGTCTATCCCGGCGTGACCGAGGACATCTGCGGGCCGGCGCTCGAAGCCGCCTCGGGCCTGAAATGCGGCAGCGATTTCTTCCTGGGCTACAGCCCCGAGCGCATCAACCCCGGCGACAAGACGCACACGGTCGACAAGATCACCAAGGTGATCGCCGGCCAGACGCCGGACGTGACCGCGCTGCTGGCGCGTGTCTATGGCACGGTGACCACCGGCGGCGTGTTCCCGGCCGCGTCGATCAAGGTGGCCGAGGCCGCCAAGGTGATCGAGAACGCGCAGCGCGATATCAACATCGCCTTCGTCAATGAAGTGACGATGATCTTCGAGAAGCTGGGCATTTCGATCTACGACGTGCTCGATGCCGCGCGCACCAAGTGGAACTTCCTGCCGTTCTCGCCCGGCCTGGTCGGTGGGCATTGCATCGGCGTCGATCCGTTCTATCTCGCCCATGCCGCGCTCGATGCCGGGCATAACCCCGAAGTGATCCTGGCCGGCCGCCGCATCAATGACGGCATGGGTCCGTGGATCGCCGAGCGAGTCCATGACGAGTTGAAGGGTGAGTCGAAGATCCTCATCCTCGGTCTGACCTTCAAGGAGAACGTGCCCGACCTGCGCAACAGCAAGGTGGTGGACGTGATCGCGCGGCTGCGTGCGCTGGGCCACACCGTTGTCGTGCACGATGCCTGCGCCGATGCGGCCGAGGCGCGCCACGAATACGGCGAGACGCTGCTGCCCGCGCTCGATGGCGCCTCGGGTTATGACTGCGTGATCGGCGCGGTGCCTCACGCCGCCTATGCAGGTTTCGATCCGGCAAGGTTGGGCGCGATGCTCAAACCGGGTGGACTCGTGGCCGATGCCAAGGGCATGTGGCGCGAGCTTAAGCCTTCGTCTGCATTCCGGATCTGGCGGCCCTGACGGGGCCACCGTTCGGTCACAGAACTTTACAAATCTCGATCTACCCGCGGTTGCCGCCCGCGCGTTTCATTTCCACATGCGGGCTCTACCTGGATGTCCGTGCCAGTAGTGGGGCCATCGGTGGGGGTGGAAGGAAACACCAGTGGTGCATTTTTCCAAGCCCGGCGCGATAAAGCAGGGCGCGGCCGATGCAAAGCTCGAAGCCCTCGATAAGCTGGTCGGTGTCTGGGAAGTGTCCGATCCCAGCGGCGACGACGCGATCGAAGGTCAACTCGTCTTCGAGTGGATGGTCGGCCGCCGCTTTCTCATTCAGCAGGTGAACCTTCACGGCATGCAGGGGATCGAGGTCATCGGCTATGACGAGGCCAGCGACTCGCTGCGCTCGCACTACTTCGACAGTTCGGGCCAGATGATCACCTATCGCTACGAACTCGACGACGATCGCATCACCGTCGCGCTCGACGTCAAAGGGCGGCGGGGTCAGTTCACCGGCACCTTCGCCGATGACGGCAACAGCTTCAGCGGACGCTGGGCCTGGGCGCATGACGGCGAGGAATTGCATTTCGACGCGTGCATGACGCGCATCGAATAGCGGAATCGCATCACGTAAATCGCGTAACAAAGCGTTCTGCGGCGCGCGGGCCGATCGACCTCATGCTAGCGTGAAGGCCGATACGGAGGGGGGCCTATGCGCGCGCTTGTCTTCATTTTTGCTGCATTGATTTGTATGCCTGCCATGGCCGAAGAAACAACGGTGACGGTGCCGTCGGCCGATGGCACGAAGCTCACCGGCTATCTCTATCCGACACAGGCGAAAGGGCCGAACCCGGCGGTGGTGTTGATGCATGGCTGCGGCGGGATGATCAACAAGCTGGGCGAGCCGGATAAGCGCAACCGGACCTGGGCCGCGCTGTTCAACGCGCAAGGCTACACGGTGCTGGCGCTCGACAGTTTCGGCGCGCGCGGCATCAAAAGTCAGTGTGCTGCGGCCGATTTCGATTCCTCGATCTATGCGACCCGCGCCAAGGATGCCTATGGCGCGCTGCTCTGGTTGCAGGCGCGGCCCGATATCGCGCCCAATCGCATCGCTTTGATGGGCTGGTCACAGGGCGGCGGCGTGGTGTTGCACACGATTGCCAAGAACAATCCCAGCCGGCCCGCCACACTGCCCAATGGCGATTTCCGCGCCGCCGTTGCGTTCTATCCCGGCAGTTGCTCCGAGCGGTGGCTGGGCGATTGGAGCCCCGCGATTCCGCTGCATGTGTTCCAAGGAGAGGCCGATGTGTGGACGCCGGCGGCGCCGTGCAAAGCGGTGATGGACGACGTTGCCGCCAAGGGCGCGCCGGTCGCGATGACGATCTATCCCGGCGCTTATCACGATTTCGATTGGCCCGGCATGAAGCTGCACGAAGCGCCGGCGTTTCGCACCAAGAGCGGCGCGGTTCCGATCCAGGGCGAGAATCTCGACGCGGAAGCCGCGGCCCACAAAGCCGTGCCGGAGTTTCTCGCGGCACGGATGGGGCAGTAAGCCCCCTTCCAATTCGTCATCACCGGGCTTGTCCCGGTGATCCACGTCTTCCCTGTTTTAAGGCGTGGATGCTCGGCACAAGGCCGAGCATGACGCAACAATAGGATCACTCACCCCGCACGAAGTTCAGCAGGTCCTGCGTGAAGCGCTGGCGATGGGTCAGTGCGATGCCGTGCGGTGCGCCTTCATAGATGCGCAATTCGCAGTCGGGGATCGCCGCCGCCAGCATGCGTCCCGTTTGGTCGAGCGGTGCGACCTCGTCGGCGTCGCCTTGCAGGATCAGCGTCGGAACGGCGATGTCCTTCAATCGCTCCATATGGTCATCGAGCACGACGGCGCGCTGGAACGCAACGCCGGCCTTGGGCGAGGCGCTCAAGAACATGTTTTCCACCCAGCGGGCCATCGCCGGCGAAACCAGATCGTTATAGCCGGTGAACAGGGGCAGGCCTGCGGCGATACAGGCCGGCCGATCTTGTTCCAGTGCGGCGATGAAGCCATCGATCATCGCGGAATCGCTGCTGACCGGCGAGATCGGGCTCGTCACCAAAAGCCGCGCGACGCGTTCGGTGCCGTAGCGCGAGAGGTAGTGGATCGCCTCGCCGCTGCCCATCGAATAGCCGACCAGCGTCACGTCATGCAGGTCGAGCTGTTCGATGAGCGAAGCCAGATCGGCGGCCAGTGTCGCGAAATCGTAGCCATGGCCGGGATCGTCCGAGCGGCCATGGCCGCGCCGGTCGAAGGCGATGCAGCGCAGGCCTTGATTGCTCAGTGCTGTGAGCTGGTATTCCCAGATATCGGCATTGAGCCCCCAGGGATGGCAGAACACGATGGGCGAACCCGTGCCCCAGTCGCGATAGAACAGCTGCGTTCCGTCTTCGGTCTCGACGAACGAGCCCCGCGTTGCCCGGCGCGGCTTCGTGGCGTGGCCGGCGTTGCTCGACTGAGCGATGGCGATATCGATCGATGTCATGAGTGCCCTCCTATGGTCGCGATGGGCGCCATTGGTACCCAAGACACCGCGGCGAGCCCATGACCTCGGAGGTCAAATTCCACCGGTGCATCATGCCCAGCCTCGTGCCGGGCGCCTACGCCTTCAAGATCTCACCACGAAGGCACGAAGGTGATGAAGGACACGAAGAAGGGATTTCTCTTCGTGCCCTTCTCTAACTTCGTGCCTTCGTGGTTAATCTTTTTATTTGCCGCCCCGAGCCAATCCCGCTTCAGAGCGCCAAGCGGAGCTGGTCGCCGGCCTTCGGGGGCGGGGCGAAGAGGGTGGTGTTGAGCCGGCCGCTCTTTCCCGGGAAGCCCAACCGCCTGCGCGCCATCGAAAAACGCGTGGCCAGCACGCGGGCGAACTCGCCCTGGCCCTTCATGCGCACGGCCCAGGTCGCATCGTTGAGCTGGCCGTCGCGCTGCTGGCGCACCAGCGACAGCACATGCCGCGCCTTGGCGGGGTAGCGCGACTCGATCCATTCGACGAACAGATCCTTCACCTCATAGGGCAGGCGCATCAGGATATAGGCGGCATCCAGCGCGCCGGCTTCGCGTCCCGCCGTCATGATGCGTTCCATCTCGTGATCGGTCAGCACCGGCACCACGGGCGCCACCATGATGGTGGTGGGAATGCCCGCCGCGCTCAGCGTCCGGATCGCCTCGATGCGCTTCATCGGCACCGGCGCGCGCGGCTCCATCTCGCGGGCAATGTCGCGGTCGAGGGTGGTGACGCTGATCGCCACGCTCACCAACCCCTTCTTCGCCATCGGCACCAGGATATCGAGATCGCGCGTCACCAGATGGCTTTTGGTGGTGATGCTGAGCGGCTGGTTGAACGCGGCCAGCACCTTCAGGCAGTCGCGGAAGATGCCGAGCTTGTTCTCGGCCGGCTGATAGGGATCGGTGTTGGTGCCCACCGCCAGGTGCTCGCACACATAGCCGGGTTTGCGCAGCTCGGCATCGAGCAGTTGAGCGGCATTAGGCCGGGCGATGATCTTGGTCTCGAAGTCGAGCCCGGGCGACAGGCCGAGGAACGCATGGCCCGGCCGGGCAAAACAATAAATGCAGCCGTGCTCACAGCCTCGATAGGGATTGATCGATTGGCCGAAGGGAATGTCGGGCGAGGCGTTGCGGGCGATGATGCTCTTGGCCGGCTGCAGCGCGATCTCGGTCCGCGGATCGGGCGGCAGTTCGGCCAGCGCCTCGGCCTCGCCTTCGGGCGTCGACCAGCCGTCGTCGATCGCCACCGTATCGAGCGTGTCGAAGCGCGGCTTGGGGTTCGACACGGCGCCTCGCGCCTTCGGGGGATTCGAAACGGCGCCGCGCGCCCTCGGCTGAGACAGCCCGGTAGAGCTGCCTCCCTTGCCTGCTGGGGGGCGCCGCGACGGGGTAGTGGGGAAGCGGGCGACCATAGCCCCGCGACTATAATGTTTCACGTGAAACAAAACAAGAACATTTTGCAGAGCCAATCGTTTATAGGCGGCATAGGCGCGGAACCAAACGGAACGAAATTCCGCCCGTTTCTGCGCCTTATCAGCCCGTTCCATTTTGGTTGTCGTCCCATATCCTGTGTCGCCCGTCACACAGCAACTTGAATTTCTCTAAGGTAGATCAAGACCTTCCGGTGATCACAATCACAGACACCGCATCTAAAATGCATGTTCTATGCAGCGCATAAATCATCATTAGTCGCTAGGGGCACAAGAAACGTGACGACAATGATTGAGGACCTGAGTCCGACCCAGATCGCCGCTCTGACGGCCACTGACCTCGCGTCTTATACGACGACGGATTTCGCTTCGCTGGCCGCGACCCAGATCGCAGGCTTCACCGACGCGCAGCTGAATGAAATCGCCGCGTCCGATCTCGACGCGCTGTGGTCGCAGCTCTCTTCCGCGCAACTGGGCGGCATGACGGCGACGGCGCTGAACGCGCTGCCCGTGACCGATTTCACTTTGATGACCGGGACGCAGCTCGCTTCGCTCTCGGTCGCGGCGCTCAACGGCCTTTCGTCGTTCAATCTGTCGTGCCTGCCGCAGGAAAATCTGCCGTCGCTGACGGCGACGCAACTTGCCGGGCTGACGGCCACCACGTTCAATGGCCTCAACGACTACGCCCTGCAGAGTCTGACTGCGACCCAGCTTCAGTCGCTTTCGCTCGCGCAGATCAACGGCCTCGATCAGACTCATCTTTCCTACCTCACGGGAGCCGTACAGGCGATCCAGGCGTTTACCGTGACGCAGTTGAACGGGCTGAACGCGACGACGCTGCGTGCATTGGCGGACTATGGCCAGCTGAGCCCGACGCAGATTGCCGGGCTGAGCACCGCGGCGCTCGACACGCTGGGCTCGACGTGGCTCAGCGGGCTTCTCGCGCCTTCGATGCAGGCCCTGACGGTCACGCAGCTGAACAATATCTCGGCGACCGTGTGGGCTACGGCGCTCGATACCCCGACCACGCAGGTGATGACGACGACTCAAGTCGCCGGTCTCGCGGTCAATACCCTGAACGAGATGTCGGTCTATGACACCGGTTCGTTCACGACGACGCAGATGGCGGCGCTGAGCGATGCGCAACTGAACGGCCTCAACGCCGCCCACATCGATCACATCACGCCGGCCGAAGTGGTCGGGCTGACCACCACGCAGATCGTCGGATTGACCACCGCCACGCTCAATGCCTTGGCGAATGTTCTGAGCGATTTCTCGGCGACGCAGCTCGCGGCGCTGACGCCGACCCAACTCAAGGGCCTGTCGGCTTATAGCCTGCTGCAGATCAAGGATGACGTCGCATCGAGTCAGGTCAGCAATGTCGGTGCGACGGCGCTCAATACGCTGTTCGGCGGCGAAGACGTCGATGAGCCAGCCACCTTCATCCAGGCGCTGACCGCGGCGCAGCTCAACAGTCTCAGCACCTCAAGCCTCGCCAATTTCGGCACCGACGAGATCCAGGACCTGACGGTGACGCAGCTGCGCGGCCTCTCGGTGGCGACCGTTGCCGGCTTGGTCGACGGCCATCCGACAGCCCTGCTGCCGTCCCAAATCGCTGCGTTGTCCACGACGCAGCTGGCCGGGCTGACCGCCGCCAATGTGGTGACGATGGCCGATGCCAATCCCTCGGCGCTGACGGTGACGCAGATCGCGCATCTGACGACCGGCGAGATCAACGCGCTGGGTCCGACCTTTGTCAACTTGTTGAGCGACACCCAGATCGACGCACTGACCGTGGCACAGCTCAACGGGATCAGCGGCAGCGCGTGGGGCGCGACCGCGCTCAACACGCCAACCATGCAGGCTTTTACGGCGACCCAGATCGCCGGCCTGTCGATCACCGACCTCAACAACATGCCGTCCGACGATCTCGGTTCGCTGACGCCGGCTCAGTTCGCCGCACTGTCGGTCAAACAACTCAATGGCCTCAACGCTACAGCCATCGGCGAGATCACGCCCGATGAAATAGCCGGCGCCACAGTGACGCAGATCGCCGGTTTGACGGCGACCCAGCTCAACGGCTTGGCGAATGTGCTCAGCGATCTGACGGCCACCCAACTGGCCGCATTGACGCCGACACAGATGAAAGGCCTGACCGATACGAGCCTGCTCAACATCGCGCTGCCGATGACGGTCAAACAGATTCAGGGTTTAAGCGCAGCCACCTTGAACCAGTTGATCGGCGTCGACACGGTCGATGAGCCAGCCACCTTCATCCAGGCGCTGACGATCACGCAGCTCAAAGCGTTGAGCGTAACCAGCCTGGCCGCGCTGGGCACTGACGAGGCCCAGGATTTCACCAAGACCCAGTTGTCCGGTTTGACCGCCTCGGCGTTGAACAATCTCGCTCCGGCCGATCTCGCGGCGCTGTCGGCGACACAGATCATTTGCCTGACCGTCGCCCAACTTAATGCCATGACGGTGACGCAACTCTCATCGCTGACCGCGGCTGAGGTCGAATCGTTTACCGTGACTCAGCTTAAGGGTTTGTCGGCGACGACGCTCAACGCGCTCGGGCCGACCAATCTCGCGGCGCTCGCGGCGACACAGATCGCCATACTGGCAGCGACACAACTCAACGGGCTCAGCCTCACCAATATCTCCGCCTTCACGACGGACGAGGCGGCGGCGCTGACCAAGGCGCAGGTGGCCGCGCTGACGGTAACTACACTCAACGGACTCGGCGCTGCCAATCTGGATGTCTTCTCGACGACCCAGATCGGCGCGCTCTCGGTTGCCCAGTTGAATGGGCTGAACGCGACCAGCCTCTCGGGATTGACCACGGGCGAAGTGGCGGAACTGACCAAGGTTCAGGCCGATGGGCTGAACGCCACCGCGCTCAACGGTCTCGGGACAGCGAATCTCGATGCGATTCCGGCGACGGTGATCGCGTCGCTGTCGGCGGCGCAGTTGAACGGACTCGGCGTCACCAACCTTCCCAATCTGACGGTGGGACAGGTGGCTGCGTTCACCGCCGCACAGCTCAACGGGCTGACGGCGACCAGCCTGGTGGGCTTCACCACGGCGATGGATCAAGCGCTGACGACGACTCAGATCGCCGGCATGACGCCGACCGCGTTCGACCGGCTGGGCTTCACCAATATCGACGTGCTCAGCCTCACGCAGATCGCCGCCGTCACCAAGGGCGACATCGCCACGTTCACGGCCACAGTCGCCGGTTCGCTCGCCGATACCCAGACCGCGGCGTTGAGCGCGGCGCAGATCGGCGCGCTGACCGTGCCGGCACTGGCCAGCCTCGATCCGAACGCCATCGCGCTGCTGGCGGCGGCCCAGCTAACCGGCCTGTCGGCGGTGCAGATCCATGGCTTCACCGTGACGCAGGTGACGGCGCTGACTGCCTCGGCCTTGGCCTCGCTGTCGGCGGGCCAATTCGCCGCGCTCTCGACCACCGATCTCGGCAACCTGACCACGGATCAAGTGGCCGCGCCGCTTTCGCTGACCGATCTCAAGGCGCTGAGCAAAACCCAGCTTCTGGCCTTCACCAGCACCCAACTCGCGGCGATGCCGACCGCTCAGCAGAGCTACATCACCCTTCACGCGTGATCGGGCTGCGGCAATAGGGGCGTTAAATCAATGGGTTGGGGCAGAATGCCCCGCTCGATCTTCCCCTCTTTGCCGCGACCGCCATCTGTGCTCAATTGGCCGCCCCAACAGTCATACAAATACATTTGGCAAATAGAAAGCGGGCGGAGATCACGGCATGAGCAAGCATCGCGTTGGCGTCATTGGGCTGGGCAAGATCGCGCAGGATCAGCATCTGCCGGTGATCGCGAAGAACCCGGCCTTCGAGCTGATCGCGACCTCAAGCACGCGTGGGCTGAAAGCGCCGGGTGCACGCGACGCGTTCAAGCATCACGCCGATCTGCTCAAGCTTGCCGATGTCGACGCTGTGGCGATCTGCACACCGCCGCAGGTGCGTCACCGCATCGCGCGCGAGGCGCTGGAGGCGGGCAAGCATGTGATGCTGGAAAAGCCGCCGGCCGCAACCACCGCCGAGCTCACCGATCTCGAACGCATCGCCAAAAAGAAGAACCTGGTGCTCTTCACCACCTGGCATTCGCAATACAACGCCGCTGTCGATGACGCGAAGGCCTTCCTCACCTCGCGCACGATCAAGTCGATGCTGGTGACGTGGAAAGAAAGCGTGCGCAAATGGCATCCCGGTCAGGCGTGGATCTGGGAGGCGGGCGGCTTCGGCGTGTTCGATCCGGGCATCAACGCGCTCTCGATCGTCACCAAGATCATGCCCGAGCCGGTGTTCATCACCGCAGCCGATCTGTCGTTCCCGTCGAACTGTCAGTCGCCGATCGCTGCCAATCTCGATCTCACCTCGGGCCGCGACGATCAGAAGCTGCGCTGCGAATTCGATTGGCGCGAAGCCGCCGGCGAGAACTGGAACATTGCCATCGAGACCCATGACGGTAAGAAAGTGAATCTGCTCAAGGGCGGCACGGTCCTCGAGATCGACGGCAAGCGTGTGAAGGAAAACAAGTCCGAGGAATACGAAGGCATCTACGAACGGTTCGATGGCTTGCTCACCAAGAAGCAAAGCGCGGTCGAGTACGAGCCCTTCCAACTGGTCGCCGACGCCTTCATGCTCGGCAAGCGCCTGACGGTCGAAGCCTTCCACGAATAAAGCGGAGAGGGGCCTAACGGGGGCTTAGGGCGCGGTCACAGAAATGTGACCCGCTTCCTGCGGCTGCGGGCCCCGCCCATCCACATTGCAGCCGCAATCCTCCCTATCCTGAGGGGCAACAAATGCCCGCAACGGAGCGGAGGCTCGCATGAACAAACTCGCGGCAATCGGCGCCATTCTCGTCGTTCTCGGTATCGTCGGTCTGGCGGTGCCATGGTTCACCACGACCGACACCAAGGACGTGGCCAATATCGGCAATCTGCATGTGCAGGCGCAGGAACAGCACCAGCACTCGATTCCGCCGATGGCTGCGGGTGCTGTGCTGGTGGTGGGGATCGTCGTGCTGGGCGGCGGACTCTTCCGCCGGACTTGAGCGACGGTTCCGTCGCGCGGCGCAGTTTGCCGCGCTGGCCTTACCGGCCGATCGGCGATGTGGCGTAGACGGGCTCGTTCGGCTCCGATCCTGACCAGCGCTCAATCATGCAGTTGCGTCCGGCGCCCTTGGCTTCGTAGAGGGCATGATCGGCGCGCGCCAGCGCGTCGGCAATGGTCCGGTCGTCGGGCGCAAGGTCGCTGATGCCGAAACTGGCCGTGACGCGGATGGCCGAGTCGCCGGCGATGATCTCGGCTTCGGGCAGGCTATGAAGGAGGCGCTGCACCACTTGCCGCGCGGTGCCGTGATCGCAACCCGACAGAACGGCAGCGAATTCTTCGCCGCCCAGCCGCCCGAAGATGTCTTCGGGTCGCAGCTCGCTCTGGCACAGCGCGACGGCGCGGCGCAGCACCGCGTCGCCGCCCGCATGGCCATAGGTGTCGTTGATGCGCTTGAAGTGATCGAGGTCGATCATCACGATCGCGGCGGCCTCGCGACCGCGCCGGACGCGCGCCAGCTGCCGTTCGGCGAGTTCGAGGAAATGGCGGCGGTTGAGTGCGCCGGTCAGCGGATCGATGGTCGCCAGGTGGGCGAGTTCCAGTTCCATCCGCTTGCGTTCGGTGATGTCCTGCTCGGTGGCGAAGAGACGCACCGGCGCGCCGGTATCGTCGCGCACCACTTCCACTTCGCGGCGCAGCCAGATGGTCGTACCGTCGGGACGAACGACGCGATATTCCGAAGGTCCGAGCGTCAGGCCTTGGCGGTTCTTCTCGTAGAGCGCCGTGGTCATGTCGCGGTCGTCGGGATGGATGCATTCCATATAGCGTTCGAGACTAGGCGCGACTGACGGATCGACGCCGAAGAGGAGATAAATCTCCTCCGACCAGATGCCTTTGCCGGTCAGCAGATCCACTTCGATATAGCCGATCTTGCCCATGCGCTGCGCACGCTCGAGGCGGAACAGGCTGCGGTGCAGTTCCGAATCAAGGCGCATGCGCTCGGTGATGTCGGAGGCTGTGCCGCGATAGCCGGTGAACCGGCCGCGATCGTCGAACATCGGCCGTCCCGAGATCGAGAGCACCTTGGTCTCGCCCGCGCTGGTGGGCGCAAAGCTGTGCAGATCGTTGAAAGCCTCGCGCCGCTCGAAGGCCAGTTCGTGGGCGCGTCGGGTGGTCTCGTCGACCCATAGCCCGCCGAGTTCAGCCGGCCGGTGCCCCTTGTAGCGTGACAGCGGGAAACCGAGCACGGCGCGATGGCGTTCCGAGACATAAGTTAGAAAGTCGTCGGCATCGGTTTCCCAGACGAGGTCGCTGGTCGTCTCGATGATGTCGTTGATGCGTTTCTGCAGCTTCCACATTACGCGGTTGCGCGTCATCGACAGCGCAATGCCCAGCACTGCTGTGCCCAGCGGGAAGACCACGAAGCCGGTTGCGCTGGTGACCAGTGACATCGGCGGCGAGCCGGCAGCCATCTGCACCAGAATGATCGTCAACGCCGTGATGACCACATTGATCAGGCCGATCGCGGCCAGCGGGAAGAAACTGAAATCGCGGCCACGCTCGATGCGGAACCGGCCGATCAGATAGCCGTAGATGCCGGAGACGGCGATCGCGGCGACGCCGGCCCACATACCCGGTCCGCCGATCTCGTAGCGATAGGCCGCCGCGATGCCGGTGACCAGGGCCGCACCGATCTCGCCGCCATACAGCGAGCCGACCAGAACGAAGACGATGCGGCCGTCAACGCTCAGTCCCTCGGGCGTGTGGATCGGGAACGTCATCGACGTGATGGCGCCAAGGCCGAACAACACGCCGATCAAATAGGAGTCGATGCTTTTACGTTCGCCGACAAGCGTGGTGCGCAACCCGCCATAGAGAATGACAGGAATCAGACCCAGGGCGATATTTTGCGCATACAGGGCTAACCAGGCCCCGATCGTCTCTACGTAAGACGTACCCATCCTCGAAACCCCATCCCCGGTTTTTCTCGCCGGTGGCCGACCTCAATCGGTCTGTCCCTCCCGATGGTCCGACTACGATAGGGGACCACTGTTTCGGTTAAATTACAAATGGTCCGAGGTGAATAAGAGATTCTACGTATTCACGCTTCGCCCTCGCCGGCTGCAGCGCCGGCCGCTTCCTCTTTGGCCAGGAAGTTGTCGACGACCGCGGCGATCTCGCGGGCGATTTCGGGCACGTCTTCGTTCTGCGCGCTGGCGCCGATCAGCGCGTCGGACAATTGAGCCACCAGCACCATCTCGATCGATGGCGGCCGGTCGTTGATGTCGGACCAGCGCTTCGCAAGCTGGTTGATCCGTACGGCGATTTCGCCCACATGATCCGTATGCGATGAGCCCTTATGGGCGGCAACCACGGCATCGCTTTTTTCGACCAATACGGCGAGTGCACGCCGCCAATCGGCCATCGCCAGCCCCGTGCCCGCCACCGTTGCTTGAGTGTGCATTTCGACAAGACGCTTGGTCAGGCGCGAGACCGATTTGACCTGGGTCTCGTTGCGCTTTTTGCTCATGCGCGCCAAGCCGATCTCAAGCACCTTGTTGAGCATCGAGAGGCGATTGTTGTGCAGCACCTTGATGCGCAGCGTGTTGGGCACGGGCGTACAGTCGTCATCGGATCCGTCGTCGCGCCGCCGCGTACGGCGGCTGGGGCCGATGAAGTCTTCGGTCACGACGAAAGGCTTGCGCGAGCGCGTGAAGCCGTCAACGCGGCGCAACACCTGATCGGCGGTCATCGGTTTGAGCACGATGTAGTCGATACCCGACTGCATGACCTTGTTGAGGTCGGTCGATGTCGACGGCCGCGCTGTGGCGATCACCACAGCGAACGGATTCTTTCCCAGCCGCCCGTGGCGGATGTCCTGTGCGGTCGCACAGATATCGAGACCCGGCAAGTCTACGTCGCAGATGATCAGATCGGGCGATCCGGTCAGCGCCGTCTGCAAGGCTTCCGCCGAGCGGCAAATATTCGGCTCGCGGATACCGCGTGACATCAGTGCATCAATGATATTGCCCGCAAAAACCGCATCCGGTTCGGCGACGATCATGCGCACGTCTTTATAGGTGAATGTTGGCAATACCCCGCCCCCCGAGCTTTGCCCAGCAAGTTGATCCCAAGTTGGAGCCGCATCCCTCCCCGCATAAATTTATGCGGGCTCTTTATTATTATTATTAGGGATGACCTTATCATGCGGTGATCAGAATAAGAAAGCGTTTTGAGTGGGTTTCTTGTGGGTTTTTGATAAGATTTTCAATGGTATGATGAAGTCGAGAATCAGCCATTTTCAGACACTTGGCTGAAGCCAGTTTCAATTGGTCTCGCTGTCTCGATTATTACAGCGCCTCGTTGCCGTCTGCCGAGGCGGGTTCTCCACAGGCCTGGGCCCCCTGTGAGCCGGCCGGTCGGAATCGCCTGGGCAATGCGTGCGAATCAACCCTTTCTGGCCGCGGCAGTAAGGTGCCGCGTCGATGAATGGTGCTATCGAGCTGATTCAGAAGAGTGCGGCGTAGATCGCCGAAGCGAACGGCGCCATTTCAAAGGAAGCAACGTGGTCAAGCCGCTCAAGGTCATGAGGCCGCAGGCGCAGTCGGTTCAGAAGAACGTGTCGGCGCATCCAGTGCGTGGGCAGTATCGGCGAGGCACTCATCGAAATCGTGAGGTCACTCGCTATCGCCGGCAGTTGCACGAAGGATGGGTGCGAGATGTACGGCGAGTTCTGCCGCGACATGATGTGAGTGAAGATGGGAAGGGCAGGCCGTTGCCTTGCGGCGCGGCCTGTGCCTTTTATGACTCATGAAGGGCAGATCATGAGCCGCCGACCCCATTCGCATTATCGGCCACGGCGCGGGCGTGGCGCCAAAGCCGCGGCGACAGGCCCGAGCCTGTCGGACTTTCCCGGCACGCCTTGTCCGATCTGCGAAAAGCCGGAGTCGCTGTGCGTCTGCGCGTCGGTGACGAAGCTCGCACACAAGGTCGAGATTCTGATTCTGCAGCACCCGCAGGAGCAGGATAAGGTTCTGGGCAGTGCGCGGCTGGCGGCGGCCCAGCTCGAAAACGCGACGTTCCGCGTTGGTCTCTCTTGGTCAAGCCTGACCAAGGCGCTGGGTCGCGAAGCCGATCCGAAACGCTGGGCCGTACTCTATCTCGGTTCGGTCGAACCGGAGAAGATCGCGCCGGGCCGCGAGGTGGTGGCGCTCGATGCGCGCGGCGCTCTTCTGCCCGGCCAAGATGACGCGCTGGCCGACATCGAAGGTGTGGTGCTGTTCGATGGCACCTGGAGCCAGGCCAAGACCCTGTGGTGGCGCAATCCGTGGGTGCTGAAGGCGCGCCGCCTGATACTGGCGCCGAACAAACCATCACGCTACGGCGCGCTGCGCCGCGAGCCGCGTGCCGTCGGACTGTCGACGCTCGAATCGGCCGCTTTCCTTCTGGCGCGGCTCGAAAAACGGCCAGATATCGAAACGGAAATGTTCGCCAGTTTCGAGCGGATGTTGACCAAGTATCGTGATGCCAGCCGCTTGTTACGCGGCCGGAATACGATTGCCGCAGCGCCGCCACAATCCTGAATCATAACCGCGATGGTTCGCGGCTTCTGGATTGCCTATGCCTCTTTTTGCGATGCGCCGGCAAGAGCGCTTCTCCGCCAAGCGGTTGGCATGTCTGGCCCTTGGCTCCTTCGCTTTCCTGACTCTTTCCGATCTTGTGGCGCGTGCCGATGATGCATCGCCGACCGTTGATCTCGGTGGCCGCTACACGGTGGTTGAAGAGAACGATTATTTCTTCTACCCGACCGATCACTACTACACGCAAGGCATCTACTTCTCCTATCTGACGCCTGCGGTGAAGGACGACGATTTCACCGCGCCGGCCTTCGCCTGGCTCGACGACAATGCCTTTGCGTCGGATGGCAAGCCCTCGCGTCACATGGATTGGGCCTTCGGCCAGAGCCTGTTCACGCCGGACAATCTCGTACTCGGCAACCCCAATCCGAAGGACCGGCCTTACGCCGCTTGGGCCTATCTTCAGGGCGGCTTCGTGCAGAACAGCACGCCCGAAGAGGGGCGCGGCGTCTCGCGGTTGGACGATCTTGAAATTCAGCTCGGGGTTGTCGGTCCGCAAGCGTTCGGCGAGGAGACGCAGAACGACTGGCATGAATACTTCATGCACCAAGCGGTCTCGAACGGCTGGGGCTATCAGCTCCACGACGAGCCGGGCCTCAACATCATCTACGATCGGCACTGGCGTTACGATCTGGCCAACACCTCGGATGACGGCAAGGGATTCGGCATCGACGTCGTTCCCGATCTCGGCGGTTCGGCCGGTAACGTGCTGACTTATGCCAATGCGGGCGTGACCTTGCGCCTCGGCTATCAGCTTAATTCGGACTATGGGCCGCCGCGTATCCAGCCTTCGCCTTCAGGCGGCGACTATTTCGATAACAGCGTGTCGGGGCTCGGCGGCTATTTGTTCGTGACCGGCGAAGGCCGCGGCATGGCGCGCAACATCTTCATTCAGGGCAACACCTTCCAGTCCAGTCGTGGCGTTTCCATGGCGCCGGCTGTCGGCGATTTCGTTTTCGGCGGCACGCTGTTCTGGGGGCAGTGGCTGCGCGCGACGGTCAGCCTCGACAATCGCAGCCGCGAATTCTACGGGCAGCCCGAGCCCGACCGGTTCACATCGCTGAGCTTGTCTGCCAACTTCGCCTGGTGATCGAAGCTTTCGCCCACATCGCCAAGGGGTGAAATACAAAAGCGCCAACGCCTTACAAAGACGCGCGAATCGACGTCATAGTTTGTCATATCTGGACACCCGCCCGAAACCCACTTGTCGTTAGAAGGGTAGCGTAGACGGCTGCCCTCTTCGGATTGTTCGAAGCTGTGACGCCGTGCTTCGCGAGCGGCGATGCACACATTTGCTGACTATTTCGCCGTGCCCAGTGACCCCGCGGTCATTGTTGCCGGTACATACGATCCTTGGATGGTTGCGCTGTCGATCGCGATCGCGATCTTCTCGGCGACCATGGCGTTGCAGATCACCGGACAAGCAGCGCTGGTGCCCAGCCGCAGCGCGCGCGTCGTCGGCTTGTTGTCGGGCAGTCTCGCTCTCGGGGCCGGCATCTGGGCGATGCATTTCATCGGCATGCTGGCGTTCAAGCTTTGCGTCGCCGTTCATTACAACCATCTCGTGACGGCACTTTCGCTTGTGCCCGGCATAGCTGCGTCGGCCGTCGCCCTCACGCTGATCGCCCGCCGCAATATGGATATGCGCACTTTAGTCGCCGGCGGCGTCGCTGTCGGTTTGGGCATTGGCGCTATGCATTATCTCGGTATGGCCGCGATGTATTCCCAACTCAGCCTACGCTATGACTTGGGTACGTTCGCTTTATCGATCGTCGTGGCCGTGGTTCTCGCCGTCATGGCGTTGTGGGTCCGTTTCGGACTCCACTCCTTCTCCACCCGCGTTGGCCGGATCGCGTCCGTGCTGCTCAGCGGCCTGATTCTCGGGCTCGCAATAGCGGGCATGCATTACGTGGGAATGGCGGCGGCGCGGTTCGTGGGATCGCAGCCGGCTACCGGTGGGGAAGATATGGACGACTATACCAACCTCGCCATCGCGATTTCGCTGATCGCCATAGCCGTTCTGTCGATCGTGCTGGCTGCCAACGTCTTCCTGCGCTATCGCCGTCTCGTGGCCGATCTGCAGGCCAATGTCACGCAGCGCAAATCGGTCGAATTGGCGCTGCGCGAGGGCGAGCAACAGCTTCGCACGATGATCGACAACATTCCCGGCGTCGCGTTCCGCAGCCTGGTCGCCGACAATTTCCGTACGATTTTCGTCAGCGACGCGGCGGAAAGCCTGACCGGCTATCCAGCCAATGATTTCGTGCGCGGCCAAAATCGCCGCCGCATTTTCGAACTCATCTTGCCGGAGGATTTTCCCGGCGTGGACGAAAAGGTGAAGATCGCCATTCGGGATGGAACGGCGGTCGCACACGAGTTCCGTCTACGTCATCAGGACGGCAGCATCCGCTGGGTCTGGGCCTTCGCGCGGCCGCTGCGCGATCACGACGGCGTGATGCGCTGGCTCGACGGCGTGCTGCTCGACATGACGGATCGTCATCGCGTCGAGGACGCGTTGCGTGAGGCCAAGGATCGCGCCGAGCAGGCCGTCGAGGCGCGCACCGCGTTCATTGCCAAGATGAGCCATGAGATCCGGACGCCGATCACCTCGATCCTGGGTTTCACGGAAGTGCTGCTGGGGTCGCAGATGTCGCCGGAACAGGATCATCACCTGCAGACGGTGCAGGCCGCGGCGCGGTCACTGCTCCTGCTGCTCAATGATGTGCTCGATACGGCCAAACTCGAGCGGGATTCGATGGAACTGGAAAACGCCGACTTCAACTTGCGCGAATTGGCCGAGGAGCTGGTTGCCACGATCTCGGCGACCGGTGTCACCAAGGGCATCATCACCAGCCTGACCTATGCCGCGGTGCTCCGCGAGACCTTCCATGGCGATGCGCTGCGCATCCGCCAGATCCTGACCAATATCCTCAGCAACGCCGTGAAGTTCACCGAACATGGTTCGGTGCGCCTGACTATCGTTCCCGATGGCGAGTCGGTTCTGTTCACCGTGCGTGATACCGGCATCGGTATTCCGCCGGATCGGCTTGAGCGTATTTTCGAACCCTTCGCCCAGGCTGACGCATCGATGAGCCGGCGTTTCGGCGGCTCGGGTCTTGGCACCACCATCAGCCGCCAGCTGGTCGAGTTGATGGGCGGGCGCATCTGGGCCGAAAGCGAGGTCGGACGCGGCAGTGCCTTCCATGTCAGGCTTCCGCTGGCCGCGGCCCGTGAACGGCCGCTGGCCACGAACACGGCGCCGAAGGAACTGATCTTGCCGAAGCTGCGCATTCTTGTCGCCGACGATGCGCCGATGAACACCGAGCTGATGACGATCCTGCTTCAGCGCAATGGCCACAGCGTGGCCAGCGTTGCCGGCGGCGCGGAGGCGGTTTCAGCCGTGCTCGCCGAGCGCTTCGATGTGGTGTTGATGGATCTGATGATGCCCGATGTGGACGGGTTGGAGGCCACTCGCCGCATCCGCGCCGCTGAGCTGGCCACGGGTCGGCCGCGTACGCCGATCATTGCGCTTTCGGCCAGCGTGATGGAGACCGACCGCGTTGCCGCTCACGCCGCCGGGATGGACGGGTTTGCCTCTAAGCCGGTCGAATTGCCGGCGTTGCGCAAGGCCATCGCCGCAGCGATCAGCCTCGCGGGGCGCGGCAGTGGCGCACAACTGGCCACTGCCGACGCCTGACGCATCTTTAGAGACCCTTCGTCGCTTCCAGCACTTCCGCGGCGTGGCCTTCCACCTTTACCTTGCGCCACACCTTGGCCACCTTGCCCATGGCATCGATCAGGAAGGTCGAGCGCTCGGTGCCCATATATGTGCGGCCATAGCGGTTCTTCTCGACCCACACGCCATACTTCTCGGCCAGGCTGTGCTCCTCATCGGCCAGCAGCGGGAAGGGCAGGGAATACTTCGCTTTGAATTTGTCGTGGCTCTTGGCGCTGTCGATCGACACACCCAGCACCGCGGCATTGATGCCGCCGAAATGCGGCAGATTGTCGCGGAATTCGCAGGCCTCGACCGTGCAACCCGGGGTGTCGTCGCGCGGATAGAAATAGAGCACGACCGGGCGGCCCTTGAGCTCGGCGAGCGAGAGCGTGCCGCCGCCATCGGTCGGCAGGTTGAAATCGGGGGCGTCCATGCCGGTGGCGATGGTAACGCTGGCTACGGCCTTGGTGGCTGCCGGGGCAGCTTTCGCCTTCACGGGAGCCTTCTTCACCGGGGCTTTCTTTACCGCGACTTTCTTTGCCACGACTTTCTTTGCCGGTGCCTTTTTCGCGACCGCTTTCTTGGCTACCGCTTTCTTCGCAGGCGTTTTTTTGGCAGCAGCTTTCCTAGCCGGTGCCTTCTTCGCCGCGACCTTTTTAACCTTGGTCTTCTTTGGGGCTTTCTTAGCCGCAGACATCTTGGCGGCTTTCTTCTTCGGTGCGGGTTTCCTGGCCATGGCGATCCTCTCCCAGAGACGGCGAAGGACGCGATTTCACCATCAACTGCGCGTCACGTCTAGCGCGCGCCGCGTTTTGCTTTCGGTGCGGCCAGAATCCGCTCGTGAACCGCATGGGCAGCCTTGGCGCGGCTCTCCATCGCGCGCTGCAGGGCGGCGATTCCCGCCACGCCGGCCGCCTTGGAGAGGACCTGGCCGAGACGCCCGGGCAGTGTCGGCTGATCGAACTCGCCTTCGACGGTGGTGCGCAACACCTGCTGGATCGCGGTCCAGAGATGGAGCGCATCGAGAAGTGCTTTCGCATCGCCCTTGTCGAGCAGCCCCAGATCACGCGCTTCGGTCAACACATCTGCAGTGGCGGCCTTAAGAATCGACGGATGCTCGTGGGCCCAGCGCAACTGCAGGTATTGCGCGACGAATTCGATATCCACCAGCCCGCCGCGGCGATGCTTCACCTCCCACGGCGTATTGGGTTTCAACTCGACAGCCATGCGCTGGCGCATATCGGCTACATCGGCGCGCAGCTTCTCGGGATCGCGCTTCTTTGTCAGCGTGTCGCGGATAACGCGGCGGACGACGGTTCGCATCGCGGGCGATCCGGCGATCACCCGCGCCCGGGTCAGCGCCATATGTTCCCAGGTCCAGGCCTCCTCGCGATGATAGAGGCGGAACGATTCGAGGCTGGTCGCGATCGGCCCCTTGCTGCCCGAGGGGCGCAGCCGCATATCGACCTCGTACAATGCGCCTTCGGCGGTGCGCGCGGTGAAGCCGGCGATCAATCGCTGGGTCAGCCGTCCGAAATAGGTCTCGGGCGCCAGTGGCTTCTTGCCGTCCGACATGGTCGTGGTGCTGGCCATGTCATAGATCAGCAACAGATCGAGGTCGGAGTTGGCAGTCATCTCGCGGCTGCCGAGCTTGCCCAGCGCCACCAGCACCATGCCGCGCCCCGGCATGTGCCCATGGTTGCGCGCGAAATCGGTCTCTTCGTGAGGGACGAGGCAGGCGGCAATGGCGTCGGCCACATCGGAAAGCTGAGAGGCGGCTTGCTCGGGCGTCAGCATGTTGCGCAGGAGTTGCACGCCGACGCGGAACTTCTGCTCGGCGCCCCAACGCCGCGCCATATCCATGATCGCTTCGATGTCTTCGCCGGCCCCTGCTTTGGTCACGCCGCGCCGCGAGTTCTCACGCGCGATCGAGTCTTCGAGGTCCGCCAGCAGTTCCTTCAATGGCGGCAGCGGCGCGAAGAACGCGCCCGAGAGCACGGCATCGAGTAGCACCGGCCGGCGGCTCAAGAGATCCGCCAGGCGCGGCGCATCGCCCATGATCTCGGCCACCAGATCGAGCAGGCCGGGATTGGCATAGAGCAACGCAAAAAGCTGCACGCCGGTCGGCAGCACCGAAACGAAACTGTCGAAGCGGCCGAAAGCCGCGTCGGGATCAGCAGTGCGGGCCAATGCGGCGAGCAGGGACGGCGTCAACTCGGTCAGCGTTTCACGCGCACGGGTGCTGCGCGTGGCGGCGATCTGGCCGTGGTGCCAGCCGCGGATACGGCCGCAGATATGAGGCGGATCGCGGAAGCCGAGGGCGGCGATGGTCTTGATCGTCTCGGGATCGTCATCGGTGCCGGTGAAGACCAGATTGCCCTGTGGCGCCAACTGCGGCGCATCCTCGAACAGCTTGGCGTAGTGGCGCTCCACGGTGCGCAGCGTCTCGCGCATGGTCTGGTCGAAAGCTTCGAGCGAGTCGAAGCCGGCGAAGGTGGCGATGGCTGTGAGCTGTTCGGGGTCTTCAGGCAGGCGCTGGGTCTGGCGGTCGTCGACCATCTGCAGCCGGTGTTCGACCATGCGCAGAAAAAGATAAGCCGCGGCCATCTCCTCGGATGCCTGCACATCGATCAATCCGAGCTGGGTCAATATCTGCAACCCATCGAGCGTCCGCGATGTGCGCAGCGACGGATCGCGGCCCCCGCGGATCAGCTGCTGGGTCTGGACGAAGAACTCGATCTCGCGGATGCCGCCGCGGCCGAGCTTGATGTCGTGACCGGCCACCGCGATGCGCCCACCACCTTTATGGGCATCGATCTGCCGCTTGATCGAATGAATGTCCTGGATGGCGGCGAAGTCGAGATTCTTGCGCCAGATGAAGGGTCGGAGCTCACGCAGATACGCTTCGCCCGCGCTTTTATCGCCGGCGACGCAGCGCGCCTTGATCATCGCCGCGCGTTCCCAGTTCTGGCCAAGACTCTCGTAATAGGTCTCGGCCGCGAGGACCGAGATCGCGAGTGGCGTCGAGGCCGGATCGGGACGCAGGCGCAAATCGCAGCGGAAGACATAGCCGTCGGCTGTGCGCTGGTCGAGGAAGCGCACGAGATCTTGCGCCATGCCGACGAAGAGGCGCTGCTTCGACTGCTCGCCGCGATAATCGACCTTCTCGTCGTCATAGAGGACGATCAGATCGATATCGCTCGAATAGTTGAGTTCGTTGGCACCCAGCTTGCCCATGCCCAGCACCACCAGCCCCGAATCCCATTCCGGGTCTTCGGGATGGGCGAGCTTGATATCGCCCTCCGCCTCGGCAGTGCGCAGCAGATGGGCACAGGCGATCGAGATGGCCGTGTCGGCGAATTGCGAGAGCGCGGCCGTCACCGCGTTGACGTCCCAACGCCCGGCGATATCGGCCAGACCGATCAGCAAAGCCGCCCGCCGCTTGCCGATCCGCAGCCGGCGCATCACGGCGGTTTCGTCATCGCCCTCGCTGTCGTCGGCACGCAGTTCTGCCAGCAGCTCGGCGAAGGTCGCGTCGGGGCCGTCCCGTAGGAAGGCGCGGAACGTGCGGGTCTCCGTGATCAGGCAATGGCTCAGGAAGGGGCTGTTGCCGAACACCGCATCCAGCAGCGGCCGCTGTTTGGCGTCCTTGAGGGTGGCGCGGGCGAAATTGGCGAGGTCGCGCGCCTCCCAATCGGCAGCCATTTCCAGCCAGCGTTCGCGATTGCGCAGGACGGCTTCGGGATCCGAGGCGCGCGGCAGGCGTTGAATGGGTATCGAAAGCGCCACGGGACAGGGCACCCAAGGGTTGTCTTTTCCTGCAGACTGGGCAAAGCTCCGGCAGCGGTCAAGCCGGTGGGCGAAAGACTGGTAGAACTGGCGTTTTTGCCGGTGGTGACGGAGGTTGAGGCGGCGTGGTCCACGGGACGGTCAAGGGTCTGCTCGGTCTGGTCAGCACCCTCGTCCTTATCGTCTTGGCCGTTGCGGCCGGGCTGGCCTATCGTTTGTCACAAGGGCCGGTTTCACTCTCCTTCCTCACCCCAGCCTTCGAAGACTCGCTCGGCAAGCTGACCGGCGGCCAGACGATCGAGCTGGATGACACCGAACTCCTCTGGGATGCCGAGCACCACACGCTGTCGCTGCGCCTGACCAATGTGAAGGCGCGCGGTCCGGACAACCGCCTCGAAGCGTCCGTGCCTGCGGCATCTGTGTCGTTCTCCGGACCGGCGTTGCTGACCGGTCGGCTGGTGCTGCGCGGCGTGCGCCTGATCCGGCCGCATCTTCACATCCTGCACACGAATCAGGGCGGGGTCGCTCTGGGTCTCGGCGAAGAGGTCGACGCCGATGCCGCCGCCGCGGCCGACAGCGCGGTTGCCAATACTTTGGACAAATCCAAGCAGAATCCGGATCGCGCGGCTGGTCCGCCGCCCGGCATCGCCGGACTCGAACGGGTCGAGATCGACGGCGGCGATTTGGATTTCGACGATCCGTCGCTGCATGGGCATTGGCACGCGCCGCGGGTCGATCTGTTGGTGTTGAAAGAGGATGCGGGTCTCGCCGTCACCCTGCGTGGGCCGATCGAGATCACGCAAGCCGGGAAGACCGAACCGGCATCGCTGAGTCTGGAAGGACTTTACCAGCCGGAGACGGGCGCGGCCTCGGGCACGGTGCATTGGACGGGGCTGCGGCCGGCAAGCCTTGCGCAAATGGCCCCGATCCTGGCGCCGCTCGGCCGATTCGATCTCGTCACCGGTGGCGTGGCCGATATCGCCTACAGCCAAGCCGATGGCCTGACCACACTGGGCCTCGATGTCACCACTGGCGCCGGCACGATCGATGCGACACCGTGGAACGGCGTGCTGCGCGTCAGCGCGGCCAGTATCAAGGGCAAGCTCACCAACAAGTTGACCGCACTCACGCTCGACGATCTGCGGGTCGATCTCGGCGGTGCCAAGATCGCCGCGTCGGGGCGCGTGACCGGCCTCGATTCAACCGCGCATCTCGATGTCTCTGCCCGCATCGACGAGATGCCGGTGGATATGATCAAGACCTTGTGGCCGGCGATCCTTGCCCCCAATCCGCGCGAGTGGATCACCACCAATATGACCGGCGGCACGCTGCGCCATGCCGAATTGAAGGTGGTTGCGTCGGCGCCGATCAGTGGTTCGGGCGAGACGGTGGTCGAATCGCTCAACGGCTCGATGCAGGGCGACGGCATCAATGTTCACTATCTCGGGTCGATGCCTGTGGCGCATAACAGTGCGGCCACGGCGACCTTCGACAAGGATTCCTTGACGATCACCGTCAAAGGCGGCGCGGCCGGCGGCGTGAAAGTGACAGGCGGCACGATCAAGCTGTTCGGCTTCACCAGCCCCGAGCAAGCGGCGTCCTTCGATCTGAATTTCCAATCTTCGGTCACCGACGCGTTGAAAGCGATCGACGCCAAGCCGCTCGGCTACACCACGGCGTTGGGTTTCGATCCGGCGCATGCCAAGGGTGACGCGACCATCGCGCTCAATTTGAGCTTCCCTTTGGTGCAGAAGCTGCAGCTGTCTCAGGTGAAGATGAAGGTGCGCGCTCAGACTAAGGGCCTCGGCGTGCCCAAAGTGGCGCTCGGTCTCGATCTGTCGAGTGGCGATTTCGACATCAATGTCGATACGCAAGGGATGGAAGTCGACGGCAAGGCGAAGCTGGGCGCGATGCCGATCGATCTTCAATGGCACGAGAATTTCGTGAAGGCAGCCTATACCAGCCGCTATCAGGTCAAGGCGCTGCTCGATGAGGCGGGGCGCAAAGCGGTGGGTCTGGGCGACGCGGCCTTCCAAGCGCCGGTGATCGATGGCGCGATGCCGGTCGACGTCGTTGCGACGATGCAGCCCGGCGGCAAAGGCGACGTCGATCTGAAGGCCGATCTCGGCCCCATTGCCATGCGCCTGCCGGGTCTCAATTGGTCGAAGCCTAAAGGCGCGCCGGGCAGCGCCGAGGCGGTGCTTCGCCTGAACGCGCATGGCATCGTCGGTATCCCGCGCTTCTCGGTCGGGGCGGCCGGCGGTCTCGATATCCGCGGCGATGTGATTTTCGATGGCACCGGCCATCCGCGGCGCATCACACTCGCCACCGCCAAATGGGGGCGCAGCGATCTTAAGGGAACCGTGCTGTTCCGTCCCGATGGCGCGTTGGGCGTGGATATGAGTGGCGCCTCCTTCGATGCCAGCGAGTTGGTTGCCGGTGGCAAGGGCGAACATCATGTCGAGGTCCAACAGCCCCTGTCGCTCACCGCCAAACTGGGGAAGATCTGGCTGAGCGAGAACGGCTCGATCCAGAATGTCGCGGCGGTCATGGCGCGCGGGCCGAAGTCTTGGCGCAACATCCGGGTCGAAGCCCAGCTCGACAAGAACCAGCCGCTGCATATCGATATCAGACCTTCGGACGACAAGCATCGCGTATTGAAAATTACATCGTCGGATGCCGGCGCGACCCTGTCCGCTTTCGGTCTGCTTGAGCATGTGCGCGGTGGCAACCTGACGATCGACGGCACTTATAACGACGCCGATCCGAAGGAGCCGCTGACGGGGCTCGCGAAGGTCAGCGAATACCGCATCGTCAACGCGCCGTTGCTCGCCCGCATCCTGACGATCGCTTCGCTGACCGGCACGCTCGACGTGATGTCAGGCAGCGGCATTCGTTTCGACGATGCGACTGTGCCATTCACGTTGATCGACGGTGTGCTGACGATCAAAGAGGGCCATACCGCCGGCACCGAACTGGGCATCACCGTCGACGGCCAGGCCGATCTCGACCATGATCAGATCGCGATGCAGGGAACGATCGTGCCGGCCTACGCGCTGAACAGCGCGGTCGGTAAGATCCCGGTGATCGGCGATCTGTTGACCGGCGGCAAGGGCAGCGGGCTGATCGCTTTCTCTTATTCATTGACCGGCAAGGTTTCGAGCCCCTCGGTCTCGGTGAATCCGCTATCCGCATTGACGCCCGGTTTCCTGCGCGGCTTGTTCAATGTCTTCGATAATGGCAGCGGCACCAAGGTCGACCGTACGAACACCGACGCGGATAAAAAACCAAACGAGAGACCGGAAAGCGCCCCCGCCGGGAGCCTACCGAAAGGCGCCGATCGATAGTCCGTCGGAGACCGTGGCGATCCTACATATGTATGCGGCGTGCTCTCTCTCGACACGTTTGCTGTTTTGCCGTAAAGCCTGTCCCGTTACTCAACGTCGCGACTTGGCTTCGCACCCGAAATCGCAGAACTTTTCCGCGAATGGCCGCCACCCCGGCGGTTGCCGGTCCACGACGTTTCATTTTCACTGTCAGCGATGGGCGAACTGCCGTTCATCGGCCAATTGTCGGATCGAAACCAATGAATACAGACGATAAGAAGACGAAACCCGCCGCGACTTCCGGGGGGAGCGGAGCGACGGACGCGCCATCGCGGCCGGGCCCGCGCCAAGACGAAGAGCGAGGTGAGCGCCAGATAGCGCTGCTATCGCTGTCGCTGGTTGCCGTATTTATCGGCCTCTTTACAGGCTTCGGCGCGGTCGCCTTTCGCGCGCTTATCGGGCTGATTCACAACCTCTTTTTCTTCGGATCATTTACCTTCCACTATGATGCCAACGAGTTCACAGCGACCAGTTCCTGGGGGCCGCTCGTGATTCTTGTCCCTGTCATTGGCGGCATGGGCGTGACCTATCTGGTCAAGACCTTCGCTCCCGAAGCACGGGGCCATGGCGTTCCAGAGGTGATGGACGCGATCTATTACCGCGAAGGCGTTATCAGACCGATCGTAGCGGTGGTCAAATCCTTCGCTTCTGCATTGTCGATCGGCAGTGGCGCGGCAGTAGGGCGTGAGGGCCCGATCATTCAGATCGGCGCGTCCTTCGCCTCGAGTGTCGGTCAGATTCTGCCTATCGCTGCCTGGCAACGCATAACTTTGGTGGCGGCTGGTGCCGGCGCCGGCATCGCAGCGACCTTCAACACCCCGCTCGGCGGCGTCATGTTTGCCATCGAATTGATGATGCCGGAAGTGAGCGTTCGCACCTTTTTGCCGGTCGCTCTAGCGACTGGCACCGCAACCTTCATCGGACGGATATTCCTGGGGCCCCTGCCGGCGTTCTTGGTTCCGCCGATCGCCCCTCCGAGCAACCATGCAACCACTGCGGTAGCACTGCTGCTCTACGCGGCGCTAGGCGGTGTCATCGGCTTGGCGGCTACCGGCTTCATCCGTGGCCTGCATTGGGCTGAAAACAAATTCGACGTGATCGGCAATTCCTACGCGCGGCACGCGGTGGGCATGTTGAGCATCGGCATCCTGATGTACGTGCTCAAATTGGGCTTCGGACAATATTATATCGACGGCGTCGGCTATTCCGAGATTCAGTCGATCCTGACGGGCCAGTCGTCGGTTTGGTATCTCCTGCTGCTATTGTTCGTGTGCAAACTATACGCGACCTCCGCCAGTCTTGGTTCCGGGGCTTCGGGCGGTATCTTCTCGCCCTCGCTATTTATGGGCGCGACTTTGGGCGGCGGGTTCGGCGCGATCGTCTCGGCCATCGATCCGTCCATCGGTTTGAGCGTGCCGAACTTTGCCATGGTCGGCATGGCGGCCATGGTCGGAGGCGGCACCGGCGCGGCGATGACCGCCGTCGTCATGATTTTTGAAATGACCCGCGATTACGACATCGTCGTGCCGCTCATTTTGGCGGTCGCCGTGGCCATCGGCGTGCGCCGCATGCTCTCACGCGAAAACATCTACACGATCAAGCTCGTCGGCCGCCGGCATTTCGTGCCGAAGGCTTTGCACGCCAATATGTTTCTCGTACGCCACGCTAACGATGTCATGGAGCGGGAGGTATTGGTTCTGCCGGCCGACATGCGTTTCGACGCGTTCCTAAGCGAGCACGGCGCAGGTGCGACCCTCAAATATGTAGTGGTCAGGCAAGAAGACCGCATCGTCGGGGTATTGAGGGTCAATACCTCGCTGCGCCGCGATCATGAAGCTGCTTTTTCGGGTGTCACATTGGGCGACATCGCAGAGCTCAATTATACGGTGGCGCGCGAGGAGGATATTGTGTTCGACGTGATCGCACGGATGTGGCGCAAGAAGGCGGGCATGGCGATCGTGACCGGAGTCGCCGGTCGGCCGCGCGCCGACGATGTGCTGGGCATCATCAGTAAAGAGCACATCGCCGACTCGGTGGCCGAAAGCGTCAAACCCTATGCCGGATGAGATGGGGCGGTAGAGCCGGCTAGCCCGGCGCGTGGCCGATCCCGCGCAGCCCCATGGTGCTGGCCGTTGACGACGGGGCGATCAGTTTCCGCAAACCGCCGGCGACGGCGCCGATATCGCTGGTCGAGGTGATGACCATGCGGGCTTGCCCCATACGATCGAAGACAAATACCGCCGAGCTATGGCTGACGTCGTAGTCGCCCTCGGTAGTCTTCGGTTTGGCTGTAAAGGCGACGCGGTAGCGGCGCGTGAGCGCGACAAGCTCATCAGGTGTGCCACGTAATCCGTCGATTTGAGGCGCGAAATTGGAGGTGTAGGACCGTAAGGCTGCGATATCGTCGCGGGCCGGATCGACCGTGACGAACAGCACGGTCACGCGCGAAGCCAAGGGGCCCAGGCGCGTCAGCGCCTGCGCAAGATTTCCCAATGTCATCGGACAGAGATCGGGGCAGTTCGTATAGCCGAAGTAAAGCGCCACGGCCTGTCCCCGATAGTCGTTCGCCGTGACCTTTGCGCCGTCGCTGGCGCGCGTCATGGTCAAACGCAAGGGCGGTAGATCGCCGTGCACATCGACCGTCGATGATGGGGTGTCTTTATTGCAAGCCGATAGTCCGCCAAGCGCGGCGATGATCGCGAGGCAGCAGCCTATGCGCGTGATCGGATGAGAAGTCATAACGGCGTGTGGTCTTCGCTACGTGCAGGACATGCTGGCATCTGATGCCGCATAAGAGATAGGTTTCAAGTGTTGATCATCATGTTTCTCCATCGCGTCTCTTGGGCTGCTTTCGTGGCCAGAATGTGGCATTGCCGATGAGCGTCGTCCCGCCATCGATCTCACGTCTTCCGGATCGCGCATGGGGCTGGACGGCACTCTTGGTGCTGACCGCATCCATTCTTTATTGGATCAACCTTCGCCATCCGGCCGTGTTTCCAGTCTGGGCTCCATGGGATTTCTCGTGGCCGATCTTCGCGTCGGTCGTTCTTGCGGTCGTCTGGTATCGACGTGGCTGGATGCGTCTCAGCGCCGCGCAGCGGCCGCGACCGTGGCGGTCGGTCAGCTTCGGCATCGGCATTGCAGCCATGTACGCGGTGTCGCAAACGCATATCGACTTCTATGCGCAGCATCTGTTCTTCGTGCATCGGGCACAGCATATCATTCTACATCATCTTGGTCCGCTCCTGATCGCGTTGGGGGCGGCGGACACTACGATTTGGGCCGGGATGCCTTCGTTCCTACGTAAAGAACTTGACCGCGCCATCGTCAGGCGTCTTCTCGCTGTCGTGCAAAACCCGGTCATCGCCCCCATTCTGTTCGTGGGTCTGATCTACTTTTGGCTGATCCCGGCGGTGCATTTCCGCGCGATGCTGGACGCACGCGTCTACGCGGTGATGAATTGGAGCATGGCGCTCGACGGCTTGCTGTTTTGGGCCATGATTCTCGATCCGCGCCCGAAGCCGCCTGCGCGCAATCATTTCCTCACCCGCGCGCTTTTGCTGATCGTAATTGCGCCGCCGCAAATTCTTCTCGGCGCGATTCTGACTTTTTCATCGCGCGATTTCTTTCCCGTCTACGCCATTTGCGGTCGTCTTTTGCCCATGAGCGCGGTCGAGGATCAGCATCTCGGGGGGCTGATCCTGTGGATTCCCGGGGCGATGATGAGTTTGCCCGCGCTGATCGCGGTCTTGGCCGCCATGCGCCTGAGCGACGACAGAAAGACAATCACCCGGAGGTCCGGCCACGATGAATTGTAAAGCGCTGCCTGTCTTTGCCGTGATGTCATCACTGCTCGTTGCCGCGACCGCGTGGGGGCAGAGCTCTGATCTGACCATCGAGAACGCGTGGATACGCGCGCTGCCGAATCATCTGCCGGCAGCCGGCTATTTCACTGTCGAGAATAAAAGCAAGGAGCCTGCCGTTCTGGTCGGCGCGGAGTCGCCTGCATGTGGCCGGCTGATGCTCCATCACACCGTAGCCGAGGGCGGCACCGGACGCATGGAAATGGTCGACCGCGTGGAGGTTCCGGCTGGAGGATCTCTGTCCTTTGCTCCCGGCGGATATCACTTGATGTGTATGATGCCGAGCGCCGATGTGACTCCCGGGCACCGAGTCCCGATCATGCTGCAATTCGAAGGCGGTGCCTCGGTCAGCGCGTCGTTCGATGTCAGGAACGCGATCGGCAATTGATCGGCGGGCAATACCTACGCGGCCCGGATCAACACATGGCGCTTCTTGCCGGCGGTCAGCTTGATCGCGCCGTCCCTGAGATGCGCCGTGCCGATCGCGTCATTCTCGCCGATAGCCGCGTCATTGACCTTGCCACCGCCGCCCTTGATCAGGCGGCGCGCTTCGCCGTTTGACGTCGCCAAACCGGCACGCACGAACAGCGCGTAAGCGGGAATGCCGGCCGACAGCTCTGCTCCCGGCACAGTGACCGTGGGCAGGTTGTCCGCCGTGCCGCCTTCCTCGAACGTGCGGCGTGCGGTCTCGGCGCTTTCCTGTGCGGCGGCATCGCCATGCAGCAGCCGGGCCGCCTCATTGGCCAGCACCTTCTTCGCCTCGTTGATCTCGGCGTCTTTCAGCGCTTCGAGCTTGGCGATCTCGTCGAGCGGCAGTTCGGTGAAGAGGCGCAGGAAGCGGCCGACATCGGCATCCTCGGTGTTGCGCCAGAACTGCCAGTAATCCCAGGGCGAGAGTTTGTCGGCGTTGAGCCACACGGCGCCCTGGGCGGACTTGCCCATCTTGGCGCCCGAGGCCAGCGTGACCAGCGGCGTGGTCAGCGCGAACAGCTCGCGGTTATCGACGCGGCGGCCGAGCTCGACGCCATTGAGGATGTTGCCCCACTGGTCCGAGCCGCCCATCTGTATGGTGCAGCCATGGCGGCGCGCCAGCTCCAGGAAGTCGTAAGCCTGGAGGATCATGTAGTTGAATTCGAGGAAACTGAGCGGCTGTTCGCGCTCCAACCGCAGCTTGACCGACTCGAAGGTCAGCATGCGGTTGACCGAGAAGTGGCGTCCGTAGTCGCGTAGGAAGTCGATGTATTGGAGCTTGTCGAGCCAATCGGCGTTGTTGACCATCACCGCATCGGTCGGGCCGTTGCCGAAGCTGAGGAACTTCTCGAATACTTTGCGGATGCCTGCCATGTTGTGCGCAATGTCGGCGTCGGTGAGCATTTTGCGCGCTTCGTCCTT
>DASXEH010000021.1:0-4199 GCA_036490215.1 Magnetospirillaceae bacterium
GAATTGTCGTCGAAATCGTCGCGCCCGTTGGTGTAATAGCCGCGCAGATCGACGCTCAGATTGCTCGCGAGATGCAGCCGCGCGTTTTCACTGGCGCCGACATTCGTGTAGCCATCGGTTTCAGGGTTGCCGTTGCGCGAATCCGCCACCGAGATTCCGTTGGTGTGATAGAAATTCAGCGCGGTGCCGTAATCGACCATGTCGCTCGATCCGTTGACGGCGGCATTCATGTGGTAGGTGTCGAAGGTGCCGCCCCCCGCCGAGGCCGTGAGCGCGAACGGTGAATCGCCGCCGCGCCTGGTGATGATGTTGACCACGCCGCCGATGGCGTCGCTGCCATAGAGCGTCGATTGCGGGCCGCGCAGGATCTCCACCCGGTCGATATTGTTGACGAGCACGTCGCCCAGCACCGCGCCTTCGTCGGTGGCGCTGGGATCGTTGATGCGGATGCCATCGACCAGGACGAGCGTCTGCCCGGTTTCGGCGCCGCGAATGCTGATGCTGGTCGGCTGGCCGATCTCACCCGCGCGGTTGACGGTCAGCCCTGGCGTTTCGGCGAGCGCGTCGCTCAACGCCACGATCTGCTGGTTCTGCAATTCGTCGCCGGTGATCACCGAAACGGATTCGCCCGTGCGTTCGAGGGGTTGCGAGGTACGTGTCGCGGTGACGACCACGGTCTGCACGCCGCTATCGTCGGCGGCGGCTGGAATGGCGGCGACACAAAGAGCCGCACAGGTTGAAAGAAAAAGACCACGCATGAGATTTCTCCTGGTTTGGATTCCAGGAGCCGGCACGCAGGGCGCGTGTACCTTGGCGAATTTTGCCGAAAAACGAAGCACTTGATCCCCGCAACGACGACTCCAACGATGTCGTCGCAACGGGTCATCCCGTTAGTCCCCAGCCATCCCCGGCCGGAAACAGGACGATCTCGCGAGGTAGGTCTCCTGACTCCCGGGTCGCCGCTTTCGTTCGCCTTCCCAAAGCCTTGCGGCCCAAGTGGCATGCTGAACGATCGCTCGCCGGTCACAGTTGCGGGGGCAGTCACGGCATCGAACCGTGTTCCCTTGAATCCCTTTCGGGAACCTCGCGCGGATTTGAACGCTAACCCCGACGCGGGAACCCGGTCAACGCGCAATCGCGACATTTGCGACATTGACGCGCAATGAAATTCGGGGAAGCGTCATGGAAAGAATTCTCCCGCAATTCCACCATGTTGGAATATGCGGGGGTTTGTTGTGGAAAAGCGGGAGCCGGTGTGACGTACGAAATCATTCAGCTTGGGGGGCGGACATGGAAACAGCTTGTTCCACACAAGGCTGCGCAAGTTTGTGACGCTGCCGCGCAGGAAATTTGCGCCATAATTCGCTTCATGTCCTTTTGGCAATCGAAAGGCTGGACCGGAGCCTTGGCAATGTCTACGATGCCTCAAAACAAGACCAAGAACGCGCGCCGCGCCTGCGGTGCTGAAGTGGGGGTCGCGTGAGCCTGGTCAGTCGCAATCAGGCCCGGTGCGGGTGCGCCGGGCTTCGTTATGTCGGGTTACGATAGCGCCATGCAACAGCCATCACACGATTTAAGAGCGTTTCAGACGCCTGCAAGCAGCCCGCGCCGCTTTATCAGCATCGGGGCTGTCGTTTTGCTTCACCTCGTTCTGATCTACGCATTGGCGAGTGGCTTGGCGTCCAACATGGCGCAAAAGGTCATTCAGGACGTGAAGGTGGCGGTAGTTCAGGAAAAGCCGCCGGAGCACAAATTGCCGCCGCCGCCGCCGCCGCAATTGGTCAAGCCCCCGCCGCCCTTCGTGCCGCCGCCGCAGATCAACATCCAGAACGAAACGCCGCCGCCGAACGCGATCACGCAGGTCACAACTCAGGTTCAGCCGCCGGCGCCGCCGCCGAAGGCCGCTGTCACCTTGCCGACACTCGCCCGTGGCGTGGGGAACAATTGCGCGGCACGTTATTACCCGGCCATGGCCGTGCGCCTGGGCCATCAGGGCGAGACGCTCGTGAAGGTGGAGGTTTCCGCGCAAGGAACGGTCACCAACGTGACGCTGGCGAAGTCCAGCGGCTACGACGAACTCGATGAGGCTGCAATTCGGTGCGTTACCAACGGATGGCACTACAATCCTGCAACGCAGAACGGTCAGCCGGTCGCAGGTACCAGAGAAGCTGGAATCGTGTGGAAACTATCGGGAGGCTGACTTCGGCGACGAAGCGGCATGTTTTGGATTTATCACTACGGAGTTTGATATCATGATCTCGAAACACCTGGCGATCGCAGCCGCGATCCTTCTTATGTCCGGCTTTGGCGCAGGCCAGGCCTTTGCGCAGGCAAATAGCAATCAGCCTGCTCCTGCCGCATCGAGCACTGCCGCTCCGGGAGACGCCGCGGCGACCCCTGGCACGCCGGCGCCCGACCAGAATGCAGCACCTGGCGCTGCAGCTCCCGCCCCCGCACCTGCTGCGACTCCGGCCCCGCCGCCGGCGCCCCCAAAATCCGCTGCTGCCGCGACGTCCAATCCCTATGGGCTCCAGCAGCTCTGGGCTGGTGGCGACTTCGTGATCCGCGGCGTGATCGTGGTTCTCGCGCTCATGTCGATCGGCACGTGGTACATCTTCTTCATGAAGTTCTTCGAGCAGTCCCGCATGCTCAGCCAGGCGGGTCAGGTCGAGAAGCGCTTCTGGGCCTCGAACAACCTGAATGAAGGCATCGACAAGCTTGCCAAGAACAGCGTCTTCCGCACGGTGGCCGAAAGCGGCGTGCGGGCTTCGTCCGGACAAGGCGGCGGTGTCGTCAATCTCAACGATTGGATCGGCATGGCGTTGAACCGCCAGCTCGACGAGGTCAACGGGAAGCTCAATGGCGGCGTCGCGTTCCTGGCGTCGGTGGGCTCGACCTCGCCGTTTATCGGTCTGTTCGGCACCGTCTGGGGCATCCTGAACGCGCTGATCAACATCGGCATCGCCGGTCAGGCCTCCATCGACAAGGTGGCCGGCCCGGTGGGTGAAGCGCTGATCTCGACCGCGCTCGGTCTTGCCGTCGCCGTGCCGGCCGTGCTGCTCTACAACTTCCTCGTTCGCCGCAACAAGGTGATCAACGAGAAGCTGCGCAGCTTCGCATCGGACCTGCAGACCTACCTCGTCACCAAGGGGAAGTGAGCGCTTGGGCCGATTTAGGAGCAATTCCTCATGTCCATGAATGTGCAATCTCCCGATGGCGGAGATGATGCGGAACTGAACACCACCATCAACACGACACCTCTGGTGGACGTGATGCTGGTTCTGCTCATCATCTTCCTGATCACGATTCCCGTCATCGTAAAGGTGGTGCCGGTAAATCTACCGAACGCGAAGAACATTCCGGAGACGACGAAGCCGGAAAACATTGTGATCGCGATCACCGCGGACGAGAGCGTCTATATCAACAACGTTCTCGCGCCGGACAATTCGCAAGTGATCCAGACCCTCGAGCAGGCGATGTTGCGGGCCAATTCCGAAGGCCGGCCGCTTCCTGAGGTGCACATTCGCGCCGATAAGGACGTCCGCTTCGAAGCTGTGGGCCGCATCGTGTACGACGCGCAAATCGCCGCCGTTCCGAAAATCGGCTTTCTCACGGAGCCCAGGAATCAGGTCCCGTCCTGACGTTAGTCTCAAAGGTATTTTGCTATGTCTATGAATGTTGGCAATGAGAGCGGCGAAGGCGAGGTGATGGTCGAGATGAACACGACGCCGGTGATCGACGTCATGCTCGTTCTTCTCGTCATGCTCATCATCACGCTGCCGATCCAGACTCACGCCGTGAAGCTGGATATGCCGAACAACCACCCTCATCCGCCCGTGACGCCGCCGCAGGTCATCGATATCAACATCGATTTCGACGGCACGGTGGAGTGGAACCACGCGCCGGTCGATATGGGAACGCTGGACAGCTATCTGTATCAGCAGGGCACGACAGACCCGATCGATCAGGCGGAAATCCACATCAGCGTGGACCGGCTCGCGAAATACGACACGGTGGCCAAGGTGCTGGCGAATGCCCAGCGCCGCGGCGTGACCAAGATTGGTATCGTCAACACCAATCAATATATCCAGTAAGCGAGGGGCAGCTGCGAAATTGGGGTCCTATCTGATTCAGGGCCTCAAGCTCGCATTTAATTGAAGAACGAGGTTTTAGATGAACTCCCATCCCTTGCGCGCCAT
>DASXEH010000028.1:0-56895 GCA_036490215.1 Magnetospirillaceae bacterium
ATTCGAGATTGCCGCCGCCGATCGTGCCAGCCTGCGCATCTTCGCGCACGACCATCTTCGCACCGTTTTCGCGCGGCGTTGACCCTAAGGTCTCGATAACCGTGACCAGCACATGAGGGATACCCGCCCGTTCCCAGACAAGCAGAGCTTCGCGCCAGTCATGGGGAACGACGGGAGCGCCGCCGGTGCTGAAACGAACGACGCGCGCATCCGCTTCAGGCGGCAGAGCACGCTGCCGCGTCTTGCGGTTGGACGATAAGGCGACCGTGTCTTGATCCGGTGATGCCATGTCAGCCGATCCCATCAAATCGACTATGAAAAGATAGGCTGGAATTGTGTACTATTCTATATCAATATTTTGCATAGATCGTTCTAAAAAATAGGACAGGCGCTATGGTCGCGTTTTCGCGATTCGCCCGATATTTCGATGAATTGGCCGATAAGGGATCGATCCGGCGGGCCGCGGAGCGGCTGAATATCGTGCCGTCGGCGCTGGATCGGCAGTTGATCCTGGCCGAGCAGGAACTGGGGTTGCCGCTGTTCGAGCGCCTGCCCCAGGGGCTGCGGCTAACGGCGGCCGGCGAGCTCTTAGTTCATGGCCTACGCAATTGGCTGCGCGACTATCGCCGGCTGCTCTCGCAGATCGACGATCTGCGCGGGCTGCGGCGCGGCAGCGTCAATCTCGCCGTTGTCGAAGGTGTCATCCAGGATCTGGTTCCCGATCTTCTGGCCGCGTTCTATCGCAAGTATCCGGGGATCACCTGCCATGTGCGCGTCGTTGCCGGTGAGGCGGTCGAGCAGTTGGTGTTGAATGGCGAAGCCGATGTCGGCTTGTCCTTCAATCCCCAGGAAAGCCGAGGGCTGCATGTCGCGCATTCCGTGACCTACCGTATGGGCGCGCTGCTGCCGCCGGGTCATGCGCTTCTCAAACTAGCCAAATTGCGGTTGAGCGATTTGGCTCAAACACCGGTCATCATCGCCGACGAATCGACCTCGGTGCGCCGAGTGCTCGATCAGGCCTTGCGTAAGACCGGCGTTACGTTGCAACCCGTCGTCGTCGTCAGCCAGGTATCATTGATCCGGTCGCTCGTCCTGCGTGGCGTCGGCGTCGGACTGCTGACCGAGATCGGCGCGCTGCCTGAAATTGCCGATGGTAGCATCGTCTTTCGTGGTTTGGCCGAAGCGTCCATCAGTCCATCGGTGATGTGCGCATTGACCGCCACAGGTCGGCACCTGCCGGTGCCGGCGGCACTTCTGACCGAAGAACTCGTCACGATGATGGAACTGTCGAAAGGCAAGGCCGCGAAGAGCGCCTGATTACTTTGCCTTTGCGCGCGCCGGGGTCTTAGGTTTCTGCCTTCCTTCGCGCTTGGACGGGACCTCATGCGGCTCGGGCGTGATGACCAGGAGCGCCTTGGCATCCTTCCCATCTATCGCGACGCCCAAATGCTCATAGGACGCTTCGAACTGAATGCAGTCGCCGGGCTCGAGGATGAAAACCGTTCCGGCGAAATCGAAACGCATTTTCCCTTCCAGCAGGAAAATGATCTCTTCGCCAGGGTGGCGGAGTTTCGGCAGGCTTGCGTGATCGACGCAGGGCAGGGTGAGGAAAAAAATCTCGGAACGCGGGTTCGCCTTGTTCAGCGAGGCGACCTCGTAGGTGTAGCCATACTCCGTGCCATTTCGGTTCATCCGGGTGCGTTCATTGGCGCGCACCAACGAGAAAGGCCCCTTCTTGCCGGGCTGCAGAAAAACATCGGACAGCTCGACACCATAGGCTTGGGCCAAACGGCCGACGACGGCGATCGACGGGATGGACGCGCCGAGTTCGACCTTGGAGAGATAGCCTTTGGTGACGTCCGCTCGGCCCGCCGCAGCCTCCAAAGTGAGGTTCGCCGCCTTGCGCAATCGTCGCAGTGTCGTGCTGAGATGCTGGCTGCCTTTTCTTGGACTCATGCCCTCAATCGTCCCCATCCCTGTCACAGAATTTTCCGGCCGTCTTGCAAGCCTTTGCGGCACAAGCCAACCTCTTGCATTCATATCCTATATTTGGGGTTGACACAAAGATAGCCTGACAGGAAACATGAAGGAAACAAAAACAAAAAGACGCCTAGTTTCGCCGCTATGCGGTTCGGTATGCTGGCTCCCTTCGCAGGGATAGAATTCCAATCATAAAAACGAGGGTGCTGATGGATATCCGGTTCGACGAACGGGTGGCGATCGTGACAGGAGCAGGACGCGGACTCGGACGGAGTCATGCGCTGGGTTTGGCTGCGCGTGGCGCGAAGGTCGCAGTCATCGATTTTGACCCATCTGCCAATGGCGCGCCGACGGCTGCATCTGATGTGGTTGCCGAAATTCGCGCGAAGGGTGGCGACGCACTGGCGATCGGTACGAATGTTGCCGATGCGGCCTCGGTCCAGACCATGCTCGGGCAGGTTCTCGATCGGTGGAAGCGCGTGGATATCCTGGTCAACAATGCCGGCATTCTGCGCGACAAAACCTTCGCCAAAATGGATCTCGCCGATTTCAAGCTCGTGCTCGACGTGCATGTGATGGGCACGGTCAATTGCACCAAAGCGATTTGGGACACGATGCGCGAGCAGAAATATGGACGCATCGTTCTGACGTCATCGTCTTCGGGCCTGTACGGCAATTTCGGCCAGTCCAATTACGGGACGGCGAAGGCGGCGATGCTAGGCCTGATGAACGTGCTTCACCTCGAAGGCGAAAAGCACAACATCCGCACGAATATTCTGTTGCCCACCGCCGCGACGAAGATGACCGAAGGGTTGATTCCCGAGGACGCGGCCAAACTGATGACGCCCGAGTCGATCACGCCTGGCGTGCTGTTCCTGGTTTCCGAGAATGCTCCCTCCCGCGTGATTTTGTGCGCCGGTGCGGGCTCCTTCGCGCGGACATTGGTGACGGAGACCGCAGGTGTCTATTTTCCGGAAGCGGAACGCACACCCGAGAATATTGCGGCATCCTTCGATCGAATTTCCGATCCGAGCGGCGAGGTGACGCTCACCTCCGCTTTCCAGCAGACTGACAAGCTTGTGGCGTTGGCACGCCAGTAACGGCGTGCCATCCTCGCAGCGCAGCCCTCATCCAACGCAGGCATACTCATGAATTCTGATCGTGACGTTGTCATCACCGGCGCCGTTCGGACGGCGATTGGCTCATTCGGCGGTTCTCTGGCCAGCCTGCCGCCCACGGAATTAGGGACGCGCGTGATCCGGGAAGCGGTCGCGCGCGGTGGCATCGAACCCGGCGAGGTCGGTCAGGTTGTCTTTGGACAGGTGATCCAGACCGAACCGAAAGATTTGTATCTCGCGCGTGTCGCCGCGATGGGGGCGGGTATTCCCAAGGAGGTGCCCGCCATGACGCTCAACCGTCTCTGCGGCAGCGGTCTCCAGGCGATCGTCAGCGCCGCCCAGATGATCATGCTGGGCGACACCGATGTCACCGTGGCCGGCGGCGCGGAAAGCATGAGTCGCGCGCCCTATACGCTGCCGGATGCCCGCTTCGGCAAGAAAATGGGCGACTCGGGTGTGGTCGACATGTTGACCTCGGCCCTGACCGACCCCTTCGGCAATGGGCATATGGGCGTGACCGCGGAGAACGTGGCCAGCGATTCGCAGATCACGCGCGAACAGCAGGACGCCTTTGCGCTTGAGAGCCATCGCCGCGCCGTTCGTGCCCTCGACGAAGGCCGGTTCCGCGATCAGATACTGCCGGTCGAGGTCGCCGTCGGGAAAGAGAAGCGCGACTTCGTTCGCGACGAGCATGCGCGCGCGGATGCGTCGGCCGCCAATTTGGCAAAGCTCCGGGCTGTCTTCAAGGAAGGCGGCACCGTGACGGCCGGCAATGCATCCGGCATCAACGATGGTGCTGCCGCCGTGACCTTGATGACGCGGGCAGAAGCGGTGCGCCGTAAGCTCAACCCGCTCGGGCGGTTGGTGGCCTATGGTCACGCCGGCGTCGATCCCAGCCGCATGGGGATGGGGCCGGTTCCGGCGGTCAAGGCAGCGCTCGCGAAAGCGGGTCTGTCCGTGTCTCAGATGGACGTGATCGAGTCCAATGAGGCGTTTGCCGCGCAGGCCTGCGCTGTCGCAAAGGAGCTTGGCTTCTCCGATGAGAAGACTAATCCGAATGGCGGTGCGATCGCACTCGGTCATCCGGTCGGCGCGACCGGCGCGATCATCATGGTCAAGCTGCTTTACGAATTGCAGCGCATCGGTGGACGCTATGGCTTGGCCACGATGTGTATCGGTGGCGGCCAGGGTATCGCTGCGATCGTGGAACGCGAGTCATGAAAGTAAGATCATGACAAAATCGCCGCTGGTTCGCGACACGGTCTACGGTCTAGTCGAAGGCAGTGAGACGGCTGGCACTTATAGCTGGAAGGGCATTCCCTTCGCCAAGCCGCCGGTCGGCCCATTGCGCTGGAAAGCGCCCGTCGAGCCTGACGCTTGGGCGGGAACGCGTCCAGCCAAGACATTCGGTCCGTCGAGTTCGCAGTATGGGCGGCTCTACGGCCCGGGCGCCAACAACCGCTACGACGAGACGATCGGTGAAACCCTCAACCAGGCCGTTGGCAGCGAAGATTGCCTGACGCTCAACATCTGGCGGCCGGCGCATAACGAACGCGATCTGCCGGTGATCTATTTTATTTACGGCGGCAGCAACGTTTCAGGCTATACGGCGGACCCGTTGTACGATGGCGCGAATCTCGCGAAGGCGGCGAACGCTGTTGTCGTGACGGCGAATTATCGCCTCGGCATCCTGGGCTGGCTCAATATGCCGGCCTTGAAGACGGGTGACGACCCGTTGAGCGATTCGGGCAATTTCGGCACGCTCGACCAGATCCAAGTGCTCAAATTCATTCAGCGCAACATCGCGAATTTTGGCGGCAACCCGGGCAATATCACCGTGATGGGGGAATCGGCAGGCGCGACGAATACTTTTTCGCTGCTGACTTCGCCTGTGGTGGTGGAGACACGCCCGGCTCTGTTCCATCGCGCGGTGCCGTTGAGCGGCGGTCTCGGGACGGCCGCTGATTTGCCACCCGACAGCATTCCGATCATTTTACCCGACGCTTACAGCCAGGCGCAGAGTGCGAAGCTTCTGACGAGTCTGTTGATCGCTGACGGCAAAGCCGCGGATGACGAAGCCGCCACCGCTTACGCGGCTACGCTCAGCAACGCGCAGACCGCTGACTATATGCGCTCGAAGTCGCCGGCCGAACTGTTCAAGCAATTGCTGACCAAGCTCGTGCCTGCCGGCCTTGGCGGCACGTCGCACATTGCCGATGGAACCGTTGTTGCTAATACGCCGATCGCGGCCATCAAAGCTGGGAAGTATATGAAGGTGCCGGTGCTGGCGGGCAACACCAAAGACGAGGGACGGCTATTCTTCCATTTCCTTGCCGTTTGGCCCAAGCCAGGTGGCAAATCGGCGATGCGCATCAGCGACGCCGATCGTTTCAAGCTGATGATACATTACGATCCAGACGCCGCGCCGACAGTGACGCTCAGCGATCTGATCGAGCCTTCTTATCTCCCCATCGATGCGCCGGAGACCGGTTATCACGCGCGTCTCGCGCAATTTGGCGAGCGGCTCTTCGAGAACAACAGCGATGCGATACTCAACGCGCTGAAGGCGATGCAGCCGGAGGTTTGGCACTATCGATTCGACTGGGATAAAGAGCCTGCGCCGTGGAACGATGTGTACGGCGCGGTACATCTGCTCGATCTGTTTTTCGTCTTCGGCAATTTCGGGCCGTCGTTGCTGTCGAACGTCATTGGCGGCAAGGCGAACGAGTCAGGGCGTCTGGCGCTTTCGGCTGTGATGATGAAATCCGTTGGCGCCTTCGCGCGGACGGGCGATCCGAACACGCCGGAATTGGGGATGAATTGGCCAGCTTGGCCGAAGCAGTTGCACTTCGACGCGAGCCTGACCGACAAGCAGATCAGCGTTAGCTAGGCGAACTCAGACTTCCAGCCATTCGCGGCGCACATCCGCGTTCGCCATCAATTCAACGGGCGTGCCCTCGAAGACGATGCGTCCGTGCCCCATTACGTAGACGCGATGGGAAATGCGCATGGCGATGACCAGGCGCTGCTCGACCAGAAGGATCGAGATGCCGCGCTTGGCGATCTCTTTCAGAAGCTCGCCGATGCGTTCGACCATCTGCGGCGCCAGACCCTCAGTCGGCTCGTCGATCATGATCAGATCGGGATCGCCCATCAGGGTGCGACAGATGGTCAACATCTGCTGCTCGCCGCCCGAGAGCGCGCCACCGGGCGCGTCGGCCCGCTCGCGCAGTTGCGGGAACAGGCGCCACGTCTCGTCGGCGCTCCAGCGTTTCGACTTCTGGCCGGGCTTCTCGCCGAGCAACAGGTTCTGCGCGACCGTCAGTGTCGGGAAGATCGCCCGTTCCTCGGGAACATAGCCGATGCCGCGGCGCGCGATCTCATATGGCTTGAGACCGGCGATCGGGCGGTCCTTGAAGACGACTTCACCACGTGGCATCGGGTCGCCCATGATCGCCTTTAGCGTTGTCGAGCGGCCGACACCATTACGACCGAGAATGCTGACGATCTCGTTGCTACCGACACTTATGTTCACGCCCTGCAGGATGTGACTTTTGCCGTAATAGGCGTGGAGGTCGCGGACGGTCAGCATCACGCCACCTCGGTGCCGAGATAGGCCTGCTGCACGGCCGCATTGGCTTTGATCCGCTCCGGCGTATCCGAGGCGATGATTTCGCCATACACCAACACCGAGATGCGATCAGCCAGGCCGAACACGACGCCCATATCGTGCTCGATCATCAGCAGCGTCCGCTTCTCGCTGACTTTGCGGATCAGCGCCACAGCCCGCTCGGTCTCGGCATGGCTCATGCCGGCCGTTGGCTCGTCGAGCAGAAGAATGTCGGCATTGCCGGCGATGGCCAGCCCGATCTCAAGCGACCGCTGTTCGGCATAGGTAAGTACGCCGGCCGGCACGCGCCAGCGGTCGAGGAGGTTGATTTCGGTCAGGATCTCTTCGGTCTTTTGGCGTGCGTCGGCGAGCTTCTCGACACTGCGCCAGAACGAATATTTGTAACCCATGGCCCAGAGCGTGGCGCAGCGCACATTCTCCCACACGCTCAAACGCGGGAAGATGTTGGTGACCTGGAAGCTGCGCGAGAGGCCGCGGCGGTTGATCAGTTGCGGCGCCATGCCGCCGATCTCTTCGCCGCGCAGACGAATCGAACCATCGCTCGGCCGGTAATGGCCACTGATCACATGGAACAGCGTCGATTTGCCGGCACCGTTGGGGCCGATCATGGCATGGCGTTCGCCCGAGGGAATGGCAAGGTCGACGCCGCGAATGATCTCAACCACGCCGAAGCGCTTGCGCAGTCCCGTGAGTTGTAGGGCGGGCGCCACGGATGTCACGACGCGGCCCTCCGCGCACGTGCGGCCAGCACGGCTTCGCCGTAAGAATGACCAACCATCCGCGCAGCGCGGAGGAACAGCCAGGTACCGGTGATCAACAGGACGATGGCTATGATCCAGGGGATCACCGTGTCGGCATCGAACGGCACATGGAAGAAGGTCATTGCCGGGCCGTCGGGCGCATGAACAGTGAGCTGATAGGTCATCTCGACCACCATGCTCAGCCCGACGACCGCGACCAGGCCGGGAAGCAGAGCCAACACGTAGAAGGGGATGACCTTATGGAGTTGGCGCCCCTGCCAAAGAGGCAGCTGCCGCGCCAGAAGTCCGGCGATGCCGCTGGGGGCGAACATCACCATGCCGATGAACAGCAGCCCGAAATAGAGTTGCCAGGCTTCGGTGATGTCACTCAACATGACCTGGAGATAGGTCACCAGGATCGCGCCGATGATCGGCCCTGCAAAACCGCCGATACCGCCGATAAAGGCCATCAGGATCACGCTGCCCGATTGCGTGGCACCCATCTGGGCTGAGTTCATGATCTCGAAATTGATGGCCGCGAGCCCGCCGGCGACGCCCGCGAAAAGCCCCGCCAGGCTGAAAGCGATGAAACGGACCGAGTAGGTATCGTAGCCGATGAAGCGCGCCCGCTCGGGGTTGTCGCGCACCGCGTTGCAGATGCGACCGAAGGGTGTGCGCGTCAACGCATACATCGCTACGGCTGATACGAAGCACCAAGCGGCGATGAGGTAGTAGACCTGAATCTGCGGCCCGAAGCTGATGCCGAAAACATGGGTCAGATTCGTGCGGTTGGTGGAGACGCCTTCTTCGCCACCGAAGAAGTGACGCAAGATCAGCGCGCTCGACGATACGAGTTCGCCGATGCCCAACGAGATCATGGCGAAGGCCGTGCCGGCGCGGCGCGTCGATATGGCGCCCAAGACGATGCCGGACACTAGACCGGTTACGCCGCCGACCAATGGGAACACCACCAGCGGTAAAGAGCCGCCACCGTCTTCCGCCGCGTTCATCATGTGTGCGGTGAGAAAACCGCCGAGGCCGAAGAAGACGGCGTGTCCGAAGGACAGCAGCCCGGTCTGGCCCAGGAGCATGTTGTAGGACAGGGCGAAGATGATCATCATCCCCATCAGGCTCATAGTGGTCAGCGCCAAACCTGAGCTGAAGATATGCGGCAGCACCAACAGGGCGATGATGGCTGCGATCCAGATGCCGTAAGCGGCAACGAATCCCTTGCTGCGGCCCGATGGCAGATCGATAGCCGGGCGGTTGGCCGCGTCGCTCATGTGTCGCGCGTTCCCATCAGTCCGCGCGGCCGGAAGATCAGAATCAGCACCAGCAGCAGATAGGGGAGGATCGGCGCGACCTGCGACACGGTGACCTGCCAGATGTCCCCGAAAAAGCCTTCCAGATTGCCGGCGATGGCCGAGCCCTTGAAGAGATCTGCCAGCGACACGTTAAAAGCGACGGCGAAGGTCTGCACAAGCCCGATCAGCAGCGACGCGACGACCGCGCCGCCGAGCGATCCCAGGCCGCCTACTACGACGATCACGAACAGAATCGGTCCCAGCAGCCCGGCCATATTCGATTGCGTCACAAGCGCAGGGCCAGCGATAACGCCGGCAACGGCAGCCAGCGCCGCACCGACGCCGAAGACCGCCATGAAAATCCGATCGACATTGTGGCCGAGCATCCCGACCATGCCCGGATGACCGAGCGCCGCCTGAACGATTAGGCCGACGCGCGTCCGCTTCACCACTGCCAGCAACACCACGAAGATGGCGATCGAGATCAGAAGCTCGAACATTTTGAAGGCAGGATAATTGGTGGCGAAGACGGTGAACGCCGGAAAGTTGAGCGAGGGCGGCACACGGTAATCTACCGGCAGCTTGCCCCACACCATTTCGACCACTTCCTGAATGACGAAGGTCAGGCCGAAAGTGAACAGCAGCTCGGCGACGTGACCATGCCGATGGACAACCCGCAGGCCGTAACGCTCGACCACCATGCCGATGCCGCCGACCAGCAGCGGCGCGATCACCAGCCCAGGCCAGAAGCCGATATGTTGGCTGATCTCGAATCCGAAGAAAGCGCCGAGCATGTAGAAGCTGGCATGGGCGAAGTTGAGCACGCCCATCATGCTGAAAATGACGGTCAGGCCGCTGGCCATCAGGAACAGCAACACGCCGTACAGCACGCCGTTCAGTGTCGAGATGAATACGATCTCAAGCACGATTCAGTTCACCGCGACTTCGCGGCCCCGCTGGATCGCAAGCGCATCGAGACGGGGCGATGCCGAGAGTGTAACCCGGCATCGCCCCGCCGTCGCCATCACGGACGCTTCATTTTGCAGGTGGTCGGGACGATGGTGTCCTTCACCGGAATCTGCGCCGCCAAACGCCAGCCCCAGCCAGTATGCTCTTCGTCAAACGGCTCGGTGGAACCGAGCGGCCCGAAAGACGAGATGTACAGCGGCTCGTAGAACTGGTGATCGTCCTTGCGCATGAAGCCTTCTTCACCGGCCGAGAAGTCTTTGAACTTCATGCCTTCGAGGTCATGAGCGATCTTGACTGGGTTATCCGATTTGGTGTCCTCGACTGCCTTGAACAGCATGGCCGCCATCGTGAACACGCGCGGGTAGTAGACCGGCTCGCTCTTGTAGTGATCGGCATAAGCATGCACGACGTCCTGTGCGGGCTTGTAGCCGAGATTGCTGAAGCCCTCGGTGATCTGGAAGACGTGGTCGGCGTCATTGGCCTGTTTGATGGCCGTCGGCCCGCCGGCGCCACCTGCGTAGAACGTGTACCAGTCGACCTTCAGTCCGGCATCGGCTGCCGCTTTGATCAGCAGCGCGAAATCCTGGCCCCAGTTGCCGGTGATGACGGTATCCGCGCCCGACGCCTTGATCTTCGCGACGTAAGGCGAAAAGTCCGTGACCTTCACCAACGGGTGAAATTCATTGCCGACGATCTCAATGTCGGGGCGCTTTTCTTTCAGCATACGCACGGCCGCGTCAGCCACCGCATGGCCGAAGGAGTAGTCCTGATCGATCAGATAGACCTTTTTGATATTCTTCTTACCCTTGAGGAAATTGGTCACGGCTTCGACTTTGATGTCGGAGCTGGCGTCCCAGGCGAAGTGCCAATAGCTGCACTTCGCATTGGTGAGGACCGGATCGATCGCGGCATAGTTGAGGTAGATCACCTCTTTACCGGGATTGCGGTCATTGTATTTGGTCACGAAATCTTCGACCGCGGCGGCCACCGAAGAACCATTGCCCTGGACGATGATACGGACGCCTTCATCGATCGCCTTCTGCACCTGGACCAGCGTCACTTGCGGGTTGAGCTTGTTGTCGTAGGGGACAATCTCGACCTTCTCGCCGTTAACGCCGCCTTTGGCGTTGACGTCCTCAGCGATGAATTTGAGCTGGTTGAGGCCGAGCTGGCCGATACTGGCGCCGCCGCCCGACAATGGATCGATATAGGCGATCTTCAGAGTGCCCTCAGCTGCTGCCGGCAAGGCAACGGCGGTGAGCATCGATAGCCCGAGCGTGGTCGAAATAAGCCCCTTCCTCATTGGCATTTCCTCCTGATCGTTGGGCTGGATCATCCGTTCACCTGAACGGGATTCCATTTCCGCACCGTTGGCGCCGCCCGTTTTGTGTTTATTGTTTCCTCCATGTTTCCTATAGGGCGACTTTGGTGTCAACCATTGTTGTAACCCTTCTAATCGCAGATATTGACCGCGATGCAAATGCACACGGGCGAACTCATGCGCTTTCGACCGCGCAATATGAGGCGATATCGAGGACGGGGATAAATAAATCAGACCAATGACGCGGACGTTTCAGCGCGTGCGTGGCGGCCTACTTCGACGCCGCGGTCGCCTTGGTCCAGATTGTCGTGGCGTCAGTCGACGTAAGCACATCGCCGAGCAGGAAGCGCACATTGGCCAATGTCGCCTCATGCAGAGGCAATGTGTGTGACGCAACAGCATCGGCGGCCGCCGCGACATAGAAACCGCGACTGTGGGCGTCACGTAGCGTCGCTTCGACGCAGATATTCGTCTGTACGCCGCTGAACAGAAGCGTTTCGATGCCGCGTTCGCGCAGATGCGTCTCGAAAGCCGGATTGGAAAATCCGGTGTAGTTGTACTTTTCGAACACGGCTTCGCCGCTCACAGGCCGAACGCCGAAGAAATCCGCACCCCAGCTGCCGCGCGCGCAGCAGATCGCTTTGACACCCATGCGGCGTTTCTGCGCCACCATCGAAGGCGGCAAGAGCTCTTCCTCGTAGCAGGCCGTGAGCCAAACGACCGGCACGCCGGTTTCGCGCGCTGATGCGATCAACGCGGTCAGCGGCGGGAGAATGGCGGCTTGATTGGTGACGTCGCGGCCAATGCCTTCGATATAGCCGCCGGGCGCGCAGAAGTCGTTTTGCATATCGACGACGACCAAGGCCGTATGTCGCGGCGCCAGGCGATCGGCGATATCCGGATAGAGAGTCTTGCTCGCGTATGACGATGAGGTCGATGCGTGAGACATCAGGCGAAGCTGGGCCAGACTGTTGCGCCGATGCCGCAGCGCATCTCTTCGGACGCCACGTAGAATACCGTCTTGCCATGCGTGCCGCCGGCCGCAGCCATGGCGATCATCCAGGCCAGCAATTCGGTGGTACCGCCGCCGCCGGCTTCGTTCATGCGCTCGACGCTGGCCTCGCGCACGACGCGATCGGGGTTGCTTTCTTCCATCAACTCCAGGAACCAGCGGTCGAACTTGGCATCCATGGTGAAATAGCGTGGGCCGCCCGGCTCGTGGGATAAGCCGCCTGTGCCCATCAGAGCCACGCGCAAGCCGGCCGGCAATACGTCGCGCACGATGCGGCGCAGCTCGCGCCCGAAGGCGATGCACTCTTCCGGCTGTGGTACGGGTGGGTTGATGCAGTTCATATGGATCGGCAGGATCGGCACATCGTAACCGAGATACCAAAGCGGCACTGACCAATTGTCGTCGAACAGAAGGCCCTCGCCGCGATCGATCTTGAAGCCGGCCTTCGCCATCTCGCGCGCAACGGTTTCGGCCACATCGGGGCGGCCCTTCACGTGATAGCCAGGTTGCTTCAACCAAGCCTTGAAGAACTCCGCCGGCCCATTCCAATCGCCGGCGCAGTCGACACGCCAGTGCGGCGGATTTTTGAGCGGCAGGTTGAGCAGATGGTCGTTAGCGACGCCGATGATGATGTCGGGCTTGGCGGCGCGCATCACGCGAGCAAGCTCTTCATATCCGGCTTTGATTTTCTGCTGATGGTCGACCGGGCAGGACTCGATCCAGCCGGTGACGCCCGGCGCATGCGCCAGGGCCATGATCGATACGAATTCAGCCACGGCCGGTCCCGTCCTCGTCCTGATGCTCGACGATCTGGTCGCCGAACGAATGGCGATAAGCCAAAGCAGCGGCGCTTTTGGTCGTATTCCGCGCGGAGCCATGGAAGAGGCGTGTGACCTGCGGCAGGAAATAAGGGTGCACGCCCATCTCCCCCAGGCGGCGGACATCGATGGCGCGGAATGCGTCTTTCTCGGCGTCGCTGAGGCCGTACTGCGTCATCAGCTCCTCGAGCCGCTCCTTGAAATGCGGCCAGACGCTGTTGTCGCGGCGCACTTCGAACACCATGCGGTTGGACGGAAGGTCGGGGTTGAATTCATTGGCCATCGCATAGGTCCTCACCTTGCCTCAGCCTTGTACTGCTGCAAATTTTATGAATCAACGAGAATTCGTAAATTCCCAAAATTGAGTGCTACAATTGAAGGAGCTGCTGCCCCAGAGACAATGGAAACGGCGGCTGGTGGGGGCGGTGCGTTCTCGCGCGTAAAGGAGAAGCCGGTCGATGGACTATGAAGAGCGGCAAGCCAAGAAATCCGAGTGGGGCCCATCGGCGTGGCTGATGCGCGAGGATGGACCGCGCACCTTCGCCGATGAAGCGTTGATCAAGTTGCGTCACGAGATCGTCACCGGTCATTTCGAGCCTGGCGAAAAGCTGCGTCCCGATCTACTGGAGCAGCAATATGGTATCGGGCGCAATCCGATTCGTGAGGCGCTTTCTCGACTGGCGGTCGAGGGACTGGTGCGTGGTGAGGGCCAGCGCGGCTTTCAGGCGGCACCCGTATCGCGCAAGGAATTGCTCGATATCGCCGATCTGCGGCGAACTCTGTCAACCATGGCGCTGACGCGCTCGATTCAAATGGGGGATGAGAATTGGGAGGCGGATGTGGTGGCCGCGTATCACCGCATGTCGCGTATGGAAAAGACGCTGAGCGGCGACCCTGCCGACTACGCCGATGAATGGGAAAAGCGCAACAGCGCCTTTCATGCCGCGCTCGAGTCCGCCTGTGGCTCGCCATGGCTGCGCCATTTCTGCGCAATCCTCTACGAACAGTCGGAACGCTACCGCCGCTCTGCCGTGCGCTATCCGCAGCTAAGGCCGGCGATCCATACCGAGCATCGAGCGATTATGGAGGCCTGCATCACGCGTGATGAGGCGAAGGCGTGTCGCTTGCTCGGCGACCACATCATGGCCGGTGCCAAGGCAACGCTGGTAATTTTGGAGGCGCGCGAAGCGGGCACCTCGGGCAAACCGGCCCGCAAGAAAGCACGTGCCGTGCCTAAGGCCAAACCGAAGCGGCGCGCCCAGAAATGAGACGGTGCGCCCGCCGCTTATAAAAAATATGGAATGCATAAATCACTCCGCCGTGCGGATGACCGCCGTCTAACGAGAGGACAGAGAATGTCGACCAATCTCTTTGCCGGAACCCTGGTTGAGATGACCGCGCCGAAGGTTGTCGAAGCGGCCAAGCGCGGCGCCGGTGTTCTGCTGCCGATCGGCGTTATGGAGAATCACGGGCCACACTTGCCGGTCGGCACCGATGCGTATATTGCCGGGACGCTGTGCCGGTTGACGCAGCGCTATGCGGCGGAGAAGGGCGTCGAACTTCTGATCGCACCGCCCTTCTACTGGGGCATCAATAAGGTGCTCGACGCTTTGCCGTTCTCATTTCGCGTCCGTCCCGAAATCGCCGGCGGTTTACTGAACGATGTCGTTGACACACTGATCGACAACGGCCTCAACGACATATTTCTGGTGAGTCACCAGGGTGACCTCGATCACAACAAGATGGTTCTTGCGGTCGTCCAGGAGCAGCATGCGCGCGGCCGCAAAGGCGTGCGTTGGCTCTACGCACCGGCGCGCTGGCGGATGTTTGCGCGGCTGGGGCTTACTGGCAAAGAACCGATCTGGGTGCCGTGGGAACCGTCAGCCGAATTCGACTCGTTCAAGACCACCGGCATTCTCGGCGTTCACGCTGACGAGTTTGAGACGGCGGCCATGGTGCGCTTTCAGCCGGATACGGTCGACTTCGATGTGTTGCGCAATCTGCCGCCGACCGACCTCACCGTGCAGGATCTCGAGCGTTGGCGCAAAGGCGGCGAAGAGGCGAAAGCGGTGACGCCCGATGGCTACTTCGGTGCGCCCAATCCGATCGATCCCGATCTGTGGCGGCACTACGATATAACCGCGCGTACTATGGCTGCGGCGCTGATCAAAGAACGCGCGCGCTGAAATAAATGCTCAGCGTGTGAGTATTTGTCTCATCGATCAAAGCAGTAGTATTGCGTGTCACAGCCTCTTCTTTGAATTCGAAGAAGAAAACCTGATCTGTCACCCGACAGAGTACGAATTTGCGCAAAACGAATCGCGTTTTGTCGCCGTGAAACCGGTTGCGCAACCGTTTCGATCTTGATGTTGGGCAAAATATAAGAAGAAAAAAATCTCTCAGTCGAGTTGCGCCGCAATTGCCACGGTGTCGCGATCTTCACTGTCTTGCGGTTCTCCGCGATGAAGAGCGACGGCAGGAAATGCGACAAGAAGGTGAATTCGTTATAGCAGTGCTGGAGCAGCGCCTGGCCGAAGGGATCGGGAAAGCGTTGTTCCATCTCGGTCGGGGTGATCGTGCCCGCGAGATCCTGGCCCACATAGAAATGGCTGCGTAGCGCCAGGCCCCACGGTGTGTCACGGCCGATATGCAGCAGCCGTCCGCCGAGAACCTTCCCGTCTTTATTGCGCTTCGGGTTGTGGCTGTATCCCGAATGCGCGCAGACGGCCGCGCTCACCGCGCCAGACTCGCGCGCGGCCCGATAGGCCTTCGCGTCGAAGAACTCAGTCGGGTCGCGGAATTGGATCGAGCGCTCCTCAGCGGGAAAGCCGGTGAACTCTTCCAACGCCACGTGGATCGAACCGATATGGGTGCCTTGCTGGACTTCGGTCCAGTGGCTCGAAATGTGATCGACCGGATGCCACCAGATGTATTGCTGCGTATCGGGGCGGAAGCGGAACCACCATTCGAACATCTCGCCGGTGCAGTCCTGCATATCGGTCCGATTGGCCACATGCAGCACGCCGTCAGATAGCCGCTCGTATCCCACCTCCAGCGGCATGGGGGTGGGATCGAGCAGGGGGTGAACTTCCGAGAGCCGCACGGCGCGCTTACCAGGGTGTCGTGATCTTCACCGTTTTGCGGTTCTCGGCGATGAAGAGCGACGGCAGGAAACGCGACAGGAAGGTGAACTCGTTATAACAGTGCTGGAGCAGACCAATCCCGAATTCGGTCGGGAAGGCCTTTTCGACTTCAGCGGGCTTCATACCGAGCGCCGGCAGATCCTGGCCCATATAGAAATGGCTGCGCAGAGCCAAGCCCCAGGGCGTATCACGGCCTATGTGGAGAAGCCGTCCGCCGAAAACTTTGCCGTCCTTGTCACGCTGCGGCTCATGACCTAACCCGGTATGGCCGCAGACCGCCGCGCTGACCCGATCCGAGTCGCGCGCCGCGTTGTAGGCCTTGGCATCAAAGAACTCGGCCGCGTCGCGGAACTGGATCGATAGCTTCGCGGCGGGCAAGCCAGTGAACTCTTCTTCGACGATATGGATCGAGCCGACATGCGTGCCTTGCTGGGTTTCGATCCAGTCGCTGTAAAGGTGATCGATCGGGTGCCACCACGTGTAGTGCTGCGTGTTGGGGCGAAAGCGGAACCACCACTCGAACATTTCGCCGGTGCAGCCATGCATGTCGGTGCGACAGGCCACATGCAGCACACCATCGGGCAACCGCTCGTAACCGGTTTCGAGCGGCATCGGTGTCGGATCGAGCAATGGATGAACTTCGGACAGCTTCATAACGCCTCCCCAGGGTTCGCCTCGCGCTTTTCTGCGCGCGTTGATCGGATCGTGTGAGCCGACTGATGGGAACTTCGCGCGATCGCATTGACAAGTCCCAATCGGCATTTCACTATGTACCGAAATACGGTCACGGACAACCGCATTATGGTTCATCCGCTATCGACCGGACAACGCCGAAAGCCGATTATCGGCGGCGGCGACAAGAACGGACCAACGTGTCCAACCTGCGGAGGAACACAATGAACCACACCCATCAGGGAACGTCTGTCTTTGCGCGCAGCGCAGCGCTCGCGTCATCAATCTTTGGAATTTTGGCCGTAGCCGGCGCGGCGTTGACCGCTCCGGCAACCGCGGCCAGCGCTGCCGATGAAGTCGTCATCGGTGCGCCGTTGCCGTTGAACGGGCCTTTGGCCGGTTTCGGCAGCTTCGATCAATGGGGCTATCAGCACGCGGTCGATGAAGTGAATAAGGCTGGCGGCGTCACGATCGACGGCAAAAAGCGCATGGTCAAACTGATCATCCGCGACGACAAGACAGACCCGAACGTTTCCGCCAGCAATGTCGAAACGCTGATCTCGCGCGATCATGTGACCGCACTGCTCGGCTCCTGCACGCCGATGCTGGTCAATGCCGGCGCGCTGGTGGCCGAGCGTCACAAAGTGCCGATGGTCACGGGTTGCGACCCGCTGGGCGCGTTCACCTCGGTCCGCAAGTGGAACTGGGTGTGGGACATCTTCTTCGACGAACGCGAATTGGCGTCCCTGGCTTTCAAGACAATGAAGGACCTGGGCATCAAGACCGACAACAAGATGGCGATCATGGCCGACAATGGTCCTGACGGTCTGATCGTCGGCGGCAAAGTGTGGCCGATGCTGGCCAAGGAAAATGGCTACGAAGTCGTAGCCAATGGCTCGTTCCCGGTCGACAACACCCAGTTCACCTCGATCGTCGCTCAGGCCAAGAACGCCGGCGCGGATGTGGTGATGTCCGATTTCGTGACGCCGCCGGCCGTCGCGCTGCGCAAGCAGATGAAGGAAGGTGGCTATAGTCCGAAGCTGATGGTGATCGAAAAGGGCGCCGAGCCTGTGCAGTTTGCCGAGGCGCTCGGTCCGCTGGCCGAAGGCATCTTGGTCGGCGGCTATTGGGATCCGTCATTCCCGTATCCGGGTGCGGCCGATCTCGAGAAGCAATTCGAGAAGGATACCGGCAAGTCCGGTAGCCAGCACATTGCCGACAGTTATGCGGCGGCGAAGGTGTTGCTCGACGCGATCGAGGCTGCTGGCTCGACCGATCCAGCCAAGATCAACGCGGCAATCGCCAAGACCGACAAGACTTACGTGGTCGGCCCGGTCAAGTTCAGCCCCGAGCACACGTCGAAGCTCGAACTTGTCGAAGACCAGTGGCAGAACGGCAAATCGGTTGTCGTGTGGCCTGCGAATCGCGCGACCGGGAAGTTTGAATTCCCGATCCCGAACTGATCCCTAGCTCAAGTTAGGAATCAGGAGTCGCTATGTCCGGCGCGGTGCTCGTCAGCAATCTGATCTCGGGGGTTCTCCTCGGCGGAGATCTGGCGCTCACCGCGCTTGGACTATCGCTTGTTCTTGGCGTGATGCGCGTGGTGAACCTCGCTCACGGCGAATTTCTGATCGGCGGCGCTTATCTCGGCATGTTCATGCTGCAGCTGTTCGGGATCGATCCGCTGGTCGGCTTGCTGCTGATCGGCCTGATCTTGGCGGTATTGGCCTACCCGATTCAGAAGTTCCTGCTTTCGCCACTGATCGAAAAGGGAGTCGAAGCGCCGATGATGACGGCGTTCGGCCTCTCGGTGATCTTGCAGAACGTCTACACGATCCTATTCAGCGGCGACACACGCTCGATCGAGCGCAGCTATGCCACGGAACCGTTGGTGATCGGTTCGGTGACGGTGGCGCAGATTTATGTGATCGGCTTCGCCATCTCCGTGGTGATCATCGTACTGGTTCATCTGCTCGTATCGCGCACGGGCTTCGGCCGCGATTTGCGTGCGGCAGCTACGGATCCGACCGCGGCCGGAATCATGGGTGTCGACGTGAAGCGCGTCTATGCATTGACCTTTGCTCTTGGAGCGGCTTGCGCCGGTGTGGGCGGAACGCTGATCGGCCTCGCGTTCTCATTCACGCCGACTTCAGGCTCCGGCTATCTGCTGACCAATTTCGCCATCATGGTGTTGGGCGGCCTTGGCAACATTTTCGGTACGTTGATCGGCGGCATGCTGCTGGGCTTCCTGCAGAGTCTCGGTGGCGTGACATTGGGCGATGGTTACCGCGAACTCGTTGGCTTGGTGATCTTCCTCGGCGTGCTCGCGGTGAAGCCGCAGGGTCTGTTGTCGCGAGGGCGGATATGAATACCTGGCGTCCGACGATCTTATGGATGGCTGCTGCGCTGGTGGTCATCGTGCTCGTGCCGCTGTCGACCGGCGAATACGGCATCGAGATCGGCTTCCGGTTGCTGCTTTATATCGTGTTGGGCGAGGCCTGGAACCTGATGGCGGGCTATGGCGGCCTCGTGTCGCTTGGCACCGCGTCATCCGTCGGTATCGGTGCCTATGTGCTCGTAGGCATGCTCAACCATATCTCGCCGAGCTTGCCGCTCGCGCTGACCGCCAGCGCGGTGGCGGCTGCAATCCTGGCGGCGATTGTCTCGCCCGCGGTGTTCCGTTTGCGTGGCCTGTATTTCACGGTGGGCACGCTGGCGCTGGGCGAGGCGCTGCGCCTGTTCATGATCAACTTCAACTATTTCGGCGGCGCCACCGGCCTGTTCCTGCGGGACGACCCGCCGTCACCCACCGGACTCTATATTTACGCCGCCGTGGTCTTCGCGCTGGCGACGATCGTGATCTCGATTTATACGCGATCGCGCCTGTCGATCGCTTTGCGCGCGGTGCGCGACGATGAAGCGGCGGCGGCGCAGATCGGCGTTCGTGCCTTCCGCGTCAAACTCGCCGCGTTCACGGTCGCCAGTGCCCTGATGGCCGTTGCCGGAGCGCTGCAGGGGCTTCATCTCGGCACGATCGAACCCTATGGCACCTTCGGCCTGCAATGGTCGATCGACGCGGTGACGATCGTCGTCGTCGGCGGCATGGGCCAACGTGCGGGTGCGATTGTCGGTGCGATCGTTGTTGTCGCACTTGCCGAACTCCTTGCCGACTACCCGGAACTGCATGTCGCCATCAATGGCCTCATCCTCATCATCGTGATTCGCTTTGCCCCGGCGGGGTTGACGGGTCTCGCCAAGCGGTGGTGGCAATACCGGAAGGCTGCCGCCACGCCGTTCGCGCCGGCGGCGGGCAATGCGTCATGAGTATCCAAGGGCAAGCCGTGCCGGCCGGTGATGCACGCGCGACTGATGTCCTGATGCGTATTTCCGGCGTGACCAAGCGCTATGGCGGCGTGGTTGCCATCGACAATCTCGATCTGTCCGTCTATGCCGGCGAGACCCTGGGCATTATCGGGCCCAACGGCGCCGGCAAATCGACCCTGGTCGGGTTGCTCGGTGGTGCGGTGACGCCGACGACAGGCACAATCCATCTCGATGGACGGGACGTCACCGCTTTGCCGGCCGCTGATCGTGCGCGGCAAGGGATCGGGCGGACCTACCAGATCCCACGGCCGTTTCCCGACATGACAGTCGAGGAAAATCTTCTAGTTGCCATCTTCTCGGCCTCGCCGTCACTGCGCTACAGCCAAGCCCGATCCGATTGTCGCGGGATTCTCGAACGCACAGGATTGGCCGATGCCGCTGGCCGCCCGGCGCGGGCTCTGCCGCTGCTACGGCGCAAGCGGCTCGAGATGGCGCGCGCCCTGGCGCTGCGGCCCAAGCTCCTAATGCTTGATGAGGTCGGGGCAGGCTTGATCGATTCCGAGATCAGCGAGTTGATTGAGTTGATCCATTCGCTGACCGGCGAAATTAAGTCGATCTTGATCGTCGAGCACGTGATGCGCGTGGTGAAGGAATGTTGCGCGCGCCTCGCCGTTCTCAATTTCGGCCGTCTCCTTCTCGAAGGCACGACCGCTCAGGTTCTGGCGAGCGACGACGTTGCCGCCGTCTATCTCGGCACCAAGCACGGGGCCGCGAAGGGAGGGCCCGCCGCTCAGGCCAAGACCGAAGTTGCCCCGCTCTCGCAGCCCGATCCTCCGAAAGATCAGGCGCGGGCCATCGCCCAGGTTGTTGCAACGGCATCTTCTGCAGCGGCCGACACCCCGCTGGTCGAGTTGCGCGATGTGTCGGCGGGTTATGGTCTCGCCCGCGTGCTCAGCGGCGTGACACTAACCATCAAGCCCGGACAGGCGATTGCTGTGCTTGGAACCAACGGTGCGGGCAAGACGACACTGGCTAATGTTCTGAATGGCACCGTTAAACCAACGGCGGGGCAGCTTCTTATTTCTGGCCAGGACGTCACCGGTTGGCCGTCGCACCGGCTCTCCAAGCTCGGTTTGGCCCAGTGCATGGAGGGGCGGCGTATCTTCGTCGAACTCTCCGTCGAAGAGAATCTGCGCATCGCCGCACGGGACGTTCCCGTTGCGATACAACGCGAGCGGCTCGACATCGTCTACGGCCTGTTTCCCATCCTGGCCGAGCGTCGTCATGGTCCCGGCATGGCCTTATCCGGAGGCCAACAACAGATGCTGGCGATCGGCCGTGCGCTGATGAGTCGGCCGCGGCTCATCGTGTTCGACGAGATCAGCCTTGGGCTAGCGCCACTGATCGTCGATCAGCTTTACGCCACGCTGCATGAATTGCGAGCCGCCGGTCTGACCATGCTGATCGTCGAGCAGGATGTCGACCGCGCGCTCGATCTGGCCGATCACGTTCACGTGCTGGAGCAGGGGCGCATCGCGCTGTCCGGCGCTCCCCAGAAAATTCGCAGCGATCCGCGCCTGCGTCATCTCTATGTCGGCGAAGCCGACTAGTTGTCCGTTTCCAATTTTCGCATCCAAGGAGGAATATTATGGCGAAGAAGCCCACCAAGAAGTCGACCGGTACCGGCCTGAAGTTCTATGACCTCAGCCACCCCTGGGGTCTCGGCGTGCCGAACTGGCCCTATTTCGAAGACGTGAAGATCGAGCGCCTGCACTACCATGCGAAGTCGGGCGTGCTGACTCAGCGCATCACCACCGTCATGCACTCCGGCACCCATATCGATGCCCCGGCCCATGTGGTCGAAGGCACGCGCTTTATGGATGAGATGCCGCTCGAAGGCTTCTTCGGCACCGGTGTGGTCGTTTCGATCCCCAAGAAGAAATGGGAAGTGATCACCGCCAAGGACCTCGAGAACGCGCGGCCGAAGATCCAGCCGGGTGATTTCGTGATCGTCAACACGGGCTGGCACAAGTACTACAGCGACAGCCGGCAATACTACGCGTACTCGCCGGGCTTCTACAAGGAAGCGGGCGATTGGTTCGCCGACCGCGGTGTGAAGATGGTCGGCACCGATACCCAGGCGCTCGATCACCCGCTGGCCACCGCCATCGGCGGCCATGGCCCCGGCGCCCCGAACGGTCTGCTCCCCGACGTCGTCGCCGAGTACAAGCGCGAGACCGGTCATTCGGTGATGCAGGACTTCCCGCTGTGGGAGCCGTGCCACCGCGCCATTCTCTCGGCCGGCATCTGCGGCATTGAGAACGTCGGCGGCGAGCTCGACAAGGTCACCGGCAAGCGCATGACCTTCGCCGCATTCCCCTGGCGCTGGGTGAAGGGCGACGGTTGTATCGTGCGTCTGGTGGCTATGGCCGATCCCACCGGCAAGTTCCGCATCGAATCGGGGAAATAAATCATGAAAGTCACCCGCATCGATCAGGCGAAGCCCTATACGGCGCCGAAGCACTTCGACATGAAGGGCTTCCGGCTCCAGGGCTTCGACGCCAGCGACTCGAAAAACTTTTGGGTCGGCCTGTCTCACTTTCTGCCGGGCGGCGGCGCCGAAAAAGACGGCACGCCGCTGGAGAAGGTCTATGTGGTCGTCTCGGGCCATGTGACCATCACGACCGATGCGGGTGCCGAGACTCTGGGGCCGCTCGATTCCTGCTACCTCGCTCCCGGCGAGTCGCGGGCGATCGAGAACAAGACCAATCTGCCGGCCTCGATGCTGGTGATCATTCCTTATCCGCCGAAAGCCTGAGCCATGAACGCCATCGCCCCCCCATCGAAACTGTTCGACGTTGCCGGTAAGACGGCTTTGATCACCGGCGCCTCAGGCGCTCTGGGCCGCGCCGCGGCTCTGGGGCTCGCTGGCGCCGGTGCCAAGGTCGTGCTGGCGGCCGGCAATGCCAAGGAACTGGCCGCTTTGGAGAGCGAGATCGCCGCGATCGGCGGTAAATCTGTCTCGATCGCCAAGCGTCCCGAGTCCCTGGCCGATGCGGAGGTGATGGTGGCTAAGGCAGTCGAAGCCTTCGGTGGCCTCGACATTCTCGTTGCCAGTTCCGGCACCAACGATCCGTCACCCATCGTCGACATGTCGGTCGAACGATGGGAGGCGGTGATGGATGCCAATGTGAAGGGCTCCTGGCTCGTCTGCAAAGCAGCGGGTGCACAGTTCCTTAAGCAGGGTAAGGGCGGGAAGGTTGTGTTGATCTCGTCCACCCGCGGCAAGCTCGGTCATCCCGCCGGCTACACGGCCTACTGCGCATCGAAGGCCGCTATCGACGGCACGGTGCGGGCGCTGGCCTGCGAATGGGGCAAGCACAAGATCAATGTGAACGGCATCGGACCGACCGTGTTCCGCTCGAAACTGACCGCCTGGATGTTCGCCGACGATCCGAAGGGTACGGCGGTGCGCGAAGGGATGCTGTCGCGCATTCCGCTTGGCCGTCTTGGCGAGCCGGAAGATTTGATAGGCACGGTGCTCTTCTTGTCGTCGGCGGCCTCGGACTTCTGCACCGGCCAGGTCATGTATATCGACGGCGGCTACACGGCGGGCTGATCCATGGCCGAGAAAGCACGCATCGCCGTCATCGGCGCGGGGTTGATGGGCCATGGCATCGCCCAGGTCTTCGCGTCGCACGGGCATGCGGTCTCCATCTATGACTCCGTCCAGGCCAGCCTCGATTCGGTTCAGGCGCGCATCCGGCAGAATCTGATCGATCTTGACGAAGATTCTTCAGCGGCCGAACGGGTTCGGCCCTGTGCTGTTCTCGCTGATGCGGTCTGCAACGCCGATTTCGTCGTCGAGGCGGCGCTCGAAAACCTCGATCTCAAGCGAAAGCTGTTTGCCGAGGTCGAGAAGGACGCGCCAGCCAAGGCCATCTTCGCCAGCAACACTTCGGTCATTCCGATCACCAAGATCATGGAACCGCTGCGTGACCGATCGCGCGCTCTCGGCACTCATTGGTGGAATCCGCCGTTCCTGGTGCCGCTGGTCGAGGTGATCGGCACGGAATGGACATCACCAGCGAGCCTCGATTGGACCATGGCGTTGCATGCGGCTGTGGGTAAAACGCCAGTCCATGTGAAGAAAGACGTGGCCGGATTCGTCGGCAATCGTCTTCAGCACGCCTTGTGGCGAGAGGCGATTGCGCTCGTCCAGAATGGCATCTGCGACGCTGAAACGGTCGACACCGTCGTTAAAGCCAGTTTCGGTCGCCGCCTGGGTGTGCTCGGGCCGCTCGAAAACGCAGATCTAGTCGGTACCGATCTGACTCTGGCGATCCACGAAACGGTTCTGCCGGCCATCGATCGCTCCACTGGACCGTCGCCTTATCTGCGCGACTTGGTCGCGAAAGGGCGGCTGGGCATGAAGTCCGGCGAAGGGTTTCGCCGGTGGAGCAAAGAAGAACCGGCTGAAGTCCGCAGCCGCGTGCTACACCATCTGAAGCAATGGGCGAAGAAGGGCTAGGAGAGTTTCATGGCGGCTGAAGCGGAAAAGGTCATCATCACCTGTGCAGTCACGGGTTCGATCCATACGCCGACCATGTCGGATGCGCTTCCGCTCACGCCCAATGAAATTGCCGAACAGGCGATCGCCGCGGCCGAAGCCGGCGCCGCGATTCTCCATCTCCATGCCCGTGATCCGAAGGATGGCCGGCCGACGCCCGATCCGGCCGTGTTCATGCAGTTCCTGCCGCGCATCAAGCAGAACTGCGACGCGGTGATCAACATCACCACGGGTGGCAGCGTGAAGATGTCGCTCGACGAACGGCTGGCCGCGCCTTTGAAGGCGTCGCCCGAGATGGCGTCCCTCAATATGGGATCGATGAACTTCGCGCTCTATCCCGCCGCCGACAAATACAAATCGTGGAAATACGATTGGGAAGAGCCCTATCTGCGCGAGTCCGATGACAACATCTTCCGCAACACCTTTCGCGACATCGAAAAGATCTATCGCCGACTCGGCGAAGAGCATGGCACCAAGTTCGAGCATGAGTGCTATGACGTCGGCCATCTCTACAATCTGGCGCACTGTCTCGATCGCGGGCTGTTCAAGCCGCCGGTCTTTCTCCAGCTCATCTTCGGCATTTTGGGTGGCATCGGTGCGGATCTCGACAACCTGATGTTCATGAAGCGCACGGCCGACAAACTGTTCGGCAACGCCTATCGTTGGTCGGTGCTGGCGGCGGGGCGGCATCAGATGAACTTCGCCACCCAAGCGGTGATGATGGGCGGCAATGTGCGCGTTGGCCTGGAGGACAGTCTCTATATCGGCCGCGGCAAGCTCGCCTCGAACAATGCCGCTCAGGTGGCCAAGATTCGCAGGATCATCGAGGAACTGGGGTATTCCGTCGCCACGGCCGACGAGGCGCGCAAAACCCTTGGCCTAAAGGGCGCCGATCTGGTCAAATTCTAGAAGACAGGACAAGGCGTTCGGATCGTTGTGATGGATAAAGAAAAACCGGCCGATAAAAGCGAAAAGAGCCAGATCCAAGTGATCGCGCGTGCCGCCGCCGTATTGCGGGCGTTGGAAGAAGAGCCGGATGGCCTCAGCTTGGGTGAGATCGCCAAGCGTGTCGATTTGGCGCGCTCGACCGTGCAGCGCATCGTCGGCGCTCTGCAGCAGGAAGCCTTCGTCATGGCCGCCGCGCCCAACAGCCGGGTGCGCCTGGGGCCGGCGATTCTGCGCATGGCCGGCTCGGTGCAGAGCGATTTCGTCGCCATGGCTCATCCGCATCTGGCCGATCTCGGCAAGGAGTTGGGCGAGACGGTCGATTTCGCCGTGGTGCGTAAGGATCATTTGGTCTTCATCGATCAGATTACCGGGTCGCACCGGCTGCGCACCGTGTCATCGGTGGGCGACTCGTTTCCGCTCTATTGCACCGCCAATGGCAAAGCCTATCTGGCACAACTGGCCGATGCCGAGATCGAGCAATTGGTCGGCCGCCAATACGAGAAGCGGACGCCTAATACCCATACGACCCTGAAGGCCTTGCTCGGCGATCTGGCGACTGTGCGCAAGGCAGGCTATGCGATCGATCGGGAGGAGCACACCTTGGGGATCGGTGCCGTCGGTGTGGCGTTGCGCGATCCGTTCGGTAACGCGGTTGCGATTTCGGTGCCGGTGCCGAGCCAGCGTTTCTATGGCCAGGAGAAACGCATGGCCGAACGGCTCCTCAAGGCGAAGGCTAAGCTCGAAGCGATGATCGGCTGAGGCGCGAACGATGCGGATTGGTCTGATCGGGTTGGGGCGAATGGGGCGGGGCGCACGATCGCCGCGCGACTCGTCGATCATGGCCATAGCATCACGGCATGGGATCGTGCTGAGGCGGCGATGCGTGGCGCCGGACCGATGGTCCAGTCGGTTGGAACTGCGCAGGATGTCGCGGCAGCCGCTGATATCATCCTCTCTATCATCACCGACGATGCCGGCGTGCGGCAGGTCTATCGCGGCGAACGCGGACTGTTGTCGGCTCCCGTTCAAGGCAAGCTGTTTATCGAGATGAGCACGCTTCAGCCCGCCACCGTCCGCGAACTCGCGGTTGCTGCCCAGTCCAAAGGTGCGGCGCTGATCGATAGCCCGGTGCTGGGATCGATCCCGACAGTCAAAGACGGCAACCTGTTGGCCCTGGTCGGTGGGCAGGAGGCCGATATCGTGCGCGCCTGCACGGTTCTCGATCTGCTGACGCGTCGCGTAGCGGTGATGGGGGCGGTCGGCAGCGGCTGTGCCACAAAGCTGGCGGTTAATCTCGGGCTCGCGACCTATTTGCAGTCGCTAAGCGAATCGCTCGCGCTGGCCATCCATCAGGGCGTGGCCTCTGACCAGGTGCTCAATATCCTGAGCGAAGCGCCGACAGCCAATGCAATCTTGGCGAGCAAAATGGCGGCGCTTCTGGGCGGAGAGGTCTCGATCACGCTCGATATTGCGACCTTGCGGAAAGACGTGATGTCAGCAGTAGCCACGGCCGCGTTGTCGGGCGTGCCATCGCCCTGTGCGTCGGCCGCGTTGTCATCACTCTCGGTCGCCGTTGCCGCGGGGTGGGGACCCCGGGATATCGGCGAACTGCCGCGCTTCTTCCGCGAGATGATGCTGCAACGCTTCGTCGCCTGATCTTTCCTTCGCGTTCTGTAGAAACGCTCGCGGCGCTATGCGGGATCAAACGTTTGATCCCAGAACAATGCGCTGCGCCGCATCAAAGCCGTCGGAAAATCGATACTCCACCGCTATGCGGTTACGATAATCCTACCATACCCGACGCTTATGGCTCCTGCCGATGAAGTGATTAGGATGGGAAAACGGCGTTGTTATCCTTTCAAGCACGGCATAAAGCGGGTGGTTCGGCGATTCGTTCTCGGACGAGTCTTACCGAGACAAAACAAAACCCGCACGGGGAGCGATATCAATTTTTTAGGTGGTGCAGCGCTGTGAAACGGCCGCGGTCTCCCGCAGTGGTCGAAGCGTGTTGGCCCTACGCGAACTGATACCAATGAATCGATCGAGGAGAACGCCATGAAGAGGATCATCACCGGACCGTCGCGTCGCACGGTTCTCAAAGGCGGCGCCGCTCTCGCGGCATCGACGACGATCGGCGCACCCGCCATCGTCCGGGCCGCCGAAGTCATCAAGATCGGCCATGTCTCGCCCAAGACCGGCCCGATGGCCGGTTTCGCCGAAGCGCAGGACTGGGTGCTCGAAGACGTCAAGAAGCATATCGGCGAAGGGCTGAAGATCGGCGGCAAGACCTACCAGATCGAGATCATCACCAAGGACAGCCAGACCGACGAAAGCCGGGCCTCGGAGGTCGCGAACGATCTGATCCTCAAGGACAAGGTCGACATCATCACCGCGTCGAGCGGTTCGATCGACTGTAATCCGGTCGCCAATGCGGCCGAGCTCAACGAGCTGCCCTGCATCACAGCCGACGATCCGTGGGAGTCCTATTACTACGGCCGCGGCGGCACGAAGGATAAGGGCTTCGAATGGACCTATCACTTCTTCTGGGGCCTTGATCAGGTGCTCGCGGCCTTCATCGGGCTTTGGCAGGCGCAGCAGACCAACAAGGTTGTCGGCACGCTGTTCAACACAGCGCAGGACGATACCTCGTGGCATGACGCCTTTGTTCCCGCCATCAAGAAAGCGGGCTTCACGGTGGTCGACCCCGGCCAGTTCCCGGCCTTCGGCAACGATTTCACGCCGCAGATCACCGCCTTCAAGAAGGGCAATGTCGAGATCATCACCGGCAACCTATTCACGCCCGACTACGCTACCTTCTCGGCGCAGTGTGCACAGCAGGGTTACAAGCCAAAGATCGTCACCCTGGGTAAGGCCTTCTTGTTCCCGGCGGACGTCGCCTCGCTGAAAAATCGTGGCGAAGGCGTGTGCGCCGAACTTTGGTGGTCGCCCGACTATCCGTTCAAGTCGAGCCTGACAGGCGTCTCGTCGAAGGATCTTGCGGCCAATTACGAAGCCGCGACCAAGCGTCATTGGACAGCGCCGATCCCCTTCAAGCATGCGTTGTTCGAAGTGGTGATCGACGTGCTGAAGCGCACCAAGGACCCCAAGGATCCGAAGTCGATCCTCGAGGCGATCAAAACCACCAACCTCGACACCATCGTCGGTCATATCCAATGGCCGGGTCCGGTGAAGAACGTCTGCACCACCCCGGTTGTTGCCGGTCAGTGGCAGAAGCACGGCGACCGCTACGATATCGAGATCGTCAACAGTGGGGCTTTCCCCGAGATCAAGACGACGTCGAAGCTGTTGCCGCTCGCGGCTTGGAGTTGAGGGAAAAGGTAACGGGGCATAAACTGCAGCCGCCGGCACGGCGGCTGCAGACCCCCGGGGGATCGAGTGGGTTCCGTTCTTAGACTCGATAACGTCTCGAAAAGTTTCGGGGCGGTGGTTATCGCCAGCGACCTCGGCCTTGATGTGGCTGAAGGCGAGGCCTTGGGGATGCTTGGCCCTAACGGTGCCGGCAAAACCACACTCTTCGGCATCATCACCGGCACGATCGCGCCCGATAGCGGACGCATCACCTTCGAAGGCCGCGACGTGACTCGGCTGTCGGCCGCCGACCGATGCCGTCTGGGTATGGCGCGGTCTTTCCAGGTGCCGCAGCCCTTCGGCGGCATGACCGTTTTCGAGAACCTCGTGGTTGCCGCAGCATTCGCGCGCGGCAAGAGTGAGCGGGAAGTCTATCAACTGGCCGCCGAGACCCTGGAGGAATGCGAATTGGCCGACAAGGCTAACAAACGCGCCGGTTCGCTCACCTTGCTCGACCGCAAGCGCCTGGAATTGGCCCGCGCTCTGGCTACGCGTCCGCGTCTTTTGCTGCTCGACGAGGTGGCAGGCGGGCTCAGCGAAGTCGAATGCGAAGACCTGGTGGCGCTGATCAAGAAAATCCGCGGCACCGGCATCTCCGTGATTTGGATCGAACACATCGTGCATGCGCTGATCGCCGTGGTCGACCGTGTCGTCGTGCTCGCCGGTGGCAATCTGATCGCCGATGGTAAACCCGACGCCGTGATTCGCCACCCCAAAGTGACCGAAATCTATATGGGGATTCCGGCGGATGACTGAGCGGATCGGCGTGGCTCAACCCAAGACAAGCGGAGCCCGCCATGGCGCTGCTTGAGGTCGAAGGCCTGGCCGCCTTCTATCGCGACTTCCAGGCACTCTATAACGTCTCGATGTCGGTCGATGCCGGCCAAATCGTTGCCGTGATCGGCGCCAATGGCGCGGGGAAAAGCACACTACTGAAAAGCATCGTCGGGTTGATCTCGACTGAGCGCGACATGATCCACTTCGATGGCGAAGCGATCGGGGGATTGCGTCCGCCGAAACTCGTCGAACGCGGCATCGCGCTCGTACCCGAAGGGCGCCGCCTATTCTCGTCACTGAGCGTGATGGAGAATCTGATGATCGGCGGCCAGCTCGGCCGCAAGGGGCCATGGAGCCTGGAGCGTGTCTTCAAACTCTTCCCGATTCTGGAAGAGCGCAAGAATCAGCGCAGCATGTCGCTTTCGGGCGGTCAGCAACAGATGGTTGCGATCGGCCGTGCCCTGATGTCGAACCCGCGCCTGCTGCTCTGTGACGAACTCAGCTTGGGTCTAGCGCCGATCATCGTGAAAGACATTTTCACGCGACTGCCGTCGATTGTCGCGGAAGGCACGTCGATCGTGATCGTCGAGCAGGATGTCATGCAAGCCGTGACGGCGACCAGCTATGTCTACTGCCTGCAAGAAGGTCGCGTTTCGCTCGAGGGCGTTTCGTCGTCGCTATCGCGCGACCAACTCAAAGCCGCCTATTTCGGAGTGTGACGGATGGAATGGGTCAACGGCATCGTCCAAGGTGTGCTGCTCGGCGGGCTCTATGCGCTCTTCGCCGCCGGCCTGTCGTTGATCTTCGGGGTGATGCGCCTGGTCAATATCGCCCATGGCGATCTGATCGTCGTTGCGGCCTATATGGGCTATTTCGTGATCGAATTGCTGGGCCTCGGCCCATTCACATCGCTGATCGTGGTCATCCCCATCATAGCGGTCGTCGGCTATGCGCTGCAGCGTGGTTTGCTGAACTTCACCTTGGGTGACGATCTACCGCCGCTTCTGGTGACACTCGGTCTCTCGGTCATTATTCAGAATGCATTGTTGATGCTGTTCACCGCCGACAGCCGGAAACTGGATGGCGGGTCGCTCGAAGTCGCGAGCTGGAAGCTGCTCGAAGGCCTGAATGTGGGGGTTCTACCCATCATCCAATTCGTCACGGCGATCGTCGTCATCGGTGTGTTGCAGTTGCTCTTCTATCGCACCGCCATCGGCCGTGCCTTCCGCGCGACCTCCGACGATCAAGAAATGGCCCAGTTGATGGGCATCGAGACACGCCATGTCTTCGCCGTGGCCATGGCGCTATCGCTGGCCGTTGTCGCCATAGCCGGCATCTTCATCGCCATATTGAAGAGCTTCAACCCGTTCCTCGGACCGCTGCTGCTGATCTATGGCTTCGAGGCGATCATCATCGGTGGCTTGGGCAGCCTGTGGGGCACGCTCGCAGGTGGCGTCGTCTTGGGCGTCGCCCAGGCGATCGGCGGCCAAATCAATCTCGGCTTGCCGATCATCGCGGGTCATGTTGCGCTCTTCGCCATCCTGCTGATCAGGCCGCAGGGCCTGTTTCCGAAGGTGACGTGATGACCGCGACGACGCATCCGGCTCCGGTTTTCTCTGTCGCCCATGCCGACCGTTCGAGCCGTATCGGCATGGTTGGACTCACGATCGTCGTAATCGTGCTGATCGCTGCGCCCTATTGGGCCGACCGGTCGCAGGCGCGCACGCTCACGGAGGTCTTCTCCTATATCGCTCTCGCCAGCCTCTGGAATCTACTCGCCGGCTATGCCGGCCTTGTGTCGATCGGGCAGCAGGCGTTCGTCGGGCTCGGCGGTTACACGCTGTTCCTGAGCGCGCTGTGGCTTGGCATCAACCCGATCTTGAGTGTGCCCTTGGCCGGTATCCTTGCCGGCGCTTTCGCGATCCCGATCGTGCTGCTGCTCTTGCGTCTGCGCGGCGCCTATTTCACCATCGGTTCCTGGGTCATCGCCGATGTACTGCAGCAGGTCTTCGTCCAGATCGATGCGGTCGGCGGCGGTTCGGGCATCAGCCTGCCGGCTGCGGTCGTCAAAGCGATGGCCGCGACGCGCGATGCGCGCGAGCACCTGATCTATTGGACGATCCTCGGCCTGATGTTGATCGTTATCGGTCTGATCGTCATGCTGTTGCGCGGCCGCTGGGGTCTCGCTCTACAGGCGATTCGCGACAATGAGATGGCGGCGAAATCGAACGGGATCGACGTCAATCGCGCGCGGCTGGTCGTGTTCGTGTTGGGCGCTTTCGGCACCGCGATGATCGGCGCGATGATTTTTCTGCAGCGCCTGACGATCACGCCCGACTCGGGCTTCAGCCTGAACGATTGGACCGTCAACGTCATCTTCATCACGGTGATCGGCGGGATCGGCCGGGTCGAAGGGCCGATCATCGGCACGATCATCTATATGCTGCTGCGCAGTTTCCTCGCCGATCTCGGCAGCATCTATCTGATCATCCTGGGTGTGGTCGGCATCGTGATCATGCTCAAGGCGCCGAAAGGCCTATGGGGCTTCTTCGCTGATCGCTACGGCGTGCAGCTGTTCCCACTTTCGCGCCGACTGATCCGCACTGTCCGCGGCTAGCTCAGACCTCGAAAATCTTCTTCTCGGTCCTGTGCAGGCATTCGCCGGGGCCATTTGGGCCGATCAGGTAGTTGTCACAGATCATCGCGAACATCGTTGGCGTGTCATAGCCGGGATGGACCGAGAAGCACATGCCCTCGGCGATAGCCATGCTCTCATCGGCCCGGATCAGAGGGCGCTCGACCATGTCATAACCCTGGCCGTGACTATAGACGCGTAACTCGGCCGGCAGGCCGCGTTCGTTCATATAGGCGTCGTGGGCGGCCGCGATGTCGCGGCAAAGTGTGCCGGGCTTCATCCGCTTCAGCGCAGCGTCCTGAGCGGCTTTGACGACCGCGAATCCGTCCAGGAGCTCCTGAGACGCAAGACCCAGCACAATCGTGCGCGCGATCTCGGTATAGAACCCGCCGGGACCGTTGATCTCGATTAGCAGCGGCAGATGGTCGCCCGGTTGCAGGGTGCGGCCCTGCAGATGCCGCCCGGCGAACCCCGCGAAGCGTCCCATGGGCGATGAGAAGCCGAGGAAGACGCCTTGCTCACTGCCCAGAACCTGGCCTTCGCGCCAAGCCAGCGCCGTCACGTCCACGTCCCGCATCCCGGGCTTGATCGCGCCCAGCACCTTCTCGAACACCGCGTCCTGCAGAGCGGCGGCCTTGCGGATCAGCGTCTGCTCCTCCGCGCTTTTAATGGCTTTGATCGGGTCCACCAAATCGGCCGCTTCGACAAAGGTCGCGCTCGTCCCCAGCGCGGCTTCGATCGATTGGCGGAAGGCGTGAGGCAGGAAGCCGCCGCCGATCCAGCCGATGCGTCGATAGCTGCGGTGTTTCAGTTCTTCGGCGACCAATCGTGCGTCGTCACCTTCGGTATAGGCGATCGAGCTGAAGGAAGGGCTGAATACCATTTCGTCGATACCGCGATGGATCGGGTCGTCGCCGCCCATCTTCTTCCGATGCCCGGCGGGGCCCATCTCGATCACCGTCATCGGCCCATCGGCATGGAAGATGATCGAACGCGGATAGCCGTTATTGGCCGGGATATCGGTGAACCACTTCACGTAGCCACCCAACCAGTCATTGGTATTCTGCATCACCAGCGCGTCGACGCCGTGTTTGCCCATGGCTGTGCGTACGGCGCTCCAGCGGCGGTTGAGTTCTACATCGGAAATGCGGACGGGGATGCGGTCGAGGGCGGTCATGGCTTTCGCTCCTTCTTCAAATCTTATGTGCGTTCGACAATATTGCGCAGCTTGTCGGTATGTCCGGCGATGAAATGACCCATATTTTCGAGCAGCAGCGGCATAATCTGCTGGGCATAGATATCGCTCATGCCGCCGACGCGCGGCGTTATGATCACGTTGTCCATCTGCCAGAGCGGGTTGTCGGCGGGCAGCGGCTCAGTGGCGAAGACATCGAGTCCGGCACCGGTGATGCGCTTTTCTTTCAGGGCGGCAATCAGCGCCTGTTCGTCGATCACGTTGCCGCGCGCCAGATTGATGAGAATGGCGCGCGGCGGCAGCGCCGCCAGCAGCCGCGCATCGACCATATGGTGGGTTGCGGGCGAATAGGGGACCAGGACGATGAAGAAGTCGGTCTGGGCGGCGATCTCGGTCATCTGGGCGCGCGGATAGATCGCATCGAACCCATCCGCTCCGCTGCGGTTATCGCTGATGCCGATGACACGCATGCCGAAGGCCTGGCAGCGCCGCGCCAGATCCTCGCTGATCGCGCCAATACCCAGCAGCACCGCCGTCTTGCCCATCAGCAATCTTTGCGGCCAGCGCTCCCATTGGGCATTGGCCTGGTTCGTCATCATCCGGCGGAAGTCGCGCAGTAAGGCGATCATGTAGAGGAACGCCATTTCTGACATCTGCGGCCCATGGATGCCGCGGCCCGAGGTGATGATCACCTGGCGGGACAAGCCGGATTGCGCGGTCAGGCTGTCGGTGCCCGTCGTCAGTGCCTGAATCCAGCGTAGCTTGGGCATAACCGAGAGCAGTTGGCTTGGGAGCTCGTGAGCCAAGCCGACGACAGCCGAGACGCTGGTGCAGCAGGAGAGGGCATCGGAGAGAGCAGTCGTCGCGTGGATGACAAGATCGGGAAAGTGCGCTGCTAGGGCGTCGCGATAGGTCGCGGCCTCTTTTTCAAGGATCAGCACTTCGGTCATCGTGGCGTTTCCCGATTATTCTTGTTCGGCGCTCCACAGAGTATTACCGAGACCGCTGATTTTGGCCCATTCGGACTGGGTTTTCGACCATAACGACCGGTTATAACCTTGTGACGGCTTGGCATTGGCCGATGTTTGCGTGCGGCTCGAATGTGCGGTCCAATGATGCGCCAAAGCCGAAGGCGCAGGCGGGAGGAGCGTAGTTTGGGTCCGGACGACAGCCGACGCGGTTCCGCGGAAACCATGACCGGGGCGCAAGCGCTTGTGCGCGGGCTGAAGGCTCATGGTGTCCGCACCATCTTCGGCCTGCCTGGCCTGCAGCTCGATCATGTGTTCGACGCGCTCTATGACGAACGCGATGCGATCAATGTCATCCACACGCGCCACGAACAGGGCACGGCCTATATGGCTTTCGGTTATGCCCAGGCGACCGGCCAAGTCGGCACCTGCCTTGTCGTGCCGGGCCCCGGTGTGTTGAACACCACCGCAGCACTTTCGACGGCCTATGCCTGCAACTCGCCGGTGCTGTGCGTGACCGGACAGATCCCATCGCGCTTCATCGATAGCGGGCTCGGCTTTTTGCACGAGATTCCCGATCAGACAGGCGCCATGGCTGCCGTCTCGAAGTGGCAGGGTCGCATCAACACCGTAGCCGAGACGCCGGCCGTGCTCGATGACGCGTTCCACCAGCTCACTACCGGCCGGAGCCGGCCCGTGGTGGTCGAGATGCCGCCCGACATCACCGCGCAGCGCGACGCTGCCGCGGTGTCGGCACGGACCTGGCCGGAACCCGAGCCGGCGCTGGATCCCGATGCGCTTGAGCGGGCGGCGAAACTGCTCGGTCAGGCTAAGAATCCAGCGATCTTTGTCGGTGGCGGGATTTTCGGGGCGCGGGCGGAGTTGCTGGCCCTGGCCGAAATGCTCCAGGCGCCCGTGATCATGAGCGAGCACGGCATGGGCGCGCTCGATTGGGAGAGTCCCTTTGCCCAGACCATGCAGGTCGGCAACGATCTCTGGCCGAAGATCGATGTGGCGCTCGCCGTCGGCACGCGATTCTTCCACCCGATGGTCGAATGGGGCTGGGACGATCAGGTCAAGCTGATCCGTATCGATATCGATCCGCAGCAGTCGATCGCGCCCTGGAAGCCCGATGTGCATATCGTGGCCGATGCGCAGGGCGCTCTGGCCGCGCTGGTCGACCGCACGGCGAAGCACAACGATAAGCGCGCCGACCGGCGCGATGAACTGAATACCATAAAGGCAGCAAAACACGCCGCGCTTGCCAAAATCCTGGCGCCGCAAGAGGCCTATACGCAGGTGATCCGCAAGGCGTTGCCGCGGGACGGTATCATCTGCTTCGGCGTGACCCAGCTGCACTTCTATTCGTGGTGGGGTTTCCCGGTCTATCAGCCGCGCACGGTGATCCAGCCCGGCTATCAAGGCACACTGGGCTACGGCTATCCCACGGCATTGGGCGCAAAAGTCGGCATGCCGGATCGCAAGGTCATCTATGTCGGCGGCGATGGCGGCTTCATGTTCAACGTGCAGGAAATGGCGACGGCGATGCAGTTCGGCATCAACGTGGTAGCCATCGTCTTCAACGACAACGCTTTCGGCAATGTGCGTCGCACCCAGCGCGAGGCGTTCGGCGGGCGGCTGATCTCGTCCGATCTGCGCAATCCCGATTTCGCGAAACTGGCCGACAGTTTCGGCATGCGCAATCGCCGTGTGAATAGCCCGGAGACCCTGGCCGTCGCGCTCGATGCCGCGCTGAAGGCCGACGAGCCGGCACTGATCGAAGTGCAGATCGACGCATTCCCCAATCCCTTCCCGCATATGTTCTTCCGCAAAGTGCGGGGCTAATCTAAGAGGGTCGCATGGGCAAACTCGATAATGATCTGAGCCGCCTGGGGCGCTCGACCCGTGCCTTTCTCGACAAAGGCGGTATGCATTTCATCGATGGTGCGCTGACCAAACCCGGTTCCGGTCAGGCTCTCGATGTGCGCGATCCCTCCTCGGGCAAGGTGATTTCGTCGCTGAGCGCGGGCACGGCTTCGGATATCGATCAGGCGGTCACCGCCGCCAAGCGCGCGCTGAGCGCTCTGGCATGGCATGGCTTGTCGCCGGCCGATCGCGAGCGGCTGATCACGCGGCTGGCCGATCTCTGCGAAGCCAATATCGATCAATTGGCTGAACTCGAGATCGTCGACAACGGCATGCCGGCGGGCTTCGCGCGCAACCTCAATGTTGCCGGCGCCATCGGCGTGCTGCGCTACATGGCGGGCTGGCCGACCAAGATTGCCGGACGCACGATCAGTATGGGCATGCCGATTCCGGGTAGTGCATTCTTCGCCGCTACGGTGAAGGAGCCAGTGGGCGTGGTCGGCGCGATCACGCCGTGGAACGTGCCGCTGATGTCGGCGATCTGGAAGATTGCGCCGGCTTTGGCCGCGGGCTGCACCGTGGTGCTCAAGCCGTCCGAAGAGGCCTGCCTGTCGGTGCTGCGTCTGGCCGAGTTGATCGCCGAGGCCGGGTTTCCGCCGGGTGTGGTCAATATCGTCACCGGCACCGGGCCGGAAGCCGGCGAGGCGCTGGTACGCCATCCCGATGTGTCGAAGATTTCCTTCACCGGCTCGAACCCGGTGGGCCGACGCATCGGTGCGCTGGCCACCGGCGATCTGAAGAAAGTGACACTCGAACTGGGTGGCAAGTCGCCCAACGTCGTCTTCGCGGATGCCGATCTCGATCGTGCTGCCGATGCGGCAGCACAGTTGATCTTCATGAATTCGGGACAGGTCTGTGTGGCCGGCTCGCGCCTCTATGTGCAGCGCGCGGCTTATGATCAGGTGGTCGACCGTGTGGTCGCGCGCGCCAAAAGCCTGCGTATTGGTCCTGGCCTTGCGGCTGACACCGAACTCGGCCCGCTGGTCAGCGCTAAGCAGCAATCGCGTGTGCTGGGCTATGTCGATGAAGCCAAGGCCCAAGGGGCGACGCTGCTCACCGACAATCCGCGGCTTGAGGCCGATGGCTATTACGTAAGGCCGACCGTGGTGGCCGGCACGCGTGCGGATATGCGGATCGTGCAGGAAGAGGTGTTCGGCCCCGTTCTGGCCGTGATGCCCTTCGATGACATGGAAGAGGCGATTACGTTGGCCAACCAGACGGTCTATGGTCTGGCTGCAACGATCTGGACGCGCGATCTGAAGAAAGCGCATACGATGCTACCGCGGATTACCTGTGGTTACGTCGCCGTTAATAGCGACGCGATCCCGTATCCTGGCCTCCCTCACGGCGGCCGCAAGCAATCGGGTATCGGCCGCGACCTCGGCGAGGAAGCGGTGGAAGGCTGCCTCGAAGTGAAGTCGTATCTGGTGCGCTATGACTGAGGATGGCGTGCGATGAGCCGCAAGCCGGCAGCCGGGGCGATGACGGCGACGCTCGATGGGTTGCGCGCCAAGTTCGGCGAGCGGTTGGTGGATAATCTGACCATCCGCCAGCAGCACGCCAATACACTCTCGCGCGTCGTCAATGAACCGCCGGATGCGGTGGTGTTTCCGCAGACGACCGAAGAGGTTGCCGCGATCGTCGGACTCTGCGCCGAGCATCGCGTGCCGATCATTCCTTTCGGTACCGGAACATCCTTCGAGGGGCATGTTAACGCGCCATTCGGCGGCGTCTCGATCGATACATCGCAGATGAACAAGATCGTCGCGATCCATGCGCAGGATCTCGATTGTGTCGTCGAGGCGGGCGTCACCCGCAAGCAGCTCAATGATGCGGCCAAGAGCGAAGGGCTATTCTTTCCCATCGATCCGGGCGCCGATGCCTCACTGGGCGGTATGGCCAGCACTCGTGCCTCGGGCACCAATGCGGTGCGCTATGGCACGATGAAAGACAATGTGCTGGCGCTCACCGTGGTGCTGCCCAATGGCGATATCGCACGCACCGGCACGCGCGCTCGTAAATCATCCGCTGGCTACGACCTGACGCGTTTGATGGTCGGGTCCGAGGGAACGCTCGGGGTGATCACCGATGTGACGCTGCGCCTTTACGGTATTCCGGAAGAGATCGGTGCCGGGATGTGCCCATTTACCAGCGTCAAATCAGCTTGCGATGCTGTGATCCGCACGATCCAACTCGGTATCCCCATCGCGCGCATCGAATTGCTCGATGAGGTGCAGGTGAAAGCCTGCAATGCCTATTCGAAACTCGATCTTCCAGAAACGCCAATGCTGTTCGTCGAGTTCCATGGCACCCCGGCCGGCGTCAAGGAGCAATCAGAATTGTTCCGCGAGATTGCGATCGAGTTCGGCGGCGGTGAACTCTCTTGGGCGACGCGGCCGGAAGATCGGTCCCGTCTATGGACGGCGCGGCACAACACTTATTGGGCGGCGATGGGGCTGCGGCCGGGCGCCAAAGGTTTTCCGACCGATGTCGGCGTGCCGATCGCGCGCCTGGCGGACTGCGTCGAGGAAACCAAGGCCGATATCGTAGCCAATGGACTGATCGCGCCGATCGTCGGCCATGTCGGCGATGGCAACTTCCATGTCTTGCCGCTCATCGATGTGGACGATCCGGCGGAGTTCCGTGGCGTGATGGAGTTCGTCGATCGCATGGTCGAGCGCGCGATTTCGATGGGCGGTACCTGTACGGGCGAGCATGGGATCGGTCAGTCGAACATGAAGTATATGGAGATCGAGCATGATGCCGCGGCGCTGGATGCGATGCGCGCGGTCAAACGTGCATTCGATCCTGACAACATCATGAACCCGGGCAAAATCTTCACTCTATGAGCGACGCAAAACCTTCTGTACCCGGCGCACATGTGATTAGGCACGATACCTTACGCGGCATAGTGCGCAACATGCTGACAGCCTCAGGCAGCAACGCCGAAGAGGCGCAGATCGTCTCCGACCATCTGGTCGATGCCAATCTAGCCGGGCATGACAGTCATGGCGTCGGCCTGCTGCCGATGTATATGAACGACCGGCGGAACAACAAGGTGCATGCGAACGCCCATGCCCAGCTGGAGCGTGACGACGGCCCCATAGGTATCTTCGATGGCAATATGGGCTTCGGTCATGTGCTGGCGCGCGAAGCGACGCTTTGGGGAATCGAGAAGGCCCGGGCCGGCGGCACGGCCATCGTCGCGCTGCGCAATGCGTATCACATCGCACGCGTCGGAACCTATGCGGAGATTGCCTGCGCGGCCAATCTGATCTCGATTTTCTTCGTCAATGTCGTCTTCGGTGCGCAGAGGGTGGCGGTTTTCGGGGGCACCGACGGCAGGCTGCATACCAATCCGATCTGTATCGCGGTGCCAGGTAACAACAGTCATCCGCCCTTCATCCTCGATTTTGCCACAAGCAAGATCGCGATCGGCAAGGTGCGCGTGGCCTATAACGAGAAGCGGCAGTTGCCGTTGGGCACGATCATCGATGCCAAGGGCGCGCCCAGCACCGATCCGGCCGTGATTTACGAGGAGCCGCAGGGCGCGATACTGCCTTTCGGTGAGCATAAAGGATCGGGTCTGGCGGTCATGTGCGAATTGCTGGCTGGCGCACTTGTCGGCGGCATCACCAACCAGGCGAGTACGCCGCAGGATCGCGGCTTGACCAACAATATGCTGTCGATCCTGATCGATCCGCAGCGTTTCACATCGGATACGATCTTTCACCACGAGATCGAGGCCATCCTAAAGCACGTCACCGACTCGCCGGCAGCCGACCCGGCCCATCCGGTGGTCACCGCTGGCGAGCCGGAACGGCAATCGCGCGCGCGGCGGCTAGAGCAGGGGATTCCAATCGACGCAGTGACCTGGGCGGGAATCGTGGCCGCCGCGAAATCGGTCGGCGTGACAGCCTAGGCTTTCTTCGCTTCGCGAGCCGCAGCGTCTGCCAGGAACTGCGACAGACGATCGCGGACCGCCTGCGCCTGTTCCGGTGTCCACTCCCGGAACCCGCGTCCCCTCTTCATGCCGATGTCGCCCTTGGCCACTAAAGCATCGAGATAGGGGTGGGTATGCGGCGTGACGTCGAGATCGCTGATCAGCACGTCATGGATATTCTTCGTGAGCTGCAGCCCGACCATATCGGACTGCTCGAGTGGGCCAAGCACCGCCAGCCGCGCGCCGAAGCCGAGCTTCACCACATCATCGACGGTTTCGGCATCGCACACCCCGGCGGCGACTAGGGCGATGGCCTCGCGCTTGAGAGCATGCTGCAGCCGGTTGCCAATGAAGCCGGGAATGTCGCGATTGACCAGCACCGGGTGGTGACCGACCGCGCGCAGCAGATCGACCATCTTCAAAGCCGCAGGCCTGCTCGATTCGGCTGATACCACCACCTCAACCAAGCGAACCAGATGGGGTGGGTTCCAGAAATGCGCGCCGATCACGCGGCTCTTGTCGGCAACATCTTCCGCAATCCGTGAGATCGGGATTACTGAGGTATTGCTGGCCAAGATCGCATGCTTGGGCGCGTGCCGTTCGAAGGCGGAAAAGATGAGACGCTTGATCTCGATCTTCTCGGCCGCCGCCTCGATCACCACATCGGCTTGTTCGACAGTTTCCGGCAGGCTGATATGTCCTGAGACCCTGTCTGCCGCCGTTATCGGTCCCGCCAGGAGATCGCGGATCACACCCAGGCGCCTGGGCAATTGCTCCAGTGCCACAGTATCCGTGTCATGGACTCGCACCTCATGGCCGGTCGCCGCGAACAGATACGCGATACCATGGCCCATCAGCCCCGCGCCGATGATGGAAATGCGCGGTTTGGGGGCAGAGGTCATCCGGCGGTGAATCCGCCATCGACATACATGATTTGGCCGGTGCAGAAGTTGGACGCCGGGGCGAGCAGGTAAAGCGCCATGCCGATCAGGTCCTCCGGCTCGCCCAAGCGGCCCAACGGAATGCGTGCCAGAGAGCGGGCGCGCGTCGCTTGGCCAACTTCGTTGTCGCTCCACATCCAGGCGGTCAACTTGGAGCGGAAGACGGTGGGCGCGATGGCGTTGACGGTGATTCCGTACTTCGCCCATTCGGTGGCCAGAACGCGGGTCAGCGCATCGGTGGCGCCCTTCGAGGCGCAATAGCCGGTATAACCCGAGATGTTGCCATGGCGGCCACGCACGGATGACATCAGCAGCACCTTGCCTTTGATCTTCTGCTCGATCCAATGGGTGCCGACCGCCTTGGCCATGAACCAGGCGCCGCGCACATTGGCGTCCATCACGGCCTGCCAATCCTCGTAGTCGAGTTCGTGGATGAAGCCAGCCTTGTTTGTGCCGGATGCGACGACGAGCTGGTCGACACGACCGAACGCATCGATGCCGGCCTGTAGCATCGCCTGGGCATCTTCCAGGCTATCGGGGCGGCGTACGACGGTGATCGCCTCTCCACCGGCTTCCTTAACGTCTTCGGCGACCTGTTTGAGTTCCTCTTCCGAACCCGAGACCAGTACCAGCTTGCCGCCCAGTGCGCCCAAGGCCACGGCGCAGGCATGGCCGAAGGAGCCGGATGCGCCGGTGATCAAGGCCACCTTGCCCTTTACGTCGAAGAGCGAGAGGGGGTTGCGAACCGCTTCCGTAATCATGGCCCGCTCACTTCCCCGATTCGATGCGATAGGTCTGGTTCGGATCGACAATCGCGATCACGCGCACACCGCAACCATCGCCTTCCGGCCAGCGCCAGGGGAATGCCATGAAGGTGCAACGCTTGCCGGTGATCTGGTCGAGATCGCCGCCGACATTCTCGATGCCCGGAATGCCACCTTTGACCATCAACGTTTTATGCGCGACTTCCCAGAATGGGAAATCCTTCATCACATCGCGCCCGGTCTCCTCGCGGTATTCGTCCATCAGATAGGGATGCGATGGGCCGGGGCCATGGTCAACCAGCTTGGTGCCCAGAGGATGGTCGAGGGCCTGCACGTCCACGCCCACCATCTTCACCTGCTTTTCCACCAGCCACTCCGCGGCTTCCTTATAGAGGCCGGGGGAGTAGTTGAAATACTCGTCGGTGTCGGCGAATTTGCGATGCATGCCCGTGTTGATCATGACGATGTCGTTCTTCTGGATCTTCGGCGTCGCGTTTTCGAGATCCTTGGCGGTGATGATTTCCCACTTGCCCTTGGGAATCGACACGGCCACGCCGGTGCCGAAAAAACGCCATAGTGGATAGCCGGTGAGGGTTGGTGTGTTCTCGGTCACATGAATCGGCGCATCCATATGGGTGCCGCGATGCATGATGCCTTCGAACTCGGTGGTGTAGAGACCGTCTTTGGCGTGGAACTGCAGCGTGTGCACGTTCACGCCCGGCGCCGACGGCCATTCCGGCATGCCGTGGCCCCAACGGGCGGAGAGATTGTAGAACTTCAGTCCGGCGGTGCTGTTCTTGATCGACATGGTTTGCCCCTGTTACGCAGCCGTGCCGGCGCCGAGATGATAGCCACCCGACGGATCGAGAATGGCGGTGAAGCGAATCACGCAGGCGTCGCCTTCAGGCCAGTTCCAGGGATAGGCCTGGAAGGTGCAGCGTTTGCCGGCCAGATCGCCGACATCGCCGCCCACATTCTCGATGGTCGGAATGCCGGCGCCAAGCAGGGCGCGGTGTGCGGGGTTCCAGTCGGGGAAGTCCTGTGCCGCTTTGCGGCCGGTTTTGGTCTCATAGGCCTTCGGAACACGGCGCATCTGCGGGCCGTTGCGATGCAAGCCCAACGATGTCGCTAGTGGGTGATCGACCTGCGGCGTGTCGACGCCGACCATCTTCACCTTCTTAGCCGCGAGCCATTCGGCGGCGTCCTTGGCCAGTCCCGGCGCGTGGCCGAAATACTCGATGCTGTCGCTGTACTTCTTATGCCAGCCGGTGACGATGACAACGATGTCTTCGGGCTCGATCGCCGGCGTGGCCTTTGCCAGATCGGCAGCGGTGACAAGCTCCCACTCGTTCTTTGGAATCGAGACCACCACGCCCGAGCCGAACAGCTTATCCATCTCGATCTCACCCACGCCGGCGCCCTTCTGAATCAGGTGGCGCGGTGCGTTGAGATGGGTGCCGCTATGCATCACCATACGGATGCGATGTGTCATCACGCCAAATTTGGCGTGGTTGACCGAGCGGAACATCTTGACGTCGTCGTAACCGGGCAGGGACGGGGCGCCATGGCCCCACTCGTGACTCAACTCATAGAACTGCAAGCCCGTTGCGGGCTCGACGACGGCGGGCATGGAAAGCCTCCCAGAGGCCGATGGCACGGCCATGCGGATGAATTGTTCGTTGGCCCACTGTGAAAGCCCTCGGACAGACCGGCCAATTCATAACCGGTGCCCTCACATAACCCACTGTTATGGGGGAAAAGCGTCAGCGCTTGCGACGCGGATTTTCGGGGGTTTTCGGCGGGTTTCCGGCCAGGGATTGGCGCAGCATCGTCTTGAAGCTTTCCGCCGCGCGCACCGGCCGGTTGGTACGGCGATAGGTCATGCCGGCCTCGGACTCCCAGAACGTGCCCTCATGGGGAATGCTGAGTAGGCCGAACTTGTTGGCATCGCTCAGCATGCGTTCGGGGATGTGGGCCAGGAAGTCCCCTTTCTCGAGGATCTTGATGATGCCGATCGAGGTGGTTTCCACGGCGATGGTTGGCGGCTCGATGCCGTTGGCGACGAAATAGGAGCTGATGCGGCTGGTGCCGACATTGTCGTTGGCCAGCACCAGCCAGGGATAGGTGGCCAGGTCCTGTGCCGTCGCCATGCCGCGATTGGCCAGTGGGTGGCTTGCCCGGGCGATGACGGAATGCCGGATGTTGATCAGCGGCTCCATCACGATCTCGGGCTGGCTCGGGAAGGCCAGGGTGCTGCAGACGATGTCGAGGTCGCCCGCCATCAGCGCGGGAACCAGCGTGTCGATCGTGCCACTGATTAGCCGGATTTTGACGCGCGGAAACTGGGCGCTGAACTGCGCGACCGCTGCCGGCAGGATGTCGGTGATCCAGACCGGGCCCGCACCGATCTGCAGTGTACCGGTCAAGCCCTGTTCCAGCGCTTTGATCTCGGCCAGGGCGTGCTTGTATTCCAAGTCCATCAGCTTGGCGCGCTGGGCCAGCACCTCGCCATGGCGCGTCAACACGACGCCGGTGGGCAGGCGTTCGAACAGGTCGACGCCGATCGTTTTTTCGAGCTGGCGGATGCTGCGTGTCAGGGCCGGCTGGCTGATATTGAGCGAATCCGCCGCTGCGGTGATATTACGCTTCTCGACCACGGCCAAGAAATGACGCAGTGAACGCGATTGCATGAGATTTTGACTGCCCGAACTTGGCCGAAGCCCCGAATTGACCTGTAAGGATACGGGCTTCGGCGGGCTCTGGGAAGGGACCCGGCGATAGGGCTGGTTGGGGGCCATAACGGTCCCGCTTGTCCGTAGCGTCAGAACCGCAGGATCGGCTTCACCGCGCGACCGCTCAGGGAATCCTCGATGGCGCGGTTGATGTCTTTGAAGGGATAGAAGGTTACCAGCTTATCGATCGGAAACCGCCCGAGCTGATAGAGTTCGATGAGCTTCGGCAGGAATTCCTCGGCATTTGTGTCGCCCAAGATGATGCCGCGTACGGTGCGACCGCCATTCATCACATGGGATGCGACAAAGGTGATCTCGGCATCCTCAGGCGCGCCGCCAACGAAGCCGCAGGTCCCGCGTGGTGCAAGGACTTCGATCGCCTGACGCAAGATCGGCATCAGCGCGGTCGTCTCAAGGGTGAAGTCGACGCCCACGCCGGTGATCGCCTTGATCGCGTCGGGCGTCGATTCCTTGCCGGGATTAACCGTATGGGTCGCGCCCAACTCGCGAGCCAGGCTCAGCCGCTCGTCACGGAGATCGACGGCGATGATCTTGCTGGCGCCGATCAGCTTGGCGGCCATGATTGCGCTCAGCCCGACCGATCCAGTCCCGAACACGGCAACCGACTTGCCGGCGCCGACCTGCAGCGAATTGATGATCGCGCCCGCCCCTGTGATGACGCCGCAGCCGAGCGGCCCTAGCATTTCGATCGGTGCGTCATCGGCGACCTTGATCACGTTGCGGTCGTGACACACCACATGGGTGGCGAAAGAGCCCTGACCCATGAAGGTGTGCACCGTCCGTCCGTTGGACGACAGCGGCGTGGTGCCATCGGGCCGGCCGCCGGAGAAATTGTGCTCGCGGAACTCGTAGCAATAGGACGGCAGGTTGACCTGACAACTGGGGCAGTGGCCGCAGGAATTACCGCTCAAGATCACCTTATCGCCGGGCTTCACCTTGCTGACGGCGGAACCCACCTGATCGACAATGCCCGCACCCTCATGACCAAGTACGATCGGATGCGGCACGGGCGCGATCTTGTGATCGCGGATCGCCATATCGGTATGACAGACGCCGGTGGCAACGAGGCGCACGCGGACTTCGCTCGGGCGTGGCTCTGCCAGATCCAGCGTCTCGATGGTCAGCGGTGCGAATTTGGCGTGGGCCACAGCGGCTTCGATCTTCACGGCGCTCCTCTTCTCTTATCGTTCATCGGTCTGGCGTTGACTTTTAGGGTAGAGCAATAGAATGATCCCGTATTCCGATGCGACTATATCGCAATACAATACATAATCGCTGGGGAGCGTCGCCGCGCGATGGAGCAGACCAACAATCCCACGTTCCGCAGGCTCGTTACGGGTATCGGGCCCGATGGTAAGTCGTATCTGGCGGACGATTCGCGCATCGCTGCAGGCACGCTCGGCAATTTTAATTTCTGGATGATGCGTCGAGGCGACTCGCAAGGCGGCATAGAAACCAAGCCGCAAGCCATTCCTTTTTATCCTAAGGACGGCGCGGTGATCTTCCGGATTTTTCGTCTGCCACCCAGCGATCCGAATCTTCCGGCGGCGACCTGGAATGTGATCGCCTCTGAATTCTTCGCGAGCGTGGGCGATCCGTCCAGTCGCGCCGATACGAGTCGCCATCCGCTGATGCATACCACGCCGACCGTGGATTACATCATGCTGCTGGATGGCCGGGTCAGCTTGCTGCTCGACACCGGCGATCCGATTCCGATGCAGCAGTACGATGTGGTGGTGCAGCGTGCGACCAACCACACGTGGGTCAACACCGGGTCTAGTCCGGCCACGCTGATGGCGGTGATGATCGGACAGAAGCCGTGAGCGAGACGTTCACCTCCGGCAGTTTTCCACCCAGCGACTACGACCGCCCCGCGCAATACGATGCGATCCACTGCGACAAGGATGTCGCGGTGCCGATGCGCGATGGCGTCAAACTGGTGATCGACGTCTATCGTCCGGATGCGCCAGGCAAGTTTCCGGTCCTGTTCGCCTTCGGCGGCCATAGCAAGGAACTGCAGGGGTCTGACTACCCGATCGTCTTTCCGCCGCAGCCGGCCTGGTCGTCGCTCTGGCTCGGTCACATGGAAGCCGGCGACACGCGTTATTTCGTCACGCGCGGCTACATCCATGTGATCGGCGCGCCGCGCGGGATGCACAAATCGGAAGACGGCGGCTCACGCGAGTGGGACAGCCACGATCTGCTCGCCTGGATCGCGCAGCAGCCTTGGTGCGACGGCAATATCGGCATGGTCGGCATCGGCGCTTTCGCTGCCGAACAGTACAATCTGGCCAAGCAAGCGCCGGCGCTGCTCAAGGCGATCTATCCCTATGACGGCCGCGGCGCCTATGGACCGATGGGCGGCTTCCGCGAGGAATATCCCGGCGGTGTCGTCCATCTCTTCCGCTATGTCCAAGACCATTTCTCCGGTGTGCACCAGAACAAAGCTGGGCCTGGCGCGCTTTCACCCGACCGCGAAAAGCTGTGGCAAGTGGCCATGGAGAATCCTGATTATCGGATGTATCCCCAGGTGATGAATGTGTTGGCGCAGAAGGGCCAGCATATGCCGCGCTACTTCGACGTATTGATCGATCCTTACGACAGGGAAGAGACGGTGCGCGCGGGCGAAGCGGGGGCCGGAAAGATTGCCGTGCCCACGGCGATGGGCGCAGGATGGTATGGCTACACCTACAAGTCGCATCCCAGTGGTGCCGAGAATTACTTTCGTATGGTCAAGGCGCCGAAACGCCTGACCTTCACCGGTCCCTCCCATCTCGATCGGCCGCTGCGTGCGTTTCGCGGCGATATGCTGCGCTGGTACGATCACTGGCTGCGCGGCAACGACACGGGGATGCTGAACGAGCCGTCCGTCACCTATTGGGCGATGGGCGAGAATGCTTGGCGGACGGCATCGGATTGGCCATTGCCCGAAACGCAATGGACCAAGCTCTATCTCAATAGCTGGGAACGACTAACCGCCGATCCGTTCAAATCTTCGAGCGTCGACGATTTCATCCCGCCCGATGCGTTTGTGCAGATGCCGCCGACCCAAACAAACAAGGTCGAACGGTTGCGCTTTCTGACCGATCCGCTGCCCCATGACACGTTGATTGCGGGTCCGAGCGTGCTCAATCTCTTCGCTTCGATCGATCAAGACGACACCAATTGGATCGTGACACTGAAGGATGTCGGCCCCGATCCTTCAGTGCGCACGGCGCGTGAGGGCGAGCGCGAGATTCGCGATGATCTGTTCGAGCGCGAGTTGACGCGCGGCTGGCTGAAAGCCTCGCATCGCGCGCTCGATCCGCAACGCTCGACGCCGTGGAAGCCCTGGCATCCACTGACACGTGAGGCACAAAAGCCTGTGGTGCCAGGTGAGGTGACGGCCTATTCGATCGAGATTCTGGCAACCGCCAATCTGTTCCGTGCCGGGCATCGCATCTGCATCGAGATTGCCAGTGCCGATATGCCGTCAGGCGTCAGCGGCGCAACCAATATCGAATACATTCCGTATCACATCAGCAGCAGCAGGACGATACTGCACAAGATCTGCCACGATGCGAAGCATCCTTCGCATCTCGTTCTGCCCGTCATCCCGCTCGCGCCAGCGTGACAGACCAGGACGACGGACTGTATGGCGCCCAGCGCATCTGGGCGATCATTTCGGTTCTGCTCGGCCTTGGTATGGCCATTCTCGATGGCGCGATCGCCAATGTGGCGCTGCCGACGATCGCTCGTGATCTGAATGCCAACCCGGCCAATTCGGTGTGGGTGGTCAACGCCTATCAGGTCGCTACGGCCGTTACGCTGTTGCCGCTCGCCGCGCTGGGCGAAATCCTGGGCTTTCGTAAAATCTGGGCATCGGGATTGGCGCTCTTCACCCTGGCATCGCTGGCCTGCGGACTCAGTTCTTCGTTCGAGACGCTGGTTGCGGCACGCGTGGCCCAAGGAATCGGGGCCAGCGGCATGATGGCCGTCATGCCAGCATTGGTCCGTCATATCTACCCACGATCCTTATTGGGGCGGGGCCTTGGCATCAATGCGCTGGTGGTCGCCGTCTCTTCGGTGATCGGTCCGACCGTTGCCGCCGCGATCCTGGCTGTCGCGTCCTGGCAATGGCTCTTCGCGATCAACGTGCCGCTGGGCATCGCCGCACTGGCCGTCGGCACGCGCTCTCTGCCAAAGGTTGGCGGCCACGGCGGCCGTTTCGACATCGTGAGCGCTGTCCTGAACGCGATCGCGTTCGGGTTGTTGATCGCCGCTGTGGACACGCTGGGCGAACGCGGCAAGCTGCCCTGGGCGGCCGCGGAATTTGTCGCAGCGGCAGTTATTGGTTTGGTGCTGGTGCGGCGCGAACTTGCGGTGAAAGTCCCGTTGGTTCCGGTCGACCTGTTGCGGCGGCCCGCGTTTGCATTGGCGGCCGCAACCTCTGTTTGCTCTTACGCGGCGCAGATGCTCGGTCAGCTCTCCCTGCCGTTCTATTTTCAGAACGATTTGGGCCGGACCGCCACAGAGACCGGTCTTTTGTTGACGCCCTGGCCGATTGCGACCGGCGCCATCGCGCTTGTCGCCGGGCGCGTGTCCGACCGATTCTCGCCAGGCCGGCTATGCATGATCGGCCTTGGCTTGCTCGCGGTGGGTCTCGCGCTGATCGCCACCATGCCTCAAGAGACCAATGTATTCGGAATTGGCTTTCGCATCGCGATCTGCGGTTTTGGCTTCGGTCTGTTTCAGACGCCGAACAATAAGGCGATGATGACGGCCGCACCGAAGGAGCGCAGCGGCGGCGCCGGCGGAATGGTCGGCACAGCTCGTCTGCTCGGACAGACGACAGGTGCCGCTTTGGTAGCGCTGGCTTTCGGCGTTGCGCCCGCGCACGGAACGATTACGGCGTTGATCATCGGCGCATTGATTGCCCTTCTCGGCAGCATTGTCAGCGCGTTACGGCTGACGTCGTTCGGGACCAAATAGGCCCACTCAAATCTCGCGCGCTGGCTTTTGCGATTGAGCGAAAGGCTGAGACTCAACTCGCTTGCGTCCGCGAAAAAGACATATCAATATAACATTATGTTCAAGCGCTGAGACAGGGCAATGCCACGAACAAAGCGCGTTTCAGGACGAGGGAAAGTGGCGGGCGCCGTGGATCCACGGCAGCCGATGCCGCTTTATCATCAGATCTATCTCATCCTGCGCGATCAGATCGCCGGCGGCGGTTACACCCACGACGACTATTTGCCCACCGAACAGGAACTGACGCGTCAATACGGCGTATCCCGCATCACCGCAAAGCGTGCGCTGGATGAATTGGCTGCCGATGGTTTGGCGGTGCGGCTACGGGGACGGGGGACCCAAGTGCGCGCCGAAAGCCCGGTGCCCGCCGTGCGCGCACCCATCGAAGGGCTGCTGGAAAACATTTTGACGATGGGCTTGAAGACGGAAGTCGAACTCATCGAATTCGACTATGTTCCGGCCCCCACCGATGTCGCCGTGGCGCTGCAATGCGCGGTTAGTGCGACCGTTCAGCGCGCAGTCCGCGTGCGGCGCCTGAATGGCGAGCCGTTTTCCTATCTCGTCACCTATGTGCCGCAAACGATCGGTCAATCCTATTCGCGACGCGATCTCGAAACGCGGCCGTTGCTCCTTTTGTTGGAGCGGTCGGGGGCGTCGATCACCCACGCCGAACAGGTGATCACAGCTACGCTGGCCGATAGCCAGATGGCACAGCTTCTCAACATTCCGGTCGGCGCATCGGTGCTGAAGATCGTGCGGACGGTCTACGATCAAAATGATCGGCCGGTCGAATTCATCACCGGCACATACCGGCCCGATCGCTATCAGTACAAGATGACTCTGACCCGCGGTGCAGGCCGCTCAGGGTCTGGAAAGCTTTGGCTCGATGAAGGTGTGGCGTCGCGACGAGGTAAGCCGCGCGGCCGCGGTGCGTCCAAACATTAGGTGCGTTTGAACTATGAGAGATGAGCGGCGTGGGCCGTCTCTATCCAATACCGAGGAGGGCAAACAGCGATGACCCATAAGATATCCCAGAGCCGCCGCCGTTTTCTGGCCACGACAGCCGCTACCGGCGCGGTCGCAGCCAGCGGGTTTGGTTTTCCGCATATCGCCAAGGCCGCCGCGCCGGTCAAGATCGGGGTGCTTCATCCGGTGACAGGTGCCGTGTCTTACTCCGGGACCCAGTCGCGCGCCGGCGCTTTGATGGCGATCGACGACATCAACGCGGCCGGAGGCATCAAGTCGTTGGGTGGTGCCAAGATCGAGGCTTCGCTTGCCGATGCGCAGTCGAAGGCCGATGTGGGCAGCGCCGAAGTTGAGAAATTGAACGAAGCCGGTGTGACGGCCATTGTCGGCGGCTATGCCAGCTTCATCTGCTTGGCGACAACGCAGGCAGCCGCGAAGCACGATCTTCCTTACATCGTCGACGTCGGTGTCGCCGATCAGATCATGGAGCGCGGCCTCACGAACACGTTCCGCTTCTCCCCGGGTTTCGGTGCTTGCGTTCAGCAGGCGATTACCGGGCTGGGTGCGATCAATCAGGGCTCGGGTCAGATTGCCAAGACGGCGGTGATCGTCCACGAGGACTCGCTGTTCGGCACCGGTACGGCCAACCTTCTGTCGAAGGCGCTGCCGAATATCGGCATCACGGTGCTGGAAGTGATGAAGCATCCGACGCCGACACTTGATTTCAACAACATCGCGTTGCGCATCAAGCAGCACAATCCGGATCTGATCATTCCGGCGAACTACTATAACGAATATGTGCTGCTGGCGCGCACGCTGCAGCAGCAGAAGGTCTCTTCCAAGGGCATTTACTCAGTGCTCGGCGGCGCCGCGTCGCAGTACAAGTTTGTCAAAGAGTTCCCGGAAGCCGCCGCCTATGTAATGGACTGCAACCATTGGTTCGATCCGAAAAATCAGGCGGCGCTCGATCTCAAGAAGAAGATCGAGGCGAAGGGCCTCTTCTATACCTATGAGGTGTGGTTGAACTACGAGGCCATCATGTATCTGGCCGACGCGCTGGAACGTGCCGCTTCCGTAGACCGCGCCAAGGTGACGGAGGCTCTCGCCAGCAGCACCTGGAGCCACCACTTCATGCCTTACGGTCCGACCAAGTTCGTAAAAGGGCAGAATCAGGGGGCGCAGGCGGTCAATCTGCAGGTGCAGGACAACGACATCAAGGTGATCCTGCCCTCGCAATTCGCCAACGCCAAACCCGTATTCCCGATGCCGGCACGCGGATAGTTGAAAAGGAAGCGCGGGTCCAAGTAGGGCCCGCGCGCTCCGACGGGTGAGACGATGTTCGATCTGACGATCCTGGCGCCTGCGGTTCTGAACGGCTTGATGGTCGGTGCGGTCTACGCGCTGGTCGCGCTGGGGTTAACGCTGATCTATGGCGTCCTCCACATCATCAACTTCGCGCATGGCGCTTTGTTGATGGTGGCGCTCTATGGCGTCTACTTCCTCTATAGCCTCGGCGGGGTCGACCCCTATCTGGCTCTGCCGGTCATGGTGCCGGTGATGTTCGCCATAGGGTATGGGCTTCAGCGCGGTGTCATCGGCCGAAGCCTATCCAACAAGAAGAAGAGCCGGAACAATGACGCCAATGTGATGTTGGTAACGCTGGGCCTGTCGATCGTTATCGAGAATCTTGCGTTGTATTTTTGGCACGCCGATACGCGCACGATTGATACGCCTTACGCCCTCGCTGTCGTCGATATCGGCATCGCCATTCTTCCGGTGCCGAAGCTGATCGCCTTTGCCGGTGCTGTGGTTGTGGCGGCGATTCTCTGGCTGCTGATGGCCCGCACGGATTTGGGGCGGGCGATCCGCGCCGTTTCCAAGGAGTCGCGCGGTGCGCAATTGATGGGGATCGATGTCGAGCACATCTATGCGATGAGCTTCGGCGTCGGTACCGCTTGTCTCGGCGCCGCGGGCTGCCTGTTGCTGCCGAGCATCTATGTCGAGCCGGGAGTTGGGCATATCTTCGTGCTGGTCGCCTTTACCGTCGTTGTGCTCGGGGGCATGGGCAGTATCGTCGGCGCTCTGGTGGGCGGGCTGATCATCGGTGTCACCGAGTCGCTCTGCGGTCTCTATCTGGGTGAGAGCCTGGGACAGATCGGCATCTTCATCATTTTCATCGCCGCTCTGATGTTCAAACCCACCGGCATCTTCGGACAACGTGCATGAATCTCAAGGCGCTTGCCATTCTTGGTGTGCTGGCGGTTCTCGCGCTTCCGGGCTGGCTCATCCAATCCGACTATTGGATGAACTTTGCCATCATGGTTCTGTACGCGGCGTTGCTAGGCCAGGCCTGGAACATTCTGGCCGGCTACGGCGGGCAGTTCTCGTTTGGCCACGCCGCATTCTTCGGGACCGGCGCCTATGCTCAGGCGATCCTGCAGATGAGCGTCGGGCTCGACCCGTGGCTGTGCTTCCTGTTATCGGGCCTATTGGGTGGAATCGCAGGTGCCGTGGTTGGTGTGCTGAGCTTCCGCTACAACCTGCGCGGCTCGTATTTCGCGTTGGTCACGCTGGCGTTTGCCGAAGTGTTCCGCATCGTCGCTAAATCGGTCGACTTCACGGGTGGCGGTAGCGGACTTCTGGTGCCACTGCACAAGGGTGCTGCCAGCGCGCAATTTGCGACGAAGGCGGGCTTCTACTATCTCATCTTTGCGCTGACGGCTTTGGGCCTTGCCATCGGCTGGTGGCTCGACCATGGCCGGTTCGGCGCCCGATTGATCGCAGTTCGCGAAAATGAAGAAGCCGCTCGCGCGTTGGGCATCAACGCATTCACCACGAAGGTGATTGCCATAACGCTGTCCGCCATTCTCGCTGGCTTCGCGGGCGCGTTCTACGTGCAGTACTTCCTCTATATCGATCCGAATCTTGCCTACGGACCCGACATCTCGGTGGCTGCGCTGCTGGCGCCGATTATCGGTGGACTCGGAACCAGCCTTGGGCCGCTGGTCGGCGCGCTTGTGCTCCAACTCGTGAGCCGGGTGGCGCAGATGGTGGCCGGCGACGCACCGGGCATCACGCTGGTCATTTTCGGCGTCATTCTCGTGATCATGGTGGTGGCGCTGCCCGAAGGCATTTTCGGCCAGGCGCGTATCTCGGCCCGTCGCCTGATTTCGAGGCGCACATGATCCTTGACGTCGCCGGTGTCACCCATCGTTTCGGCGGTCTGATGGCGCTCAACAACGTCACTCTGAGCCTGGCCGAAGGCTCGATCGCGGCTTTAATCGGCCCGAATGGCGCGGGCAAGACGACGTTGTTCAGTGCGATTTCGGGCTTTCTGACTCCAGATGCGGGGCGGGTTGTCTTTGCCGGGCGAACGATCACCGGAATGCAGCCTCACCGGATCGCCGTAGCGGGCTTGGTGCGCACTTTTCAGATTGTCCAACCCTTTGCGCATCTGACCGTCCGCGAGAACGTCGCGATCGGCGCACACCTTCATATCAAGAACCGCCGTTTGGCATTGGAGCATGCCGGCGAGATCGCGAAGAAGGTGGGGTTTGGCGGCCAGTTAGACCAAGTGGCCGGTAATCTGACAGTTGCGGGCCGGAAGCGCTTGGAACTCGCCCGGGCTTTGGCCACGGCGCCGAAGCTTCTCCTGTTGGATGAGGTGATGGCCGGCCTGGTGCCCAACGAGATCGAGGAGATCGTTGCCATCATCCGCGCTATTCGCGATGGCGGCGTTACAGTGCTGTTGGTCGAGCACATCATGCAGGCCGTCAACAGCTTGGCCGAGCATTGTTTCGTGCTGTGCGATGGCGCGCTGATCGCGTCGGGCTCACCAAAGCAAGTCGGCGCCGATCCCGTGGTGATCGACGCCTATCTGGGCGCGGGTGCTGCCGAACGTCTAAAGCGGAGCGCGAGCCATGCTTGAGCTCAATGGCGTTCGCTCAGGCTATGGTCCAATCGAGATCGTGCGCGGTGTCGATCTCACTGTCGAAAAGGGTGAGATCGTGGCGCTGCTCGGCGTCAACGGCGTCGGCAAATCGACGCTGATCAATACGATATGCGGTATCCTCTCGCCGTTCTCGGGAGCGATTCGCTTTATGGACGAAGATATCAGCGGCGTGCGGCCGGCGACGGTCGTCTCGCGTGGCCTGATCCAGGTTCCCGAAGGCCGCCGTATCTTCCCCAATATGAGCGTGCGAGAGAACCTGGAACTGGGCAGCTATCGCCGGGCGCGCGCTCGCCGTTCCGATAATATCGAACGGGTCTGTGACGTATTCCCGCGACTGCGCGAGCGCTTCGCGCAGCATGCAGGCACTTTGTCTGGTGGTGAGCAGCAGATGCTGGCGATCGGGCGGGCGATGATGGCCGAGCCCGAATTGTTGATTCTCGACGAACCTTCGCTCGGCCTTTCGCCGCGGTTGGTCGAAGAGATGTTTGCGCTCATTCGCCGGTTGCATGCGGACGGCGCGGCAATTCTTCTGGTCGAGCAGAACGTCGTGCAGTCGCTTGAGATCGCCGATCGGGCCTATATCATGAACAACGGCGCGATTGCTCAATCGGGTGTGCCCTCGGCAATTCTCGACTATGCCGACATCAAGCGTTCATTTTTGGGAGAATGAGAATGGCTCAAACTCTCGCCGAAAAGATTATCGCTCGCGCATCCGGACAGGCTCAGGTTCGGCCGGGCGAAGTCGTCACATGCAAAGTCGATCTGGCCATGATCCATGATTCGGGTGGACCACGGCGGGTGAAACCGATTCTGGAGAAGCTACAGGTCGGCGTCTGGGACCCAAAACGGGTAGTGGCGATCTCAGACCACTATGTGCCGGCCTTCGATGCCGAGAGTGCGTCGATCTTGGCACTGACGCGGCAATGGGTGGCGGATCAGGGCATCGAGAATTTTCACGACATGGAGGGCATCTGCCATGTCGTATTGCCCGAGCGTGGTCACCTGCGTCCCGGCATGCTGGTCGTCGGGGGCGACAGCCATTCGCCGACGGGCGGTGCCTTCGGTTGCTTTATGTTCGGTGTCGGCGCAACCGAAATGGCGGGCGTTCTCGTCACCGGCACGATCTGGTTGCGCGTGCCCGAAACGATTCGGATCGAATGGAACGGAAATTTCGGTCCCGGCGTGGTCGCCAAAGATGTGATGCTGCATCTGTGCCGGACGCTGGGCATGGACGGCGGCCGCTATCAGGCGATCGAATATGGCGGCGATGCGATTGCGAACCTGTCCATGCTCGAGCGGATGACGTTGTGCAATATGGGGGCGGAACTCGGTGCGCAGGCCGCGCTGATCGCGCCGGATGCGACAACGGCCGCTTATCTCCAGGCCGCCGGCGCTGATCCAGGTGATATCGCGCAATGGTGTGGCGATCCGGATGCTGTTCCAGTCGAAACGCATCGCTTCGATGCGAGCGCTTTGCAGCCGCAGGTCGCAGCGCCGCACAGCCCCGCCAATGCCGCGCCGGTCGATTCGTATGGCCCGACCAAAATCGATCAAGCCTATATCGGCGCGTGCACCGGTGCGAAGCTGAATGACTTGCGCATGGCCGCAGAGGTTCTCAAGGGCCAAAAGGTCGCCAAGAACCTGCGTCTGCTGATCGCACCAGCCTCGACGCGCACGACAGCCGAGGCCGCCGCCGATGGCACCTTGGCGACGTTAACAGCAGCGGGCGCCATCATCATGCCGTCGGGCTGCGGAGCCTGCGCAGGTTACGGCGCCGGTGTGTTGGCTGAGAATGAGGTCTGTCTGGCCTCGACAGCCCGCAATTTCAAAGGACGGATGGGAGCGTCGTCGGCGCAGGTCTATCTGGCTTCGCCCTATACGGTTGCCGCCAGTGCGGTCGTCGGCCGGATCGCCGATCCGCGACCCTTCCTGCAGGGAGGCGCGGCATGACCGGTGGACGCGTCTGGAAATACGGTGACAACGTCGATACGGATTCGCTCGCGCCAGGTCTCTACATGAAACAGCCCATCGCCGAATTGGCAAAACATTGCCTCGAATCCCTCGATCCGGGCTTCGCGGCTGCAGTGAGGTCAGGTGACATCATCGTCGCCGGTCGCAATTTCGGGATGGGCTCATCGAGGGAGCA
>DASXEH010000015.1:0-1516 GCA_036490215.1 Magnetospirillaceae bacterium
CTTGAGCTTGGCGATCAGCGCGTCCTGGAAGGGTCCCACTTTGGCGGTGGGAATGGGATCGAGATAGCCGCGCGTGCCGGCATAGATCACCGCCACCTGTTCCTCGACCGCGAAGGGCTTGTATTGCGGCTGCTTCAAAAGCTCGGTGAGGCGTTCGCCGCGCGCCAACATGCGCTGGGTCGAGGCATCGAGGTCGGAGCCGAATTTGGCGAACGCCGCCATCTCGCGATATTGCGCCAACTCGCCCTTGATCGGACCGGCCACGGTCTTCATCGCCTTGATCTGGGCCGACGAGCCCACGCGCGACACCGAGATGCCGACATTCACCGCCGGACGGATGCCCTGATAGAACAAATCGGTCTCGAGGAAGATCTGGCCGTCGGTGATCGAGATCACGTTGGTGGGAATGTACGCCGAGACGTCATTGGCCTGGGTTTCGATCACCGGCAGCGCCGTGAGCGAGCCCGCGCCATTGTCCTCGTTGAGCTTGGCGGCGCGCTCGAGCAGGCGGCTATGCAGATAGAAGACGTCGCCCGGATAGGCTTCGCGGCCCGGCGGGCGGCGCAGTAGCAACGACATCTGGCGATAGGCGACGGCCTGCTTGGAAAGATCGTCATAGATGATCAGCGCATGCATGCCATTGTCGCGGAACCACTCGCCCATGGCGCAGCCGGAGAAGGGCGCCAGGAATTGCAGCGGCGCGGGTTCTGACGCAGTCGCGGCCACCACGATGGTGTAGTCCATGGCGCCGGCGTCGGTCAGGGTCTTGACGATCTGCGCCACGGTCGAACGCTTCTGACCTATCGCGACATAGATGCAATAGAGCTTGGCTTTCTCGTCGGTGCCCGAATTGACGGCTTTCTGATTGATGATGGCGTCGATCGCCACGGCGGTCTTGCCGGTCTGGCGGTCGCCGATGATCAATTCGCGCTGGCCGCGGCCGATCGGGATCAGGGTGTCGATGGCCTTCAATCCCGTCTGCACCGGCTCGTGCACGGACTTGCGGGGAATGATGCCGGGCGCCTTGACGTCGACGCGGCGGCGCTCGGCGATGTTGGTGAGCTCGCCCTTGGCATCGATGGGATTGCCCAACGGGTCCACCACGCGGCCGAGCAGGCCCTTGCCCACCGGCACTTCGACGATAGCGCCGGTGCGCTTGACGGTGTCGCCTTCCTTGATGGTGGCGTCGGAGCCGAAGATCACCACGCCGACATTGTCGGTTTCGAGGTTCAGCGCCATGCCCTTGATGCCGCCGGGAAACTCGACCATCTCGCCGGCCTGCACCTTGTCCAGGCCATAGACGCGGGCGATGCCGTCGCCCACCGACAGGACCTGGCCGACTTCGCTGACTTCGGCGTCAGAACCGAAATTCTGGATTTCGCGCTTCAGGATCGCGGAAATTTCTGCGGGTCGGATATCCATAGCCATTGCTTCCTTTATTGGCCGCGCATGGCGGCGCGCAGGCCGGCCAATTTGGTGCGGAGGGACGAATCGATCATGCGCGAGCCCACTTTCA
>DASXEH010000005.1:0-30867 GCA_036490215.1 Magnetospirillaceae bacterium
TTCCTTGACCACCCGGGCGCTCGATATCGGCTATCGTTACCTGCAGACTAGTCCGATTCTCGATCGGGCCGCCCCTTATCTCGCCGAGCTCAGCCGCCGGACGGAGGAAACAGTAAACCTAACCATCCTCGACGGGGCGGAAGTGGTGTATCTGGCCAGACACCGGGGGGTGCACTCAATCGGCGTCAACGTATTCATCGGCGCCAGACTGCCGGCTTTCGCGACGGGAATCGGTCAAGTCATGCTCGCATTCCTGCCGGTACTCGACGCGACCGCGCGGCTCGATGCCCTCAAGCGCAATCAGCTCACGCCGCATACCATTACCGATCTGGCTGCGCTGCTGAAGAAGTTGCAGAGAATCCGCAAAGCAGGATACGCGGTCGAAAATCAGGAGATGTTCCTTGGCGGTATCTCGATCGCAGCGCCGATCCTGACGCGCGATAATACTGCGTTGGCCGCCCTGAACGTTGCCGTGCCGACGTCCAGGTTCACCGTGGCCGATGCCGAGCGCCGTTTTGCCAACGTCCTGCTCGAAATTGCCCGCGAGATTCGCGGTCCCAACTGATATCGCCTGTTCTGGTCGCTGGCGTCAGGGAAATTGCCGGAATGCCAGCCGCGCCAAAAGTTGAAACGTCTTATCGACTGCCCAGCCCATCGCGCCTAGGCAGACGATGGCGACGAACTGCAGATCGGTTGCGGAAATTACCTGTGCATAGCCCAGCAGATATCCCAGGCCCCGGTCGGCGGAGGTCATTTCCGCGACGACAATCGATGCGAAGGACACGCCCATGGCGATGCGCATACCGGTCAGGATGTACGGAATCGTCGAGGGTACGACAACCAGCGCGAAAATCTGCGACGGGGTCGCACCCAGCATCCGGGCGGCCCGCAGCCGGTTGCGCGGCACATCATCGACGCCGGCAATCGTATTGAGGATGGTGATGAAGAGGGTTGCGAAGGCAATCAGAAGCACCTTGGGCAGTTCGCCGATGCCGAACCAGACGACGAATGGGGTGAGCAGGGCAATCGCCGGTACGAAGCGGAAGAAGTTCACATATGGATCGAGCGCGAGACGTGCCAGACGGACGCTGCCGGCCAGCAGCCCGAGGGAGACGCCGACGGCCGCTCCCAACAGGAAGCCGGCCACGACGCGGCCGAGCGTGGCTTGCGCATGGTCCAGCAACAGACCCGAATCGATCGACTCGATCAGCGTGTGGAATGTTCGTAACGGGGATGGCAGCAGTGCTGGCGGATAGAAGCGGCTGGCGAACTGCCAGACCAACAGGAAGACGACGATCGAACCGCTCCAGATCGTCGGGGCCAGCGAGCGCGCCGCGCGCCGCGCCTCATCGGGGTGTCGTCTGCCGCTTGCGCGTGGCCTAGGCGCGCGTGCGGCTGCGGCGTTGGTGCCGTCAACGGGCAAGACGGTATTTCCCCAAGGTCAACCAGCTGACGAGTAGGAACGCCTTATCGACGGCGAAGCCCAGCGCGCCGAGCGTGAGGATGCCAACGAACATGGTGTCCGTCGCCATGAATTGGCGCGAACTGCTGATCAGGAATCCGAGGCCCGAGGTTGCTGCGATCATCTCGGCCGCCACCACCGTAAGAAAGGCGCCGGCCATGGCGAGGCGCATGCCCTGGAGCGCGAAGTGGATGCAGGACGGCAACTCGACCATGAAGAACAGTTGCCTGCGGCCGGCGCCCAGCGCGCGCGCCGCGCGGATCCGGGCGAGGGGGATCGCCCCGTAGCCAGCCAGCGTATTGATCGCGACCGCAAAGACGGTGACATAGGCCACGACCGCGATCTTTGAACTCTCGCCTAGGCCGAGCCACATCGTTGCCAGTGGAATCCAGGCAATGCCGGAAATGAAGCGAAGGAAGTTCACGTAAGGATCGACGGCGAAGCGGATCAGGCGCGATGCCCCCATGAGTAGCCCGAGAATCAGCCCCAATATGCTACCCAGAGCGAAACCGGCCAGGATGCGAGCCAGGCTCGCCGCGATGTCTTCTGCGAGCGACCCATCCTCAACCAATTGCACTAGAGCAGCGAAGGTCCGGCCCGGCCCGGGGAACAGGATGGGCATCGCAAATCGGGCACTGATCGCATACCAGGCGACGAAAAAGATGGCTATCGAGCAGGCATAGATGATGAGCGGGAGGCCGCGACCATTGCGGGGGTTCCGGTTCCGTGTCGGTGCAGTGGTCGTGGTCAAGGTCGCGCGCTCGCTGCCCTGGCATCCTGACCGTGCGACTTGGACAGCGCCGCATGCACCCTGCCATACATCGTGCCGAACTCGGGCAAGGACCGGTCGCGTGGCCGCGCGAGCGTGACGGGAATCATCTCGGCGATCGTGGCGTCGGGACCCGGGGTCATGACACAAATCCGATCCGCCAGAAGGATCGCCTCGGTGATGTCGTGGGTGATGAAAAGCACCGTGGGATGCGTCCGTTCCCACAAGGCCGCCAATTCGTCCTGCAGCGCTGCACGGGTCAGCGCGTCGATCGCGCCGAAGGGCTCATCCATCAGCAGGATCCGACTGGCGCAGACCATGGCGCGTGCCAATTGGATGCGTTGCTTCATCCCGCCGGATAGCTCGCTCGGCCGCTTATGGCCCTGTCCTTCCAGGCCGATCAGCTTCAGGTGTTCGATGGCAAGCTTGCGGCGTTCGCCGCGCGCCATGCCGGCGATCCTGGGGCCAAGCTCGATATTCTCGAGCGCAGTGAGCCAAGGCAGCAGCGAATCGTCCCCCTGGAAGATGACGGCGCGATCCGCCCCCGGCTTGCGGACTTCGGCACCCTCCACGATCACCCGCCCCTGGGAGGGAAACTCGAATCCAGCGACCAGGTTGAGCACGGTCGTTTTACCGCAGCCGCTGGGTCCGATCATCACGACGAATTCGCCCGGGGCGATCTCAAGGTCGAAATCGCGCAGGATGGCGAGACTTTTCCCCTTGCCCGGATAGCGAAACTCGATTCCGGACAGAGAGACATGCGACATGGGATCAGAAGTCCGTGCGATCGGGGGCGACCTTTTTCATCAGTTGAGGATAGAAGAATGACTCGACGAAAGCATGGGGGTCGGAGGTCTTGATCAGCCCCTGTTTGATGGCGAAGGGTACGATATCGTGCTCGTAATGGTCGAGGTTTTCCCTGCGCAAATCGATGGTGTATTTGAGATCCGCCATCTGCTTGAGAATGTCGGGTTTCGGGGTATGCGTCACCTTCGCGATGATATCAGCGGCCTCGTCCTGATGGGTGTTGATCCAGTCGGTGGCGGCGACCAGTGCAGCCAATGTCTTTTCCGCCAACTCCGGGGTCTTCTCGATGAAATCCTTATTGAACCAATAGCCCCAGTGAAGGTTGTAGACGCCGTCGGTATCGTAACGCCACGGCACCGAGGCGGACGGCACCGTCTGGACCAGACGCGCGAGCCACGGTTCCCAGACGAAAATCGCCTGCACGTCGCCGCGCGCAATGGCAGGTATCATCTCGGGCACGGCGATATTGATCGCATCGACTTTGCCGTCGAGACCATATTTGCGGAAGAAGAGCGTCTGGTATAGCTCGCTGGTCGAACCCTTCAGGACGCCTACCTTTTTGCCGATCAGGTCCTTGGGCTCGTGAATACCGGCGGCAACGCCGGTCCCTCCGGACTTACCGGTGTAAAGGCCGGTCGCCACATAGACGATCCGCGCGCCATCGGACACCGGCTTCAGTCCCGTCAACTCGCCGGCAGCGCCGACCTGGACGGTATTTGCCGCCGCCGCCGAGACCGACATGCCGCCCGCTTCGAAGGTCTTGTACTGGGCGTCGATGCCTTCCTTGGCGAAGAAGCCCTTTTCCACAGCGACGTAGATTTCGCCATAGGTGGCGTCGATGCCCGTGCCCAGGGTCACCTTGCCCAGTGTTTCTGAATTTGCCGAGTCGCTGGTTCCCGTGAACGCACCGGCCGCCAGGGCGACGGCAAGCAACCATTTCCTCGAGTTCCCCCAGGAACCGGACACGAGCCGTAGCGGGAGATTTCCGATCACGCGACGATGTATCGTCATGCTCTCCTCCAATATGCACTCTGTTGAACCATAAGTCCCCGATCGCCAGCGCGGCCCGGCTTCATGCGATCATGCGCTCGCGGCGGCTCGTCGTTCGTTTGCAACACGCGCGCGCTCGAATTGTCGGCCGACAAGTTCACCCAGTGTAAAGCCGACTCCGTCGCGCAGACCGTTGTAGCCCGCCTCGACGAGTTCGGTCGCCAACAGCCCGCGGAAACTCGCTTCCGCGACCGACAGCGGCGAACTGGCGCACGTGTCTGGCACGGCGATGCTCAGAGACGCGGCGACATTCAGTGTCTCCCTAAGTGTCCGATGGTCGAAACCCTTCAATACGGCGCAGGCGGCCGCCGTCGCCATGACGCCCCACAGACCGACGCCGGCATATGACGCGCGCAACGTCACCGCATCCTCAAGGCTCCGCGCCAATTCGCAACCGCAGGCCACGGCGCGGACGAGGCGAGGCTCCAGCTCGGGCGAGAGTTCGGCGAGGGTCAGCACGGCCGCTGACCCGGCAAGGCGTACGGCTGACTCCTGCGACGGCGCGACCGCGAGCGCCGCGGCGAGAGCGGCGCGCAGGGCAGCGCCCGGGGCGCCGCCGCCCTGCCAGGCGAGGCGCCCATCGGCATTGAAGTATCCACGGTCGATAGCGACACGCCGGCCGATGTCGATCGCCCGACGATCCGTCTCGATCGCCACTGCCGCCGCTTTCATCTCGGTGTCCGACCGGCCGTCGAGCAGCCGGTCGCAGAGCCTATCGAGATAGTCCGGCGCCGCTTCCTTTCGTCCGCCGGATGTTTTGATTTGCGCGCCAGTGGATGCCTTTGTCCCGACGGGCGGCTGCGAGAACTCGCCGAGAACCGCACGGATGTCGGGGGCACGATCGATCATCAGCAGCGCCTCGGCCAGACGATTGGCCCGCGCCGCCCCCAGGCTCGGTTCGGCCAACGACAAGAATTTTTTGAGATGGACGGAGTCGGTGAATGGCGTCGAAAAATCGCCCTGCACGTTTTTGCAGACATGACTGCGGCGACGTCCGTCACGGAACGTGATTGATACGCGCGCAGATCGCTGTTTCGAAAAGCCCGATGGAAGGGTCGAATCGCTAAAGACACGAATCTTGGAGGCGAGCCGGCGGGTATCGGGATTGGCGAGCGCCTCGGTTGCGAAAACGTCGGGCGTCAACGAGCCGTTCCGAATCAGGGCCGCAATTGCCCACGGAACCGAGTGACGGGCAGCCAACGGGCGGGTCGGCGTCTGGTCGAACAGCGCGGCGCCTTCTGGGAAAGTTCCCACCTCGATGGACTCGATATCGGTATCGCTGATCGCCTGCTCGGCCATCATTTCGGCGACGGCATCGAGCGAGGCATGGATGAAACCGCAGCAAGACCAGCGCTTATGGTAATGGAAGCCGATGGCATAGGTCTCGCCAAGCGATTCGGTGGCGCGGTCGATATCGAATGCGCTGCCGGATAGAGCGCCGAAGACCTGGCCAACGGCATCAATCTCGACGGGCATGCCGCGCCCTGCCAGCTCAGCGGCCAGAATGCCCGACTGGCCCCCGAACCCGTTATAGGTGTTGCGGACCGTCGCGCCCTCGAAGCGTCCGGTGAAGGCGCCGTTGTTTGTGGTCAGGACGCTGAGCTCGATCGCAGCCGCAGCGGCGCGTCCGTCCAGATTGAGCAGCCGCGCCGCGGCTGCGGCCGCACCCGGCGCCGACCAGACGCCATGCGGCATCAGTGGGCGCGCAAGAGTCGTCGCCGCGGCGAGTCGGGCGGCAACATCATAGCCGGCGACGATCGCCTCGATCAGCTGCCGGCCGTTGGCGCCCGTAGCCTCCGCTAGCGCCAGTGCCGCGGGGATGACGTAGCTGCTCGCATGACAAGACGCGAGCCGGTAGCCTCCATCGGTCTCCAGTCCGACTCCCGCGGTCCCGTTCGCGAGCGCCGCCCAGGCGGCGTCCGCGCGCGGAAAGCCGGCGCCGAGAATCGTCGCTTCGGGACGTTCGGAACTGGCCGACAGGCGATGCGCCAGGTTGCTGATCTCAGGTTCGCGAAAACCGCCGATCATGGAGCCGATATCGTCCAGCAGAATGCGGCACACGACGGCGACGAGGTCGGCGGAGAGGGACTCAAATCTCAGGTTGCTGACGAATAGTCCCAGACGTTGGCTGATCGCTCCGCTCATCGGGATGCCCCTCCCTCGCCCTGCAAATTCATCGGTCCTCGCCGCGGGTCAGCTCAAGCTTTGTGCCCAATAGTTATCGTATAGCGATAACCATATATTGACATGTAATAGTTTATCGAATAGCGTTTATCCGTTCAATGCGATTCTTCCTAGCGAGACAGTGCTTCCGCGAAGCGGGCGCCCGGGAAACACGATGCGGCAAATATCGATCGACGGGAGATGCGACTGATGGCCGAAGCCATCGTCTTCCTCAATGGCAGCTATGTGCCGGAATCGGCGGCGAAGATTTCCATCTTCGACCGGGCGATGTCCGCTGGGGACGGCATCTACGATGTTGCCCGATCGTTTGGACACCGGGCGAACAGGTTGCGCGAGCATTGCGAGCGGTTCGTGCGATCGTCGATCTATACGCGGATTCCGCTGCCATATGCGGCCACTGAGATGGAGGCGATCTGTCTTCGGGTATTGAACGAGAATCTGGCGGATGTTCACCGTGACGACGACCGCATGATCTGGATGATCGCCACGCGCGGCATCGATCCACCGACACGCAATCCGATGGACGCTTCGATGCCGACGGTGATGGTCTACACGCTGCCGATTCACTATCACCGGTTCGCCAAGTTCTACCGCTCCGGCGCGCATCTGATCACCGCATCCACGCGCCGGACCCCGCCCGAATGCCTGGACCCACGCGCGAAAATCACCAACAAGATGAATCACATCCAAGCGGAATTCGAAGCGAAGGCGGTCGAACGGGAGGCGTTTGCGCTGATGCTGGCGACGGATGGCTGTGTCGCCGAGGCAACCGCATCGAATCTGTTTTTTGTTCGCGACGGGCGCGTTTTCACCCCTCGTCCGCGGAACATCCTGCTGGGCGTCATGCGGCAGAACGTCATGGACATCGCACCCGCCGCGAATATCGACGTGGTCGAGGGGGATTACCTCCCATACGACTTGGCGCTCGCCGATGAGATGTTCATCACCACCACCAGCTTCTCGATCTTGCCGATCGGTCGCTACAACGATCGCGCGCTCGACATGGCGCCCGGACCGGTTACTGCGCGCCTGATGCGGGCCTGGAGTGACACCATCGGCGTCGATTTCGTCGCCCAGGCCGAATCGCACGCCAGTCTTGCAACAATCGGATAGAACGCCCATGCGGCAGACGGCCACCAAGCGCCAGGCGACGTATCGCGCCGGGATTGATGTCGGCGGAACCTTCACGGACGTCGTGATCGTCGATTCGTCCGGTACTGGCCTGCGGATCCTCAAGACGCCCTCGACTCGCAATCAGGCCGACGGGATTGTCACCGGAATCTCGGCCGGGTCCGATGATCTCGGCGCCTTCGCCGACATCTCGCACGGCACTACAGTCGCCACCAACATCCTCCTCGAGGGCAATGGCGCATCCGTCGGGATCGTCACCACCCGCGGGTTCCGCGATACCCTTGAGATCGGCCGCTGCCGCCGACTCATCCCGGGCAGCATCTTCAACCTGAAGTTCGTGCGGCCCGCGCCGCTGGCGCCGCGGCCGTTCCGCTTCGAGATCGACGAGCGCATGGGGGCGGACGGGCAGGTGATCGAGCCCCTCGACACCGAAGGCCTGGGGAAATTGGCCGCTGCGATCAGAGCGCAGGGTGTCCAGGCCATCGCTGTCTGCTTCATCAATTCGTACCTGAACTCTGCGCATGAGTTGCAGGCGAAGTCGGTGCTCGAACAGGCCCTGCCGGATGTGTTCGTGTGCTGCTCATCCGAGATCGTGCCGCAGATTCGCGAATACGAGCGGTTTTCGACGGCCTCGGTGAATTGCTACGTCGCACCAGTGATGGCCCGCTACATGGGCTCGCTGGCCGAACGGCTCCGGTCGAGTGGCTTTCGCGGCAATGTCCTCACCATGGCGTCGAGCGGCGGATTGCTGTCGGCCGATACCGTCACAGCGCAACCGGTGCGTACGATCCTTTCGGGGCCGGCCGCGGCGGTGAACGGTGCGATCTATATCGGCGGCCTTGCCGGGCGCAATCGGCTGATCACCTATGACATGGGCGGCACGAGTACCGATGTGTGCCTGATCGACCGCGGCGAGGCATTGATCGCCGGCGACACGGTGGTCGCCGGCATCCCGGTCAGCATTCCCCAGGTCGATATTCATTCCGTTGGAACCGGTGGCGGCAGCATCGCCTGGGTTAATGCCGACGCTAGCCCTCAAGTTGGACCACGCAGTGCCGGCGCTGACCCGGGTCCGATCTCCTATGGCAAGGGCGGCACGGAGATCACCGTTACCGATGCGAATCTGCTCCTCGGCCGATTGCCCGAGCGGATTCTCGATGGCGCCATGACGCTCGCGGCCGGACCGGTGACCGCCGCATTCGACAAGCTTGCGGCTCAGATCAAATTCTCTGGCCGACGTGAGGACCTTGCCGAAGGAATCCTTCGGCTCGCTGTGGTTTCCATGGCGGGTAGCGTCCGCAAGATATCGATCGAGCGCGGCTACGATCCGCGTGATTTCTCCATATTCGCCATCGGCGGCGCCGGACCGATGCATGCGGCGATGGTCGCGGAAGAACTCGAAATGCGCGAAGTCATCGTGCCGCCGATGCCCGGGAACATCAGCGCCTTCGGCCATCTGGTCGGCAATCTCCGCTACGACGCGATGCAAAGCTTCCATGCGCCGCTCACGGCATTCCGCGCGCTCGGCGGCCCGCGCAAGTTCGAGGTGCTGGCGCGCGAGACCCGGGCCAAGTTCGAGGCGGACGGTATCGCAGGGCGGGCCATCCGCGTTGGCTACTATGCCGATCTGCGCTATGCCGGCCAGTCTTACGAACTGACCGTGCCCGTTACGCGACCCTTCGCAGCCGAGCGCATCGCTAAGGACTTCACCGATCTCTACAAACGCCGCTACGGACACGACCACAAGGAAGCGATCGAGTTCACCGGCCTGCGGGTGGTGTGCAATGTCGGCCGGCAGGTCAATATCCCGCTCTCCGCCGACACGGGTGACGCCGTGGCCGCGGCACATGGCGGCCGGGTCTATTTCGGCGGTCGCTGGCACAAGGCCAAAGTCATCCGCCGCGCCCGCCTGCCGAAACGCGAGCGCCTCCAGGGGCCGGTGATCATCGAGGAGTATGGCGCGACCACTGTGGTGCCTCCTGGATGGCGCGTGCATGTGGGCGCCGGCGGCTGCCTGTTCCTGTCGCGCCATACCGAAACGAAAAACGCGAGACGCCGATGAAGATCGATCCGTTCACCCTCGAAGTCATCCACGAGGCGCTGATCTCCGTGGTGGCGGAGATGCGCGTGACGCTGCTGCGCACCGCGTTCTCGTCGATCATCTACGAAGGGCAGGACTTCTCCTGCGCGCTCGCCGATCCTCGGGGCCGCCTTGCCTGCCAGTCGCGCGAGGATTTCCCCGCCCATGTCGGGCCGCTCAACATGCAGGTGCCTCAGGCAGTCGCGAAGTACGGCGACGACATCCACCCAGGCGACCTGATCCTGACCAACGATCCCTTCACCTCGGGAACCCATCTGAACGACGTCGCGCTGATCGCTCCGATCTTCTGGCGCAACAAACTGATCATGTTCGCCTGCAGCCGGGCGCATTGGGGCGATGTCGGCGGGATGACCCCGGGCAGCATCTCGGGACAGACAGCCGATATCTACCAGGAAGGCGTGCGTATCCCGATTCTCAAGCTGCACGACCGCGGCCGTCCGAACGAAGCGGTCTATGACCTGCTGTTCGGGAACGTCCGGCAATCGGGCGACCGGCGCGGCGACCTGATGTCGCAGATGTCCGCTGCGAAGAGCGGTTCGGATCGGATCCTGAAGCTGGTTGAGCGTTTCGGCCATCAGACACTCTCGCAATGCATCGATCGGATTCTGGACCGGTCCGAGACGCGGATGCGCCAGCGCATCGCGCGGCTGAAAAAGGGCACATACCGCTTTAAGGACTATCTGGATTCCGACGGGCACAGCGACACGCCGATTCCAATCTGCGTCAAGGTCACGGTGACCGATGGCGCAGTTGATGTCGATTTCGAGGGTTCGGCGCCGCAACGGCCGGGCCCGACCAATGCCAGCCTAGCCGTCACATCCACCGCCGTGTTCGTCGCGATGAAAGCGCTGCTCGACCCGGAAGGGCCGATCAACGAGGGCGCCTTTCGCCCCTTCCGGCTCCATGTCCCGAAGGGAAGTCTTCTCGACGCCGTTCATCCGGCGCCGATGGGCGGCTTCGTCGAGGTCCTGCGGCGCGTCGAATCCCTGCTGATGGGCGCGATGAGCCGGTGCGTTCCCGAGGACGTAGCCGGCGATACCAAGGGCTGCGCCAACCACCTCTATATCAGCCATCTCGCGGGCAACGCCGTCCGGTCGATCCATTACGAATATCCATCTGGCGGCACCGGCGGCTTCAACGGCGGGGACGGATCCAACGCCTTGCGCGAATGGGATACCGGCGATTTCAGCTCGGTCCATTCCGCCGAGATCGTCGAGCGCGAGCATGCCTGCCTGGTCGAGGAATACGCGCTCCGGGTCGATTCCGGCGGCGCCGGACGGTGGCGCGGCGGGCTCGGCATGCGCCGCGTTATCCGCATCGACGGCGAGCGGGCCAACCTCTCGATTCTTTCCGACCGCAACGTCATCCCGCCCTTCGGCGTGAATGGTGGGCATTCCGCTCAGCCCAACAGCTTCAACGTCCTGCGCGACGGCATCGTCATCGCCCCGTCGCAGCTTCCGGGAAAAGTGTCGGGCTTTCCCCTGCGCGCCGGCGATCGTGTCATCGCCCTTAGTGCCGGGGGCGGCGGCTTCGGTGATCCCGGCGAGCGTTCGGTGGATTCCGTACTCCGGGATCTCGCCTACGGCTATATCAGCGAACAGGCCGCCGCCACGCTCTATGACGTGATCGGTCGGCGCCGGGTGGCCGGGCGTCACGGCGGCCACCTCACCAGCGGCCGCTGCCGGCTGTGGCGCGATCCGAGTCCGGCCGGCCTGGAAGCGATCGTGCTCTCGGCGGAAACGGCGGCCGAAATCGGCATTGAGAACGGCCAGATCGTCGAACTGGTACCCTCCTTCGGCGCGCCCTCGCGCGGCATCGTCCGTATTCGCGACGATATCCCGGCCCGTGGCGAGATCTGGATTTCGCCGCAGATGGCCACGGTGCTGGGCTGTGCGGAGGGTGAGTTGCTGAGCATTCGGACGTTCGATCATGGCAGCCACGATCCGTCTCGCGGTTGGATCGCTGCCAGCCGTAATCTCGCAGGAGCAGCGGAATGACCAAAGTGGGGCAAATGCGTGCATTGCTGCGGCATTCCCGGCCGCTGATGTCCCCAGGCGTATTCGATGGATACAGTTTGCGCCTGGTCGAGGCGCTCGGCTACAAGTCGGCGTCCACCACCGGCGCCGGGTTGGCCAATTCCCGGTTGAGCATTCCCGACATCGGCATCATGTCGCTGTCGGAGAACGTGCAAGCTTGTCGCGAACTGGTGCGCAGCGTTTCCATCCCGGTCATGGCCGACGCCGACACCGGTTATGGCAATGCTGTGACCGTCTATCACGCCGTGCAGTACTTCGAGGAAGCGGGCGTTGTGGGCATCAACCTCGAGGATCAGGTGATGCCCAAGCGGTGCGGGCATATGAACGGCAAGGAACTCATCGATCCCCGCGAGATGGCCAAGAAGATCGAAGCCGCAGTGAAGGCTAAGCGCGATCCCGACTTCATCATCAACGCGCGGACCGATGCGATCGCCGTCGAAGGCATCGACGGTGCGATCGCGCGGCTGAAGATTTATGCGGCCGCGGGTGCCGACATGGTGTACCCGGACGCCGTCCGCGACGAAGCCGATATTCGCCGCGTCGTCGAAGCCTTTCCCGACCTACCGGTCAGCATCAACATGGGGTTCGGCATCCGATCGCGCCCCACCACGCCGCTCGTTTCCTTCAAGCGCCTCGAGGAAATCGGCGTGGCGCGCGTCACGGCTCCGCGGATGCTCACCGCCGCCGCGCTCGCCGGCATGCGCATGGCGCTGCAGACGATGCAGCAAGCGATGGACGGCGACCAAATCGTGGATCGGCCGGATCTCCTGGTCGGCATGGAGGAGATCACGCAACTGATGCGCTACGATCGCATCGCGGAATTGGAATCCGCTTTTCTGCTCGAAGAGCAGATCGAGAAGAAATACGGCGGCAGCAAGACCGACTACGTCATCCGCTGACACATCTTCCGGGGCCCCGTCATGCAGCCGCGAAAATATGGTCCGTTCGATTATATCCCGATCCGCGATCGCCCGCGGCTCAAATGGCCGGGTGGGGCGCACGTCGCCCTCTGGGTCAATCCGAATATCGAGTTCTTCGCGTTCGACGACGTCATGCCGGGGAACAATAACGAGCGCGTATCGCGCGAGATGGCGAAAATTCCGAATGTGCGCAACTGGTCGGTGCGGGACTACGGCAACCGGGTCGGGGTGTGGCGCATCATGGAGGTCCTGAGTCGGCATGGCATCCGCGCCAGCGCCGCCCTCAATAGCGCCGTATGCGATCATCATCCCGAGATCATTCGCGAGGCGGTCCGGCTTGGCTGGGAGCTCATGGGCCATGGCGAGACGAATGCGCTGCGCCTGACGGAAATGGCGCCTGAGAGCGAGCGCGGGTCGATCAACGCGGCGCTGGACAAGATCGAGGCGGCGGCCGGAACGAGGCCCGTCGGCTGGCTGGGACCGGCTCTGGGCGAGACATTCAATACCCTCGACTATCTGATCGAGGCAGGAATCCAATATGTATGCGATTGGGTCAATGACGATCAGCCCTATCTCATGAATGCCGCGCGCCGTCGCATGGTTTCGCTGCCATATTCCGTTCAGACGAATGACGTGCCGGCCTATTTCGATATGAAGGTATCGGTGCCGGAGTTCGAAGCGATGCTCCGCAGGCAATTCGATGTTCTCTACCGCGAGGGTGCACAGTCCGGCCGCGTGATGGCGATCGCCGTGCACCCGTTCGTCACTGGCCAGCCGCATCGGATCGGCGCACTCGATTCGGCGCTTCAATATATCGTCGGACATCCCAAGGTCTGGTGCGCGACCGCGCGTGAGATCGTCGAGCATTTTCTGTCGGTCGTGGAGGCGGGCTGAACCAATGGCTATCAAGGTGCTTCATTTCGGGCTCGGCCCGATCGGGGCTGCGACCGCCCGGCAGGTGGCGGCGCGGCCGGGACTTCGGATCGTCGGCGGCATTGACATCGACCCGGCCAAGGCGGGGCGCGACATCGGCGATGTCGTTGGTCTCGGTCGGTCGCTAAGCGCGCCCGTCTGGGCCGATCCGGTTGCTGCTCTCAAGCGGGTGCGTCCGGATGTCGTCATCCTCTGCACAAGCTCGTCGCTTGTGCGCATTCTTCCCCAGATCGAGACGGTGCTTCGGGCGCGCATCCCAATCGTCTCGACCACCGAGGAACTGGCCTACCCCGCGAAGCGCAATCGTGCTGCCGTGGCGAAGATCGACGCATGGGCGCAGCATGCGAAAGTGGCAGTTCTGGGCACGGGTGTGAATCCCGGCTTCGCGATGGATGTCTTGCCGATTGTGCTGACGGCACCGTGCGAGCGGGTTGACGCGATCCGCGTCGAGCGCGTTCAGGACGCACGCATCCGGCGCCTGCCGTTTCAGCAGAAAATCGGGGCCAGTCTGACCGTCGGTCAGTTCAGGCGGCGAGTCGCCGATGGGAAGGTTCGACATGTCGGATTGACGGAGTCGGTTCAGATGATCGCAGACGCCATGGGCTGGCGTTTGACGCGGATCGTAGACCGCATCCAGCCGAAAGTTGCACTTCGCGCGATTGCCAGTGAATGGATCACCGTCAAACGGGGCCAGGTCTGCGGCTTGGTCCAGGATGGGATCGGTTATGCCGGTGGCAAACCCGTCATTACATTACACATGGAGGCCTATCTCGGGGCGCCAGAGACTTACGACGAGGTAGCGATCACGGGATCGCCTATGCTGACGACCAGAGTTGCCGGTGGCATTCACGGCGATATCGCCACGGCGGCGATCGTCGTCAATTCGATACCGAAGATCCTGGCGGCGCCTCCAGGGTATAGAACCATGCGCGATCTGCCGATCCCGTCTTTTTTTCGCGGAGCCTGATATCCGCGCGGGAAGTTGGTTCCCCTGCGCTTACTCGGATTGAAGCTCGAGCTAGTGCCCCGGCCAACGAGAACAAGAAAATCCGAAATCACCGCAAACGCGACAGGGTTCGGAAGAATGTCCGCGAATTGGCTTTGACGAGACTCGAGTCAGTCCTCGGCGAATATCCGCACCTGCATGGCGGATGAGAACGAGCGTGAACGGACGCGCGCGGACATTGGAATGCGCAAGAAACGCTTATTTCATGGGTGTTAGCGCAAAAAGAAAGGCGCCGGACTTTCGTCCGACGCCTTCCGCAACTGGCTCCCAGGGAGGGATTCGAACCCCCGACCAAGCGGTTAACAGCCGCTTGCTCTACCACTGAGCTACCTGGGAATGGCGGAGGTGGTGCTCCGCAATTCCATTCAACGACCGGGCGGCCACCCGCCACCGTTCGGCAGGGCTTGCCACGTCGACCGACTTGGGGTCGATCATGGGGCGCGGCACCCTAATAGGGCTTTAATCCGCGACCCTGCCCGTGGCGGGATTTGGAGGCCGGGGCCGGAATCGAACCGACGTACGAGGATTTGCAGTCCTCTGCATGGCCACTCTGCCACCCGGCCCCTGTCGAGGGGCGCCGGGTGCCCGTCCAGTCGTGAGTGCGCGGTTATAGAAGGTACGGAAGCCAGGGTCAAGGCGTTGAAACAGGCGGTAAAAAGCCCTGCCAAGCGCTTGTTTCTCTATGTTTTCCCTTCTAATCTCGCTTCCACGTCGGGACGGAAACTTCGCCAGGGAGAAGAACATGCGCCTGTTGCCCTTGGCCGCGGCCATTGCCGTTGGCTTCGCTACCTCGGTTTCGGCTTTTGCCGATGATAAGCCGATCAAGATTGCGGTGATCGCCGATAAAACGGGCCCACTCGAAGCTTATGCCAAGCAAATGGTGGCCGGCTTCTCGATGGGGATCGAATACGCCACGAAAGGCACCAATACGGTGGCCGGGCGTAAGATCCAGATCATCGAGAAAGACAGTCAGACCAAACCGGATGTCGGCCGTAACCTGTTGAACGAGGCCTTCACCGACGACGGAGCCGATCTGGCCGTGGGTGGCACCAATTCGGGTGTGGCGCTGGCCATGCTGCCGGTCGCCCAAGACAATAAGAAGGTGTTCATCGTCGAGCCGGCGGTGGCCGACGCGATCACCGGCGAGAAGTGGAACCGCTATATCTTCCGCACCGGCCGCAACTCGACCCAGGACGCGATCTCGAACGCGCTGGCCATCGGCAAGCCCGGTACCGTGGTCGCGACGCTCGGCCAAGATTATGCGTTCGGGCGCGACGGCGTTGCCGCCTTCAAGAAGGCGATTGAGCCGACCGGCGCCAAGGTCGTGTTCGAGGAATACGCGCCGCCCACCACCACCGACTTCACCGCGCCCTTGGAACGCATCCTCGATGCGCTCGACAAGGAAAAGGCCGAGCGCAAAGTGCTGTGGGTGATCTGGGCCGGCGGCAATCCATTTCCGGCGCTGGCGGCGGCGGGCCTCGATAAGCATAAGGTTCAGCTGGCCACCGGCGGCAATATCCTGCCGGCTTTAGCTGCCTATAAGGCATTCCCGGGGATGGAGGGCTCGACCTATTATTATTACGAGATCCCGAAGAACCCGGCGAATGATTGGCTGGTGGCCGAGCATAAGAAGCGGTTCAATGCGCCGCCTGACTTCTTCACTTGCGGCGGCATGAGCGCCGCGATGGCCGTGGTGACGGCACTGGAGAAGACCAAGGGTAACACCGACACCGAAACCTTGATCAAGGCGATGGAAGGCATGAAGTTCCAGACGCCGAAGGGCGAGATGATGTTCCGCAAGGAGGATCATCAGGCACTGCAAAGCATGTATGCCTTCAAGATCAAGGTTGATCCGAACGTCACTTGGGCCATTCCCGAACTGACCAAGGAGTTGAGCATCGCCGACATGAACATCCCCGTGGGCAACATCCCGAAGTGATCGGGTAGGGCCCTTAGGATGTCAGCGGCCGGTACGCCGGTCCTGGAGACGCGTGAGCTCACCATCGCCTTCGGCGGCCATGTCGCCGTAGCGGGGGTGAGCTGCGCTTTTCATCGCGATACATTGACAGCGATCGTCGGGCCCAATGGCGCGGGCAAGACGACCTATTTCAACTTAATCTCGGGCCAGTTGCGCGCCACCGCCGGCGCGGTGTTCATCAATGGCGCCGAAATCACGGCGCTGGGCGCGGCCGATCGCACGCGGCGTGGCCTGGGTCGCGCATTTCAGCTCACCAATCTGTTCCCCAATCTGACTGTCCTTGAGAATGTGCGCCTGGCGGTGCAGGCGCGGGCAGGCATCGGCATCGATCTTTTCGGCATGGCCAGCCGTCGCCGTGATTTGATCGATAAGGCGCGTGGCTATCTCGATCGCGTAAAGTTGCTGTCTCGGGCCGAGTCCTCGGCCGCGGCACTATCCCATGGCGATCAGCGCAAGCTGGAAGTGGCGGTGCTGCTGGCGATCGAACCCGAGGTCTTCATGTTCGACGAGCCGACGGCCGGCATGAGCGTCGATGAAGTGCCGGTGATCCTCGACCTGATCGAGGAGATCAAAGACGTGGGTAAACACACGATCCTACTGGTCGAGCACAAGATGGACGTGGTGCGTCGTCTGGCCGACCGTGTGATCGTGCTCCACGAAGGCGCGCAGGTGGCCGATGGCGATCCGACGCAGGTGGTGGCCTCCGATATCGTGCGTGAAGCCTATCTCGGGCTCAGAGCGGGAGCGCAGTGATGACACCTCGGGATCAAGTGACGCCGTCCTCCGTCTTCGAACAACCCGATCCAGTCACTCTTGGCTTCCACCCCCCGGCCTTTGAGCGCCTGTGCCGCGTGATCGCGGCCCATGTCGAGGAAGGACGGTATCCCGGCGCGCAGATCGCCTTTGCGCGCCGCGGTAAAATCGCCTTCACACGCAGCTTTGGCTCGGCGCGGTTGGCGCCAAAGCCAGTAGCCGCCGATGACGAGACGTTGTGGCTGCTCTACTCGAATACGAAAGTGATTGTCGCCGCGGCGATCTGGATTTTGGTGGAAGAGGGTGCGTTGACCTTCCACGATCGCGTGACCGATCACATTCCCGATTTCGCCAGATACGGCAAAGGCGAGATCACGCTGTTCCAGCTGTTGACCCATCAAGCGGGTTTTCCGGCTGCGGGCATGGATATCAGGCCGAGTGTCTGGCAAGACCATGACGAGATGCGGCGGCTTATTTGTGATTTCCAGCTGGAATGGACACCCGGCTCGCGCGTCGAATATCACCGCCTCGCAGCCCATTGGACTCTGGCCATGGTAATCGAAGCGGTGACAAAGATCGACTACCGCAAATTCCTTCGCGAGCGGATCATTGATCCGCTCGGCCTCGGGCACGAGCTGTTCGTCGGCGTGCCGGATAGCGAAATGCCGCGTGTCGCGGATATGTATACCTCACCCGGTCCAGGGCAGGCGCATACGCCGCTTGGGGCCGAGAATTCCGCCGAATTCCGCCGGGCCGGCTCGCCCGGCAGCGGCGGCTATGCCTCGGCGCGGGCGATGGCGATGTTCTATCAGGCGCTCGTCAATGGCGGCAGCTTGAACGGCGTACGTCTTCTGTCGCCCCGTCTCATACAATACGTCATCCGCAACTTTACCGGTGATCGGGTCGATGTTCATATCGGCGCGCCGATGCATCGCGGTATGGGCGTGCAGACACGTGGCCATTCGGCCGACATCCGAGGTCCGGGCACGTTGGCTTCGCCCAGCACTTTCGGCCATGGCGGCGTCGAGTCGTCGTTCTGTTTGGGTGACCCCGAGAGCGGCATGTCCTTCGCCTATATCACCAATGGCCGCGCGCCCAATCCCTGGCATTCGCGCCGCCTCGACATCGTCTGCAGCATGGCGGCTGCCGCGCTTCAGGAGTTGCGGTGACGGCTTCCGATTCGCTTCTCACCCTATCTGGCGTTCACACCCATGTGGGCCGGTACCATCTGCTCCACGGTGTCGACCTTGTGGTACCGAAGGGTGAGGTGACGATGCTGCTCGGCCGCAACGGCGCCGGCAAGACGACGACACTGCGCACAATCCTAGGCTTGTGGCATGCGAGCACCGGCTCGATCGAATTCGAAGGCAAGCCGATCACGGCGCTGGAGACACCTGATATCGCGCGGCTTGGCATCGCCTATGTTCCCGAGACGATGGGGATTTTCGGACGGCTGACCGTGCGCGAGAACCTGCTGCTTGCCACCGGGCCGAAGGGGCTGGATGGCTCGCGTCTCGATGCCGTGTTCGAGGCGTTCCCTGCACTCAAGACGAAATGGCAAACCGCGGCGGGTCTTCTATCCGGCGGACAGAAGCAGATGCTGGCGATCGGCCGCGCGATTATCGAGCCGCGGCGATTGCTGGTGGTCGACGAGCCGACCAAGGGGCTCGCGCCGGCCATTGTCGATTCGCTGATCGCCGCGTTTCAGAAACTCAAGTCGGCGGCCACGACGATCCTGCTGGTCGAGCAGAATTTCCGGATGGCGCAGGCGGTGGGCGATACCGTTGCCGTGATGGATGATGGCCGTATCATCCATACCGGATCGATGACGGCGTTGGCCACCGACGAGGCGCTTCAACAAAAGCTGCTCGGCCTGAGCCTCGGGAGTCATCAGTGAGCAGCGGGCTAGAAAGCTCATGGTTCGAGACGTCAGCCTGTCGGCTGTGTCCTGACCATGAGGATCGAAACAACCCTCGTCCTGAGGAGGCGCGTAGCGCCGTCTCGAAGGATGGGCCGGCTGCACGAAGCCTATGACTCCCTCGCTCAAATCTCGGCTCGATGTTTGGGCACCGTATGCGGTGCTGCCGGTGCTCGCGATCATCGCGCTGCCGACGATGGCGTTCTCGTCCTGGCTGACATTGACCATCGCCGGTTTGGCGATGGGGATGCTGCTGTTCTTGATGGCGTCGGGCCTGACTCTGATCTTCGGCTTGATGGATGTGCTCAACTTCGCCCATGGGGCATTCATCACGCTCGGCGCTTATGTCGCCGTTTCGGTCTTGGGTGGACTGACCGGCTGGATGGGGGCTGACTCGCTCGCACTCAATTTGATTGCGCTCTTCATTGCGATCCTGGTTGCGGCGGTGGCGGGTGGCGCGGCAGGGATCGTGTTCGAGCGCGTGATCGTGCGCCGGGTCTACGGCACCCATTTGCGCCAGATTCTGATCACCGTGGGTGGTTTGATCGTGGCTGAGCAACTGTTCGTGGTCTTCTGGGGACCAGACACGCTGCCGCTGCCCAAGCCGCTCACGCTGCGTGGCGCTGTTTCGCTGGGCGCGGCTTCGATCGAGAAATATCGCATCCTTTGTCTGGTGCTGGGGCTTGCGGTTGCCGCTGCGATGCAATGGGTGCTGACGCGCACGCGCATCGGTCTTCTCATTCGCGCCGGCGTCGAGAATCGCGAAATGGTCGAGGCGCTGGGCTATCGCATCCGCCGCTTGTTCGTTGCGATCTTTGCCGCGGGTACGGCCCTGGCCGCGCTGGGCGGTGTCATGTGGGCGCAATATCAGGAGGCGGTGACCAGCAGGATCGGGTCTGATCTCACCATCCTTGTCTTCATCGTGTTGATCATCGGTGGGTTGGGATCGGTGGGTGGATGCTTCGTCGGCGCGATCCTGGTCGGTCTCGTTGCCAACTACACGGCGTTCCTGGTTCCCAAGCTGGCACTGGGTTCGAACATCCTGGTGATGGTGCTGATCCTGCTTTGGCGTCCGCGCGGCCTGTTTCCGGTGGCGAAATGGTAAGCGCCGAACGGAGCAGGAGCGGGAAGACGCTCGACTGGCTATTGTCGGGTGACCGGCCGCGTCACCCGGCGCTGACCATCATTCTGCTCGTCATCCTGATTGCCCTGGCCTTTGCGCCATTCCTGTTTCCGGGCACCCGTTCGTTGGCTGTGGCCTCGCGCATCTGCGTCTTTATCGTACTCGCCGCCAGCTACGACATTCTGCTCGGCTACACCGGCATCGTCTCATTCGCGCACACGATGTTCTTCGGCATCGGCGCCTATGGTGTGGCGGCGGTGCTGGCAAAAGCCTGGGTCGGCTGGGACGCGATCGTTCTCGGCACGCTAGCCGGCGTCGCGGTAGCCATGGTCGTGGCGACGATTGTCGGCCTGCTGAGCTTGCGCGTGCGCGCCATTTTCTTCTCGATGATCACACTAGCCGTTGCCAGCTTCACGCAGATATTGGCCACCGAGTGGCGCGATCTGACGGGCGGTGAGGACGGGCTGACTTTTTCGGTGCCCGATGCGTTGAAACCCTCGTTCCATCTGGTCGAGGGCACGGTGCTGGGCGCCAAGCTCGACGGGCGCGTGGTGACCTATTACCTGATCTTCGCGCTCGCGCTGGTCCTGTTCCTGTTCATGCTGCGCATCGTCAATTCGCCCTTCGGCCGTGTGCTCCAGGCGATCCGCGAGAACGAATTCCGTATCGAGGCCCTTGGGCTCAAACCGGTCGTCTACCGCACGGTGGCGAGCGTGCTGTCGGCGGGGATTGCCGCGCTGGCCGGTGCAATGATGGCGCTGCTGCTGCGATATAACGGGCCCGACGCCACGCTGTCGTTCTCGCTGATGGTCGATATTCTGCTGATGGTCGTCATCGGCGGCATGGGCACGCTTTACGGATCGGTGATCGGGGCCGTGGTGATCGTGATGGCGCAGTATTATCTGCAGGGCGCGCTCGGCGGGGTCGAAGACATGGTGGCCGGCGTGCCCGTGCTCGCCGCGTTGTTTCACCCCGACCGTTGGCTTCTTTGGCTGGGCGTGTTGTTCATCGTGATCGTCTATTTCTTCCCGACCGGAATCGTCGGCCGGCTTCGGAAAGTCGCGGGCGGGCACTAGGTCGCACTTTCCTTAGCGTAGGCGGTCAGCGACTCGGACAGATGATCGAACAGCAGCCGCACGCGGCGGTCGGCCTTCAGGTCTTCGTGCGTGACCAGCCACATCTCCAGCGTGAACTGAATCGCATCGTGTAGCACCGGCACCAGGTCGGAATTACGCCGCGCGACGCCGACCTGGCAACCGCCAATACCGACACCGCCGCGCAGGGCCGCGTGCTGCACCACATCGTCGTCAGTGCGGAACGAGAAAAGGTCGCGCGAGATTTCGAACGGTGATGCGCCGACCGCGCGGAAGGAACTGTCGTCGCGGTCGAAGCCGATCACCGTGTGCTGGGGGAGGTCGAGCAGCGTCTTAGGAATACCCCGGCGTTCGATATAGCGGCGATGCGCGTACATGCGGATCGGGATGTGACCGATATGCTTGGCGATCAACGCATCTTGGGCCGGCCGCTTCATGCGCACTGCCAGATCAGCGTCGCGCCGCAGCAGGTCCTCGACCCGATTCGACCCCGCCAGTTCGATGACGATGCCGCGATGCCTGTCCTGGAAGTCGGCCAGCATCGGCGGCAACACTTCGGCCGACATGAACTCGCTGGCGGTCAGGCGGATCGTGCCCTTGGTCTCGTCGGCTGCGCCCGAGGCGGCGCGCGCAAGGGCTTGGGCGGCGGAGGCCATGGCTTCGGCATGGGGGATAAGGGTTGTCGCGGCCGCGGTCGGCTCCAGCCCGGCCGGCGAGCGCGAGAAGAGCGGCAGGCCAAGCGCCTGTTCCAACTGGGCAATCTGGCGGCCGAGGGTGGGCTGGGTCAGGCCCAGTTTGCGGGCCGCGCCCGAAAGGCTGCCCTCCTGCATCACGGCCAGGAAGGACCGGTAGAGCTGCCAATCGGCTGCCGCTAAGTCCATACAAAAATGTATATCAAAGATAGATATTAAGGCAATTCTATTTACCCCCCTCCCGTCTCATTCTCTGGCCTGCGGATGGCGCGGACGCGGCCCCGCATACGAAATGGAGGCGATCATGACCAAGACGGCTTTGATCATCGGCGCGACGGGCGGTATCGGTGGCGCGGTGGCGCGGGTTCTGCTGGCCAAGGGTTGGTCGGTTCGGGCGTTGCATCGCGACCCGGCCAAGGCTGCGCAGACCGTGCAAGGCTTGCCCGGCATCGATTGGGTAAAGGGCGACGCCATGAGCCGCAACGATGTGGTGGCGTCTGCCCAGGGTGCGCAGATCATCATGCATGGCGCCAACCCGCCGGGTTACAAGAATTGGCGCGGCCTGGCGGCGCCGATGCTAGCCAACACGATCGAGGCGGCGCTGCTGACCGGTGCGCGCATCCTCTTCCCGGGTACGGTCTACAACTATGGGCCCGATGCCGGCACGCTGGTGAGCGAAGGCGCGCCGCAGAACCCGCTAACGCGTAAAGGCAAGATCCGCCTGCATATGGAGGAGATGCTGCGCGCCGCTGCCGAGCAATTCGGCGTGAAGAGCATCGTGCTGCGCGCCGGCGACTATCTAGGTGGACCCAGCAACAACACCTGGTTTCGCGCCGGGATGGTCAAGCCGGGCAAGCCGATTCGTTCGGTGACGTATCCCGGCCAGCGCGATACCGGCCATGCCTTCGCCTACCTGCCCGACCTGGCCGAAGCCTTCGCCCGGCTGGCCGAACGTGAGCATGAACTGGCCGAGTTCGAAACCTTCCATTTCGGCGGCCAATGGTGCGAGCAGGGCGTCGAGATCGCCCATGCCGTGCGCCGGGCTGTGGGCAACGACCGGCTGCCGATCCGCAGTTTCCCCTGGATCGCGATCTATGCCCTGGCGCCGTTCAACGAGACATTCCGCGAGATGCTCGAAATGCGCTATCTGTGGAAACGCCCGCTGCGGCTGGATAACCGCAAACTCGTGGCTTTCCTGGGCGGCGAGCCCCACACCCATCTCGACGAGGCCGTCCGTGCCACCCTGTCCGATCTGGGGTGCCTGGGCGGCGGCCCCGTGGCCGGGGCGATGGCGGCCGGTTTGGCCTGACAAAAACCGGTCACTCTCAAACCCTTGCCAATGGCCCCGGATATCCATACTTTCCGGGGCTACGGGGCGTAGCTCAGCCTGGTAGAGCGCTAGCTTTGGGAGCTAGAAGTCGCGAGTTCGAATCCCGCCGCCCCGACCAGGATGACCGAGTGGAGCAGGCCATGGCCGATGTGCGTATCTACCGTCCCGCTAAAACCGCGATGCAATCGGGGCGCGCCAAGACCAATGAATGGCTGCTCGAATTCGCGCCCGGCGCGCGTGAGGAAGCCGATCCGTTGATGGGCTGGGCCGGCTCGGGCGACACGCTCAATCAGGTCCGCCTGTTTTTCGCCACCAAGGAAGAGGCGATTGCCTTTGCCGAGCGCGAAGGCCACAGCTACACCGTGGTCGAGGAACGGCCGGCCAAGGCGCCGAAGCCGAAGAGCTATTCCGACAACTTCAAGTTCGACAGAGTTCTCTAACCCTTCGGCTTCGCGTCTGAAGGGAAGGGGCGCGAGGCCGGACCTCAGTTCAGCCTTCCCGACCGTTGCGCGCCCTTAGCTCAGATGGATAGAGCAACCGCCTTCTAAGCGGTAGGTCGTGGGTTCGAATCCCGCAGGGCGCGCCAAACCTTACTCACTGTGGACCGACCCGCAAAGGGGCCGACAAGCTTTTCGGAAGCGCGTCGAGCATCTTTGCCGCAGCGAGCATGGCGACGATATAGCCATGCGGGCCGAGGCCGCAGATCACGGCTTTGGCCGTTGCTGAAATCTTCGAATGGCGGTGCAGCTCGTCCCGGGCATGAATGTTCGAGATATGGAGCTCGATGATGGGCCCTTCGAAAATCTTCAAAGCGTCGATGATCGCGATCGATGTGAACGAATATCCAGCAGGATTGATGATGATCGCGTCGGCGGCCTTGCGCGCCGATTGGATCAGATCGACGAGTTCGCCCTCGTGGTTTGATTGATGGAACAAGAGCGTCGCGCCGATCTGTTTCGCGAAATCGCGGCAACTGGCCTCGATCGCGGGTAACGTCGTCGAGCCATAGATGTGGGGCTCACGGATCCCAAGAAAGTTCAAATTGGGCCCGTTCAGAATCATCAATCTTGTTTTCATACGCTGCCTCCAGGTTGCTGATGTCCTCATGACGGCGGTCATGAGGACATCGTCAACGAACCGGGGAGCGCCGTCCACGTCTCGCTTTATGCCGGCTGTAGTTCCGGCTTCATTCGCGAGGGCTGCGGTGGGAAGAGCAGCGCGATACAGGCTGCGCCCACGGCCACCGCGCAGGAGCCGATATAGAGCCAGGTATAGGCATGGGTGGTGTCGTAGATCCAACCGCCGGCCAGCGGGCCTGCCGCCATACCGAGGCTGGAGACGAGGGCCGACGCACCGATGATGGCGCCAAGGATGTGCGGGCCGAAATATTCGCGTGCCAGCACCGAGTAGAGCGGCATCACCCCGCCATAGGCCGCACCGAACACGATCGCCACGCCATAGAACGTGGTGAGTTGATTAGCCGACAGATACGCCGCGATGGCCACAGCCTGCACAAGAAGGCCGGTCACCAGCACCGGTTTCACGCCGAAGCGGTCGGCGGCGAGACCGAGCAGCAGGCGTCCGCCAAGGCCCGACAGACCTTCGACGCTATAGATCGTCACCGCAGCCATCGGTGCGATGCCGCAGCCGATCGCGTAGCTGACGGTGTGGAAGATCGGCCCGGAATGGGCGGCACAGCAGGCGCCGAAGGTCAGGGCCAGGACGATGAATTGCGGTGAGCGGAACGCTTGCTTCAAGGTCGGACCGGCTGTGCCGGCTGGATTGGCAGCCGCACCAGGTGCGCTAGCTAGCGCCGGCGGGCGGCGGACCAGAAGCGCCGCCGGAATCGTCAGCACCCAGGCGCCGATACCGATGATCAGCATCGCCTCACGCCAGTCATAGGCTGAGATCAGCCAGCGCGCGAAAGGCGAGATGGTCATCGGCGCGACGCCGACGCCCGCCGACACCAACGAGACGGCCAGGCTGCGATGGGTGTCGAACCAGCGCATGGTATTGGCGATCATCGGCGCGAAAAAGGTGCCGGCGGCCAGACCGATGACGACACCGTAGAACAGCTGAAATTCGATCAAAGACGTCGCGCGGCTGGCGAGCGTGAGGCCGACGCCAAGCAGAACCGAGCCGATCAGCACGACGATACGCGTTCCGAGGCGGTCGCTGAGCGTGCCCCAGAAGAAGCCGGCGAAACCCATCGTGACGAAGTCGAGCGTCATCGCACTCGATATGCCTTCGCGCGACCAGCCGGTGGTGGCCGACATCGGCTGCAAGAACACGGCCAGCGAGAACATTGCGCCGATGGCCACGCAGGTCATCAGAGCGCCCAAACCAACAATCACCCAGCGATAGGAAGAAGCCATGCCACCCGTCCCTAATCTAGAAATGAGCCTAGCACGAACCCAGTACCGGGGGCTCGGCTCTACTCATAACGTCTGGCAGGGGGAAAAGGATTCGGATGCGGCGCAATAAATTGCTAGGAGGCCGCGTGCTTCATAGGAGCCTGCTTTTGGCGCAATGCCTCAAGCTTGGCATAGGGCTCGGCAAGCCACTGGCCGGCGACCGCGCGAATAGCATCGGTAGCGGCGGCCAGCTTCTTGGCCCGGTCGTCGCTGAAGGGTTTGGCCAGGAAACGGTCACGCGAATGGACGCCGGTCACCGCGTGCATACGCATTCCGCGCTCGGTATCGGGCGCCGCGCCAAAATGAGCAGGGATGCGTTCATAGACGGCGTCGGGAAGCTCGTTGTAATTGACGAACAGCCAACTGGGCCCAGCATGGGCCAGAACCGCATCGAGGATGCCGCGCAAGAAGCGGGCACAATACTCTTCGGCGCTCATTGTCTGAATCAGGTCGCGCGGCACGCCCAGCATCATCGATGCAGCGGCTGTGTTATGACGCAGGGCAGCCCATTCAGGCGGGTCGTTCATCAGCGAAACCAGAACTTCGACCGGATCGCGATAGACGAAAACTTTGGGAACACCGCGCAGATCGGCCAGCAGGCTGGTGAGATACCAGACGTTCCAGCTGGAGAATTTAACGACGTAGCCGCTCTGACCCGGGCGCCGCAGGCCTCCGAACGCGGCGAGAACCAGGCGAAGGGCGCGACGTCTTTCCGCTTCGGAGGTGCCACGCCAATAGGGGCCGAGGATGTCGTTGATCGGATCGGGTTCCGAAATGACCAGCGTATCATTCGCCGCTGCCAGCATGCGCGAGACCAGGGTCGAACCGCAACGCGACATATGGAACACGAGGCCCGACGGCGCAGCGAGTGGCGTGGTGCACAGAGACTCCAACTCCTCGAGCGACGTCGTTCTGGATGACGCCTCGCGCTGGTGTTCGATCGCCATTTCGATGGCTTGGCTGTAGAACGGGCGGGAAAAATCGCATCCGCCGAGCTGGAGCCAGCGCACGGCGGGGCCGGTGCCGGTGATGTCGGCGCCGACGGGCACCCATTCTTTCGGCGCGTCTTCCCGTGCCGGCGTATCATTGGCCACTTCTGTCGACATCACCTCGGGCAGCGCTAGGCGATCATCGTCACCGAAATAGCGGCGTTCGCCGGCCGCCAGCCTGGCATTGTTGGTCAGGCGCCGCTGCGCATCCTCTTCGCCATAGAGAAAAGCAAGAAAGGCAAAGCGTTCGCCGCGCTCCATTCGCGTCACCTCATGCAACAATCCGCATGAGAAGACGGCTGCGCCGCCGCTGGGGGGACGATAGGTATCGCGGCCAAATTCAGGAAAGCACAAATCGCCGCCGCCATAGTTCTTCGCCTCGGCATTCAGGTTGATCGTCACGGCGAAGCGGCGATGGGCAGAACCGGCGTTCAGATTGTCGCGATGGCGGAAGAAATGATCTTTGGTTTCGGCAGAATATCGCGCGACGAGATATCGATCCATCCGTGTGGCCGAGAAACCGAATGCCTGCCGGACCGCCGGAACGAGCCGGCTGACGATGCGTTTCCGGATTTCGACGGCCAGTGCAGCATCGTCGATAACCCAATCGCTTCGCCGTTTGAAGCGATAATCGGTGATGGTCTGCGTCACGCCGCCACGGTCGACAAAGTAGCCCGAGTCTTTTCCGCCATGGCGCCGGAACGCATCGATCATGAATTCGCAGAGTTCGAAATCGAAGACGCGCGGCACCATCAGCACCGGCGCTGTCAAATGGATCCCCGCATGTTCGGCGGGCGGTGGCAATGTCGCCAGCAGTTGTTCCAGCATCGCGCCATGGCCGTCGGGGTGATCGTACGGGATGGAGGCGATAACCCGCATCATGGGGTCGAGAAGGAATGTCCATGGTTTGCCATCGGTGCCGAACTGGCCGGCGAGCGCACCGTCGACATCGACCAGGAAATCGATGCCGGGCCGCCGGATCGTGGCGTACGCCGAACGTTCATGGGGCAGCGCGTTGATGATGCCGTAGAGGATGATGTGGTCGTCGCGGAATAGAGCGCGATGGCGCATCAGTTCCCCGACACGCGGGTCGAAGAGCTCTTCGGGGCCGATCGGTTTGCCGATGAAGGATAGTAGAAGATAGCGGCCGGCATCGACGTGAATGTCGATGCGCTGACCGGAAGCCGTTGTGGCCGAGAACCAGGGCGCTGGATCACCCAGCTGAGGTCGAATGATCGTCACAGTCGGGGCTTCGACTGCGACAGATACCGACCCTCAAAAGATATCTCGAAACCCATCGTGTCCGAACCCCTGAGGAGAATACTTCGAGGTTAAACACTAGCGCTTCGCAATTTCACGGAAATTTCGATTTGGTTTCAGAGTGTCGCATGACCAAAAACAGCTATATAGCCGTGCTGCAGACTTTGAACCTTTCGGCGGTCATCATGATGACGTTGAGGCCGCCATGGTCGCCTCTCGCGATTCGGCCATTTTCGACAACAACCGGCTCGTATCCCAGGCGAGCGACAATATCGAATACGTTTGAACCGCAATATTCACGCTCGAACATCAAGACCGGCTGATGTTTTTGCAAGACCGTCTGACCGCCCGCGAGTACGTCATATTCGAACCCCTCGACATCGATTTTGATGAAGCTGGGGCTGAGATCGAGGCTGTCGAGGGTTTTGAGCGTGCAGGGATGTTCCTCGATCTTCACACGGGTCTGATCGAAGAAATACAGCCTATCCGGGCTGAGATATTGCGATGCCACATCCCGCACGCAAGTGGCGTTGCCATCGTAGACCAGCCCGCGATACGTGGGGATATAGAGGGTGAAGGACCCCTCCCGTTGTCCGAGGCCGAAATTCTCGATCGTCAAAAGCGGGTCGCCGGCAAAATGTCGCGCTGTTTGGCGGTAGATGGCCGGATTGGGTTCGAAGGAGATGATGCGCGCATCGCTCCGATAGGCGCGAATCGAAAGGATGCTTTGTCCGCGATTTGAACCGATGTCGAGAAATAGATCGTTCTCCGATCGCGGCAGTAGGGCAATGATCGCGAAATCACGCTCATGCGCAATTCTCAAATACCGCCGACTATAGTCGTAGTAGCGATTCTTGAGCGAAGCCAGAACCGGGAAACGGTTTTGGACGGTGCGTGCAGCTTTCTTGAATTCGATCATCGCGACGGGTCCCCGCCCATCTTTCGAATTGCGACGAATGAGAAGCCGCGCCGTCCTCGCAATTCCTACCGATGGAGCAGGATATACGTATCTACGTCTGTAGACACTGCCACGAGCTGGGTGACCGAGAACGACAGAAGCTGGCCGACGCTAAGACCGGTGAGTTCCGTAACGGTCAAGGACGGAACCTGAGCGAGAGTGAGGCCGCTGATGTTGGTCGTTGTTAAGCTGGCGAACTGCGCAGCCGAGAGTGCGCCAATGGTCGCGCCTTGGAACGCCTGAATTTGAGTCTTCGCCAGCGCCGTTATGTCCTGGGTGCTCAAGCTGCTGACTTGTGGCGCCGTCAACAGGCCGATCTGCGTTGTCGATAACCCTGTGGCCTGAGTTTTCGTCAATTCGCCGATTTCGGTCGCCGTCAGCCCCGTCACGTTGGTCGAGGTCAAACTGTTCAACTGCGCCACGGTCAGTGCGGTGAATTGGCCTGAAGTCAGAGCATCGAGATTGTCGACGCCGAGATTGTTGAGCGTCGTGGCCGTCAGTCCGGAAATCTGTGTCGTTGTGAAGTCGGCGGACTGGGTCGTTGTCAAGCCGAGTAGGCTGGTCGCTGTCAGCCCGTTGATCTGAGCGGTCGACAACACCGTAATCTGAGCCTGCGTCAGCGCGTCGAGATTAGCGGTGCCGAGATTGTTGAGGGTCGTGGCGGTCAGGGCGGTCAGCTGCGTCTTGGTCAGCAACTGCACCGCGTCGGTGGAAAGCGCTGTCAGATTCGCTGTCGTCAGCCCGTTGATCTGAGCGGCTGTCAGCGCTGCGACCTGGGTGGTGGCAAAGACATTGATATCCGTAGCCCCCAACGCACCGACCGTGGTGACCGTCAGACCCGCAATCTGCGTCGTCGTAAAGTCTGCAGACTGAGCCGTGGTCAGGCCAGCGAGGCTTGTCGTCGTCAGCCCATTGATCTGAGCTGTGGACAGCGACGTGACCTGCGCCTGGGTGAGCACGTCGAGATTGGCCGTGCCGAGGCCGTTGAGCGCCGTATCGGTCAGGCCCTTGATTTGGGTGGTTGTCAGCTCAGAGACTTCGGTCGTGGTCAGCGCTGCAAGGTAAGCCGCCGGCAGCAGGTTGAACTGGGTGTAGGGCAAAAGGGCGACTTGTGCAGCTGTGAAGGCGTCGAGATTGGTCGTACCAAGATTCTCGAGCGCGGTGTAGGTGATCGCTGTGAGCTGTGTTGATGTCAGTAATTGGATGAAGGTTGTGTTCAGGCCAGACAAGGTCGTGGTCGTCAGGCCGTTCAGCCCCGCCGTTGATATATTGGCGATCTGCGTTGCGGCTAGCGCATTGAGGTTGGCGCTGCTTAGGCCATTCAACGTCGTCGCGGTAAGATTCTTGACCTGCGTCGTCGAGAGTTCCGAGACTTCCGTCGTCGTCAGCATGGCAAGGTAAGTTGCCGGCAGCAGGTTGAGCTGCGTGTAAGGCAACGCCGTCACTTCTGCCGCGGTGAAGGCATCGAGATTCGCCGTACCGAAATTCTCGAACGTCGTATAGGTGAGCGACGCCATCTGCGTCGTGGTGAAGGCTTGAACCTGCGCGGTGGTCAGCGCCGACAGCGTCGTGGCATTGAGGCCGTTGAGCTGGGCGCTGGCGCTGAGCGCGGCGATATCGACGGTCGACAGCGCATCGAGATTGGCCGTTGTGAGGCCGTTGATCTGAGTGGTGGTCAGAATGGCGGCCTGCGCTGTCGTCAGTGACGCCAAGTTGGCCGTGCCCAGGGCATTGAGCGCGGTGACCGTCAGGCCCTTGAGCTGGGTGACCAGTATCGCTTGTGTCTCGGTGGTGGTCAGGGCGCCGATATTGCCCGTCGTCAGACCGTTCAACTGCGTCCAGGTCAGCACCGCCGCTTGCGTCGTGGCGAAGACAGCCAGGTTGGTGGCCCCAAGCCCATTGAGGGCGGTATAGGTCAGGCCGATGATCTGCGTGGTCGTTAGCTCCGAGACTTCGGTC
>DASXEH010000025.1:0-23343 GCA_036490215.1 Magnetospirillaceae bacterium
AAATGGTGATGCCGGGCGACAACGTGACGATGACGGTCGAACTGATCGCGCCGATCGCCATGGACGAGGGTCTGCGCTTCGCTATCCGCGAAGGTGGCCGTACCGTCGGCGCCGGCGTTGTTGCATCAATCATCGAGTGAGGATATAACGCGCGGTTTCGCGGCTAGACCCATAGGAGTGTAGCTCAACTGGTAGAGCACCGGTCTCCAAAACCGGGGGCTGGGGGTTCGAGCCCCTCCACTCCTGCCAACAGAAAAAGGACTTTGCTCTCAGTTACTTACTGAGCAACTCAACTGCCGATGGCCATACAGAATCCGATTCAGTTTTTCCGCCAGGTTCGGCAGGAAGTCAGCAAGGTCACTTGGCCGTCCCGTCGAGAAACCTCGATTTCGACGGGCATGGTCGTGCTGATGGTTGTGGCCGCGGCGATATTTTTCATGCTGGTCGACCAGTTCTTTGCCTGGGCGGTCCGCATGATCTTCGGACTTGGAGTTTAAGGCGCGATGGCGCACCGCTGGTACGTGGTTCACGTTTACTCGGGCTTCGAAAAGAAGGTCGCCTCGTCGATTCGCGAGCAGGCCGGCCAAAAGGGTTTGGCTGAGCGCTTCGCCGAAGTGCTGGTCCCCGTCGAAGAAGTCGTCGAGATGCGCCGCGGCGCCAAGGTCAACGCGGAGCGCAAGTTCTTCCCGGGCTATGTCCTGGTGAAGATGGATCTCGACGACGAGTCTTGGCACTTGGTCAAGAATACGCCGAAGGTCACCGGCTTCCTGGGCGGCAAGGGCCGTCCGGTGCCGATTTCCGAGGCGGAAGCGGATCGCATCCGCAAGCAGGTTCAGGAAGGCATCGAGCGGCCGAAGCCCTCGATCGTCTTCGAAGTGGGCGAACAGGTGCGCGTCTCCGACGGCCCCTTCACATCGTTCAACGGAACGGTGGAGGAAGTCGACGAAGAGAAAGCGCGCCTCAAAGTGGCCGTCTCGATCTTCGGCCGCTCGACGCCCGTGGAATTGGAATACTCGCAGGTCGAAAAGATCTGAGCTGCGAGGTCGCGCCCCATCTCGCCCGATAACCAAGGCGTGGTAGGGATTTGTATGGTGGGAGGTCAGCCAGGGCCGTACCACCGACCCGGATGAAACCGAGGTGTTGTCATGGCAAAGAAGGTTGTTGGTTACATCAAACTACAAGTGCCGGCCGGCAAGGCGAATCCGTCTCCGCCGATCGGTCCCGCGCTCGGTCAGCGCGGTCTGAACATCATGGAGTTCTGCAAGGCGTTCAATGCCCAGACACAGGGCATGGAACCCGGTATGCCGATCCCGGTCGTGATCACGGCCTATGCCGACCGCAGCTTCACCTTCGTCACCAAGACGCCCCCCGTGTCGTACTTCCTCAAGAAGGCGGCCGGCATTGAAAAGGGCGCCAAGGAGACGGGCAAGGAGCATGTGGGCAAGGTAACGAAGGCCCAGATTCGCGAGATCGCCCAGAAGAAGATGCAGGACTTGAACGCGGCCGATGTCGAGGCCGCCAGCGCCATGATCGCGGGCTCTGCCCGGTCGATGGGCCTGGACGTGGTGGAGTAAGACCATGAGCAGCGGAAAGCGCCTGAAGAAGGCATACGAGGGGATTGACCCCAACAAGTTCTACACGGTCACCGAGGCCGTCGAGATCATCAAGAAGCGCTCGAACGCCAAGTTCGACGAGACCGTCGAAGTGGCCGTCAATCTGGGTATCGACACCAAGCAGTCGGACCAGGTGGTGCGCGGCGTGATCGATCTGCCGAACGGCACGGGTAAGACCGTGCGCGTGGCCGTGTTCGCCAAGGGTGCCAAGGCCGAAGAAGCCAAGGCAGCCGGTGCCGATCTGGTCGGCGCAGACGATCTGGCGGAAAAGATCCAAGCCGGGCAGATGAATTTCGATCGCTGCATCGCCACCCCGGACATGATGGGCGTGGTCGGCAAGCTGGGTAAGGTTCTCGGCCCGCGTGGCCTGATGCCGAACCCGAAGCTTGGCACCGTCACCATGAATGTCGGCGAGGCGGTCAAGTCGGCCAAGGGCGGCCAGGTGCAGTACCGTGCCGAGAAGGCCGGTATCGTCCATGCCGGCGTCGGCAAGGCGAGCTTCACCGAGAAGGCCTTAGTCGAAAACGTGAAAGCGATCGTCGACGCGATCAACAAGGCGAAGCCGCAGGGGGCCAAGGGCACCTATCTGCGCCGTGTTTCGCTGTCCTCGACCATGGGTCCGGGGCTCAAGCTCGATCTGTCCAGCGTGACGGGCAGCGGAGCTGCGTGACTTTTTGATTTGAGAAGCGTATAGGAACGTCCCTCGCTGGCTTTCGGGCCGGCGAGGGATGCCGCTACTTCGGTAGTGGCTCTACCTGTCCAAGACCGCTGGTGCCCCATCAATGATGGGGCTTGAAGGGAAACCGCCCGCGTAGACAGAGGCAAGACCGTTTCCGGCCACCCCGTGCGATGGGATCCGGACAGGCTTGATTTCTGGGACAGGCCAACCGGCTTTTGCGCCGGGACGGCTAGCCAACCCGGTCAGCCGTTCAGACGCAGAAGCCAAATGTGGTCGCCGATGGGCGTAAGCCTGTCGGCGTTGACAGTGGAGACCAACGTGGACCGTCAGGAGAAAACCGAACTGGTTGCCTCGCTGAATGGGACTTTCAAGCAGGCGAATCTCGTCGTCGTCACCCATAACCTGGGTATGACGGTCGCCGAGACCACCGACCTGCGTCAGAAGACCCGTAAAGCCGGCGCCGGTCACAAGGTTACGAAGAACCGGCTCACGCGTCTCGCCTTGGCGGGGACGAAGTTCGAAAACCTCGGCAAGCTGTTCACTGGCCCGACTGCGATCACCTATTCGCAGGACCCGGTGGCGGCCGCCAAAGTGGTTGTCGACTACGCCAAGTCCAACGAGAAGCTCGTCATCTTGGGCGCCGCTCTCGGCGACAAATTGCTGGATGTCGAAGGCGTTAAAGCCCTCGCCACCCTGCCGTCGCTCGATCAGCTTCGTGGCAAGTTGCTGGGCATGCTCCAGACCCCCGCTTCCCGCATCGCCAGCGTCCTTCAGGCGCCCGGCGGTCAGGTCGCACGCGTCATTGCGGCGCATGCGAAGAAGGGCGAAGCCGCTTAAGCCGACCACCCTCTTTAATTTTCCGAAATCAAACCTATCTGGAGTGATCTCAAATGGCCGATCTTGCGAAACTGGTTGACGAACTCTCCGCCCTCACCGTGATCGAGGCTGCGGAACTCTCGAAGATGCTCGAGGAGAAGTGGGGCGTGTCCGCCGCTGCTCCCGTGGCTGTGGCCGCTGCTGGTGGCGGTGCTGCCGCGGCTGCTCCCGCCGAAGAGAAGACCGAATTCACCGTGGTCCTGGCCGAAGCCGGCGACAAAAAGATCAACGTGATCAAAGAAGTCCGTGGCATCACCGGTCTCGGCCTGAAGGAAGCCAAGGACCTCGTCGAAGGCGCGCCGAAGCCCGTTAAGGAAGGCGTGAGCAAGGACGAAGCGGCGAAAATCAAGAAAGTGCTTGAAGAAGCCGGTGCGAAGGTTGAAATTAAGTAGTGATTTTCTAATGCGACATGAGTCGGGAGGCGGCGCTTAATTGCGTCGCCCCACCCGACTTTTTCGCGTTTTATCAATACCTTAGCCCACTACTATCTGTGAGTTAAGGACGGCGTTTCAGAGTTCGCGTCCCTAGCCAGGGTTCGGCGGACCACAGCATTTAAGGAGCTGCAATGGCGCAATCCTACACGGCCCGGAAGCGTGTTCGTAGGAACTTCGGGCGTATTCCTAGTGTCGCGCCCATGCCCAACCTGATTGAGGTGCAGAAAAGCTCCTACGACTTCTTCCTGCAGATGGGGGTCCCTCCCGAGCAGCGCACGAATGTGGGCCTACAGGAAGTATTCAAGTCGGTTTTCCCGATTAAAGACTTCTCCGAGCGCGGCACGCTTGAGTTCGTGAAGTACGAGCTCGAGACGCCGAAGTATGACGTCGAGGAGTGCCAACAGCGCGGTATGACCTTCGCTGCGCCGCTCAAGGTCACGCTCCGTCTCGTCGTGTGGGATGTGGATGAAGAGACCGGCGCGCGGTCGATCCGCGACATCAAGGAACAGGACGTCTACATGGGCGACATGCCCCTGATGACGGCCAATGGCACTTTCGTGATCAACGGCACCGAGCGCGTCATCGTCTCCCAGATGCACCGCAGCCCCGGCGTGTTCTTCGATCACGACAAGGGCAAGACCCATTCGTCGGGTAAGTATCTGTTCGCGGCGCGCGTGATTCCGTATCGCGGTTCGTGGCTCGATTTCGAGTTCGACGCGAAGGATCTCGTCTATGTCCGTATCGATCGTCGCCGCAAGCTGCCGGTGACCACGCTGCTCTATGCACTCGATTCGGCCGAGACCCAGGCCGCACGTCAGAAGGCGGGCACCAAGGCGCTCGATCCGGCCCTCGTGAAGGGCATGTCGTCGGAAGAAATTCTGTCGAGCTTCTATGGCAGCGTCATCTACACGCGCAGCAAGCGCGGCTGGACCACGGCGTTCGACGCTGAGCGTCTGAAGAACGTCAAGTTGACCTCGGACCTGATCGACGCCAAGTCGGGTCAGCGTCTGGCCGAAGCCGGCACCAAGCTCAACCCGCGTATCCTGAAGAAGATCGCGGAAAAGGATGTGAAGGAAGTCATTGTCGCCGCCGAGGAACTGGTCGGTGCCTATGTGGCGCTCGATTTGGTCAACGAAGAGACGGGCGAGATCTTCTGCGAGGCCGGCGACGAGCTGACCCTGCCGATGATCGAAGATCTGGAAAAGGCCGGCATCAGCAAGTTGCCGCTGCTGGCGATCGATCACATCAATGTCGGTCCCTATATCCGCAACACGCTCAAGGTCGACAAGAACACCGGCCGCGAGGAAGCGCTGATCGATATCTATCGCGTCATGCGCCCCGGCGAACCGCCGACTCTCGAGACGGCCGAAGCGCTGTTCAACGGCCTGTTCTTCGACTCCGAACGCTATGACCTCTCGGCCGTCGGCCGCGTGAAAATGAACTCGCGCCTCAGCATCGAGGGCGTGTCCGACACGATCCGCGTGCTGCGCAAGCAGGACATCATCGGCGTCATCAAGGTCCTGGTCGACCTCAAGGACGGCAAGGGCGAGATCGACGACATCGATCATCTCGGCAACCGGCGTGTGCGCTCGGTCGGCGAGTTGATGGAGAACCAGTATCGCCTCGGCCTGCTGCGCATGGAGCGTGCGATTCGCGAGCGTATGAGCTCGGTCGATATCGAAACGCAGATGCCGCACGACCTGATCAACGCGAAGCCGGCGGCTGCCGCAGTGCGCGAGTTCTTCGGTTCGTCGCAGCTCAGCCAGTTCATGGACCAGACCAACCCGCTTTCGGAAATCACTCACAAGCGTCGTCTGTCGGCCCTTGGACCGGGCGGTCTGACCCGCGAGCGTGCCGGCTTCGAAGTGCGCGACGTGCATCCGACGCACTACGGCCGCATCTGCCCGATCGAAACGCCGGAAGGCCCGAATATCGGTCTGATCAACTCGCTGGCCACCTATGCCCGCGTCAACCAGTACGGCTTCATCGAAAGTCCGTACCGGAAGGTCATCCAGGGCAAGGTCACAAGCGAAGTGATCTACCTCTCCGCCATGGAAGAGGGCCGCTACACCATCGCCCAGGCCAACGCGCCCCTCGATCCGAAGGGTAAGCTGACCGAGGATCTGGTGAGCTGCCGCCGTGGTGGCGATTTCGTGCTCGTGCCGCCGGAAGAAATCGACTTCATGGACGTCTCGCCGAAGCAGCTGGTTTCGGTGGCCGCGGCCCTGATCCCGTTCCTCGAGAACGACGACGCCAACCGCGCGCTGATGGGCTCGAACATGCAGCGTCAGGCGGTGCCCCTGATCCGCACCGAGGCGCCGCTGGTCGGCACCGGGATGGAACATGCGGTCGCCCGTGATTCGGGCGCGGCGATTGGCGCGCGCCGCACCGGCGTGATCGATCAGATCGACGCAACCCGTATCGTCATCCGCGCGACCGAGGAGACTTCGGCCTCGGCGTCGGGCGTCGACATCTACAACCTCGCCAAGTTCCAGCGCTCGAACCAGAACACCTGCATCACCCAGCGTCCGTTGGTGAAGGTGGGCGACATCGTGCAGAAGGGCGACATCATCGCCGACGGCCCGTCGACCGATCTGGGCGAGCTCGCGCTCGGTCATAACGTGCTTGTCGCGTTCATGCCCTGGAATGGCTACAACTTCGAAGACTCGATCCTCATCTCCGAGCGCATCGTGCGCGACGACATCTTCACCTCGATCCATATCGAGGAATTCGAAGTGATGGCGCGCGATACCAAGCTCGGCCAGGAAGAGATCACGCGCGACATCCCGAATGTCGGTGAAGAAGCGCTCAAGAATCTCGACGAAGCCGGCATCGTCTATATCGGCGCCGAAGTGAAGCCGGGCGACATTCTGGTGGGCAAGGTGACGCCGAAGGGCGAATCGCCGATGACCCCCGAAGAAAAGCTGCTGCGTGCCATCTTCGGCGAAAAGGCCTCCGATGTGCGCGACACGTCGCTGCGTCTGCCGCCGGGCGTATCGGGCACGATCGTCGAAGTGCGCGTCTTCTCCCGTCGTGGCGTGGAAAAGGACGAGCGCGCCCTGGCCATCGAGCGGTCCGAAATCGAACGCCTCGCCAAGGATCGCGACGACGAACGCGCGATCGTCGAGCGGTCGTTCTACGCCCGTCTCAAGGGCATCCTGATCAACCACAAGGTGGCTTCGGGCCCGCGCAATCTGAAGGCCGGGACCAAGATCACCCAGGAGACGCTGGACGAGTTGACGGGCCAGCAGATCCGCCAGATCGCGGTGGCTAACGACAAGACCATGGCCGACATCGAAGAGCTGAAGAAGGCCTTCGACGCCGGTGTCGATCGCTTGCAGAAGCGGTTCGAGGACAAGGTCGAGAAGCTGCAGCGCGGCGACGAACTGCCGCCCGGCGTGATGAAGATGGTCAAGGTGTTCGTCGCGGTGAAGCGCAAGCTGCAGCCCGGCGACAAGATGGCCGGCCGTCACGGCAACAAGGGCGTCATCTCGCGCATCATGCCGGTCGAAGACATGCCGTATCTCGAAGACGGCACATCGGTCGATCTGGTGCTGAACCCGCTGGGCGTGCCCTCGCGCATGAACGTCGGTCAGATTCTCGAAACCCATCTCGGTTGGGCTTCGGCGCGTCTGGGCCGCCAGATCGGCGAGCTAGTCGATCAATTCGATCGGAGCAAGATCGGCATCGACAAGGTGCGCTCGCATCTGACCGATATCTATGGGCAGCAGGGCTACAAGGACGACATCGCCGACCTGTCGGACGGCGAAGTGGTCGAAATGTCGCGCAACCTGCGCGCCGGTGTGCCGATGGCGTCTCCGGTGTTCGACGGTGCTCGCGAAAGCGACATCGTCGATATGTTGAAGCTGGCCGGGCTCGATACGTCGGGCCAGGTGACGCTGGTCGACGGCCGTACCGGTGAGCCCTTCGACCGCAAGGTCACGGTGGGCTACATCTACATGCTCAAGCTGCATCACCTGGTGGACGACAAGATCCACGCGCGTTCGATCGGTCCGTACTCGCTCGTTACTCAGCAGCCGCTGGGCGGCAAGGCGCAATTCGGTGGTCAGCGCTTCGGCGAAATGGAGGTCTGGGCCCTCGAAGCCTACGGCGCCGCCTACACGCTGCAGGAAATGCTCACCGTCAAGTCGGACGACGTGTCAGGCCGCACCAAGGTCTACGAGGCCATTGTGCGCGGCGACGATACTTTCGAGGCCGGCATCCCCGAGTCCTTCAACGTGTTGGTGAAGGAACTCCGGTCGCTGGGCTTGAATGTCGATCTGACGCAGCGCGGCACCTGATAAGCCGCGCAAGCGCCGTCTGAGTTTCTTTGAACGTTTTCTCCGCCACCCGCAGGAGACAGGTACATGAATGAATTGATGAAGATCATTGGTCAGGCTTCGGGCACCCAAAGCTTCGACCAGATCCGCATCTCGATTGCCGATCCCGACCGCATCCGTTCGTGGTCGTACGGCGAGATCAAGAAGCCCGAGACGATCAACTACCGCACCTTCAAGCCTGAGCGCGACGGCTTGTTCTGCGCACGCATCTTCGGGCCGATCAAGGACTACGAATGCTTGTGCGGCAAGTACAAGCGCATGAAGTATCGCGGCATCGTCTGCGAAAAGTGCGGCGTGGAAGTGACGCTGGCCAAGGTGCGCCGCGAGCGGATGGGCCATATCGTGCTGGCTTCGCCGGTCGCCCATATTTGGTTCATGAAGTCGCTGCCGAGCCGCATCGGCCTGCTGCTCGACATGACGCTCAAAGACCTCGAGCGCATTCTCTATTTCGAAAACTATGTGGTGATGGAACCCGGCCTCACGCCGCTCAAGCTGCATGAGCTGCTGACCGAGGACCAGTACCAGAAGTGCATCGACGACTACGGCGAGGATAGCTTCCGCGCCGGCATCGGTGCCGAAGCGATCCGCGACATGCTGGTCCAGATCGACCTGAACACCGAACTCGAGAAGGTGAAGGTCGATCTCAAGGAGACCGCGTCCGACGCCAAGCGCAAGAAGCTGGTCAAGCGGCTGAAGCTGGTCGAGGCGTTCATCGAGTCGGGCTCGCGTCCCGAATGGATGATCCTCGAGGTCATTCCGGTCATCCCGCCGGAACTGCGTCCGCTGGTGCCGCTGGATGGTGGCCGCTTCGCGACGTCGGACCTCAACGATCTGTATCGCCGCGTCATTAACCGCAACAACCGTCTAAAGCGGCTGATCGAACTGCGCGCGCCCGAGATCATCGTGCGCAACGAAAAGCGCATGCTGCAGGAATCGGTGGACGCATTGTTCGACAACGGCCGCCGCGGCCGCGCGATCACGGGCGCCAACAAGCGTCCGCTGAAGTCGCTGTCCGATATGTTGAAGGGCAAGCAGGGTCGGTTCCGCCAGAACCTGCTCGGTAAGCGCGTCGACTATTCGGGCCGTTCGGTGATCGTCGTCGGTCCCGAGCTCAAGCTGCATCAGTGCGGCCTGCCGAAGAAGATGGCGCTCGAACTCTTCAAACCGTTCGTCTATTCGCGCCTCGAACTCTACAACATGGCCACCACCATCAAGGCGGCCAAGCGCATGGTGGAGAAGGAGCGTCCCGAAGTGTGGGACATCCTTGAAGAGGTGATCCGAGAACATCCGGTGCTGCTGAACCGCGCACCAACGCTGCACCGCCTGGGCATTCAGGCATTCGAGCCGGTGTTGATCGAAGGCAAGGCGATCCAGCTGCATCCGCTGGTTTGTACCGCCTTCAACGCCGACTTCGACGGCGACCAGATGGCCGTGCACGTTCCGCTGTCGCTCGAAGCGCAGCTCGAGGCGCGCGTGCTGATGATGTCGACCAATAACATCCTCAGCCCCGCTAACGGCAAGCCGATCATCGTGCCGAGCCAGGACATCGTGCTCGGTCTCTACTACATCACGATGGAGCGCGAAAACGAGAAGGGCGAGGGCATGGCCTTCGCCTCGGTTACCGAAATCCAGCAGGCCTTGGACAACAAGGCCGTCACCCTGCATGCCAAGGTCACCTGCCGCTACAAGACGGTGGATGCCGAGAACAAGCCGATCACGGTGCGCGTCAAGACGACGCCCGGCCGCATGATGCTGTCGGAAATCCTGCCACGCCACCCGAAGGTGCCGTTCGATCTGGTCAACCGCTTGCTGACCAAGAAGGACATCCAGAACGTGATCGACGTGGTCTATCGCCACTGCGGTCAGAAAGAGACGGTGATCTTCGCCGATCGCGTGATGGGCTTGGGCTTCATGCACGCCTGCCGCGCCGGCATCTCGTTCGGCAAAGACGATCTGGTCATCCCGGTCACCAAGACCAAGCTGGTCTCGGACACCGAACAGCGCGTCAAGGAATACGAGCAGCAGTACCAGGACGGTCTGATCACTCAGGGCGAAAAGTACAACAAGGTGGTCGACGCCTGGTCGAAGTGCACCGACGACGTGGCCGACGCCATGATGAAGGAAATCAGCAAGCAGGAAGCTGGTGTGCCGATCAACTCGGTCTTCATGATGGCCCATTCGGGCGCTCGTGGTTCGGCGGCGCAGATGAAGCAGCTCGCCGGCATGCGCGGCCTGATGGCCAAGCCGTCGGGTGAAATCATCGAGACGCCAATCATCTCGAACTTCAAGGAAGGCCTCACCGTGCTGGAGTACTTCAACTCCACCCACGGCGCCCGTAAGGGTCTGGCCGACACCGCGCTCAAGACCGCCAACTCGGGTTACCTGACCCGCCGTCTCGTCGATGTGGCGCAGGACGCCATCATCATCGACGAAGATTGCGGCACCACCCAGGGTCTGACCGTGTCGCCGGTGGTCGAGGGCGGCGAAATCATTGCCACCCTGGGCGACCGCATTCTCGGCCGTACCGCGGCGCGCGACATCGCCGACCCGGCAACGGGCGAAGTGATCTGCGCGTCCGGCACCTTGATCGACGAATTCCTCGTCGAGACGATCGAGACCGCCGGTGTCGAGACCGTGGGCATCCGTTCGGTGCTGACTTGCGAAAGCGAGAACGGCATCTGCGGCGCCTGCTACGGCCGCGATCTGGCACGTGGTACGCGCGTCAATGTCGGCGAAGCGGTGGGCGTCATCGCGGCCCAGTCGATCGGCGAGCCCGGTACGCAGCTGACCATGCGCACCTTCCATATCGGCGGCGCCGCGCAGCGTGGCGCGGAGCAGTCGAGCATCGAAGCGGCGTTTGAGACGAAGGTGACCCTCGTCAACAAGAACGTGGTCATCAACTCGGCCGGCCAGACGATCATGATGTCGCGCAACTGCGAACTGATCCTGGTGGATGCGCAGAACCGCGAAAAGGCGCGTCACCGTCTGCCTTACGGCGCCAAGCTGTTGGTGCAGGACGGCGCCAAGGTGACTAAGGGCACCAAGCTGGCCGAATGGGATCCCTACACGCTGCCGATTCTCACGGAGCGCGAAGGTATCGCCCACTATGTCGACCTGGTCGAAGGCCTGTCGATGCGTGAAGTGCTCGACGAAGCCACCGGCATCACCAGCAAGGTGGTCGTCGATTGGAAGCAGCAGCCGCGTGGTGCCGATCTGCGTCCGCGCGTCACGCTGCGTGACGAACAGGGCGAGGTCATCCAGCTCGGCAACGGGCTTGAGGCGCGCTATTTCATGTCGGTTGACGCCATTCTGTCGGTCGAGAACGGGCAGAAGGTCAATGCCGGCGACGTGCTTGCCCGTATCCCGCGCGAATCGTCGAAGACCCGTGACATCACCGGCGGTCTGCCGCGTGTCGCGGAACTGTTCGAGGCGCGCAAGCCCAAGGATCATGCGATCATCGCCGATCACGACGGCCGCGTTGAATTCGGCAAGGACTACAAGTCCAAGCGCCGTATTCTTGTCGTGCCCGAGAGCGGCGATCCGACGGAGTATCTGATCCCGAAGGGCAAGCATATCTCGGTGCAGGAAGGCGACTACGTCCGTAAGGGCGATCCGCTGATGGACGGCAACCCCGTGCCGCACGACATCTTGAAGGTATTGGGCGTCGAGGCGTTGGCCAACTACCTGATCAACGAGATTCAGGAGGTCTATCGTCTGCAGGGTGTGAAGATCAACGACAAGCACATCGAAGTGATCGTGCGCCAGATGCTGCAGAAGGTTGAGATCACCGACGGCGGTGATTCGTTCATGCTGGCCGGCGAACAGGTCGACCGCAAGGAGTTCGACGCCGACAATCTCAAGGTCGTGAAAGACGGCGGACGTCCGGCCACGGCTATGCCGGTGCTGCAAGGCATCACCAAGGCCAGCCTGCAGACGCATTCGTTCTTCTCGGCGGCGTCGTTCCAAGAGACCACGCGCGTGCTCACCGAGGCCTCGACGGCCGGCAAGGTGGACCCGCTGTTGGGCCTCAAGGAAAACGTCATCGTCGGCCGTCTCATCCCCGCCGGTACCGGCGCGGTGATGGGCCGTCTGCGCGAAGTGGCCGCGAATCGCGATCGCGAGCTGGCGGGTCCTGCCGCCAACGAGGGTGCGGCGCCGGCGGCTGAAGGCGAATTGCCCGCGGCCGAGTAACGCTCTAGGCGTTTGCGTTAAATCAAGCGCCCGTCTCCGGAAGGAGGCGGGCGTTTTCTTTTGGCATCACACGTTCTCGACCGGATAAGGGCCGTCGGCGAAAGTATCCGGGTGATAGCCCTTGATGCCGATTTCTCGCGCCAAGGGATTGCGGAAATCCTCATTGGCGCGCAGCCGCTCGATCACATGAGCGAAGTCGTAACGCGGCGCCCAACCCAGATCGATCCGCGCGCGTTCGTTGACATAGACGCGATCGATGGCGGGTGTCATCGCCCAGCCGCGGCGTGCATATTCGGCCGTGTAGGCAGGAACGCGTCGCGCTACCACCCCCGGCGCGTCTTGACGCAGCAGCGGCAGGTCTTCGGGCGCGAACGGCGTCGTGGCGCTGATGATATAGCGGCCGAACCCGATCGCCGGCGCACGTTCGGCGGCCAGCAGATGGGCGTTGACGATGTCTGCGATGTCCACGCGACGATGCAGATACTCATTGGCCTTATGGTTATCGTCGCTGAAGGCGTCGCGCTTGTCCTTGTCGTCATCGGCTTCGAGGAAGAAGCGCGACGTGCGCAACACGAGGCAAGGTAATTTTTGATTGCGATGGAAGAGTTGACAGAGATCTTCGGCCGCCGCCTTGGTTACTCCATAGATGTTCTTCGGAATTGGCCGCACATCCTCGGTCACCCATGCGGCCGGCGCACTCGGCGGCCGCACCAGCGCATCGCCGAAGACACTGGTGGTACTGGTGTAGATGAACGACTCGACACCGGCCGCAACCGCTTCTTCGAGAAGGTTGAGCGTGCCGGTGATGTTGGTATCGACGAAATCCTGGCGGCTGTGGGTGGCCACATGCGGCTTGTGCAAAGTCGCGGCGTGAAACACGCGCTCGACGCCGGTCATCGCGCGATAGACGAAATCGCGTTCGGTGATCGAGCCGACATGCATCGTGAAAGGCGAGGGGAGAATATCGATCCCGATCACCTCGTACTTCGCGTCGCGCAATGTGCGCATCAACGCTTCACCAAGATGGCCGGAGCTGCCGGTAACCAGGACTTTCATGGCGCAGACCCTAGCGAATTTCGGCGATAAATTCGAGTCGCCGCGCGCTATTGATTCCTTTCGGCGTCGGGCACCCATTTGAGCGCCCGGTAGTCGAATCCTTCTTCCACCGTTGGCTTGATCACCGCGAAATACGGCGACACGTCGAAATCGCGCGGGGTGTACAGGCCGTGGGTGCGGATATGCTCGGTCTCGCTTTCGATATAGGGCGCGACACCATAGGCCTTGCCGCCAATCTCAACCCGCTCGGGCAGGATCGGGTAATGCACCGAGGCGAAAGCCTGGGCGATCAAAGTCGAACAGATCGCCTTGGTCGGATCGCCACCGCCGAACGCCAGCAACCGTCGTCGCAACGCCACCGGCACCGGCGGATAGGGAAACAAATAGCGCGCGAGATCGAGGATCTGCTTGCTGTCGTAGAGCATGCCAATGCGGGTGATCGCATAGTCGACGATCGCTTTGCGGTCCTGATCGGAGAGGCCGACGGGCCGGCAGATGCGTTTGTTGAAGCGCGCAAACTTCGCCAACGGCACCGCCACCACGCCGTCGGACGCCAATGCTTCGATCATAACGCGCGGCTCGCCACCGTTCGGATCAGGGCCAAGCGCATCGCCGATATAAAGCGCCGCGTGCGACCAAGTGGATTGCGTCAGGTATTTGATGATGGCGCTGAGGCGGGTATTGCCTTCGATCAGCAGAATGTCGCCAGGCTGTAGCGACCGGCGCAGCACGTCGAGATCGGGCGAGAAGAATGGCGCGTAGCGCGTCGTCGGCTGATCGAGATAATTGAGGATTCGCCGACTGATCCACGCGGCAACGGCCGCTACTATCCGGGTCAGTGCGACTCTCCATCGTCGATGAGCCCGAGGCTCAGCCGCCACGCCAGCCGTAAATGGTTCGTCACGACCTCTCCAATGATGAAACGCCGTCCCCCGAGCATTGCCGGTGGCAGCGTAACATGGCGGGTCGGTGGCGCAGAATTAGTGATGTGCCGATCGTACGGGTCCGAACGGATCTCCGCCGCGCGCGATCGCCAGGCCCATCATCAGGCTTTCGGCGATGTGCTCGGCCTTGGCTTTGAATCGTCCTGCCAAGTCCGGTTCGAATGTCGCGTTGGCACTCTCACGCCAAAGTTCGAGCCAGCGTCCGAAATGCTCGGGCCCAATCGGGTGCCTGGCATGAGCGCCCATCGGCGTGCCTTTGTAGCGGCCGGTGGTCAGCATGACCGAGGACCAGAAATCGACCAGCTTGCCGAAATGCTCTTCCCAGTCCGCGACGGCGGCTTCGAAGATCGGGCCGAGCTGGGCATCTTGCCGCGCGGCGCCGTAGAAGTGCCGGACCAAGGCATCGAGACTGGCATCAGAGATTTCGGCAAAGGGCATTGGGAGGACTCGAATTTAGCTATCAGGACGAATTTTATATATATCTTTTGACGATAAGAGTCAAAAAATATATATCTTATAAATGCACCTAACCCATTTCAGCGACTATTCCCTGCGCGTTTTGATCCATTTGGGCCTTAACGCCGGCAGGCAGACCTCGATCCACGAGATCGCCGTCGCCTATGATATTTCCGAAGCCCATCTGATGAAAGTTGTCCATGGGTTGGCCAAGCATGGCTATGTCGCCAGCACGCGTGGCCGGGGCGGTGGACTCAAACTGGCGCGCCCGCCCGAGCAGATTCCCATCGGGGCCGTGCTGCGCGATACCGAAGACGATATGGCGCTCACCGAGTGCTTCTCAAGCGGCAATACCTGCCCGATCGCGGGACCATGCGGCCTGCAATCGATCCTGCGTGAAGCGCTGGATGCCTTCCTCGCCGTGCTCGATCGTCACACGCTCGACGACCTGTTATGGCCCCATGGCATGGCCTTGGCGGCACGATTGGGGATCGATCTGCAGCCGCGCGCATAAGCGCCGTCTAACCCCCGGAAAAGTTACGAAAATTTTCGTGGTCTAGAAGGCTTGCCACGCGATGCTCCGCGCCTGATATACTCCCTTCGGGAGGTTGGTCGCGGACGGGCCCGTCGCCAACCCGGTCAGGTCCGGAAGGAAGCAGCCGTAACGATTTCAGGTCCGGGTCGTAGCCAGCCTCCCACCTTCCCTAGCGAGATAGGCGCCTGATGTTGGTCTCCTCGGAGCGGGCTCTTGCCCGCGACTGGCGCATCGCCGGCTTTGCCGGCAGAAATAAAAAGATGCGTGCGGAGCACGGCGAGCGCCCGCGAAGCGTTAGCGGAGCGAGCCAAGGGTGGCGGACGCCACCCGCCCGGCGACTGAGGGACCAGGCAAAGTGAGCCAGGCCGTTCCCTATCGCGTTCTGGCCCGCAAATATCGCCCAGCCGATTTCTCGGCCCTGATTGGCCAGGAAGCGCTGGTGCGGACACTCACCAACGCGATCAAGGCCGGCCGTCTCGCGCATGCGTTCATGCTGACCGGCGTGCGCGGCGTGGGCAAAACCACTACGGCCCGTATCATCGCGCGCGCGCTCAACTGCATTGGACCCGATGGCGCCGGTGGCCCGACCGCCGAGCCCTGCGGTGTCTGCGAGAATTGCCGTGCCATCGCCGAGGACCGCCATGTCGATGTCATCGAGATGGACGCGGCCAGCCGTACCGGCATTGATGATATCCGCGAACTGCTGGACGGCGTGCGTTATCTGCCGACCAGCGCGCGGTTCAAGGTCTACATCATCGACGAAGTGCACATGCTCTCCGACAAGGCGTTCAATGCCTTGCTGAAGACGCTCGAAGAACCGCCGGAACATGTGAAGTTCATCTTCGCCACCACTGAGATCCGCAAGATCCCCGTGACGGTGCTGTCGCGCTGCCAGCGTTTCGATCTGCGCCGCGTGGCCGCCGAGGTGCTGGAGAAACACTTTTCGTCCATCGCGCAGAAGGAAAACGCGGTCATCGCGCCGGACGCCATCGCGCTGATCGCGCGCGCGGCCGATGGATCGGTGCGCGACGGGTTGTCGCTGCTCGATCAAGCCATCGCCCATGGTGGCGGCCAGGTCTCCACCGAACAGGTGCGCGACATGCTCGGCCTAGCCGATCGTGCGCGCGTCTTCGAACTGTTCGAAGCGGTGATGAAGGGCGATACCAAAAGCGCGCTCGACCAGATGGCCGATCAATATGCGCTGGGTGTCGATCCGGCGGCGCTGCTCTCCGATCTGCTCGACGTCACCCATTGGCTGACGCGCGTCAAACTCGCGCCCGACAGCGCCGACGATCCCGGTGTACCCGAAGCCGAGCGCGTGCGGGGCAAAGCGCTGGGGACCGGTCTGTCGATGGCGTCGCTGACGCGCGCCTGGCAGATGATGCTGAAGGGCCTGAGCGAAGTGCGCGGTGCGCCGTCTCCGCTTCAAGCCGCCGAGATGGTACTGATCCGCCTCGCTTACGCCGCTGAATTGCCATCGCCGGCCGAGACGCTCGAGCAGTTGCGTGGTCGTCCCAGTACGCCGCCGACGCAGCCGAGTCCGCCGCCTTCCGGTGGCGGTGGTGGTGGCGCGCCGATGCGGCCGATGACCGAAGGTGCTGCGGCCGTCGCGCAACCGAAGCCCAGCACCGTGCCGTGGAACACCGAGCCGGTGGCGCAAATCCGCTCGCAGCCCGAAGGCGGCGCTGTGATAGCGCCGGCATCTTTCGCGGAACTGGCGGCGATGTTGACGCAACGGCGCGAGGCGATCCTGGCCGCCAATCTGCGCGGCGATGTCCATCTCGTCCACTACGAGATCGGGCGTATCGATATGCGCGCGCGGCCCGAGGCGCCGGCCAATCTCGCCACGCGGCTGTCGCGCCTGCTGAGCGATTGGACCGGCCGGCCCTGGATGGTGAGCCTGGTCCAAGACGAAGGCCAACCGACCCTGAAAGAACAGGAGTTCGAGCAGAAGGTCCGCCGTCATCAGGACGCCGAGGCGCTGCCGCTGGTACAAGCGGTGCTGGCCACATTCCCCGGCGCGAAGGTCGAGGCGGTACGCGATCTCACGGTCGAAGAGAACACGCTCGATAATCCCGCGATCCACGATCTGGATTTGAATGCCGGTTTCGACGAACCGGGTGATGGAGAGGATGAATGAAGAATCTCGGCAATCTGATGAAACAGGCGCAACAGATGCAGTCGCGCATGGGCGAGCTGCAGGCGCGTCTGGCCGAGATCGAAGTCGGCGGCGCGGCTGGCGGCGGCATGGTGCAAGTCACTGTGACCGGCAAGGGCGACGTGAAGCGCGTGAAGATCGACCCCGCGCTTATCAAACCCGAGGACGTCGAAGTGCTCGAGGATTTGGTCGTCGCTGCCTGCAACGATGCCAAGGGCAAAGCTGAGGCGATGATGAGCGAGGAGATGCAGAAGCTCACCGGCGGCCTCAACCTGCCGCCCGGGATGAAGCTGCCCTTCTAATTTCTCCGCCATGGCCGGTTCCGACATCGAGCGCCTGATCCAGTTGCTCGCGCGGCTGCCCGGCTTGGGCCCGCGGTCGGCGCGACGTGCCGCGCTGCATTTGCTCGAACGCCGCGAAGCCTTGCTCGATCCGTTGACCCAGGCACTGACCACGGCAGCCGAGAGCGTTCATCGCTGCGGCCGTTGCGGCAATCTCGACAGCACAGACCCTTGCGCGATTTGCAGCGATGCCGGCCGCGACACGGGCGCTTTGTGCGTGGTTGAAGACGTGGCCGATCTGTGGGCGATGGAGCGCACGCATATGTTCCGCGGGCGCTATCACGTGCTGGGTGGTGTGCTTTCGGCGCTCGACGGCGTCGGGCCCGAAGATCTCGGCATCGAGCGGTTGCTGGCTCGGGCGCGGGAGCCTGAAATCAAAGAGGTGATCATCGCCACCAGTGCCACGGTCGATGGTCAGACCACCGCGCATTACATCGCACAGCGGCTGTCCGGCCATGGGCTTACCGTTTCGGGTCTCGCGCAGGGCGTGCCGATGGGCGGCGAACTCGACTTCCTCGACGATGGCACGATTGGCGCTGCTTTGGCGGCGCGGCGACCGCTGTCGTAACGGCGGTTTTCATCGAATTTCCTTGCGGCTCGCCCTTACTTGACCGGGGCCGCGATAGCGCTTATGTCCTGTGTTTTCCGAGCTATGACCGCGATTTTAAGCCTCTGAAATGTCTAAGCTTCCGATCCTCGTTGCTCCCGATCCTCGCCTCAAGGTCAAGGCCAAGCCCGTGACCGCAGTGGACGCGTCGGTGCGCCAATTGATGGATGATATGCTGGAGACGATGTACGTCGCGCCCGGCATCGGCTTGGCCGCACCGCAGGTGGGCGTGCTGTCGCGCGTGATCGTGGTGGATGCCGCCAAGGACGATGCGCCGAAAGCGCCCTATGCGCTGGCCAATCCGGAGCTGGTCTGGGTGTCGGACGAAGACAACACCTACGAAGAAGGGTGCCTATCGGTGCCCGAACACTATGCCGATGTCACGCGGCCGGCGCGCATTCGCGTGCGCTACCTCGACCGCGACAACAAGCGCCAGGAGCTCGAAGCCGATGGGTTGCTCGCCACCGTGATCCAGCATGAGATGGATCACCTTGAGGGTATCCTCTTCATCGATCACCTCACCAGTCTCAAGCGCAACATGATCCTGCGCAAGCTGCTCAAGGCGCGCAACAAAGCGGAAGAGTTGACGTGAGCTTGCGGCTTGCGTTCATGGGGACGCCGGACTTCTCGGTTCCTGTGCTCGCCGCTTTGCTCGACGCCGGTCATCAGGTTGCGGCCGTCTACACGCAGCCGCCCCGTCCCGCCGGCCGCGGGCAGCAAGATCGTCCTTCCCCCGTCGCCGCGTTTGCTACGAGCTGTGGTCTACCCGTTTTCACGCCGAAATCGCTGCGCAAGCCGGAGCCGCAGGCGGAGTTTGCGGCGCTCGGACTCGATGCTGCTGTGGTCGCGGCCTATGGGTTGATTCTGCCGAAACCGATTCTGGATGCGCCGCGGCTGGGTTGCTTCAATGTCCATGCGTCGCTGTTGCCACGATGGAGAGGCGCAGCGCCGATCCAGCGCGCGATTCTGGCCGGCGATGCCGAAAGCGGCGTCACCATCATGCAGATGGACGAAGGTCTCGATACCGGCGCGATGCTGATGGACGAGCGCGTGGCGATTACGTCGGGCATGAATGCCGGCGCGCTGCACGATGCATTGTCGGCGATCGGTGCGCGGCTGATGGTGCGGGCACTGGCCGAGGTCGAAGCGGGCCGCGCGGTGGCAACGCCGCAGCCGGGTGAGGGCGTCACCTATGCCGCTAAGATAGAGAAGAGTGAAGCGCAACTCGATTGGTCGAAGCCGGCGGCGGAATTGGAGCGGGTGGTGCGTGCTTTCGCGCCCGTGCCGGGCGCTTGGTTCGAATATAAGGGTAAGCAGGTCGAGCGCATTCGTGTTCTGGCTGCCCAAGTCGAGAAGGGCAGTGGCACGCCGGGAACGGCACTCGATGATCGCCTGCTGGTGGCGTGCGGTGAAGGCGCGTTGCGCTTGGTTACTGTGCAGCGTGCCGGCAAAGGTGCGATGCCGGCTGCGGATTTCCTACGCGGCAACGTGGTCGCGGCGGGGACAAAGTTGGCTATCGATTGATGGGCCATTCTTGTTTGCTACCCCCCATCCTAACCTTCCCCCTCAAGGGGGGAAGGAATGGAATAGAATCATCCTTCCCCCTTGAGGGGGCGGGGGGTATCCGATTGCAAGCGCGCGTCACCGCATGACCCGCTTCAAGATCACGATCGAATACGACGGTACCACGCTGGCCGGCTGGCAACGGCAGGACAACGGCCCGACAGTGCAAGCGGGGCTGGAGGCTGCAGCGGCCAAGCTGGTGGGGCAGGCAGTCGAAGTGATTGGGGCGGGGCGCACCGATGCCGGTGTCCACGCTTCGGGGCAGGTAGCACATCTCGACATCGAAAAAGACCTGACCATCGATGCGGTGCGCGACGGGCTGAACTTCTGGCTGCGCGAGACAGGCACGACGGTGGTCGTGGTGAAGACCGCGGAGGTTGCCGCACCGGACTTTCATGCGCGGTTTTCGGCCGTGGAGCGGCGCTATATCTACCGCGTGCTCAATCGCCGGGTGTCGTCGCCGTTGGATCGTGACCGCGTCTGGTGGGTGCCGACGGCACTCGACGCCGCGGCGATGCAGGAGGCGGCCAAGAAGCTTGAAGGGAAGCATGACTTCTCCACCTTTCGCGCCGCCGAGTGTCAGGCGGCCTCGCCGGTCAAGACACTCGATCGGCTGGAGGTGACGCGGATCGGCGACGAGTTGCGCATCGATGCGCGGGCGCGCTCATTCCTGCATCATCAGGTGCGCAACCTCGTGGGTAGCTTGAAACTGGTGGGCGAGGGACGCTGGAGCGTGGCCGATCTGGTCACGGCGCTCGAAGCCAAGGACCGCACCAAGGGCGGCCCGACCGCACCGGCGGCCGGGCTGACGCTGGTCGAAGTGGTGTACTGACTTCGCGAGGTGGGCATCCTTCGAGGCTCGTTACCACTCGCACCTCAGGATGAGGCTTTCCTAAATTCCTCATGGTGAGGTGCCGCGCGAAGCGGGGCCTCGAACCATGGGCCGTTTCCCGACTCGCAAAACAAAACCCCGTCCTTCCGGAGGGAAAGGACGGGGTTTCTGATAACCGCCGCTAGGGGGCTGAGCGGTCGTCAGCGATACGCGCCGATCTCCCGTTCGGCACGCACCGATTCATCCCTGTAGAAGTCCTGGCCGTAGAAGTGGCGCCAGCGGGCGCGGATTGCCCGGGTGGTCGTCACCTGATTGACGTCGAGCGGCGCTTCCATATCGGTGGCATGGATCGCGAGCAGTTCCCAGCCGCGATCGAGTTCACGCATGCCCACATAATTGGCCAGGAAGCGATTATGCACCGACGTGCGGGCTTCCATGCCGCTTCTGGGATCGCGCGAGACGAGCACATAGGTCATGGCACTACCTCCTCGACCTATGGGTTAATCTTCAGCCGCATTGCCATCCTGATCGCCGGGTCCGGCGGCCAGCGCATCGGACACGATGCCCGCGTTTTTGCGGATCTCGGTCTCGATTTCGTTGGCCATCTCCGGGTGATCCCTGAGGAAGGCCTTGGCGCTTTCGCGGCCCTGGCCGATCCGCTGCGAATTGTAGGAGAACCACGCGCCCGACTTCTCGACCACATTGGCCTTCACGCCGAGATCGATCAATTCGCCGGTCTTGGAGATGCCTTCGCCATACATGATGTCGAACTCGACCACCTTGAAGGGCGGGGCCAGCTTGTTCTTCACCACTTTGACGCGGGTCTGGTTGCCGACCACTTCCTCGCGGTCCTTGATCGCGCCGATGCGGCGGATGTCGAGACGCACGGAGGCATAGAATTTCAGCGCCTGGCCGCCGGTGGTGGTTTCCGGGCTGCCGAACATCACGCCGATCTTCATGCGGATCTGGTTGATGAAGATCACCATGCACTTCGAACGCGACACGGTGCCGGTCAGCTTGCGCAGCGCCTGGCTCATCAGGCGCGCATGCAGGCCCATATGGGAATCGCCCATCTCGCCTTCGAGTTCGGCGCGTGGCACGAGCGCGGCCACCGAGTCGACCACCAACACGTCGATCGCGCCGGAGCGCACCAGCGTATCGGCGATTTCAAGCGCCTGTTCGCCGGCATCGGGCTGCGAGATCAGGAGGTCGTCGAGATTGACGCCCAGCTTCCGTGCATAGCTCGGGTCGAGCGCATGTTCGGCATCGACGAAGGCGCAGGTGCCGCCCTTCTTCTGGGCTTCGGCGATCACCTGCAGCGCCAGGGTGGTCTTGCCCGAGCTTTCCGGCCCGTAGATTTCAACGATACGGCCGCGCGGCAGGCCGCCGATGCCTAGCGCCACGTCGAGCCCCAGCGAACCCGTGGAGACCACATCGGTCTCGACCACTTCGCGCTGACCCAGCCGCATGACCGAGCCTTTGCCGAATGCGCGCTCGATCTGCGTGAGCGCGGCGTCCAGCGCCTTGTTCTTATCCATCCCGTCCTTTTCCACTACGCGAAGCGCGGCCGCCGCTGAAGACATAGCTCATCCCCTTTATTTCAGGATCGCGATGCGGTTGCAATCGCAGGCAACGGCATCAGTCAGGAGGCGCATCGTACCAGTTTTGTTCTTTCGCACAAGAGGAAAAGTTCTCAGATTGTTCTTTTCTCAGAGGCGGTCCTGCGCTATCGTCCGTCGATTCGCACCCCACCCTAATACGTTGAAAATAATAGATTGTGGGGATGAGCGATCCCGCGCCGCGATCCGGGTCACATCCCCGCTGTTCCACCGGCAACACCCCCCAATCCAGACCGACATCACCCCACACGCTCTACCGTCATCACCCCACAAGCGAGGCCGGCGTCACCCCCCTCGGATCAGAAGAGCATGGCCGACGGTAAGCGGGCAGGTGGGTGCCGAGCCGGACAGCTTATTTGTGAACCTGCGCGGCTGCTCTAATCTGGACTGAATCAGGTGCGTGATGATCGCCGACGGAGAAGGCCGCCATGAGGTCGCGAAATTGGACTCTGACCCCGATTCCCCACTGACCCCGATTCCCCAACTCGATCACCGGGGGAGTTGTTGATGCGCGCCGTAATCTTTGGGGTTCTGTTTTTCTCCGGCTGTTTGAGCACCAATGTGGGAAAAGCTCAAGATAAGGGAGTCCTCGATTTCTATACGAATGGAACGTTGCTGGATGCGTGTTCTAATCCAACAACCCGTCCAACATGTGTTGGCTATATTCTCGGAACAGTGGATGCGGCTGAGATAGCGAGGCATGTTGCTGGAAGACCCGAGTGTCTATCAACTTCGGTCTCGACGACGCAGATCTATTTGGAAGTTTATATCTACTTAGTCCGGCATCGGGATGACAGAGACTCACCGGCTGCAGCGAGCGTCATGAAGGCCGTTCAAGCTAAATGGTGTCCGGGCTAGGATGGTTTCTACGAGGTCGAGAATCGGCGTGAATCGGGGTCAGAGTGGATTTCCCTCGCGCCGTGATCTACCCTCGTTTCATCGCCCCTCTTTGACGGAGCCCGCGCGATGGCCCGGCTTGGCCGTTATGTTCTGCCCGGTCAGCCGCTGCATGTGATCCAGCGCGGCAACGACCGCTCGCCCATCTTCTTCGACGACGAAGACCGCGACCTCTATCGCCTTTGGCTGGTCGAGGCCGCCG
>DASXEH010000026.1:0-119319 GCA_036490215.1 Magnetospirillaceae bacterium
AAATGGTGATGCCGGGCGACAACGTGACGATGACGGTCGAACTGATCGCGCCGATCGCCATGGACGAGGGTCTGCGCTTCGCTATCCGCGAAGGTGGCCGTACCGTCGGCGCCGGCGTTGTTGCATCAATCATCGAGTGAGCAAAGTGGACAGCCAGAACATCCGCATCCGCCTCAAGGCGTACGACCACCGCGTGTTGGATCAGTCCACGCGCGAGATCGTGAACACGGCCAAGCGCACCGGCGCCCAGGTCCGTGGCCCGATTCCGCTGCCGACGCGGATCGAGAAGTTCACGGTCAACCGGTCGCCTCACATCGACAAGAAGTCTCGCGAACAGTTCGAGATCCGCACTCATAAGCGGCTCCTGGACATCGTCGACCCGACGCCGCAAACGGTGGACGCGCTGATGAAGCTCGATCTCGCCGCCGGTGTCGACGTCGAGATCAAGCTGTAGGAAACGAAAAAATGCGTACCGGCCTCATCGCCCGTAAAGTGGGCATGACCCGTGTCTTCGCCGAGGACGGGTCTCACGTTCCCGTCACGGTGTTGCACATCGACGGTTGCCATGTCGTTGCGACACGCACCGCGGAAAAGGATGGCTATACCGCGGTTCAGCTTGGCGCCGGCAAGGCCAAGGTGAAGAACGTCGGCAAGCCGATGCGCGGCCATTTCGCCAAGGCGAAGGTGGAACCGACCGCAAAGGTCGTCGAATTCCGCGTGACCCCCGATGCCGTTCTGGAAGTCGGCGCCGAACTCTCGGCGGCGCATTTCCTCGCCGGTCAGTTTGTCGACGTTGTCGGCACGACGATCGGTAAGGGCTTCGCGGGCGTCATGAAGCGCCACAACTTCCGCGGCCTCGAAGCCACGCACGGCGTGTCGGTCTCGCACCGTTCGCATGGTTCGACCGGTCAGCGTCAGGATCCGGGCCGCGTGTTCAAGGGCAAGAAGATGGCCGGTCACATGGGCGACGTGCGCGTCACCACCCAGAGCGTGACCGTCGTCTCCACCGATGCCGATCGTGGCCTGATCCTGATCAAGGGCGCGGTGCCCGGCTCCAATGGCGGTTGGGTTCTGATCAGCGACTCGGCCAAGCGCAAGGCGCCGAAGGACCTGCCGTTCCCGGCAGCGATCCGCGCCGCCGAAGAAAAGAAGGGCTAAGACGCCATGAAACTGGACGTCACCACCATCGATGCCGGCAAGGCCGGTTCGATCGATCTGGCCGACGAAGTGTTCGGCGTCGAGGTCCGTAATGACCTGCTCGCGCGCGCTGTCGATTGGCAGCTCGCCAAGCGTCGGTCGGGCAATCACAAGACCAAGGACATCGCCGATATCTCCGGCACGACCAAGAAGCCGTACAGCCAGAAGGGCACCGGTCGTGCCCGTCAGGGCTCGCTGCGCAGCCCGCAGTTCCGCGGCGGTGCGCGCATCCATGGTCCGGTCGTTCGTTCGCACGAATACGACATGCCGAAGAAGGTCCGTGCGGCCGCTCTGAAGTGCGCGCTCTCGGCCAAGGCGAAGGACGGTCAGCTGATCGTTCTCGACACGGCCGCGGTGCCGACGCCCAAGACCAAGGAATTGATCGCGCGTCTGGCCAAGCTGAAGCTCACCAACGCCCTGTTCATCGGCGGCGCCGAGCTCGACAAGAACTTCGCGCTGGCGGCTCGCAACATTCCGCATATCGATGTGCTGCCGTCGGCCGGCGCCAATGTCTATGACATCGTGCGCCGTCACGTCCTGGTTCTGACCAAGGACGCCGTCGCTCAATTGGAGGCGCGCCTGAAATGAGCAAGGCCCCGAAGAAGAAGGCTTCTGCCGAGAAGGCCCCCGCCAGCGCGGTGACGGTCACCAAGGCGCGCGCCTACGACATCATCCGCAGCCCGGTCATCACCGAAAAGGCGACGATGGGTTCGCAGCACAACCAGGTCACCTTCCGCGTGCCGCTCGACGCGACCAAGCCCGAGATCAAGGCGGCGGTCGAGTCGGTCTTTTCCGTCAAGGTGAAGGCGGTCAACACGCTGCGCACCGAAGGCAAGACCAAGCGTTTCCGTGGCTTCATCGGCAAGCGCAGCGATTACAAGAAAGCGATCGTGTCCCTCGCTGAGGGTCAGTCGATCGACGTGACCACGGGGGTCTGAGGTAATGGCTCTTAAGACATTCAAGCCGACGACGCCGAGCCAGCGCGAGCTGGTGCAGGTCGATCGTTCCGAGCTGTGGAAGGGCGCGCCGGTCAAGTCGTTGACCGAAGGCAAGCGCAGCCATGGCGGCCGCAACAACCATGGCCGTATCACGGTCCGGTTCCGTGGCGGCGGGCACAAGAGGCGCTATCGCGTGGTCGACTTCAAGCGCACCAAGCGCGATGTGGTCGCGACCGTCGAGCGTCTCGAATACGATCCCAACCGTTCGGCGTTCATCGCTCTGGTCAAGTATCAGGACGGCGAGCTCGCCTATATCCTCGCGCCGCAGCGTCTGGCGGTCGGCGATCAGGTCGTCGCAGGCGACCGCGTCGACATTAAGCCGGGCAATGCGCTGCCGCTGAAGAACATCCCCGTCGGCACCATCGTCCACAATGTGGAGATGAAGGTCGGCAAGGGTGGTCAGATCGCCCGTTCGGCTGGCGCCTATGTCCAGCTGGTCGGTAAGGATCAGGGCAACGCCCAGCTCCGTCTGTCGTCGGGCGAAGTGCGCATGGTGCGCGGCGAGTGCTACGCGACGATCGGTGCGGTGTCGAACCCGGACCATCAGAACGTCAACTATGGCAAGGCCGGCCGTATGCGTTGGTTGGGCTTCCGCCCGCACAACCGCGGCGTTGCCATGAACCCGGTTGACCATCCGTTGGGCGGCGGCGAAGGCCGCACCTCGGGTGGCCGTCATCCAGTCACGCCTTGGGGCAAGCCGACCAAGGGCTACAAGACTCGTAACAACAAGAAGACGGACAGGCTCATCATGCGCCGTCGTCAGTTGAGCAAGTAAGGAGAGCCCCGTGGCACGCTCCGTTTGGAAAGGTCCCTTCGTCGATGGCCATCTGCTCCGCCGGGCAGAAAAGGCGCGTGGTTCGGGCCGCAATGAAGTCATCAAGATGTGGTCGCGTCGTTCGACGATCATGCCGCAATTCGTCGGCCTGACCTTCGGCGTCTACAACGGCCACAAGTTCATTCCCGTGCTGGTGACCGAGAACATGGTCGGCCACAAGTTCGGCGAATTCTCGCCCACGCGCACCTTCCACGGCCACTCGGCCGATAAGAAGGTCAAGCGCGCGCCGGGCGCTTCCGCTGGTCCGGCGAAGTGAGGGTGAAATGAGCAAGAAGCCCGCCCCCCGCCGTCTGGCTGATACCGAGGTCCGCGCGTTCTCGCAGCAGATCCGCACCAGCCCGCGCAAGCTGAACGTGGTCGCGGAACTGATCCGCGGTCTGCCGGCCGAAGCCGCGCTGAACCAGCTCACCTTCTCGCGCCGTCGTATCGCGAAGGAAGTGAAGAAGGTTCTGCAGTCGGCGATCGCCAATGCCGAAAACAACCATCAGCTCGATGTCGACCGTCTGGTCGTCGCCGAGGCCTATGTGGGCAAGGCGCTCGTGATGAAGCGCATGCACACCCGTGGCCGCGGCCGCTCGGCGCGCATTGAGAAGCCGTTTTCCAATCTCACCGTGATCGTGCGCGAGCGCGCCGAAGCTGCGAGCAAGGCGAAAGCGCCTGCTCAGGAAAAGGAATAATCTATGGGTCAGAAGGTTAATCCCATCGGCCTGCGCCTCGGCATCAACCGGACGTGGGACTCCCGCTGGTACGCCGATGACGACTACGCCAAGTTGCTGCACGAGGACTTCGCGCTGCGCAACTACCTGCGCGAGCGTCTGCAGCAGGCCGGTGTGTCGCGCGTCGTGATCGAGCGTCCGGCGAAGAAGGCCCGCGTGACGATCCACACCGCCCGTCCGGGCGTGGTGATCGGCAAGAAGGGCGCGGACATCGAAGTGCTGCGCAAGCACCTCGCCAAGATGACCGGCGGCGAAGTCCATCTGAACATCGTCGAGATCCGCAAGCCGGAACTGGACGCCCAGCTGGTTGCCGAAAGCATCGCCCAGCAGCTCGAGCGCCGCGTGGCTTTCCGCCGCGCCATGAAGCGCGCCGTGCAGTCGGCCATGCGTCTCGGCGCCCAGGGCATCCGCATCAACTGCTCGGGCCGTCTCGGTGGCGCCGAAATCGCCCGTATGGAGTGGTATCGCGAGGGCCGCGTGCCGTTGCACACGCTGCGCGCCGATGTCGACTATGGCGTGGGCACCGCCAAGACCACCTATGGCACCTGCGGCGTCAAGGTGTGGGTGTTCCGTGGCGAGATCATGGCCCATGACCCGATGGCGCAGGACAAGCGCGCGATGGAGAATCAACCCACCACGCGTAGCGGTGGCGCTCCTGGCGGCGGTCCGGCTGCCGCTGCCGAGTGATCGAGAGAAAGATTTAGATCATGCTTAGCCCCACTCGCACGAAATACCGCAAGGCCCATAAGGGCCGTATCCATGGCGCTGCCAAGGGCGGTTTCCTGCTCAACTTCGGCGCCTATGGCCTGAAGGCGATCGAGCCCGAACGTCTGACCGCGCGTCAGATCGAAGCGGCCCGTCGCGCACTCACCCGTCACCTGAAGCGTCAGGGCCGCGTCTGGATTCGCGTGTTCCCCGATCTGCCGGTGTCGACCAAGCCGGCCGAAGTCCGCATGGGCTCCGGCAAGGGCGCGCCCGAATACTGGGTGGCCCGCGTGCACGCCGGCCGCATCTTGTTCGAAGTCGACGGTGTTCCGGAGGCGCTGGCCCGCGAAGGCTTCGCGCTGGCCGCCGCCAAGCTGCCGATCAAGACCAAGTTCGTCCAACGTCTGGGCGGGGAGTCGTAATCATGGCAAAGACCAAGACCGGCGACCTCAAGGTCCAGACCCCCGATCAGCTGACCGACCGTCTGCTGGACCTCAAGAAGGAGCAGTTCAACCTGCGCTTCCAGAAGGCTTCCGGCCAGCTTGAGAATACCGCCCGAGTGCGCCAGGTGCGTCGCGAGATCGCGACCATCCGCACGCTGCTCGGCGAACGCAACCGCGCCGTGTCGTAAGGAGACTGACCCATGCCCAAGCGCGTACTGCAAGGTGTGGTGGTGTCCGACGCGATGGACAAGACTGTCGTTGTCCGCGTCGACCGCCGCGTCATGCACCCCGTTTATAAGAAGTTCATCCGCCGCTCGAAGAAGTATTCGGCTCACGACGAAGCCAATGCTCATAAGGTCGGCGACGTTGTGCGCATCGAAGAATGCCGGCCGATCTCCAAGTCCAAGCGTTGGACCGTGATCGCCGGACTGAATGCCTAAGCGCGTTGAGAGACCGAGGATAGTCCCATGATCCAAATGCAAACCAATCTGGATGTCGCCGACAATTCAGGCGCCCGCCGGGTGCAGTGCATTAAGGTGCTGGGCGGTTCACACCGCACCATCGCCAATGTCGGCGACGTGATCGTCGTCTCCATCAAGGAGGCGATTCCGCGTGGCCGTGTGAAGAAGGGCGACGTTCACCGCGCCGTGATCGTCCGCACCGCGAAGGAGATCCGCCGTCCCGATGGGACCGCGATCCGCTTCGACCGCAACGCGGCGGTGCTAATCACCAAGCAGAACGAGCCGATCGGCACCCGCATCTTCGGGCCCGTGACCCGTGAACTGCGCGCCAAGAAGTTCATGAAGATCATCTCGCTCGCGCCTGAGGTGCTGTGATGGCAGCGAAGATTCGCAAAGGCGACAAGGTCGCCATCATCTCGGGCAAAGATAAGGGCAAGCGCGGCGAAGTGCTGCGCGTGCTGCCCGACGAAAGCCGCGCGGTCGTTCAGGGTCTGAATACGGTGACGCGTCATACGCGCGCCTCGATGCAGACCCAGGGCGGCCTGGTGAAGAAGGAAGCCCCGATTCACCTGTCCAACCTCGCCCTGATCGATCCTTCAAGCGACAAGCCGACCCGCGTCGGCTTCAAGAAGCTTGAGGATGGCACCAAAGTTCGCATCGCCCGCCGTTCGGGCGAGCAGATCGACCGCTAAAGGAGCGGTAGAGCCAATGGCTACACGACTGCAGATTCGCTACGAAACCGAGATTCGGAAGAAGCTCCAAGAGGCGTTCAATTACCCGAACCCCATGGAAATTCCGAAGCTCACCAAGATCGTGATCAACATGGGCGTCGGCGAAGCATCGCAGGACTCCAAGAAGATCGAAGGCGCGGTGGCCGACCTCACCGCCATCTCCGGCCAAAAGCCGGTGGTGACACGCGCCCGGACCTCGATCGCCACCTTCAAGCTGCGTGAAAATCAGCCGGTCGGCTGCAAGGTCACGCTGCGCCGCGATCGCATGTACGAGTTCCTCGATCGTCTGGTGAACATCGCTCTGCCGCGCGTCCGCGACTTCCGCGGTGTGTCGGCGAGGAGCTTCGATGGCCAGGGTAACTACGCGCTCGGTCTCAAAGAGCAGATGGTTTTCCCGGAAATCAACTATGACCGCGTCGACAAGGTGCGCGGCATGGATATCATTATCGTTACGACGGCTAAGAACGCCACGGAAGCCAAGGCTTTGCTGCAGGCTTTCGACATGCCGTTCGCCTCCTAAGTGAGAAGGTAGGGACTATGGCTAAGACAAGTTCCATCGAGCGCAACACCAAGCGCGAACGCATGGCGAAGAAATTCGCCGCCAAGCGCGCCAAGCTCAAGGCAGTCACCACCAACCGCGAGGCTACGGCCGAGGAACGGTTCGAGGCGATGCTGAAGCTGGCTGAGCTTCCGCGTAACTCTTCGCTCAATCGCGTGCGTCTGCGCTGCGAATTGACCGGTCGTCCGCGCGGTAATTACCGCAAATTCAAACTATGCCGTCTGCAGCTCCGCGATATGGGCTCTAAGGGTCAGATCCCCGGCATGGTCAAGTCGAGCTGGTAAGGGAGAACGGCGAACATGATGACCGATCCCCTAGGTGACATGCTGACGCGCATCCGCAACGGGCAGATGGCGCGCAAGCCTTCCATCACCGCTCCGGCCTCGCGCCTGCGTTCCAACGTGCTTGAAGTGCTCAAGCGCGAGGGTTACATCCGCGGCTATAGCCAGAGCGAAATCCGCGCTGGCATTGCCGAGCTCGTGATCGAGCTCAAGTACCACGAAGGTCAGCCGGTGATCCGCTCGATCGACCGCGTCTCGACCCCGGGTCGCCGCGTGTATTCGAAGATTAAGGACCTGCCCCGCGTGTCGAATGGTCTCGGGATTTCGATCCTGTCCACGCCGCGTGGTGTCATGTCCGATGCCGAGGCCCGCGCTGCCAATGTCGGCGGCGAAGTCCTCTGCCAAGTGTTCTAAGGGAGACGCACCCGATGTCGCGGGTTGGCAAATATCCGGTCGTCGTCCCCAAGGGCGTCACCGTCAGCATGGCCGGGCAAGATCTCTCGGTTAAGGGCAAGCTCGGCACCTCGACCTTGCGTATCCGCGACGATGTCGTGGCTACGATCGAGGGCGACAAGGTTGTCGTGAACCCCAAGAGCGAGACCAAGCGCGCCCGTATGATGTGGGGCACTACCCGTGCGCACATCAACAACATGGTGAAGGGCGTTCAGGACGGCTTCACCGTCAACCTCGAGATCAACGGCGTCGGTTATCGCGCCGCGGTCGCGGGCAAGTCGCTGCAGCTGCAGCTCGGCTTCTCGCACGAGGTCGACTATCCGATCCCGGCCGACATCGCCATCAAGTGCGAAAAGCCGACCAGCATCTCGATCACCGGCCGCGATCGTCAGCGCGTCGGTCAGGTTGCCGCTGAAATCCGCGCCTTCCGCGGTCCGGAACCGTACAAGGGCAAGGGCATCAAGTACGATACCGAGACGATCCGCCGCAAAGAAGGCAAGAAGAAGTAGGACTGGGCCATGTCAATCGCCATCAAAACCCGCCGTCGCGCGCGCACTCGTTACGCTCTCAAGCAGCGTGCGAAAGGCCGTTTGCGCCTCACAGTGTTTCGCTCATCGAAGCACATTTACGCGCAGATCATCGACGACACCAAGGGCGTCACGCTCGCTTCCGCCTCGACCATCGAGAAGGAAGTCAACGGCGGCAAGACCGGCGCGACCGCGGAAGCGGCTGCCAAGGTCGGCAAGCTGATCGCCGAGCGCGGCAAGGCCGCCGGTGTCGAGCAGGTCCAATTCGACCGCGGCTCTTACATCTTCCATGGCCGGGTGAAAGCCCTGGCCGATGCCGCCCGCGAGGGCGGTCTGTCCTTCTAAGCGCCGTTCTGAGGAAACCAGAAGCATGGCTCGTACACCTTCACGCAGTCCCAACTCCGAGCGCGGCGAGCGTCCCAACCGCGGCGAACGCGGCGACCGTCCGAACCGCGGCCAGCGTCCCGGCGGCAACGACCAGAACTCGCGCGACCGCGAGGACGGCGATCTCGTCGACAAGCTCGTCCATATCAACCGCGTCGCCAAGGTGGTGAAGGGCGGCCGTCGCTTCGCTTTCGCCGCGCTGGTCGTGGTGGGCGATGCCAAGGGCCGCGTCGGCTATGGTTCGGGCAAAGCTCGCGAAGTGCCGGAAGCCATCCGCAAGGCGACCGAGCAGGCCAAGCGCAACATGATCCGCGTTGCGCTGCGCGAAGGCCGTACCCTGCATCATGACGCCAACGGCCATTTCGGCGCCGGCCGCGTCGTGCTGCGTTCGGCTCCGGCCGGTACGGGCATCATCGCCGGTGGTCCGCTGCGCGCCGTGTTCGAGACGATGGGCGTGCAGGACGTGGTTGCGAAGTGCATCGGCACCTCCAACCCGCACAACATGATCAAGGCCGCGTTCGACGCGCTCGAGGGCATTCACAGCCCGCGCACGATCGCTGCCAAGCGCAACAAGAAGGTCGGCGAGATCGTCGGCCGCCGTGACGGCGCCGCTGCTGCGGCCGCCACCAAGGAGTAAGGTTCGATGGCTGACACCGCCGCGAAGAAGCCCACCAAGGCGAAGGCCGCGAAAGCGGCTGGGGGCAAGAAGGTCCGTGTGACGCAGATCGGCAGCCCGATCGGCCGTCCCGACGACCAGGGCGCCACGCTGATCGGTCTCGGCCTGGGCAAGCGCCATCGCACGCGCGAACTGGAAGACACGCCGTCTGTGCGCGGCATGATCTTCAAGGTACGCCACCTCGTGCGCGTCGAAGAATTGGGCTGAGCATCGCCCCTGGGAGCATGACGACATGACGATTAAACTGAACGAACTGCGCGACAACCCGGGTGCCCGCAAGGCGCGTATGCGCGTCGGCCGCGGCATCGGTTCCGGCAAGGGCAAGACCTCGGGCCGTGGCGTAAAGGGTCAGAAGGCGCGCACCGGCGTGTCGATCAAGGGGTTCGAAGGCGGTCAGATGCCGCTGTATCGGCGCCTGCCCAAGCGCGGCTTCAAGGTCCCGTCGCCGAATCATTATTCCGAGGTCAATCTCGATCGTCTGCAGAAGGCGATTGACGCGGGCAAACTCGACGCTAAATCAACCATCAACGGCGAAGCGCTGGTCAAGGCCGGCATCATCGGCCGTGTGAATGATGGCGTGCGTCTGCTGGGCCGCGGCGAGATCAAGACGAAGATCACCATCGAAGTGGCCGGCGCTTCTGCCTCGGCCAAGGCCGCGGTCGAAAAGGCCGGCGGCACGGTGATCGTCCCGGTCGTGGAAGAAGCACCGGCAGCATAAGGTAGCGGTCCTGGCGCGGGCCGCGGTTGGGAGATTTCCATGGCATCCGCCGCAGAACAACTCGCCGCGAACCTCAATCTGGGCGTGCTCGGTAAGGCGACCGAGCTTCGCCAGCGTATTCTCTTCACGCTGATCGCGCTGGTCGTTTACCGCCTGGGCACGTGGATTCCGCTGCCCGGTATCGATCCGCACGCGCTGGCCGCCGTCTTCCAGAAGTCGGGCGGCGGCATTCTCGGCATGTTCGATATGTTCTCAGGCGGCGCGTTGCGCCGCATGACGATCTTCGCCTTGAACATCATGCCGTACATCTCGGCGTCGATCATTCTGCAGCTCCTCACTTCCGTCGTGCCCTCGCTCGAGGCGCTGAAGAAGGAAGGCGAGCAGGGCCGCAAGAAGATCAACCAGTACACGCGTTACACCACGGTGCTGATCGCCGCTGTGCAGGCCTATGGCATCTCGGTCGGTCTCGAAAGCATGAGCGGCAGCTCCGGCTCTGCCGTGATCGATGCCGGTCTCTTCTTCCGCTTCACCACGGTCATCACGCTGATCGGCGGTACCATGTTCCTGATGTGGCTGGGCGAGCAGATCACCGCCCGCGGCGTCGGCAACGGCACTTCGCTGATCATCTTCGCCGGCATCGTGGCCAACCTGCCGAACGCGTTGGCGCAGATGCTGGAACTCGGCCGCACCGGCGCGCTGTCGCCCGCCTTCATCATCTTGATGATCGTGGGTGGCGTGATCGTCATCGCCCTGATCACGTTCTTCGAGCGCGCCCAGCGCCGCATCCTGGTTCAGTATCCAAAGCGTCAGCAGGGCAATCGCATGTATGGCGGCGAAGCCAGCCATCTGCCGCTCAAACTCAACACCTCGGGCGTGATTCCGCCGATCTTCGCAAGCTCGATCCTGCTGCTGCCGGTGACGATCGCCGGCTTCGCGGCCGGCGGCTCAAGCTGGATGGCGACGATCACCGCACTGCTTGGCCGCGGCCAGCCGCTTTATCTGCTGCTCTATGTCAGCCTGATCTTGTTCTTCACCTTCTTCTATACGGCCGTGGTCTTCAATCCGCAGGACACCGCCGACAATCTGAAGAAGTATGGCGGCTTCCTGCCCGGCATTCGCCCCGGCAAGAATACCTCCGATTATCTGGATTACGTGCTGACGCGGCTCACGGTTCTGGGCGCAACCTATCTGGCCTGCGTCTGCATCCTGCCCGAAATCCTGATCAGCCGCTTCTCGCTGCCCTTCTATTTCGGCGGGACCAGCCTTTTGATCGTCGTTACAGTCACTATGGACACGGTGACGCAAATACAGTCCCATCTGTTGGCGCACCAATACGAAGGCTTGATCAAAAAAGCCAGGCTGCGCGGCCGCCGCTAAAGCGGCGGTCTGACCGCAGAAAAAAGAGTTGGAGGAAAAGGATGCAACTGATTCTGCTGGGGCCGCCGGGGGGCGGCAAAGGAACCCAGGCCAAGAAGTTGCAGGAAGATAAGGGCCTCGTTCAACTTTCTACCGGTGACATGCTGCGGGCCGCTGTGGCGGCCGGCACGCCGATCGGCAAGCAAGCCAAGGCGGTCATGGATTCCGGCAAACTGGTATCCGACGAGATCGTGATCGGCATCATCGCCGACCGCATCGATCAGCCTGATGCCAAGAAAGGGTTCGTGCTCGATGGCTTCCCGCGCACCATCGCCCAGGCCGAGGCACTCGACAAATTGCTGAAGGATCGCGGCCGCAAAATCGATGCGGCCATCGATCTGCGTGTGCCCGACGCGTTCATCGTCGAGCGCATCACCGGCCGCTATACCTGCGCCAAATGCGGCACCGGCTATCACGACAAGTTCCATCGGCCGAAGGTCGAAGGCACCTGCGACAAGTGCGGCAGCCACGAATTCGTTCGTCGTCCCGACGACAACGAGACGGCGGTGCGCACGCGGCTCGACACCTATCACAAGCAGACGGCACCGCTGTTGCCCTACTACGAAAAGCACGGGCTGCTGCATGTGATCGACGGGACGCAGTCGATCCAGCAGGTCTCGCAAGCCGTCGAAGGCGTGCTGAAGCAAGCGGCGAAGGCTTAATTTGCGAGGTTCTCGTCACCCCGGAAACGCGCAGCGTTATCCGGGGTCCAGGGCCGCAAAGAAGGCGCTTCGCGCGATCTTGTGCTGGATCCCGGATCTTCGCTCGCTAAAGCTCGCGTGTCCGGGATGACGGCTACTTATATAGCCGTCAGTTCTTCTCGCGGCGCCGTGCCGACCCGCGCTTGCGCAGGATCGAGCGGATCTGCACCCGGATCGTATGGATGCTGCGGTCCAGCGCGTCGGCGATCGCCTTGTCGGAAAAGCCGCGCCGCATCAGCCTGAACACTTCGCGTTCGCGTTTCGAAAGCGCACTGCCGCGCGGATAGACCACCGGCAACGGTACGTAGGCGCGCACTTCCTGCACCCACACACCGGGCTCGCCGCCACGATAGGCTTCGGGCGCCGACAAGATGCCCTCGATCACGTCGTCGAACGGCGCGGTCTTCGAGAGAAAGGCATGCGCGCCATCTTCCAGCGCGCCGACGATCTCGTCGCGGTCGCGCGTGCCCGACAGCACGACGATGCAGTCCGGCAGTTTCTCCTGCAGCGCAGGCTCGAGCAGCAGCCGGGTTCCCGACACGCCGTGCATGTCGAGGCCGAGCACGCACAGTTCGAAATGCTGCGCGGCGATGCGGCGGCTGGCGTCTTCCAGCGTATGTGATGCGTCGACCAGATGGCCGAGCTCGCGCAGCCTGGCTGCGAGACTCACAGTCACTACGGGATGGTCGTCGATCAGAAGGATATTCATAGCGAACCGGCAGCAGCGTTTGCTGTCAGCATGTGAAAACTCTCCCCCCGCGACGAGCGCCGCGTTTCACCAATTCACGCCGTTCAGAAGTGTAAATACTTACTCAGAACGGCGTAACTATAGTGAACTAACCACTCCTGGTTAGGGTTTGCAATAGCCTTATTGCAGGGAATTTTTCAGCAGTTGCAGGATGTTAGGCGTTTCGACCGGTGGTTTTGTTGGCCGTTGCCAGCCGCCGCCGAGGGCTTTGAAAAGACTGACGATTGCCTGCATATGCGCAACCTTGGCTTGAACCAGGGCATCCTGCGCGGGGAAGAGGATGTTCTCGATGGTGAGGACGGTCAGCAGGTTGTCGGTGCCGACTTTGAGTTGCTCCAGCGCGATATCGTAGGCGTGGTGCGCTTTGTCGACTTCGTCCTGTAGCAGTCTCACTTGTTCCGCCGTCTCCTTGACCGAGACGAGGGAGTCCTCGACATCGCCGAAAGCCGAGACTACGGCCTTGCCGTAAACCTGTTCCAGTTCGGCATAGCGGCCGCGCGCCACGTCTGCACCGGCCTCGAGTTTACCGCCTTCGAAGATCGGCTGCGTCACGCCGGCAGTCAGCGCGTAGAGGATGCCGCCCGGCCCGAATGCGGTGTTCAGCGCCGTGCTGACCACGCCACCTTGGGCGGTGAGGTCGATGCTCGGAAACATCTGCGCGCGCGCGGCTTTGATGTTGGCATTGGCCGCGATCAACTGTTCTTCAGCGCTCGCGACATCGGGGCGGCGCGTCAACAGTTCCGATGGCAAGCCCGGCGCGATCGTCGGCTCGGCCAGGCCTTCGAGCGTCGTGCCGGCAACCGCCACCATCTGCGGCGGTTTGCCGATCAGGATCGCCAGTGCATCGATGCCTTCTTGCAATTGCTGGCGTAGCGGCGGTTCCTGCGCCAGCAGGCCGGCCACCGTGGTCTCTTGTTGCGCGACATCGAGTGCTGAGCCTGCGCCGACGTCATTTTCCGTGCGTAGCGCCTGGAGCACGCTTTGGCTGCGATCGATATTGGTGCGCAGCACTTCGATGCGGTCGCGCGTGGCGAGGATCTGGAAATAGGTCGCGGCCACGCTGCCGACGATACTCAGCGCCAATGTCTCGCGATCGTAGCGGGTGGAAATGGCGGTCGACACGGCGGCATCGAGGCCGGCCTTGTTCTTGCCCCAGAAGTCGAGTTCATAGCTAGCGCTGCCCGTCGCGGTCGACGAGTAGTATTTCGGATTGCCGGTGCCGAGGTTGGTGGTGGTCGGGCCGGTCTGCTCCTGTGTCACCGAGGCGGCGCCACTGATCGCCGGGAGCAGCGGCGCGCCGGCGATGCGAGCCTGCGCATCGGCCTGGACGATACGCGCCGCGGCGGCGCCCAAGTCGTAATTGGCGCTCTGGGCTTGCGCCATCAGCCTGTTGAGTTCGGGCGAGGCGAAGCTCTGCCACCAGTCGGGCGAGGGCCAAACCGTCTCAGGCTTCTTTTCCACTGGCGTCGTCCAGGTTTGGGGTGTCTCGCTCTGCGGCTTGTGATAATCGGGACCGATATCGCAGCCGACCAGCGCGACCGTGAGCATGACCGAGCCCAGCAGCCGAACCTTGCGGTCCACCGAACGAAAAGAGAAGCCCGTGACAAACAAGACGAAAGACACTCCCTCACCCCTTATGGGGGCACATTAACATTTTTGCTGGAGTATTAAAGACGGCGGACGCGACTGTCCCAGCACCTTAAGGTCCTGGCAGGATACCAATCGTTAATAGCTCCAGAATATTGTATCCTACAGCTTAGTCTCATGACCGGGTTCAGGTTTTGAATTATTCACCCAATCCTCAAGTTTCGCCGGACCTGACGCCGGTGCGATGCCTCTATCTTGTGGCCTTGCATCACGGCATTCAGGTGACTCCCGAACAGCTCGGACGGATCGACACCACCGATCCGATCGGCTCGGTATTGCGGCTGATGCGCGAAGTCGGCCTCGCGGGCAGTCTGGTGCGCAAAAAGACCTGGAACAATTTGATCAATCTGGGTTCGGCCTTCCCGGTGATGGCCGAAAGCCCGGGTGGCAGCTGGATGATCGTCGCCAGCGTCATCAAGTCGGGCGATGGCACGGTCGTGGTCGCGGTGCTCGATCCGAAGACCGAGCAGCAGGGCATCCAGCTCTACACCGAAGAAAAATTCGAAGAGATCTGGTCCGGCCGGCTGATCTTGGCCAAGCGCAAATATCGCCTGGACGAGGAAAAGCAACCTTTCGGTCTGCGCTGGTTCCTGCCCGATGTGTTGCGCGAAGGCCGTTATCTTCGTGACGTGGCGTTGGCCGCGATCATGTCGACGCTGATCGGCTTCGCCACGCCGCTGTTCTTCCAGATCATGATCGACAAGGTGATCCCGCATAAGAGCTATCACACGCTCTTCGCGGTGGTGATCGCCGTCATCGTGACCGTCGTCTTCGACAGCGTGTTCGGTTATGTCCGCCAATATCTGATGCTGTTCGCAACCAACAAGATCGACGCGCGGCTGGCGTCGCGGACGTTCAGCCACATGCTGCGTCTGCCGATGCAGTTCTTCGAAACGCATCCAGCCGGCGTGCTGCTGCGCCATATGCAGCAGACCGACGCGATCCGCAGCTTCCTGACCGGCCGCCTGTTCCAGACCGCGCTCGACACCTTCGCGCTGCCGGTGCTGATCGTCGGCTTGTGTTTCTATAGCGGTGTGCTGACGGCGGTCGTGCTCGTTTTCGCGCTGATCATCGCCGGCATCATCGGCTTCATGGTGCCGACTTTCCGTATCTATCTGCAGCAGCTTTACGGTGCCGAAGGTGCGCGCCAGGCCGATCTGGTCGAGACGCTGCATGGCATGCGGGCGGTCAAGTCGCTCGCGCTCGAACCATTGCGCATTAAATCGTGGGACAACAAGGTGACGGCATCGATCCGTCGTCGCGCCACCGTCGGCTATTTCAGCGCCATCGCCATGGTGCTGGTCGGCGGTCTGCAGAACTTGCTGCAAATCACCATTCTCGGCATCGGTGCGAAAGAAGTCTTCGACGGCACGATCACCATCGGTGCCTTGGTGGCTTTCAACATGCTCTCGGGGCGTGTGATCAGCCCGCTGGTCTCGATGGTCGGCCTGATCAACGAATATCAGCAGACGGCGCTTTCGGTCCGCATGCTGGGCACGGTGATGAATCACCCGCCCGAGCGCGATCCGAATCAGCACGGCATCCGTCCCAACATCAGCGGCAACCTCGAGTTTCACGAGGTCAGCTTCACCTATGACGGCGCCGCCACGCCGGCGCTCGATCATGTGTCCTTCAAAGTCGAGAAGGGGCAGATGATCGGCATCGTCGGCCGTTCGGGTTCGGGCAAAACGACGGTGACGCGTCTCATCCAAGGCATCCATGCGCCGCGCGATGGGCTGATCAAGTTGGACGGAACCGATATCCGCCATATCGACCTGACTCATCTCCGGCGCAGCATCGGCGTGGTGTTGCAGGAGAACATCCTGTTCCGCGGCACGGTGCGCGACAACATCGCCGCCGCGAAGCCCGATGCGACGCTCGAAGAGGTCATGGAAGTGTCGCGGCTGGCGGGCGCGGACGAGTTCATCGAGCGTCTGCCGATGTCCTATGAGACGTATGTCGAAGAAAGCGCGAACAACTTCTCCGGCGGCCAGCGCCAGCGCCTCGCCATCGCGCGTGCGTTGCTGTTGCGGCCCAGCTTGCTTCTGTTCGATGAGGCGACCAGCGCGCTCGATCCCGAGAGCGAGGCGATCGTTCAGACCAACCTGGCCGAGATCGGCCGCGGCCGCACGATGATCATCGTGTCGCACCGTCTTTCGTCGCTGGTGAATGCCGACGCGATCCTGGTTCTCGATCGCGGCAAGGTCATCGATTTGGCGCCGCACGAGACGCTGCTGCAACGCTGCGACGTTTATCGCCATCTGTGGCAGCAGCAGACCCGGCATATTCAGAGTTAAGGCAGGCCTGATCCCATGAATGTTCCTGCCACTCGACCCGATACCCGCCGCCGCGGCATTGGCGGCCTGACCTTGTTCGGCGGATCGCGTTCGTCGCTGATGGCCGAAGCGATTCCGTTTCAGGACCCGATCGACGAGATCTCGGCCGAGAGGCCGCCGCGCTATCTGCGGTCGATCTTCTATATCGTTGTCGTCATGTTCATCGTCGTCATCACGGTGGCCTCCATCGTCAAAGTCGACATGGTGATCGTCGGCACCGGCCGGCTGGTCACCGACACGCCGCCGATCATGTTGCAGCCGATGGATCTCGCGATGATCCGCGAGTTGCGCGTGCATGCCGGCGATACCGTGAAGAAGGGCCAGATTCTGGCGACGCTCGATCCGACTTTCGCGCGCGCCGATCTGGTGTCGCTGTCGTCGCAACAGAGGACGCTGCTGGCGCAAGAGCATCGCCTCGAAGCCGAGCTCACTAGCGACTCCTACACTCTGCCGGCCTCGCCCAATTCCGACGATCTCCTGCAGCAGTCGCTCTACAACCAGCGGCACGACCAATATAATTCTCAACTGCGCGTCTACGACGAAGACATTCAGCTGCGCCGCGCCACTCTGCGGACGACGCAGGACGATTTGTCGTCCGCCGTGAAACAGCTCGAGGTCGCCAAAGACGTCGAAACCATGCGCACCACGCTGATGCAGTCGCAGATCGGCTCGAAGCTTCAATTCCTCGAAGCCAAAACCAATCGCATGCGCATCGAGCAGGAACAGCAGGACGCCACCAACAAGTTGGTCGAACTTCAGCACGAATTGCAGTCGAAGGAGGCCGAGCGGCAGTCCTTCGTTGACCAATGGCGGCACCAGATTCTCGAGAATCTGGTCGATACCCGTACGCAATTGGCCAAGGTCGACGAAGGCGAGACCAAAGCGTCGCGCATGAACGATCTGGTGGTGGTCACCGCGCCGACCGATGGCGTGGTTCTGGATGTGGCCAACCGTTCGCCGGGTTCGGTGCTGCGCCAGGCCGAGCCTCTGGTGACGATGATCCCGTCGGATGCCAAGCTGGTGGCCGAGATTTCGATCGATTCAGGCGATGTGGGCTATACCACCGCCGGCGACGAGGTCGTGGTGAAGGTCGACGCGTTCCCATATCAGCGCCACGGCCTGTTGCCGGGTAAACTCCTGTCGATCGGCGAGGAATCTTTCCCTGGGCAGGGCAGCGGCCCCGATACCGGGATTCCGCTCAGGAATAAGGACGGTGGTGCGTTCCATCGCGCGCGCGTCGAGCTACTGAGCACGAAACTAGAGCATTTGCCCGAGGGTGCCCGGCTGATCCCCGGCATGACGCTGACCGCCGATATCAAGGTCGGCACCCGCAGGGCCATCTCGTTTTTCCTGTTCCCGATTACCCGGGCACTCAATGAGAGCATCCGGGAGCCTTGATTTTCTGTTTTCACCCCATCATCGAGGTGCCGAGCATTGTTCGGAATCGCCATAAAACAGCGTGTTGTGCTGTGTTTATGCGTCACGAAATTCAACTAAACGGCGAGTCGGTTTCGATTGGATTACGCTTCCCGAGGATCGCGTATCGTCTGATCTTTAACTATAAATCGGGATATCACTCCCCTAAAAAAGGGGGGTGATTCGGTCAATTGATCGGTTGTTCGGGCGGGGGTCCTTACACTATGATCTGGCGACCGAATGTTGGGGGCGGTGCCATAATCTTGAAGTTGATTTACTGAAATGGCTTCGCCTATGATCACTTCTAACTACAGGTAGTTGAGGGCGGGGTGGGTGTGCCGTGAATAGGGGTCATTGGCACCGATAAATCCGCAAAAAAGCGAACGAAGTTTGGGGTGCGACAAACACTCTGAGCTGATCTGAATCCGCGGTTCGGACGGGCCGCGGATGAGTGTTGTAGCGACAACTTTATCTTTTTGATCTGGGGGTATCCCGTGAGCCTTACACAAACGCAAATTCAGTCGCTCTCCACGACCACGGTGGCTGGCCTGAACGCCACAGCTATCGCCGGGCTCACCACCACCAACATCGCGTATTTCTCTACAACGCAGTTCGCTGTGTTCTCAGCGACGCAGATCGCGGAGTTCGATCCGACGATTGTTGCAGCGCTCACCACCACTCAGGTTGCGGTCCTCAGCGCCACCCAGATCGGCGCTCTGTCCGCCACCGACGTTGGATCGCTCACGGCAACGGAAATCGGTGCGTTCACCAAGACCCAGATCACCGAATTCAACGCCACCCAGATCGGCGCTTTGACTTCGACGCAGCTTGGTGAATTCGGCACAGTGCAGCTCGCGGGTTTGTCGACCGCTGATGTTGCCTCGCTCTCCACCGGCCAGCTCTCCGGCTTGACGGCGACCCTCGTCGCCGCGCTGTCAGTGGGCCAGGTGGGCGCTCTCACCACGACGCAGGTCGCTGCCCTCTCGACCACGCAGTTCGGCGCACTCACCAAGGCGGAAATCGGCGAACTCTCGGCCACCCAGCTCAATGCGCTCACCTCCGGCGAAATCGGCTCGCTCACGTCGACCCAGGAATCCGGTCTGAGCACGACCCAGATCGGCACGCTGACGGTCACGACGCTCGGCTATCTCACCTCGACGGAAGTTGGTCTTCTCAGCACCGGACAGATCGGCGCGCTGACCAGCACCGATGTTGCCTCGCTCACCAGCGCGCAGACGGTTGGCCTGACGGCAACCCAGATCGCAAGCTTCAGCACCACCCAGATCGGTGCCCTGACCTCGACCGCTTTTGGCGGTTTGACCTCGACGACCGTTGCTGCTTTGAGCGCAGCACAGATGGGCAGCGTCTCGGCGGCCGACGTCACGGGTCTGACCGCGACGGAAGTCGGCGCCCTCGCGGCGACGCAGATCGGCGGCCTGACTTCGACGGCTTTCGCCGCGCTGACCTCGACCGAAGTCGAAGCCTTCACAACCACCCAGATCGGCGGCCTGACGGCGACTGACGTCACGGGTCTGTCGGCCGGCGTTGTTGCGGCTCTGGCCGCGACGCAGGTCGGTGCGCTGTCAACGGCGGCTTTCGCCGCGCTGACCTCGACCGAAGTCGGAGCTCTATCCGCTGCGCAGGCGGCTGGTCTGACTGCCGCCCAGGTCGGCGTGCTGACCACCACGGAAGTCGGCGCCCTCGCTGCCACTCAGATCGGCGGCTTGACGGCCACCGCGTTCGGCGGCCTGACCTCGACCGAGATCGGCAACCTGACCGTCACCCAAGTCGGTGGCCTGACATCCGCTCAGGTCCAGGTGCTGACGGCGGCGCAGGTGAAGGCTCTCACCGCGACTCAGGTCGGCGGTCTGACCTCGACGGCCTTCTCGGGTCTGACCTCGACGGAAGTGGGCACGTTGAGCGCGACCCAGATTGCCGGCGTGTCGGCTGACGACGTCCAGACTCTGTCCGCGACCGAAGTGTCCGCGTTGACCACGACGCAGATCGGCGGCCTCACGGTCACCGCATTCGCCGGTCTGTCGACGACCGAACTCGCCAGTTTGACGGCAACGCAGCTTGGCGCTGTGTCGGCCGCCCAGATCGCTGATCTGACCTCGACCGCATTTGCATCCCTCACGGCCACGCAAGTTGGCACGCTGTCGGCGACGCAAATGGGCGCGCTGACCGCGACGGAAGTGGGCGCGCTGAACACGACGGAAGTTACGGCGCTCACCGCTACGCAGATCGGCGGCCTGACCTCGACGGCCTTCGCCGGTTTCACCAGCACGGAAGTTGATGCCTTCTCGGCCACCCAGATGGGCGGCCTGTCGGCTGGCGACGTCACCGGTCTGACCACGACGACGGTGTCCGCCCTGGCGGTTACCCAGTTGGGCGGTCTGACCTCGACGGCCTTCTCCGCTCTCACCTCGACCGAAGTTGCCGCGCTCACCGCGATACAGTTCGCTGGCTTGACGGCCGCTCAGGTGTCGCAGCTGACCACCGGCGAAGTCGGTGCTCTGGCGGCAACCCAGGTCGCCGCGCTCTCGGCCACGGCTTTCGCGGCGCTGACCACCACCGAATTGACCGCGCTGACCTCCACACAGTTCGCCGCCCTGTCGGCGACTCAGCTTGGCGTGCTCAGTTCCACGCAGGTTGTGGCACTGACATCCACCAACGTTGCGACGCTGTCGGCGGTGCAGGCCGCCGGCCTGAACTCGACCGAAGTCGGCGCGCTCACCACGGGTGAAGTCGGTGCGCTTGCGGCCACGCAGATCGGTGCTCTGACGGCGACGGCGTTCGGCGGCCTGACCTCGACCGAAGTCGACGCCCTGACGACCACGCAAATGGGCGCGGTGACCGCGGCCCAGGTTGCCACTCTGAGCACGACCGAAGTCAGCGGCCTCGCGGCGACGCAGATCGGCGCGCTGTCCACTTCAGCCTTCGACGCCTTCACCACGACGCAAGTTGGCAGCCTGACCTCGACGCAGGTCGGCGGCCTGACTTCGACACAGTTCGGCACGCTCACCTCGACGGAAGTCGGCGCCCTGACGGCGACTCAGTTGGGCGCTGTGACGTCCGACGATGCGACCACTTTGACGACCACCGAAATCGCCAACCTGAATGCGACGCAAATCGGTGCGCTGAGCACCACGGCGTTGGAAGCGTTGAACAGCACCGCGCTCAACGGGCTGACGACGACTCAGATCGCCGGTCTGACGACGACGCAGATCAACGATGGCGGGTTTGAGACCGTTCTCGACTTGTGGTCGGCCACACAGGATGCGGCGCTGACGACGACGCAGATCGCCAGCCTGACCTCGATAACGCTCGATTCCATCACGCAGCTGCAGCAGTGGAACGCGACCCAGATCCAGGCGATCACCACGACCACACTGACGGGCATGAACTCCGTCGATAGCGGTTGGACGGCTGGCACCTTGGCCGCCACGCAGACCGGCTATTTCACCTTCACGCAGCTGAACGCGTTGTCGTCCGCCGAGATTAGCGGCTTCACGACGACCGCGGTCGGCGGCTTCACGACGACACAGATCGCGGGCCTCAATAGCGCCTCGGTCGGCAGTTTGACGGCCACCCAGATCGGCGCGATGACGGCGACGCAGGTCGGCGCATTCACCACGACCGAGATCTCCGAGCTGACGTCTACGCAGCTTGGCAGCCTGACGTCGACCGAGGCCGCGGCCTTCTCGGCCGGCCAGATCGGCGCAATGACCTCGACGATCTTCGCCTCGACCTTCACGGACACTGAGATCGACGCCTTCACCGCCACGCAGATGAGCGGGCTGACGGCGGACGATGTCGCCGGCTTGTCTGCGACGGCTGGCACGGCTCTGACGGCGACGCAGATCGGCGGCCTGACTGCGACCGCTTTCGCGGGCCTGACCGCGACGGAAGTCGAATCCCTCACGGCCGCCCAGATCAGCGGCCTCTCGGCAGCGGACGTCACCAATCTGACCACCACGGTTGTCGGCGCTCTGGCCGCGACCCAGATCGGTGCGCTCAGCAGCGCAGCCTTCAGCGCTCTGACCTCGACCGAAGTCGAGAGCCTGTCCGTGACCCAGTTCGGCGGTCTGACCTCGACGCAGGCCGCGCTGCTGAGCACGACGGTTGTCGCTGCCCTGGCGGATACCCAGCTCGGTGGCCTGACCTCGACCGCATTTGGCGGTCTGACCTCGGCTGATGTCGCGGTTTTGTCTGCCGCACAGCTGGATCTCGTGACGGCGAACGATGTCTCGGCCCTCACCACGACCGAAGTCGGCAATCTGGCGGCGACACAAATCGGCGCCCTGACTTCGACGGCGTTCGACGGCTTCACCTCGACCGAGATTCTCGCTTTCTCGGCGACCCAGCTGGGCGGCCTGACCAGCACCGATGCATCCACGCTGACCGTGACCGAAGTTGACGCGCTTTCGGCGGCGCAGATCGCCGGCCTGACTTACACGGCTTTCGGCGGCTTCAGCGCGACGAACGTCGAGTCGCTCTCGGCGACTCAGATGGCCAGTCTGAACGCGACCGAAACCGCCAATCTCTCGACGACGGTGATCGCCGCTCTGGCGGCGACCCAGATCGCCGGCCTGACCACGACGGCCTTCGCCGGCCTCACCACGACCGCGGTTGAGAGCTTCTCGACCACTCAATTTGGCGGCTTGTCGGCGGCCGACGTCACCGGCCTGTCGACCACGGTGGTTGGCGCGCTGGTTGCGACCCAGATCGGCGGCCTGACCACGACGGCTTTCGTGGCTCTGACCTCCACCGAGATCGAAGCTTGGACCGCGGGCCAGTTCGCTGGCCTGACCGCCGCCCAGGCTGCGACTCTGTCCACAACCACGTTCGATGCCCTCGCCGATACGCAGCTCGGCGGCTTCACCGCCACGGCGATCGCGGGAGTGTCTTCGACGGCCATTGCCGGCCTGAACCAGACGGCGATCGGCGGGCTGAGCACCACGGCGATCGGCGCGCTCACCACGACGCAGGTGGCGGCGTTCACGGCGACCCAGATCGGCGGCCTGACCTACCAGCAGTTCGGCGCGCTCAGCACGACAGAAGTCGCGGCTCTGACCACCACTCAACTGGGTTCGGCGACAGAAGACGATATCGGGGAGCTAAGCGCCACCGCGGTTGCCAAGCTGAGCGGCACGCAGCTCTCGGCCCTGACCACCACAGCGTTCGATGGGCTGACCTCTGGCGAAGTGGCCGCGCTGACGGTCACGCAAGTCGCGGCTCTGACCACCACGCAGCTCAACAATGTGGTGTCGGGCTCGGGGGCCTTTTATGCGAGTTACTTGACCAGCACTCAAATCGGCGCGCTGACCACCGCGCAGATTGGTGGAATGACGGCAACCTCGATCGACGACCTCACCACGGGCGTCAACGCTTGGAATCTGACCCAGATCCAGGCGATCTCCACGACCGCATTGCAGGACATGTGGTCGGTGCCTGTGTACCGCTATTGGGCTGGCGAGTATCTGGCCGAGACCCAACTCGGCTATCTCACCGTCACGCAGTTGAATACGCTGTCGGCTACCGGGATCGGCAACCTCGACGCAAACGACAACAGCATCGGTCTGACGACGACGCAGATCGCCGGTCTGAACGCCACGACGGTGTCAGGGCTCGACGATATCCGATTTGCGATGATGAATGCGACGCAGATCGGCGCATTCACGACGACGGATGTCGCGACGCTGACCTCGACCCAGCTCGATCGGCTGGCGGCGACGCAGATCGCGGCCTTCTCGGCGGCTCAGTTGAATGCGATGACCACGACGGCCATCAACGAGTTGGGTGGAGATGACTTTACGACCACCCAGGGCAGCGGCCTGACGGTGACGGCGCTGAACTACCTCGGCAACAACTACAACCTCGATTTCAGCAGCACTGACGTCAAGGCGTTGACCACGACGCAGATCGCCGGTCTTTCGGCGACGTCGCTCGATGATCTCACCACCTACGGCAACTGGAATCAGAGCCAGATCCAGGCGATCTCCACGACCGCTCTCCAAGGCATGCAGGCTGTCGACGACGAATGGACAGGCAACTATCTGACCGAGACCCAGGTCGGCTACCTCACCGTCACGCAGTTGAATGCGCTGTCGACCACGGAAATCGGTGATCTCGACACTAGCGATTCGGCGATGGGCTTCACGGCGACGCAGATCGCTGGTCTGACGACGACATCGGTGTCTGGCCTTACCAACAATCAATTCTCCGAGATGAATGCGACGCAGATTGGCGCATTCACGACGACGCAGGTGGCGACGCTGACCGCGACCCAGCTCGACGATCTGGCGGCGACGCAGGTCGCGGCCTTCTCGGCGACCGAGTTGAATGCGATGACCACGACGGCCATCAACCAGTTGACCGGAGCTGACTTCACCACCACCACGGTGTCCGGTCTGTCGGTGACGTCGCTGAACTACCTCGGCAATAGCAACGACCTCGATTTCACCAGCACTGACGTCAAGGCGTTGAGCACGACGCAGATCGCCGGTCTTACGGCGAAGTCGCTCAATGATCTCAACACCAATGGCATCTGGAATCTGACCCAGATCCAGGCGATCTCCACCACGGCGCTGTCGGGCATGAATTCCATCGACAGCACTTGGACAGGCAATTTCCTGACCGAGACCCAGGTCGGCTACCTCACCGTCACGCAGTTGAATGCGCTGTCGGGCGGCGAAATCAGCGACTTCGACGCCGACGATTCGGCCATGGGCTTCACAACGACGCAGATCGCCGGTCTGACGACGACATCGGTGTCTGGCCTGGCCGATAATCAATTGGGGATGATGAATGCGACGCAGATCGGCGCATTCACCACGACGCAAGTCGCGACGCTGACCTCGGGCCAGCTTGACGATATGGCTGCGACGCAGATCGCGGCCTTCTCCGTGACCCAGTTGAATGCGATGACCACCACGGCCATCAATGAGTTGGGCGGCCGCGACTTCACGTCCACCCAGGTCACTGGTCTGTCGATAACGTCGCTGAATTACCTCGGCAACGACGACGACTTCAATTTCAGCTCCACTAACGTCAAAGCGTTGAGCACGACGCAGATCGCCGGCCTGACGGCAACGTCGATCGACGATCTCAGCACGCTCGGCACCTGGAATCAGACCCAGATCCAGGCGATTTCGACGACCGCGCTCCAGCTTCTGTCGACTGTCGATGACTATTGGGCTGTCAATGATCTGACCAACACGCAGATCAGCTACCTCACCACGGCGCAGTTGGATGCGATGTCGTCGGGCCTGCTCGGCCAGATCGAACCCACGGGTCTGACCACGACGCAGCTCGCCAGTCTGAACACCACGGCGATCTCGGCGTTCGATGATTGGCAGTTCGACGACATGTCGTCGACGCAGCTTGCCTCATTCACCGCGGCGCAGATGGCGGTGGTCACCGCGGGGCAGCTCGACGAGTTGACGGCGACGCAGATCGCCCAATTCACGGCGACGGAAATCGGCGCGCTGACTTCGACGAACTTCGGCGGTCTGACGACGGCTCAGGTCGACGGTCTGACGGCCACGCAGATCGCCAAGGTATCGGCGGACGATGTGTCCGCTCTCACGATCACGACGGTCGATAGCCTGTCGGTAACTCAAATCGGTGCGCTGACTTCGGCAGCCTTCGCGAGTCTGACGGCGACCGAAGTCGAGTCCTTGACGGCCGCCCAGATGCGCGGTCTGAGCGCCGCCGACGTGACGGGCCTCACCACCACGGTGGTTGCCGCTTTGGCGGCGACGCAAATCGGTGCGCTGACGGCAACAGCCTTCGCCAGCTTGACCTCGACCGAGGTCGGTAACTTCACCAACGCGCAGGTGGCTGCCATCACGGCCACCCAGGCGGCAACGCTGAGCGCGGCTGAAGTCGATGCCTTCACCACCACCCAGATCGGTCAGCTGACCGTCGGGGCGGTCGGCGGCCTGACGACGACGGCGGCTGACAGCCTGTCGGCGACGCAAATCGGTGCTCTGACTTCGGGCGCCTTCGCTGGGTTGACGGCGACGGAGATCGACGCCTTCACGACGACGCAGTTGGGCGGTGTCATCGGCAGCCAGTCGGCTCTGTTCACCTCCACTGAACTCAGCAAGTTCTCTGCTGCGCAGTTGAACGCGCTGCAAACCTCGGCGGTTGTAACGATCACGGTCACGGCGGAAGCCGGGCTGACGGCGACGCAGGTTGGCGCGTTGTCGTCGACCAATTTCGGCGCACTGACCGCGATCCAGGTCGGCGGGCTCTCCGCGGCGCAGGCCACCGGCTTGACCACGACCGAGGTCGCGGCTCTGAGCTCGGCCCAGGTTGGCGGCTTGGTTACCACGCAAGTCGCGGCCCTGTCGGCCACGCAAATCGCCGTGCTGACGACGACCGAGATGGGCGAACTGACCAGCGGCCAGGCGAGCGGCTTCACCTCGGCCCAGGTTAGCGATCTGAGCGACACCCAGCTCAACGCGATGACGGTGACGAGCATTGCCACGCTGAATGGCTCCGGCTTCTCGTCGACCCAGTTGATCGGCCTGACGGTGACGCAGCTCGACGCGCTGACCGTGACGCAGATCTATGCGATGAATTCGGATGCGATCGGCAACGGGTTGGCGCTGACGAACGTCTTCAACGACCTGACCAACACGCAACAGACGGCTTACAACCTCGAATCGGGCGCTCTGTCTCTGACGGATATCTCGTCTCTCAACGAGACGAAGATTCAGTCGTTCGTAGCGGGCTTCACCGCGGCGCAAATCGCTCAGATGACCGCGACGCAGTTCAACACCTATCTCACCACCACGCTGCTCGATGGCCTGACGACCGCCCAAGTTGCGAGTATCTCGGTAACGGCGCTCGACGGTCTCACGACGACGACGTTCGAGACGCTCACCACGGCTCAGATCGGCGCTCTGACGAACACGCAAATCGCTCAGATGAGCGCGACGCAGTTCGGCAGCTATCTCACGACCACGCAGCTCGATAGCCTGTCGACTGCGCAAATTGCAGATATCTCGGTAACGGCGCTCGACGGTCTCACGACGACGACGATCGACGCGCTCACCACGACGCAGATCGGTGGCCTGACCGCCACGCAGATTGCAGGCGCGACGGCGACCGTGTTCAACGCGATGACGGTCACCGAGGTTCAAACCTTGACCGTGACGCAGTTGAGCAATGCTTCGGCAACAGCCATCGCCGGCCTGACGGCAACGACGCTCAACACCATTCTCGTGGAACAGACTTCCGCGCAGTGGAACGCCACGCAGGTCCAGGCGATCACCACCACCCAGATCGGCGGGTTGAACTCGGTCGATAGCGACTTCACTCAGTATCTGTCGGAAACGCAAGTTGGCGAGCTGGCCGTTACGCAGTTGAATGGGATGACCACCACCGAGATCGGCTATCTCGACCACAGCGATACTGCGATGGGCCTCACGACGGCGCAGATCGCCGGCCTGTCGACAACAGCGGTCTCCGGTCTGTCTGACGATCAGTTCGGCGAACTGAATGTGACGCAGATCGGCGCATTCACGACGACGCAGGTGGCGACGCTGACCTCGGACCAGCTCGACGAGCTGGCGGCGACGCAGATCGCGGCCTTCTCGGCGGCTCAGTTGAATGCGATGACCACGACGGCCATCAACGAGTTGGGTGGAGATGACTTCACGACCACCCAGGCCAGTGGCCTGACGGTGACGGCGCTGAACTATCTCGGCAACAACTACGACCTCGATTTCACCAGCACTGACGTCAAGGCGTTGACCACGACGCAGATCGCCGGTCTTTCGGCGACGTCGCTCGACGATCTCACCACCTACGGCAACTGGAATCAGAGCCAGATCCAGGCGATCTCCACGACCGCTCTGCAGGGCATGCAGGCTGTCGACGACGAATGGACAGGCAGCTATCTGACCGAGACCCAGGTCGGCTACCTCACCGTCACGCAGTTGAATGCGCTGTCGGCTACGGAAATCGGCGATCTCGACACCGATGACTCCACGATGGGCTTCACGAAGACCCAGATCGCTGGTCTGTCGGCAACGGCGCTCTCCGGGCTGCAGGATTGGCAGCTTGAGGATATGAATGCGACGCAGCTCGGCGCATTCACCACGACGCAAGCTGCGCTGCTGACCGCCGCTCAGCTTGATGAGCTGTCGGGCGCCCAGTTCGCGGACTTCTCCTCGACGCAGCTGAACGCGATGACCTCGACGGCCATCGGAGAAATCGGGGCCAACTCGTCTTCTCTCACGACCACCCAGCTCAGTGGCCTGACGACGACAAGTCTGAACAGCCTGGAGGCCAATAGCGGTCTCCTCAACCTGACGGCCACGCAGATCGCGGACTTGAGCGCGGTCCAAATCGCCGGGCTCACGGCAACGTCGCTCAATGACTTCGCGTCGGCCAACTTCACCGGCGCCTGGAACACGACTCAGATCCGGGCGATCTCCGTTACGGCGCTCCAGGGTCTGGGGACCCTGCACGCCGCGTGGACCGATGAGTTGAGCACGACCCAGGTCGGCGAGTTGACGCTGACGCAGTTGAACGCGCTGAACGCCACTCAAATCCAAGACCTCTCTCTCGACGGTCTGACGGCGACGCAGATTGCGGGTCTGGGGACGACGGCGATCTCTGCCCTCGGCTTTATGCAGCTGATCGACTTGACCGCGACGCAATTCGCCGCGTTCACGACGACCCAGATGGGCGAGTTCACCTCGACACAGGCCAACGACTTCACCACTGACGGGGTTGCGGCTCTTTCGATCGCGCAGCTCGCCGCGATGACGACGGCGGCATTCGAGAAAGTCACGGCGGGCGATTTGACTGCCACGCAATTGGGCGCGCTCAACGTCACGACGCTCGACAAGCTGAGCACGACGCAGGTCGCAGCGTTGACTGCGGCGCAGGTGGGCGAGATTTCGGCCACCGGCCTCGCCGGTCTGACCTCGACGCAGTTCGCCACCTTGGGCGGTGCGCAGCTCGAGGATCTGACGGCGACACAGATCCGCGCCCTGACCTCGACCGAGGTGAGTGCGTTGACCAGCGGCCAAGTGGCCGACCTCACCGCCACGCAGGTGGCCGATCTCTCGGCCACGCAGCTTGGCGAGCTGACGGTGACGACCACGGCAAGCCTGACCACGGACCAGATTGCGAACCTGTCCGCGACGCAAGCGGCCGGTCTCCACGAGGCGGGTCTCACCAACGCGCAGATTGCGGCTCTGACGACGACGCAGCTCTCGGGCTTCACGGCAACCGAGGTCGGCGCCTTGGGCGCATCTTTCGCCAGTCTGACCGCGACCCAGGTCGGCTCGCTCAGCAAGACCCAGATCGGCGGCCTGACAACGACCGAGGTTGCGGCTCTGACCTCGACTCAGCTTGCCGGCGTGACGGCGGCCCAGATTGGCGAACTGAACAGCACGCAGTTCAATGTGCTGACCTCGACCAACATCGCGCTCCTGACCTCGACGCAAGTTGCCGGCTTGACCTCGACCGAAGTCGGCGCCCTGACCACGACGCAGCTTGCCGGCGTGACGGCGGGCGAGATCGGCGAACTCTCCGCGACCCAGCTCAAGGGTCTGACCGCGGCACAGATGGCGGCTCTGACTTCGGTCCAGCTTGCCGGCATCACCGCCACCGAAGTGTCGGCACTGACGGCGACGCAGCTCAATGGTCTGACCACGACCAATATCGGGTTGCTGAGCACGACCCAGGAAGGGGCTCTGACCTCGACGCAGCTCGGCGGCTTGAACACCACGGCGGCCGGCGCTCTGACGGCGGCTGAGATCACCCTGCTGACCACCGCTCAGCTCGGCGGCCTGACCGTTACCGAGATCGGCAATCTGAGCTCGGCACAGCTCGGCGGCTTGACGACGACGCAAATCGCCGCCCTGTCGGCGAAGCAGGAAGCCGGCCTGTCGAAGACGCAGATCGGCGAGCTGGGCACCGATCAGGTCAGCAGTCTGACGACGACCGAAGTCAAGGCTCTGAGCAGCACGCAGCTGACTGGTCTGACGGCCGCCCAAGTGGGTGCCCTGACGGCCACGCAGGCGGCGGTGGTCACAGCCTCCGAATTCGGCGCTCTGACGGTTACGCAGTTCGGCGGCCTGACGGCGGCGCAGTTGGGTGGCCTGACGGTCACGCAACTCGCGGGCTTCACCGCAACGCAGCTCAATACGCTGACCACGGCACAACTCGGCGGCTTGACGGCCGCTCAGGTGGGCAAGCTGTCGGCGACGCAGCTGAACGCTCTGTTGACCACCGACATCGCTGCCCTGACGGCGACGCAAGTCGGCGGCTTGACGGCAACCCAGGTCGGCGCGCTCAACACCACCACGCTGGGTGCCTTGACCCAGACCGAAGTGGGCGAGCTGAGTGTGGCCCAGGTGAAGGGTCTGACCTCGACTGAGGTCGGCAAGCTCACCACCGCGCAGCTCGGCGGCGTGACCGCGACCCAAGTGGCCGCGTTCACGACGACGCAGATGACGGGTCTGACCAGCACGGATGTTGGCGGCCTGACATCGACCCAGTTCGGCGCTCTGACCAAGACGCAGCTGGGCAGCCTGAACGCGACGCAGCTCAGCGGCCTGACCGCGCAAGAGATCGGTTGGCTGACCGCGACGCAGGCGGCTGGTCTGAACGCTACGGCGCTCGATCATCTGACTGTGACTCAGGTTGAGGGCCTGACTTCGACGCAGATCGGCCAGTTGACGCCCACGCAGATCGCGGGCTTCACCACGGCCGACATCGCGGTGCTGACGACGACCCAGATCGGCGGCATCTCGGCGTCCGAGCTGGCAGCGTTCACGGCGACCCAGGTCAACGCGTTCACTTCGGGCGATATCTCTGGTCTGACGACGACGCAGGTTGCGGGCTTCACGGTCACGCAGCTCGCTGGTCTGAATGCCACCTCGGTCGAAGCGCTCACGGCGGCCCAGTTCGCGGTGTTCACCACCACGCAGCTCAAGGGGATCGACAGCACCGATGCGGCGCTGCTCGTCTCGGCGCAGCTGACGGGTCTCACCGCAACCCAGGTTGCGGGTCTCGGTGCGACGCAGCTCAACGGCCTGACCACGACGGCGGTCGCCAGTCTGACGACGACGCAAGTCGGCGGTCTGACCAAGACCCAGCTCGCGGCTCTGGATGCGACTGCGGTTGGTGCTCTGACCGCGGGCCAGGTTGCCGTCCTGACGGTGACGCAGATCAGCGGCTTGACCGTGACAGCCATCGACTCGCTGTCCTCGGGCCAGGTCGGTGCGCTGACGGCGACGCAGATCGCCGCTCTGAGCACCGCTCAGGGTGCCAAGCTGACCACGACTGAAATCGGCGAACTGACCACGGCGCAGATCGCGGGTGTGACGAAGACGCAGCTTGCGGCCTTCACCACGACCCAGCTGCGTGCGGTTACGGCAGCCGATATCGGTGCTCTGTCGGCGACGCAGATCTCCGGGCTGACCGCTGCCGCCCTCGGCACGTTGACCACGACGCAGTTCGCGGGTCTGACGGCGACCGAGGTTGGCGAGTTCACCGCGCTTCAGCTCGCTGGCCTCACGACGACGGAACTCGGCACGATGTCGGCGGCTCAGGCGGCCGGGTTGTCGAAGACCGATGTTGCCGGTCTGACGACGGCTCAGCTGAATGGTCTGTCGACCACGGCCATCGGTTCGCTGTCGGCGACGCAGATCGGTGGTCTGACCACCGCTCAGCTCACGGCTCTGAATGCCACGGCGGCGGCTGGTCTGACGGCCGCACAGCTCGGCGAGCTCACGGTGACCCAGTTCGGCAGTGTCAACACGACCGATATCGCGTCCTTTACCACGGCGCAGATCGGTGGTCTGACGGCAACCGAAATGGGCAAGCTGTCCACGGCTCAGCTCGGCGCGCTCACCACGACGCAGGTTGCGGTGCTCACGTCGACGCAGCTCGGTGCTCTGACCAAGACGCAAGTCGCGGCTCTGAGCAGCACGCAGTTCGCTGCACTGACCTCGGGCCAGATCGGTGATCTGACGACGACCCAGGTGGCTGGTCTGAACAAGACCGACTTCGCCGCTCTGACGACCGGCCAGTTGGGCGGTCTGACGACGACGCAGGCGGCCAGCCTGACGGCGACCCAGGTGTCGGGTCTGACGACAACCGATGTGGCGGCTCTGTCGGCCGGCCAAGCTGCTGTTCTGACGGCGGCGGCGATCGGCGGTCTGTCGGCCACGCAGCTGAATGCGCTGTCTTCGGCCAATGTGGCTGCTCTGACGGCGACGCAGGTTAAGGGCTTCACCGCGACTCAGCTTGCCGGTCTGACTTCCACCACGCTGGGCGAACTGACGGCGACGCAGGTCGGTGTCTTCAACGCCACCCAGCTGAAGGGCCTGAGCAACACCGAAGTGGGCGAGCTATCGACGACGCAAGTCGCCAGCCTCTCGTCCACTCAGTTGAACCTGCTCTCGGCTGCTCAGCTCGGCTCGATGAGCCTCGCGAGTACGGCGGGCTTGTCGACCACTCAGATCACCGGTCTGACGGCGACTTCGGCCAGTGCGCTGGTGACGGCGGACTTGACGAGCACGCAGATCGCGACCCTGTCGGTGACACAGCTCAACGGCTTCTTCAGCACCGACATCGCCGATCTCACATCCACGCAGGTTGCGGCTCTGACCTCGACACAGATCGGCGGCCTCAAGCTGACGCTGGTCGGTGGCTTCACCTCGACTGAGGTGGCCGAGCTGACATCGACGCAAGTCGGCGGTTTGAGCAAGACAGACGTGGCGAGCCTCAGCAGCACGCAGTTTGGTGGGCTGACGGCGGGCCAGATCGGTGTCCTGACGGCTACGCAAACGGCTGGTCTGTCGGTGACCGACTTCAGCAAGATGACCACCACTCAGTTCGGTGGTCTGACGGCAACGCAGATCGGTGAGCTGACGACGGCACAGCTTGGCGGCGTAACGACGACTGACTTGGGTGTCATCTCGTCCGGTCAGCTTGGTGGTTTGACGAAAACCGAAGTGTCATCGCTGACGGCCACTCAGGTGAACGCGCTCACCGCGACGAGCATCGGTCTCCTGAGTGTCACGCAGGTCGGTGGCCTGACCGTGACGCAACTGCCCAAGCTGACCACGACCTCGCTCGGTGGTCTGACGGCGGGCGAGCTCGGCGAGTTCAGCAAGACCCAGGTCGCCGCCCTGACCACGACGCAGGTCGGCAGCCTGACCTCGACGCAGTTCGCCGGTCTGACCTCGACGCAGATCGGTGGTCTGAGCACTGCTCAGCTGGTCAGCCTCAACGCGGCCGATGTGGCGGCGCTGACGACGACCCAGCTGGCTGGTCTGTCGAAGACGCAGATTGGTTCGCTGACTGTCACCGAAGTGACCGAGCTTTCGGTCGCTGCAGTGGGCGGTCTGTCGGTGGCCCAGTTCGGCGGTCTGTCGGCAACGGCGGTGGGTTCGCTGACGGTCACGCAGGTGCCCGGTCTGACGAACACCGACATTGCGGCGATCACGACGACGCAGTTGTCAAGCCTGAGCACGACCCAGATCCTGGCGATGGATCAGTCGCAGGCCGACTCCTTCACGTCGACGCAGATCAACCACATGTCGACGTCGCAGGCCAACGCCTGGCTGACGGTTGCCTAAAACTAAGAGTTTCTGAAACATCCATCGGGGGGCCAAACCTTGCAAAGGTTTGGCCCTTCGTCTTTTTGAGATAGGCTCATGAACGCAGAAGCACTCGCCAGTACCCTCAAGCTTGCGCAGGACCGGGGGCTGAGCGTTGCCGACTTGTTGGCTGTGGCGGAACGTCTGACCAAGACGGGCCAGGCGCAGCAAGTCCAGGACCTTTACAAGATCTGGCTCGAGCACAACGGCGACAATCCGCTGGCCCATGCCATCTGGTTCAACTACGGCGTGATGCTGAGCTCGGCCAACGATCTGCAAGGGGCCAAGACAGCGCTCAGCGAAGCTCTGAAGGTCAAACCCGACTTTCTGCCGCCGCAGATCAATCTCGGTCTTGTCCTGCATCGCCTCGGCACGCCGGTCGAGGCGCTGGCCCAGTGGTATGAAGTCGTCAACAAGCTGGCGATCGTGAGCCGTGATTCGATCAGCTATAAGACGACGGCGTACAAGCATATCGGCCGCGTCCTCGAAGAAGCGCGGATCGACGGCAATGCCGAAGACGTCTTGCGCCAGAGCCTCGATCTCGAACCCGATCAGCGCGACGTGCTCGAGCACTACATCATGCTGCGCCAGAAGCAGTGCAAATGGCCGATCATCCTGCCGGCCGCGTCGACGTCGCGGCAGCATCTGCTCGACAACATTTCGGCACTGTCGCTCGCGTCCTACAGCGACGATCCGATGTTGCAGTTCGCCAATGCGGCGATCTATGCAAAGAAGTTGATCGGCTATCCCAAGACGTCTTTCGTCGAAAAGGCCGACGCGCAGGCGCGGGCGAAGAAGGATGGCCGTTTGAAGATCGGCTATCTGTCATCGGATATGCGCGAACACGCAATCGGCTTCCTGACGGCCGAGATGTTCGAACTGCATGACCGCAAGAAGGTCGAGGTGTTCCTCTATTACTGCGGCATCGCGCATGAAGATCCGATCAAGGCGCGCATCCGCGGCTCGGTCGAACATTGGCTCGACATCTCGGGCCTGAGCGACGAGGTCGCGGCCCAGCGCATGCTCGATGACGGGATCGACATTCTGGTCGATGTGAACGGCAACACCTTGAGCGCGCGCATGAAGATCATGCCGCTGCGGCCGGCGCCGATCATCGTCAATTGGCTGGGTTTCCCGGGCACCACCGGCACCGGCTATCACAACTATATCGTCGCCGACGATTTCATCGTCCCGCCCGGTTCCGAGATTTTCTATTCGGAGAAGGTGATGCGGCTGCCGTGCTATCAGCCCAACGATCGCAAGCGCAACGTGTCGTCGGTTCAGCCGACGCGGCAGGAGGCCGGCCTTCCCGAGAAGGCGATGGTCTATTGCTGTTTCAACGGCACGCAAAAGATCACGCCCCATGTCTGGGGCCGCTGGATGTCGATCCTGAAGCAAGTGCCCGACAGCGTGTTGTGGTTGCTGGAAAGCGTCGAGGGCGTTCGGGCGCAGCTGCGCGAATTGGCGAAGGAACAGGGCGTTGCCGCCGAGCGCATTTTCTTCGCGCCGCGCAAGCACGTCTCGGAGCATCTCGCCCGCTATCCCTTGGCCGACCTCTTCCTCGACACCTCGCCCTACGGCGCGCACACCACGTCGTCGGACGCGTTGTGGATGGGGGTGCCGGTGCTGACCTTGCCCGGCCGCAGCTTCGCCTCGCGCGTGTGCGGCAGCCTGGTCAAATCCGCCGGGCTCGACGAATTGATCTGCACCACGCCGGAGCAATACGTGGCGCTGGCCGTCGAACTCGGGAAAGACCGGAAGAAGCTTGCCGATCTCCGCGCCAAGCTGAAAGCCAATCGCGACAAATGCGTTCTGTTCGATACACCGCTGCTGACGTCGCGGCTCGAGGCGCTGTATGCCGAGATGTGGAAAGAGTTCAAGGCGGGCAAACTGCCGCGTCCGGATCTGTCGAATATCGAGATCTACAACGATATCGGCGTCGAGATTGACCGCGACGATGTCGAGCTGCTGACCGTTCCCAATTATCTCGATCTCTATCGCCAGGCCTTGGCGGCCAAGGATCGGGAGTGCTTCATTCCGCCGGACAAGCGACTCTGGCCGGCGACTTCAAAGGCGAAGCGTTAGCGCGATCCGCCGGCGCCGAACACGCGGCGAACGAAGTCTTCGGCTTGGGTGACCGATTGCGGCGTGCCGATATCCAGGAACGGCCGATCGCTGGTGGCCACGGCTAGGCGCGCGCCCTGAGCCAGCAGGGCGGGGAAGATATCCGTCTCCATGCTCAGGGATCGGTCGGTGGGAAAGCGTTCAAGCAATGCGCGCTTGAACAGATAGACGCCGCCATTGATCAGCCCGGAGCCGGGGCGCTTCTCGAAAAAGCCGCGCAACAAGCCTTGGTCGTCGGCATCTAAAGACCCATAGCGGCTGGTGTCAGCCATGGGCAGGCCGACAATGGCCCCATCCAGCGTGCCGGCGCCGGCGCGCTCCAAAACAGGCCGAAGATCGGCGTGGACCAGGGAATCACCATTGGCGACCAGGATCCAGGGGCCACAGAGGTCGAGACAGGCCCGCACGGCGCCGCCGGTGCCCAGCGGGGCCGGTTCGGCCGCCGTCCGGAGCTGGACGCCCGGCCAGGCCTTCCGCTCGTCCTGGGCCCAATTTTCGATCGCCGCGGCCATATGGCCGATCGAATAGACGATATCGCCGATCCCGTTCTCGACCAGCCAGGCCGTGACCCAATGCAGGAACGGCTGGCCGGCTGCCGGAATCATCGGCTTGGGCATATCGGGGTAGAGCTGGGCGATGCGGGTGCCCTTGCCGCCGGCGAGGACCACGGCAGTGACGCCGGCGGCGGCGTTGCGCCCGGATACCATCACGGCCGCGGCGCGTTGAATTCCTTGCGATACCACTCGATCGTCTTGGTGAAGCCGTCCTCGAGCGAGGTCTTCGCTTCCCAGCCGAGATGGGACTTGGCGAAGCTGGTATCGAAGATGCGCTTGCCGATCGTGCGCGGCTTGGTCGGGTCGTATTCGACACGGGCGTCGGTGTAGCGATCGACCTTGAGCGCGGTATTCAGGATGTCCTTCACCGAATGGGCCGTGCCCGAGGCGATGTTGACGGTGAGGAACTGATCCGGCTTGGCGAAGGCCAGGAACACGCCGTCGAGGAAGTCTTCGATGAAGATCAGATCGCGAACATCGGTGCCGTCGCCCCAGACCTGGATCGGCTGATGGCGCTCGATCACACGGCGGATCTGTGCGGCCGTCACATGCGACTTGGCGAAATCGAATTTGTCGCCCGGGCCGTAGACATTGGACGGGCGAATCACGACGGTCGACATCGGGCGGTTGGTGATCTTCTCCGCATAGGTGCGGCACATGATCTCGGAATAGCGTTTCATCCAGCCGACCGGGTAGTAGACCGGCGGCGGATCGCCCTTGAACATGTCCTCTTCCTTGAGGCGATGGTCTTCGCCGAGGTCCGGATAGGCGGCGCCGCTCGAGAAGAACAGGAACTTCTTCACGCCGGCGCGATGGGCCGCCTCAAGGATGCGCGCGTTCATCGACACGTTGGGCGTGACATGGACCAGCGGTGTGGTGGCCATGACCGCGGCGCCGGCTGTGTTGGCCGAGCACATGAAGACGAAGTCGACGCCTTCGGTCGCCTTGGCGCAGTCGGCATAGTCTTCGAAATTCGCGGCCATCCAGGTGAGGCCGGGCAATTGGTAGTTGGGCTGGCGCGCGTAATGCGTGCCGCGCACCTTGGCGCCTTGGGCCAGCAGGCGCTTGGTGATCGACGAGCCGAGAAAGCCGGTAGCGCCGGCAACGAGAACGGTTTGGTCCTTGAACATTATTCGAGTCCTTGATCGCGGCGCGAGACGATGGGGTTTTCGACCGGCCACCAGAATTTATAGGCGGGATCGTTCCAGAGGATGGTGAACTGCGAGGGCCGATCGTATTCGGTGTTCTGCTTGTAGTGGAAAACGGCCGTGTCGCTGAGAACCAGATGGCCGTTGCCGTGTTTCGGGGGGATGAGAACCTGATGACGGTTCTTGTCCGACAGCGTGAACGATGTCCACTGCTTATAGTGCGGCGAGGCCGGGTCGTTGTTGACGACGACCAGATAGAATTTGCCATAGAGACAGGAGATCAGCTTCCAGGTCTTGCCGTCGCCATGCAAACCGCGCAGCACATGGCGGCTGGACACAGAAATGTCATCCTGCAGGAAATCGACCGTGATGCCCGCCGCCTGAAAGATCGGGCGGTTGTAGATTTCGACGTATTCGCCGCGGAAATCCTCGAAATTGGTTGGCGGCTTGATCAGGAGCACGCCATCCAGGGCGGTTTTGGTTACGTCCAATTTATCGGACATCTTGGTTTTTCCTTTCTGCGTAATCCAGCGCGCGCTCGCGGATAAGGTCGATCGGGTCCCGCAACAAGTCTACGTCGAGTTTGGCAAGGGCAAGACCGACCAGCGACAAGGCGGTCGCCTGTTCGATCATATCGATTTCGACCTGATCCTTGAGCCAGGCTCGCTCGACGATCGCCAATTCGATCCCGGCTTCAATCACCGCGCCATCCGATGGGCGGGCGTTAAAACCCAAGATGAAATGCTCGGTATGCGTATTCCGGCTGAGATGCAATCTGGCGGGGCCCAATTCCACGAGATCAGAGCAAGTGTGGCCGGTTTCTTCCAATATTTCGCGTTCGGCCGCCTGATCGGCATGTTCGCCATCTTCTATCGCACCTGCGGGTATTTCCAAAGTGGTCAGGTTAAGGATGGGGCGGTGCTGGCGGACCATTAAAATTTCGCCCTCGGGCGTGAAGGGCATGCAAATGACGCCATCCGGACCGGTTAGCCGGTAATATGGCATCTCACCTTGCCGTTCGAGAATGCTCTCCTCGATCTCGAACCAAGGCGTCGAAAAAACGGTTCGGAACGAATATGGCTTTTCAGACATCTTTAGTCCTCGTTCACCCTTGTTGAGGTAGGGTGGCCCGTTATGGCGCGCGGGCGTTATGGCATTGACCTTAAACAGTTAAATTCGTATCTGTTACCACCGGTATGACAAGGAGACACGAAATGGTTGGCTTGAGCAAGGCAGCCGAAGCCGGCTATGAGCGCGACGGTTTCGCGATTGTGGAAGGTCTCTTTTCTGCTGACGAATGCCAGCGCATTTGTCAGCTCGGTGAGACATTGGAGAGCTTCCGCTCCGGTAAGTTGACCCCGGCGATGAATCCTCACCGCGAGCGCCCCGAGTTGTTGGAGACGATGGGCGACGGACGGTTGATGGCGTGCATGGAGCAGCTGGTCGGCGGCACGCCAATGGGTTTGCAGACGCAATACTTTTATGGCCGGCCCGGCACTCCCGGCTTCGCTCGCCATCAGGACAATTACTATGTAGAGGCGGACCGGGAATCATTCGCCTCGGCTTGGCTGGCGCTCGATGACGTCGAGATCATCAATGGTGCTCTTGTGCTGTATCCCGGGTCTCATCGCGAGCCGATTTTGGACGTTCGTGCGATCCCGCAGCTATCGACGTTTGGCCAAGATCCAAATGCCAACAAGCAGGAGTGCGTCTTGCCGGAAACCTATCCGTCGATCGATGTTCCCGTAAAGCGGGGGACGGTCGTTTTTATTCATGGGCATGTGGCGCATAGCTCACACGACAACAAAAGTGAGCGCTTCCGCCGCGTTCTGCTGATGACCTACATCAAAGAGGGCGTCGCCTATCGGGCCGGGTATACGGCTCGGCGCGAAACATTCGAACTTCGCAATTTGAAGCGTGCTTCATGAAATCGGAACAGTTCGCAAATCGGATTCTGCGTCACGAAACCTTCTCGCGGTCGACCGCGGTAGCGTCGTTCAACCATTCGCCGCTTGGCCTGGTCGATGTCGGTGCGCGGGGAGATGTTGACCCGGTCCTGACGCAACTGGCTGAGGTATCCGCCGTCCTCGCTTTTGAGCCCGATGCCGAGGAGGCGAAGCGTCTCCAGGCCAAGGGCAATGGCATCTGGGCTTCTGTCGTCATCGAACCGTCGGCGCTGGCGGACCGCGACGGCGAGGCGCGCCTCTATCTGGCGTCCGAACCCAACAACCATTCGCTGCGCCGGCCCAATCGGCTGTTCACCGATCGATACGCGATGGAGAAATTCGTCGAGGTCGGAAGCGAGAAGCTCGCGACGACGACGTTGGATCGCATCCTTTTCGAAAAATATGCCGAACGCCCCTGGCTCGGGGAGATTTTGAAGGTCGATACGCAGGGGACCGAACTCGATGTGCTGAAAGGTGCCGAACGGACATTGCAGTCGCGGACCGCAGCGATCATCTGCGAAGTCGAGTTTGCGCCCATTTACCAGGACCAGCCTTTATTCGCGGATGTCGAGCGGTGGTTGCGTGACCGAGGGTTCGCGTTTTTCGGGTTCTCCGAGCAGCACGGGCGCTCGCGCAAGCGGCTCGACAAGACCTCCAATGGCGGCCGCGAACGCCTGCTGTGGAGCGACGCGATCTTTTTCAAGGATCCGTTGGCGACGGCGCAATCGGCCAAAGGGCAGGAACGCTTGGCCGATTGTCTCGTGGTGGCTGCGACGATGCTGGGCTTTTACGACTATGCTCTCGAAGTTGCCGAATGGTCGTCGGCCGAGCGGCCGGACGGGCGCGCCTATTACGATGTCGTCAAAACCCTTGTCGAGGATTTGTCTCGCCTGGATCCGGAATCGGCGCGCGCCGATGTGCAAAAGCTCGCCGATGCGGTTAAGGCCGAGCCGGCTAAATCTAATGTGCTGGTCGGACAATTTGTCGATCGTCGACGCAAGCTGCACGACTATGACGATGTTCGCATGGCATCACCGTGGAGTGCGGCGCCGCAAACGCTTGGCTGGGAGCCGTCGCGATAAGCCTTCCATCCGCCACGTCCGAGAAAGACCTTCAGGTCGGTGGAACGCACCGATCAAAGGCTCTGCACATGCCTGACGCCAAATGGAATGGTGGAATGGTCGGCCGCCGGTGCGGCAGCGTGCTCGCTTGCAGTGAGACGGTGTAGTGGCGACTTTCTTTACCCACCTCGAATGGCATATCGGCGACAATCTCTGGCATCTGCAATTTCTGCGGGGGCTTGCCAAGAGGTACCCCGAACACCACTTCGTTCATGCGATGCAGTATTCATATCTGCCGCAAATGATCGAAGTGGTCTGCGACATCAGCAATATTACGCTCATCGCTCTCGAACACCGGCCAGCCGAGTCAATTAATGTATGGCTGAGTCATGATGGATACCATGGCAAGCATCCTAATCGCTTCGACATCGTCGCAGTGTTGATCGATTTCTTTCGCGATCTCTCGGGCATGATGGGACTCGAATCGCCTATCCATACGTCCTCAGATTTATTGTTCGACTATCCAGCCATTCAGAGAATCCGGAACAGTGATTTCGACTTCTTGGTCGTGAATTCGCTTCCGAGAAGCGGCCAGTTTCGTGGCTACGATACTGCCGGCTTCGACGATCTGATCGGGCGCCTGATCGCGCGCGGCTATTCGGTCGTCACGACTAGCCCGTCGACCCACAATGTGCCGTGCACTCATACCTCCGGATATTCGATTTCGGCGGTGGGTGGAGTGTCTCTGAACTGCAAGTGCATCGTCGGCGTGCCCAATGGGCCGATGTGGCCTACCTTCAACGTGTGGAACCGGGATACCCTCCGGCTTCGGGTTCTTCTTCTTGATAACGGTGACAAGGTGCTGCTATCTCCGAACACGATCCATGTCGATTCGATCGCGCAATCGATCCAGATTTTGACCGAGGGTGAGCTGCTACCGGTTTGATCGGCTTCGATTGAGTGATCATCGAAGCGCATGTAGTTGAATATATTCGGTAATTTCCATCAATACGATTAACGACATGTTATCCACTCTGGCTCTATCAATCGGTGACTCAACGTTGCAGTTGGAGACGTCATGAATTTCGCTTCCGCCGAAGAGCTGCGGGACTTCGAGACTGAGATCGTCCGTCTCTGGGAGGCAGGGGACCTGCCTTATCTGCTCCATCTCAGCGGTGGAAACGAAGACTGGCTCGTGGATTTCTTTCGCCAGGTCGATGACGGCGATTGGATTTTCAGCACGCATCGCAATCATTTTCATGCGCTGTTGTCCGGTGTGCCGGCTGCATATGTGAAGAAGATGATCTGCGAAGGGAACAGCATGTTCACCTTCGACCGGGAGCGCCACTTTCTTACGTCTTCGATATTGGCGGGCACGTGCTGCATCGCCGCTGGCGTTGCTTGGGCCCTTAAGGAAGAAGGATCCAAGAACAAAGTCTGGTGTTTCATCGGCGACGGTGGTGAAGAGGAAGGGCATTTCTACGAGGCGGTGATGATGGTGATGGGCCACAATCTGCCCTGCACGTTCGTCATCGAGGACAACAACCGGAGTGTCGATACGACGCTCGAAGAGCGCCTTCCGACAGGGTTTCGGATGTCGTGGCCGAGCTGCGTGGTTCGCCATAGCTACACGCCAACCTACCCTCATGCCGGAAGTGGCTGTAAGCATATAATTCAATTCAAACCTTTAAGCGCCAAGTAAAACGAGTCGCCATTATTGATCGATAGCGCTTCATCAAAAATGGAACGCCCCAAGACTTTTTGCTTGTAACAATATCGTCCCGCGATACGCCCGCAGCAGAGATCATCTCGGCCATATCCGCCGGACGTTCCGATTACTTGCCAAAACGGCAAGCGCCAATATCTCGCCAAAAAACGGTACTAGGTGTCGACACCTGATGGCGTCCGCACACTATGGCTGGCTGTGGCGGTTCGTCCGAATAAGAAGGGTATGTGGTGAGTGGGAGGTGAAGTTAACTTCCTCGAAACGACATGCTATGTATCATTTGGACGAAGAGTTCCGCCATAGGTTGAACGGCAGGGCTAGAATGGAAGCGGTCATCCGAACATGAACGTGGCAGTATCCCCCAGTTCGTCGCCCAATACGGCGCTGTCCTACAAGGACGCGCTGATTCGAGCCAACGGCAAATTGGCGGAAGACTCGCTCACTCGGTTTATCGGGTACGGTCTGCAAAAGGGCCGGGCGATGGGAACCCTCAAAGGGGTGAGCTTGTCGCAGATCATCGAAACCCCGGTGGCCGAGAATCTGATGGTCGGCGTGGCAACGGGGCTCTCGTTAAAGGGCTACAAGCCTGTCGTCTTTATCGAGAGAATGGATTTCCTTCCCAATGCGCTCGACGCGATCGTGAATCATCTCGATAAAATCAATAAAATGTCGGCAGGCCAGTTTACGCCCTCGGCCATTATTCGGGCGGTGGTGGGTAACAAAAATAAGCCGTTGTACACGGGGCTAACCCACACCCAAGACTTCGCTGCGGCCCTGCGGGAAATGGTGTCATTTCCCGTGCTCCAACTCTTCACCGCCGCCGATGTCGGCCCTTCTTACGATCAAGCCATTCATAATCGGTCGAATCATCAATCTACCATTCTTGTCGAATACAAGGATTTCGTATGAGACATAATAAATATAGCGAATACAAGATTGCGCTGTTTCCTGAAAAACTTGAGTCGTTTGTCAAGGGTGAGGTGACCGCGCCGATCTATGTGCGCGTAAAACCCACCAATGTCTGCAACCACAATTGCTTCTTTTGTGTCTATGCCAGCGGCCTGCATCGGGACTCGGTCTCCGACCATATCGTCAGCGGCATGCATGAAGATATCGGGCACAGGGATGTGATTCCGACTCCTAAAATGATGGAGATTCTCGAGGACTTTCGGGATATCGGGGTCAAGGCGATTACGTATTCAGGCGGCGGCGAGCCGCTGATGCACAAAGACATCGTCAAATTCATGCAGACGACCCTCGATTACGGCATCGACCTCTCGATCATCACGAATGGTCAGTTGCTCACGAAGGATCGCGCCGAAGTTTTGGGCCGCGCGAAGTGGGTGCGCGTGTCGATGGATTACGCCAATGCCGAGGAGATGGTGGCGCAACGCGGCGTGTCGTCCTCGAGCTTCCAATCGGTGATCAACAATATCGAGCAGTTTGCCAAGGTGAAGAAGGGCGCGGATTTGGGCGTCAATTTCATCATCCATAAGAAAAATGTCCAAAGCATATTCTTCATCGCCAAACTCCTGAAGGATAGCGGCGTTGAGAATGTGCGCTTCTCGCCGATGTGGATTGAAAATTTCGCCGAATACCACGCCGACATTGAAGACGAAGTGAAGTCGGAGTTGGAGCGGGCATCCACGCTGATCGACAGTAAGTTCACGATGAATACGTCTTACAATATTTCAGCAAAGAACAACGCGACCGAGCGGACTTACCATCAGTGTTTCTACATGCAGATCGTTCCGGTCGTGGGTGCGGACCAGATGATCTATGCGTGCCACAACAAGGCCTATGACAATTCCGGTGCGATCGGCTCGATCCGGGACAAGCGGTTTCGCGAGGTTTGGTTCAGCGACGAAGTCCGCCGGCTTTTCACCGAGTTCGACGCGATGAAGCGCTGCCATCATCAATGCGCCAACGACGGCAAGAATATCTTCATGCACGGATTGTTGGACGCACAGAAGGACAACTTCGTCTAATCGCGGCGCCTTACCGAGGCCACGTAGCCTTGTTCGCACGCCACCATTGAACCGTCTGGCGGATGCCGTCCTCCAAGCCACAGGAGGCACGCCAGGCGGTCATATCCCGGATTTTCGAGCAATCCAGAACACGCGCGGCCGATGTCGTGGTCGGCCCCTGTCGCTGCCACACAACCTGACCGGGCACGTGATTGCTCGATTTGAGAATCAAGTCGACGACCTCGCCGACCGTCACGCCCTGTCCTGAACCGACATTGAAAATGTCGTGGGCAATATGCGTCGCGTTGAGCAGGGCCACGATGGCCGATCCGAAATCGTCGGCGTAGATCACGTCGCGAACGACGTCGGGGCCGCCCCATACTTCGAATGGGTCCAAGGCATCTCCCGCCTTGCGAATCAGCGCGGGGATGAAGTTGGCCGTTGCCGGATCGAACTTGCTGTACGGCCCGTAGATGTTCGACGAACGCGCGATCAGGATCTCCATGCCCGTCTGCCGGTGCCAAAAGGTACACAGCTTTTCGGCCGAGCGCTTTGCCCAGCCCACGCCCTGATAGGCTTTGGGCGGTTCCGAATTCCAGTCGAGCTGATCTTCCCGCATCGGGTCGCTCAGTTCGGGATAGATCGTTCCCGAGCTCACATAGACGGCGCGGCGAATGCCGGCATCGTGAAGCGCCTGGAGCAGCAGTGTGTCCATCACCAGGTTATCGGTGACTTGCAGCCAGGGCGCGTTCGCAGCCTGTTGCGCGCCGCCGCTTCTGGCGGCGGCGAGCACCGCAGCGTCACAACCTTTGACAGCCGTGGCGCATTCGGCGCTGCTGCGCAGATCGGCCCGAATATACGTTACCCGCGGATCGCGGCTGAACGCGCCGATGTCGCTACGGCAGGTCGCGCGCAGGCGCACTGTCGGACTGGCGCCGAGCAGGGCCCGTACGATGCTCGAACCCGCAAGACCGTTTGCGCCCGCCACCAAGATCGTCTTGTCGTCCAGGTACATCTTCACGCCTGGTATCGATTGAGGCGTCCGAGCGGGGCGGTGTCGAGCATCGGCGGCTAGTGTCTGTGGAGCAGATCGTATTCTAGATAGCCGATGAGCTTCTCATCGCTATAGCGCGCGCGGGCAAACGCATTGCCCTCGCGGCGAATGGCTTCCGCGTCAGCCGGCTTTTCGGTCAGGAATTTTCCGATCGCGCGCAACTCTGGCACGGTGGTGAAGCTGAGGTAGTGCTCGCCGGAAACGAAATAGTAATCGAGATCCGGCGTCTCCTCCTGCACGAGCAAGGCGCCCGCCAATATCGTCTCGAAGCTACGCCCCGTGACGATGCGCGCAAGATTGGGTCGCATCGAGAAATTGAGCGAGACGCCGACTTTCTCGGTGCGCTTCATGAAGAGGATATAGCTGTCGACAACCGACAGGCCGTCCGATTGATGCATCGAACGAATGAAATCGATCGGCAGATTGTATTCCCGGCCCGCCAGCCAAAATATGCGGTGCCAGTTATAGCCGAAGATTCCGCCGACGAATGCCATTCGGGGTGAAAGTGGTGTGACCGGCACGCCGCTTTGCCCGGCATGAGGGCAGGGCACGAAGGTGATCTTGTTCGATAGGGCGGGGTGCTCCCAAACCGGCATGCTGGGATACTGTGCCCACACCGCGTCGACAGTGCGCGACGTCTCGATCAATACTTCGGTGGCGATATCCCAAGGGTCGAGATGCAGCGCGGCAATCTTCAGATTCGGCAGTGTCTGGCGCAGCCGCGCGATCATCGCGGCCCGAGCGGGAAGTGACTGCAGACTCGTGATGTACAGGTCATCCAGAACGAGAATGTCGGCTTTCTCTTGTTCGCACATCGACACGATGTCGCTGTAATCTTGAAAATAATTCTGCATCTGCATCTCTAGATGCGTTGCCCGCCAACCATAGTTATTCATGGCCGTCGTGACGCGGGGGCCAACTTCGTGCAATCGCGAGTTCGGCAGTTGTGGGAAGACTAGCTTGCGCACCGCAACGATCGCGCGCAGATTTTTGCGCGGCGTCTCAGGCAGGGCAAACTGGATCAAGCGCGAACGCTGCCGCCCAAGCTTTGTTTGTTCGACTGCATCGTAAGTGAGGCCATTGTCCGACCAATCGAAGATCGACCGGAATTGTGGAAAGCCGGCTTTTAGAATTTCGAGAATTCGAAGCGCCTTTTGCGAGTCGCTCGCAAAGGAGCTGTCACGCGTAATGATGCGCGAGATCGCCGGGTGTACGATGTGTTGATAGATTTGCTCGCGTTGCGGCGGCGTCAGCAAATCGATTTCTTGGGCGAGCGCGACCAAGCCTTGTTTTTCATCTTCGGCGTTCCCGTAGAGGAAGCCTCCCAAGCTTCGAACAAATGAAATGACGGGATGGCGAAATTGCGCCTGTGTTAACGGCCTCGATAACAGATAGGCGGCTTGATCGTTGCCCTCTCCGAGCAAGCGGTATACGGCGAAGATCAGGTCGGTCGATTCGGGGATATTCTTGTTATAGAAATCGATCATCCCTTCGTAATTCTGGGATGCCGCCAAGCTGACGATATTTTCAACGAATTCGGGCATCGTGACTCCTAGGCGCGCGCAAGTTCCAACACGCGTGCAGTGAACTCGGCGCTTCGATAGAGAATGCTTGCGCCCTCACGATCGATTTTGAGTTCGACGCAAATCAGGTTTCGCAATGCGCGCCTGACTTGGTTTTGGGTTCCGTCGGGGCAGTAAAACGCCATGAAGCCGGCGCCGCCGGCACCGAGCAACTTGCCACCCAGCGCACCGGCACCGATCGCCGTCTGATAAATTTCATCGATCTGCGACGTGGAAACGGAGCGAGACAGTCCGCGCTTGAGCTGCCATGTCTGATCCAGCATGCGGCCAAAGTCATCGAGGTCGCCATCCTTCAGAATATTCGCGGCCTCGAAAACCATCTTGTGCATCGTCGTCAGACGCTCGCTCTTTTCCTCCATGTTCTCCATGATGGATTTGGAGTGCTCGCTGGAGAGGCGATTGCTTCCCGTATAGAAGAGCAACAGCCGGCTCTCGAGCGCATCGCGCCGTTCGGAAGATAGCAGAACGGGATCGACCTTGATGGTGCCGTCCTGTTCGAACCGGATGATGTTCAGGCCGCCATAGGCGGATGCAACTTGATCCTGTGACCCGACGGCATCCCGTAGCTTGTTCTGCTCCAGGTCGATTGCGGCGAGAGCCAAAGCGGGTTTGTCGATCGTCTCGCCCTTCATCGCTTTGAGGGCCAGAATCAGGCTGACGGCAAAAGAAGAGCTGGACCCGATTCCCGTCCGCGCCGGAAGATCGCCGTGATGGTGAATCTCGACGCCGACCCTGTCATCGAAACCGTGCGCCAGCAATGCCGCGCGAACGGCGGGGTGAAGGATCTCTGATATCGACTGGACGACTTCGATATGCGACCACACGACCCGGTGCTGGGTCGGGAAATATTGCGGCTGATATCGGCAGGTCAAATAGCAATATTTGTTGATCGCGGTCGAAAGAACGGCGCCGCCATTCTTCAAATACCAAGCCGGGTAATCCGTTCCGCCTCCGAAGAAGGAAACACGGAAGGGGGCTCGAGAAACTAGAAACGACATCCCGTAAACTCCAAGGTCAGCGATCGCATTTTCTCAGACCAAGTTCCCGCTCGGCCGGAGTATCGGTCGCTGCACCCGCTACCTGAAATAATTCACTTTCTTATCGTGCTCGTCGGCATGGCTGAGGAACCACTCCCACGTGCCTTTCAGGCCCTCGTAGAGGGAAACCTCGGGTTCGAAGCCGATCGTCGCTTTCGCTTTGGTGCCGTCCATGACGCGTTTGGGGAAGCCCGACGGTTTGGTCGTATCGAAGAATGCCTCGAACGGCGTCACCTTCTGCAGCGTCTCCACCATTTCCTTGATGGTGATGCCGTAGCCGCAGCCGAGATTGACCGGCTTGCTGTCGGTGCCACGCAAGCAGGCGAGGATCATGCCGCGCGCGCAATCGGTCGCATGAAGAAAGTCGCGCACCGCAGCGCCGTCGCCCCAGATCAGCACCGGCTTATCGCCGCGGCGCACACGCGCCATCAGGGTCGGGATCACCATCGCATTGGCTTCGTCGAAATTGTCGCCCGGGCCGTAGATATTCGACGGCCGCACGATCGCGAAATTGGTCAGCCCGTATTGGATGCGATAGGCCTCGACCTGAAGCTCGGCCATGCGCTTCGCCCAGCCCGGAAACATATCCATCGGCGGCTTGCTGAAGTCGTTGTCCTCTTCCTTGAAGATCTCGGCGCTCTGATAGGCGCCGATCGAGCTGGTGTAGAGCACGCGCTTGGCGTTGTTGCGCCGCGCCGCTTCCAGCATGTTGGTGTTCATCATCAGCAGCGGCACGAAGAAGCTCGCCGGCTTTTCCTTGGTCACCACCACCGAGCCTTTGATGCCGGCCACGTGAAACACGTAGTCGATGCCCTTCGTCGCCTCGAGGCACAGCTTCAGATCCGACAGATCGCCGTAGATGTGCTCGGCATCCGGATGCGCGATCAGATTGTCGAGCGACATCGAGGTCGTCTTGCAGCCGGCTTCGATCAGCAGGCGAACCACTTCGCGGCCGATCATCCCGGTCCCACCGGTCACGATGGCGCGGCGCCCGCGCAATTCATTGCGGATATCTTCAGGGAGAGAGGTCATGCGTCCTTATAGCGTTGGTGGGGGTGGGAAACACTAGTGTCAAACGAGGGAACGGAATGCGCCCGATCGGGCAGGGGATGACAGCAAAACCAAACCGCCCACAGGTGGCGCTAATATGATCAATATTATATTGAATAACAGGGGGTTAAAAAGAACTTAAAATGATCCACCGCGTTGGTGTGCCGCCACTTTTACGGCCGGCATTCGGCTTTTCCCATGGGGGCTCTTCGTATAACGTGTGCCGCCGCGCGCTTTCGCCGGTTCGCGCCATAAGAAAACATCTGGAATTGATTGGTCCTACATGGCTGTCCGAGCGCTGATCACAGGTATTACCGGGATGGTTGGGTCTCATCTCGCCGAGTTCCTCCTCAAGGAGACCGATTGGGATATCTACGGCATGTGCCGCTGGCGCAGCCCGCTCGACAACCTGTCCAATATCGTCGAGCGCATCAACACCAAGGATCGCGTGCAGCTCCTTTATGGCGATCTGCGCGATACCGTGTCGATGATCGACGTCGTCTCGAAAGCCAAGCCCGACTACGTTTTCCACCTGGCCGCGCAAAGCTATCCGAAGACCAGCTTCGACGCGCCGCTCGACACCTACGACACCAATATCCAAGGCACCGCGCGCGTGCTCGAAGCGCTGCGCACCCATGCGCCGAAGGCCGTCATCCATGTCTGCGCGTCCTCGGAAGTGTTCGGCCGCGTGCCGAAGGAAAAGCTGCCGATCAACGAGGAGTGCACCTTCCACCCGGCATCGCCCTATGCGATCTCCAAGGTGGGAACCGACCTGATCGGGCGCTATTTCGCCGAAGCCTATGGCATGACCGTGATGACCACGCGCATGTTCACCCATACCGGGCCGCGGCGTGGCGACGTGTTTGCCGAATCCACCTTCGCCAAGCAGATCGCGATGATCGAGCAGGACTTGATCCCGCCGGTGGTCAAGGTGGGTAACCTCGACTCACTGCGCACCATCGCCGATGTGCGCGATGCGGTGCGCGCCTATTACATGCTGGTCACCGTCAATCCGGTCGCGGGCGCCTATTACAATATCGGCGGCACCTATTCCTGCACGATCAAGCAGGTGCTGGAAACGCTGATCGGGCTATCGCCGAAGGGCAACGATATTCGCGTCGAAGTCGATCCCGACCGGCTGCGGCCGATCGACGCCGATCTCCAGGTGCCAGACACCAGCAAATTCAAGGCCCATACGGGTTGGGAACCGCGGATTTCCTACGATCAGACGATTCGCGATCTGCTCGACTATTGGCGGTATCGGATCGCCAACGAGCCGATGCGCTTTCTGACGCGGTAGGCGGGTTTAAGGTGTGTTAGGGCGCCTTGTGTCAAGTTTTCGGGAATGGCCTATTTTAACGGATTTAAAACCTTGGCCGATATGATGCCGCCGCGCAATTGTCGACCGGTTTGGGTGTTGGAGGTTCGATTTGACTACCGATAAAACGAAACAGCGATACGAAACGCTCTTCCGTCAGGCGCTTCTGATTCGCCTGGTCGAAGAGAAGATCATCGAACTCTATCCGACCGACAAAATCCAAAGCCCGGTCCATCTGTCGATCGGCCAGGAAGCCGTGGCGGTGGGCGTGTGCGAAAGCCTGCGCAAGGACGATCTGCTGTTCTCGACCTATCGCGGCCACGCCTACTACATCGCCAAGGGCGGCGATCTCAATTCGATGATGGCCGAACTCTATGGCCGCATGGGCGGCTTCGCCAAGGGCAAGGCCGGCTCGATGCATCTCGCGGCCCCCGATGTCGGGATGATGGGCTCCTCGGCCGTGGTCGGCTCGACGGTGCCGCATGCGGTCGGTGCGGCCCTCGCTGCGCGTTTCCGCAAGTTGGACCAGGTCATCGTCGCCACCTTCGGCGACGGCGCCACCGAACAGGGCTCCTATCACGAGTCGCTCAATTTCTGCGCGCTGATGAAGCTGCCGGTTCTGTTCCTCTGCGAGAACAATGGTCTCGCGGTGCATGCCAGCCTGGCCGAGCGCCACAGCTACAAGATCATCGAACACGCCCGTGTCTTCGGCATCGAGTCGAGCCGGATCGAGAAGGGCTGGGACTTCATCGAGATCGGCGACCGCATCGCCGAAACCATCGCCGCCATGCGCAAGGACGGCAAGCCGCGCCTGATCGAGATCATGACCGCGCGCTACAAGGAACATGTGGGGCCGGGAGAAGACTTCAACGCCGGCTATCGTGCGCAGGCCGAGATCGATGCCTGGAAGGCCAAGGATCCGCTGATCGCCGATGCGGCGCTGGCGCAGCGTCTTTTGCCTGAGCTGAACGCCGAAGTTGCGGCCGCGGTCGCCTTCGCCGAAGCCAGCCCCGTTCCAGGGCGCGAAGAATTGCTCACGGATGTCGCATGACCGCGAATTCCAAAATTTCTACCGAACGAGAGGCAAACAACGTGTCCTCCACCGCGACCAAGCTCCCCGAGCGCATGACCTATCGTGAAGGATTGGCGACCGCCATGCGCCAGGCGCTGGCGCAGCACGACAACACGATCATCATCGGCCAGGGCGTCACCGACCACAAAGGCATCTTCGGAACGGTGTCGAATCTGGGTAAAGAATTCGGCGCCCATCGCCTGATCGAGACGCCGCTTTCCGAAGAAGGCATCACCGGCGTTTGCATCGGCGCGGCGTTGAACGGGCTCTATCCGATCAACACCCATATCCGCTCCGATTTCGTGCTGCTGGCGATGAACCAGCTGATCAACCTCGCCGCTAAGTACCGCTACATGTTCGGCGGCCGCTTCGAAGTGCCGATGCTAGTCCGCTTGGTGATCGGCCGCAGCTGGGGCCAGGGCGCGCAGCATTCGCAGAGCCTGCAGTCGCTCTTCGCCCATATCCCCGGGCTGACGGTGATCATGCCGGCGACGCCGGAAGCGGTGATCGACAGCTATGCCCATGCGATCGCTCATCATAAGGGGCCGGTGATTTCGCTCGAACATCGCCTGATGTACGAGCTGGAATTCGTAACCGCGGCGCATCCGCGCGGCGCGCATCCCTTCGCCAGCCGTCTCGAGCGCGAAGGCAAGGACGTCACGATCGTCACGACATCGATCATGCTGCTCGAGGCGCGTCGCGCCGCGCAGCATCTCGCCCAGCACGGGATCGATTGCGAGATCATCGATCTGCACAGCGTGTCGCATCCCGATCACGCGATGATCCTCAAGAGTCTCGCCAAGACCGGCCGTCTTCTGGTAGCCGATACGTCATGGTCAACCTACGGCGTTGCGGCCGAGATTTGCCGCATCGTGGCCGAATCTGATCCGAAGCTGCTGCGCAGCCCGGCTGTCAGCCTCGGCATGGCGCTCGCGCCGTGCCCCACGGCCAAGGCGCTCGAGGACATGTACTACCCGAATGTCCATGACGTGGCCGATGCGATTGCCGCGCTCGTGGTCGGACGCAAGGATCATGGCGTCCCGCTGCCCGATGGCAAGGCTGCGACCGACTTCTACAAGCACTTCCGCGGTCCGTTCTAATATCGCGTGCCGCGCTGCTCCGCTGAAGCGGAGTCAGTGCGGCAGGTTGCGCTCGGCGAGTTGGCGCAGTGCCGCTAGGTTGGCCTTGATCGCGGCATCGGCGCTGGGTATCGAGGATACGCCGTCCGTGTATTTCTGGCCCGTCGTCGCTACGGCCACCGCTTCGGCGAAGCGCCGATGGGCAATCAGATATCGCGCTTCGATCGCATAGGCTGCGGCGACGCGGCTCGATCCGCGCTTTAAATCCGCTAAGACCGTAAGGAAGCTTGGATCGTCGCCGCCGGACGCTTCGAGCAGGTATTGCGCATGGGCGACGAGCGCGGATGTGTTGTAGCGCGCCCCGTTGTCGACATCGCGATAGATCTGGTCGACGGTTGCCCGCGGCACTGCAGCCAGGCCGCGCGCTCGGATCACGCCGTCGAGCATGATCGGCAGCGCCGCCCGGATGCGGCGATCGAGCGGATCGAGTCGGTGGGCTTCGTATGTCAGGTTGAAGGCGATGACGGGATCGATCCCCGGCGCGTGAGTCTGGTCGAGGCGGCGTTCGGCCTCGAACTGGCGATAACTGGCAACGAGGAGCAGCACTGCCGCGACGGCAGCTATTGAGGCTGTCGTTGCCGCGACCGGTCTCGCGAGCTTCAGGCGCCATTGCGGGATCGCTGGGGCTGCGTCACGGGTTGCGAAAGCCAGCGCGATGACCGCAAGAAACAGCGTGGCTGCGCGCTGGAACGGATATTCGAGAAACGACTCGGCCAGCGCGGCCAGCAACGCCGCGCCGCCGGCTTGCGCGAAAACATCGTGGCGGAATCGCGCGGCCGCGGCTTTCAAAGCCGTGGCATAGAAGGCGACGAGCAACAACAGGCCGGCCGTCCCGAGTTCGGTCCACAGCTGCAGCGTTTCGTTGTGCAGCGCCTCGGCCTCGGTCACATAGCTTTCGAAGGCTTTGTTGACGAACGGGAGCAGGTCTCCATGCGCTTCCTTGAACAGCGGGTACACCTCGATGAACGATCCGGCGCCATGGCCGAACAGCGGACGATCGAGGATCATGAAGCCGGCGTTCAACCACAGCTCCGCGCGCACCAGGATGCGCTCGGTCAACTGAAGCGGTTCCCAGCCGAACCACGCGACGATGGGGGGAATGATCAGCCACAGCGCTGCGCAGCCCCAACCCAGAAGCATGCTGCGACGAAACGCCCAATGAAGCGACGCGATTGCCGCGAAGCTTGCCAGCACGAAAGCACCGATCGCGCTCGGCGTGAACGCGACGATATAGCCGATCGCCGCGGCGGCGATTACCACCGCCAGAATTTGGGTGACGGCCGTGAACTCCCATTCTAGACGCCAGAGAGGCCACAAAAACGGAAGGCACAGGATCAGGGCTTCTGCGGCATAGCCGCTATTGCCGAAACCTGACCATTGGGCTGCCGGCAGCCACAGATTGGTCACAAGTGATCCGACGATCGCCGATCCGGCACCCAAAGCGATCGCGAGTGTGGTCGCGCGGGGGGCGTAGCGCTTGAGGTAAAGCGCGAAGAGCAGGCAGGCGCCGGCGATGATCACGGTCTGGATGCCGCCATTGACGTTGGCGGACCAAAGCAGGGACAGGGCGCCGAATGCGATCAGCGCCGCCAACAGCATGTCGAGCAGGTCGATCGTAATGCTGCGGTCCTTATAGAGGTGTCGCGCGCCGTCGATCGCCGCCAAACCGACAGTCGCCGCGAAGCCGATCCATCGGCCTTCTTCGGGATAACCCACCACCGTGGAAAAAGTCAGCAAACCGAAAAGGACCGGCAGAATCGGGAGCCGGTTTCCAGAGGCGGCGGGTTGAGGGATTTCCTTCGACTGGTTGGGCGACCGCCGTCGAGTGGTGCCGGGCCGTGAGGGCTTTGCCATAAGCGTTCTGCGCGCTCCGGACCGGACGGGTCCAGTCGTTACCGGGTTTTAGGTGCCTTTTTGGGTTGTCCGGGACCCCTAGCGCTTGAGCGCGGGCGAACTATATTTCCGCCTGTCGGGAACCGACAAGCGGAATGCCTCGGCGGCTCTGCTTGGTGGTATCGCTTCCGGCATCGGTTTTGGTCATAAATCGCAATGATATCAGCGTGATATGATTCACAGCCGAAGCGGTTGACAGGAAGATGATTCTCCCTATAATCCCGCACCTTCGCGATCCCGCCCGGGGAAGGCCCGTGGGGGTGGGTATTTATTGCGACAATTTCAGGAGTAGCCGGTTTGGCTCGTATCGCAGGCGTCAATATCCCGACCAACAAGCGGGTTTTGATCGGTCTCACTTACATTCATGGCATCGGCCGCACCAAGGCCCAGGAGATCGTCACGAAGGTGGGGATTCCTGAGGACAAGCGCGTTTCGCAGCTGTCCGATGACGAAGTTCTCCGCATCCGCGAGATCATCGACAGAGAATATCAGGTCGAGGGTGATCTGCGTCGTGAAGTGGCGATGAACATCAAGCGGCTGATGGATCTCGGCTGCTACCGTGGCCTGCGCCACCGCAAGGGTCTTCCCGTTCACGGTCAGCGCACGCACACCAATGCGCGCACCCGTAAGGGTCCTGCCAAGCCGATCGCCGGCAAGAAGAAGGTGACGAAGTAACATGGGTAAGCCTGCTGTCCAGCGCGCCCGCCGGCGCGAACGCAAGAACATCACCGCGGGCGTGGCGCATGTGAACGCCACGTTCAACAACACCATGATCAGCATCACCGATGCGCAGGGCAACACGATCGCCTGGTCGTCGTCGGGCATGCAGGGCTTCAAGGGCTCGCGCAAGTCGACCCCCTATGCCGCGCAGATGGCGGCTGAGGATGCCGGTCGCAAGGCCATGGAACATGGCATGCGCACGCTCGAAGTCGAGGTCAAGGGACCGGGCGCCGGCCGTGAATCGGCTCTGCGCGCGCTCCAGACCGTCGGTTTCGCCATTTCGTCGATCCGCGACGTTACGCCCATTCCGCATAACGGTTGCCGCCCGCGCAAGCGTCGCCGCGTTTAAGGGCCAATACATTTTCGTTCTCCCGGCACGGCCGCCGGGCCCATGCAGGAAGGCGCCTGTCAGGCGCCTCCGATAGCTCTGGGTTTTGGTAGGTCGCTTCAGCGATGAGGATCCACTCGTGATTCAACGCAATTGGCAAGAACTCATTAAACCGAACAAGCTGCACACCGATCCGGGTTCCAACCCGGGCCGTGCTGCGACCGTGGTGGCCGAACCGCTCGAACGCGGCTTCGGTCTGACGCTGGGCAATGCCCTGCGTCGCGTCATGCTGTCCTCGCTCCAGGGCGCGGCCGTGACCGCGATCCAAGTCGACGGCGTGCTGCACGAATTCTCTTCGATCCCGGGCGTGCGTGAGGACGTGACCGACATCGTCCTCAACATCAAGCAGCTCGGCCTGCGGATGCATGGCGAGGGCCCGAAGCGCATGACGCTGAAGGCGACCGGCCCCGGCGAAGTCCGCGCGGGCCAGATCGAAGCCGGCCATGACATCGAAATCATGGACCCCGATCTCGTGCTCTGCACGCTCGACCAGGGCGCCACGCTGTCGATGGAACTGACCGTCGAAAGCGGCAAGGGCTATGTCGCCGCCATCCAGAACCGCGCTGAAGACTCACCGATCGGTCTGATCCCGGTCGATGCGATCTTCTCGCCCGTTCGCAAGATCGCCTACAAGATCGAGAACACGCGCGTCGGTCAGGCGACTGACTACGACAAGCTCTCGATGCAGATCGAGACCAATGGCGCCGTGACTCCCGAGGACGCGGTGGCGCTCGCCGCCCGCATCCTGCAGGACCAGCTCCAGCTCTTCATCAACTTCGAAGAGCCGCAGGCGGTCACGCATGAGGAAGCGCGCGACGAACTGCCGTTCAGCCGCAACCTGCTGCGCAAGGTGGACGAGCTCGAACTCTCGGTTCGCTCGGCCAATTGCTTGAAGAACGACAACATCATCTACATCGGCGATCTCGTGCAGAAGAGCGAGACCGAGATGCTCCGCACTCCCAACTTTGGCCGCAAGTCGCTGAACGAGATCAAGGAAGTGCTGGCGCAGATGGGTCTGCATCTGGGCATGGAAATCCCGAATTGGCCGCCCGAGAACATCGAGGAACTGGCCAAGAAGCTCGAGGAGCCGTACTAAGCGGCTGCTCTCTGATCCCGCCGTACACGACCGCCAATCCTTCAATTTAGGGTGACGGATCGCGGCGGCGGGTTTGTTCAATCGGTGTCGTGCGCGACGCCATGTTTGAGAAGGAGTGAATGTTATGCGTCACGGTATGTCGGGTCGTAAGCTCAACCGCCGCAGCCAACATCGCCGGGCGATGTTCGCGAATATGGCCAATGCTCTCCTCAAGCATGAGCAGATCACCACGACCCTGCCCAAGGCGAAGGACCTCCGTCCGATCGCCGAGAAGCTGATCACGCTCGGCAAGCGTGGCGATCTGCATGCGCGCCGCCAGGCCCATGCCCAGCTGCGCGACGACGCGATTGTCGCGAAGCTGTTCAGCACCCTGGCCGAACGCTACAAGACCCGCGCCGGCGGTTACACCCGTGTGCTCAAGGCCGGGTTCCGTCATGGTGACGCCGCCGCGATGGCGGTCATCGAGTTGGTCGATCGCGATCCGGCCGCCAAGGGCCTCGACAGCGGTCCGAAGCCGGAAGCGAACGCGGAAGAGCAGACGGCGGAATAAGGCCTTCGCCCGTATCCAAAAAAAGGCGCCTACGGGCGCCTTTTTCATTGGTGTGCCCTCGCTCCGCGTATATCAGATGCTCAGTCCGGCCTCTCGACCCGAGGGGGCACGCCGTGTTAACTGCCTCACTTGTGTCCATCGAGGATAATTAGAAAAGGCAGGGCCATGCACGCGGCAGCGATTCTCATCGACGGCGATTGGCGTCCGTCGGCTTCGGGCGCATCCATTCCGGTCATCGATCCCAGCGATGGCCAGCCCTTCACCGAGATCGCGCAAGGCAATAAGGAAGACATCGATCGCGCCGTGGCTTCGGCCCGCAAGGCGTTCGAGGGCGCGTGGGGCAAGATCACGCCGGTCGATCGCGGCCGCATCCTGATGCGCCTGTCGCGCCTGATCCTCGATCACCACAAGGAACTCGCCGATCTCGAATGCCGCGACACCGGCAAGCCGATCCAGCAAGCCCAGGCCGACATCACCGCCTGCGCGCGCTACTTCGAATACTACGGCGGCGCCGCCGACAAGCTGCATGGCGAGACGATTCCCTATCTCGATGGCTACACCGTCCTCACCATCCGCGAGCCCTTCGGCGTCACCGGTCACATCATCCCCTGGAATTATCCTGCGCAGATTTTTGGCCGTTCGGTCGGCGGTTCGTTGGCCGCGGGTAATGCCTGCGTGGTCAAGCCGGCCGAAGATGCCTGTCTGACGCCGCTGCGCATCTCCGAACTCGCGCTTGAAGCCGGCTTGCCCAAGGGCGCACTGAACATCGTTCCCGGCCTCGGCACCGAAGCCGGTGCCGCGCTGGCCGCCCATCCCGGCATCAACCACATCTCGTTCACCGGCTCGCCGATGGTGGGCACGTTGGTGACTCAGGCCGCCGCGGTCAATCATGTGCCGGTGACCCTGGAACTCGGCGGCAAGTCGCCGCAGGTGATCTTCGCCGATGCCGATATCGATGCGGCGCTGCCCTTCCTGGTCAACGCGATCATCCAGAATGCCGGCCAGACCTGCTCGGCCGGCAGTCGCGTGCTGATCCAGAAGCCGGTCTACGACACGGTGATGGACAAGCTGGCCACCAAGTTCAACGCGCTCAAGACCGGCCCCGGGCCACGCGGCCTCGATTGCGGTCCGCTGATCAGCAAGAAGCAGTTCGGTCGCGTCAACGCGATGGTCGATGGCGCACTGGCAGCGAAAGTCTCCGTGGCCGGCAAGGGCCAGGTGGTGCCCGATGCGCCGAATGGCGGTTTCTACTTCGCGCCGATGCTGCTGGACAACGTGCCGACTAACCTTCCCGTCGCACAGCAGGAAGTGTTCGGCCCTGTCCTCGCCGCGTTTCCCTTTGCAGACGAAGCCGATGCGCTGAAGCTCGCCAACGGCACCGATTTCGGCCTCGTCGCTTCGGTCTGGACGCGCGATGGTGACCGGCAGCTGCGCCTCGCGCGCAAGCTCGGCGCCGGCCAGGTCTTCATCAACAACTACGGCGCGGGCGGTGGTGTCGAATTGCCCTTCGGCGGCGTGAAGCACTCGGGCTTCGGCCGCGAGAAGGCCTTCGAAGGCATGCGCGGCTTCACGCAAATCAAAACCGTCGCCATCAAACACGGCTGAGGAAACAGTGGATCATGCGACTCAAGGGTAAGACCGCCGTCATCACCGGTTCGGGTTCGGGTTTCGGCGAAGGGATCGCTCTGCGTTTCGCTGCCGAGGGCGCGAATGTCGTCGTCAACGACCTGAACGAAGAGGGCGGCTATCGCGTCGTCAAAGCGATCGAAGCCGCGGGTGGCAAGGCGATCTTCCACAAGGCCGATGTCGCGAAGGATGCCGATGTTGCTGGCATGGCGCAGGCGGCGGTGGCGAAGTTCGGCGGGCTCGATATCTGGGTCAACAATGCCGGCATCACCCATCGCGCCGGCCCGGTCGAGACGATCGACGAAGCGACTTTCGACCGCATCTATGCCGTCAACGTGAAGGCGCTGTTCTACTCGGCCAAGCATGTGGTGCCGTTGTTCAAGAAGGCGGGGCAGGGCGTGTTCCTCAACATCGCCTCCACTGCCGGTGTGCGCCCGCGTCCGAATCTGGTCTGGTACAACGGCACCAAGGGCGCGGCGATCACCATCACCAAGTCGATGGCCGTCGAACTGGCGCCGAGCAAGATCCGCGTCAACGCGATCAACCCGGTGGCCGGCGAAACGCCGCTGCTGGCCGAGTTCATGGGCGGCGTCGATACGCCCGATATGCGCGCCAAATTCGCCGCGGTGATTCCGATCGGGCGCCTGTCGAAGCCGTCGGATATCGCCAATGCCGCGCTCTATCTCTGCTCGGACGAGGCCGACTTCATCACCGGCGTCTGCATGGAAGTCGACGGCGGCCGCTGTATCTGAGCGGCACGGCAATACTTAACCCGAAGCATCGAGGCCCAACATGACCGGCACGGAGCTTTCCCGAACGCGGGTGGCTCTCGTGCTGTTCGCCCTGGCCATGGGCGGCTTCGCGATCGGCACCACGGAGTTCGCGACGATGAGCCTGTTGCCCTATATGGCGACCGGCCTGAGCATCGACGAGCCGACGGCCGGACACGTGATCAGCGCCTACGCATTGGGTGTCGTCGTCGGTGCGCCGTTGTTATCGGTTCTGGCGGCAAGGATCGCGCGCCGCAAATTACTTCTGATCCTGATGGTGGTTTTCGTCATCGGCAACGGGCTGAGCGCGTTGGCGCCGACCTATGGGCTGATGCTGGCCTGCCGATTCCTGAGCGGCCTGCCGCATGGCGCCTATTTCGGTATCGCGTCATTGGTTGCCGCCTCGATCGTGCCGCCCAATCGCCGCGCCTATGCGGTGTCGCGTGTGCTGTTGGGTGTGATGGTGTCGACGTTGATCGGTATTCCGATGGCGAATTGGCTGGGCCAAGCGGTCGGCTGGCGCTGGAGCTTCGGCGTCGTCACCGCTCAGGGCCTGCTGACGATCCTGCTGATCGCCCTACTCGCGCCCGCCGACAAGGCGGAGATTCAAAGCAGCCCGTGGCGCGAATTGGCCGCGCTCGGCCGTTTGCAGGTCTGGCTGGCATTGGGCATTGCCGCCATCGGATGCGGCGGATTATTCGCGGTCTATTCCTATCTCGCCTCGACATTGCTCAACGTGACTCATGTCGCGCCCGGCGTGATCCCCGTGGTGCTGGCCTGCTTCGGCGCCGGGATGACGGCGGGCGGTTTCATCGTGCCGTTGGTCGCCGACCGCCGATTGATGCCAACCGCCGGCGGGCTCCTGCTCTGGAGCGCCGCGGCAATGGCATTGTTTCCGTTCGTCGCCGCCAATGTTTGGTTGATCAGCGTCGATAGTTTTCTCATTGGCCTCGGCACCGCGATCGCCGTGGTCTTGCAGACCCGATTGATGGATGTGGCACAACACGCGCAGCGCCTGGCCGCTGCCCTCAACCACTCGGCCTTCAACACCGCCAACGCTTTGGGACCGTGGCTGGGCGGTATCGTCATCGCGCGCGGCTATGGCTGGACATCGACTGGATGGGTCGGCTGCGCGCTGGCGTTGTGCGGTTTCGCGATCTGGGTCGTGTCCGTCTGGACCGACAAAAGGTCAAAAGCCACGGCACATAGTTAGGGGTATTGCCCCTGCGGCCGCGTCGCCGAAATCAAAATACCGATCGCGATTGCCAGAAGCATCACCGAGAGGATGAAGGGCGCGCCCGGCAGGTCCAAGTCTTTCCAGGGGCCGATGAAGGCGGCAAATACCGCCGAGAACATCCACGGCCCAATCAGATTGGCGACGCCGTAGAGGCTGTTGTTCACGCCCTGCAGCCGGCCGTGCTCACTGGGGCTGACATAGCGCGTCATCAGGCTTTGCAGGGACGGATAGGTGAGCCCCCAGAAGGCCATCGCCGGCGTTGCCGCGATGAAGACCCAGCCATTGGGCGCGAAGGCATAGATCGCCAGGCAGAGTGCACCGCTGGCGGTGCCGAGGATAAAACCGAGTCGTTCGCCAATCACGCGGATGATCCGACCGGCCAGCAGGATTTGCACAAGGAAGCCGCAAGCCGCGATGCCGGCCATCGTTAGGCCGATGGTGCGCGTGTCCCAGCCGTAACGGTAGGCGGTGTAGAGCACGGTGATGGTCTGGATGACGACACTGGCCACAATGGTGATGAAGTTGCCGGCCATCAAGCCGATCAGCCCGCGATACCGGCCCAGCAACACCAAACCGCCAAACGGATTCGCGGTCTTCCAGGTGATTTTGGCGCGATGGATGCGGGCGAGCGACTCGGGCAGCACGAAGGTGCCGTAGCAGCCGTTCACGATGCTGAAGACCGCCGCAATCCAACAAGGCAGGGTCGGGCTGATATGGGCCAGAACACCGCCCAGCGCCGGTCCGAGCATATAGCCCGCCGTGGATGCCGCGTTCATCATCGCATAAGAGCCGGCGCGCTTTTCCGGCGGCGTGACATCGGCGATATAGGCGGCAGAGGTGGTGATGCTGGCCGCCATCACGCCCGAGATCAGCCGCCCGAACAGCAGCCAGCCGAGCGTCGGTGCCAGGGCCATGATGACGTAATCGATGCCGAGGCAGAAATTCGAAGCGAGGATCACCCGGCGTCGGCCGAAGCGGTCGGAGAGCGCACCGAGCAGCGGCGAGAAGAGGAACTGCATCGCGGCCCAGGCAACGATGAACAGGCCGAAGATGCGTGCCGCCGAGACGGTGTCGCCATGGACGAAGCCGCTGATCAGCATCGGCAATACCGGCAGGACAATGCCGATCGAGAGCGTATCGAGCATCACGGTGACGTAGACGAAGGCGGCGGTGGCGCGACGCGGCCCGCCCGTCACGGCTATGGTCGTGGGCTGATCGAAAGGCGGCGGAACGTTCATGGTAGAGGGGCGACACTGGAGTCGGTTGATATTACCTCATTGATAGAGGAAACCGACCCCAGTGGGCAAATGACGCCTTACGCCTTGACGGTCGAGGCCGTGTAAATCTCGTCGATCGCACTCGCGAGGGTCTTGTCGAAATCGGCATCGTTCATCTGATAGCGGAGATCTTCCAGCAGGGCGCGCGAGAAGCTGGCGATCATGCCATGGTTGTGTGCGAGCTTCTGGCAAGCATCCGTGCGCGTATAACCACCTGAGAGTGCCACCACCCGCAATACGCGATCATGCTTGATCAAAGGCGCATAGAAATCGGGCGTGGTCGGGATCGTCAGCTTCAGCATCACCTTGCGGTCGGCCGGCAGCGCATCGAGGTGGCGCTGGATTTCGTCGCGCAGGATCGTCTCCGCGCCGGCTTTGTCGGCCATCTTGATCGAGACTTCGGGCTCAATGATCGGCACCAGACCGTGCTTGGCGATCTGCGCGCCCAGATCGAACTGCTGCTTGACGATGGCGGCAATGCCCTCCTTGGCGGGAGCATCGATCACCGAGCGCATCTTGGTGCCGAACATGCCGAGTTTCGCGGCTCGCGCCAGCAGCGTATCGAGCGTGGGCATCGGCTTCATCAGCCGAACGCCACCCTGTTCCGCCTCGAGCCCCAGGTCGACCTTGATGAAGGGCACGACGTGCCGATCTTGCCACAGATAGGTGGGAACCGGCTTGCCATCCACGGTTCCATCCATTGTGCGTTCGAACAGGATGGCGCCGAGCACTTTGCTGCCGGTGAAGGCCGGCGCCTTCATGATCCGCGTGCGCATCTCGTGGATCAGCTTGAACATATCGGCGTCGTCTTTGTAGGTGCCGTCGGGAACGCCATAGAGACGCAGCGCACCCGGCGTCGAACCGCCGCTCTGGTCGAGCGCTGCGATGAAGCCACCTTTTTCGGCCATTTGACCGTTCATTTTATCGTCGAGCATGGTCGCCGTTTCCTCCTCGGCCTCGCGTTTCATTAACCGCGATTATAGCCGATTACGGACGTCCACAAGCGTCGTGTCGGTTATGCCGCGATGCGACATAAGAAAATCACGGCGGGCACCAAAGGGCGCCCGGCCTGGGATTTCGCGCTGCCGAGCCCCGGCTTAAGGCTGCAATTCGACCAGCAGGTCCTTGGTATCGACCTGCATACCCGGCGTGGCTACCACTTTCGCCACCAGGGCTGTCCGCTCGGCGAAGACGGTGGTTTCCATCTTCATGGCTTCCAGCGACAAAAGCGCATCGCCTTTTTCCACCTTCTGGCCGGTCTGGACGCGGATCGCCGTCACCACCCCCGGCATCGGCGCGCCGATATGGTTGGCATTGCCTTCCTCGGCCTTGGGATTGGGCGTACGCGTGGGGGCAATCGCGCGGTCGGGGATCTTGATATTGCGCGCCTGGCCGTTGAGTTCGAAGAACACGGTGCGGTGGCCCGAATCGTCGGCATCGCTGACAGCGAGATAGCGGATCAGCAGCGTCTTGCCTTGCTCCATCTCGGCGGCAATCTCATCGCCCGGCTGCATGCCGTAGAAATAGACGGGCGTCGGCAGGATCGACACATCGCCCCAGACCCGCCGGCGCGCGGCGTAATCCGCGAACACCTTCGGATACATCAGCCACGACGCCAGATCGTCGTCGTCCACCTGCCGGCCGACCTTCTTCTCGGCTTTGGCGCGTTCGGCTTCGAGATCGGTCGGCGCCATCACCGCGCCGGGCCGTACCGTGATCGGCGGATCGTTCTTCAGCGCCTTTTTCTGAATGGCGGCGGGGAAGCCGCCCGGCGGCTGGCCGAGATCGCCGCGCAGCAGCGACACGACTGATTCCGGGAAGGCAATTTCCTTGCCCGGGTTGAGCACGTCCTGGGTCGACAACCCGCTGGTCACCATCATCAGCGCCATGTCGCCGACTACCTTCGAGGTCGGCGTCACCTTCACGATGTCGCCGAACATCTGGTTGACGTCGGCGTAGACGCTGCAGACTTCACTCCAGCGGTCTTCGATGCCGAGCGAGCGCGCCTGTTCGAGCAGGTTGGTGTATTGCCCGCCGGGCATTTCGTGATGGTAGACATCCGAGCTGCCGGGCCGCACTTCGCTTTCGAAGGCGACATAGTTGTCACGCACTTCGGCCCAGTAGCGATCGATCTGCGCCAATGTCGCCGGGTCGAGATTGGGGTCGCGTTTGCCATAGCGCAGTGCCGCGCAGATCGAGCCGAGGCTCGGTTGCGAGGTGCAGCCGCTGAACGAATCCATCGCCGCATCGATCGCATCGACACCGGCTTCGACCGCTTCGAGTGCCGAGGCGGCCGAGATGCCGCTGGTGTCGTGGGTGTGGAAATGAATCGGAATGCCGACTTCCTGCTTCAGCACCGTCACCAGCTGGCGCGCAGCATGCGGCTTGCAAAGCCCGGCCATATCCTTGATGCCGAGGATGTGCGCGCCCGCCTTCTCCAATTCCTTGGCAAGGTCGACATAGTATTTGAGGTTGTATTTCGGCCGGTTGGGATTCCCGAGGTCGCCGGTGTAGCAGATCGCGGCTTCGCACAGCTTGCCGGTTTCCAGCACCGCATCCATGGCGACGCGCATATTGTCGACCCAGTTGAGCGAGTCGAAGACGCGGAAGACATCGACGCCACCCTTGGCCGCGCGCTCGACGAAGAACTTCACGACGTTATCGGGATAGTTGGTGTAGCCCACCGCGTTCGACGCACGCAGCAGCATCTGGAACAGGATATTGGGCACGGCCTCGCGCATATGTTCGAGGCGTTCCCATGGGTCTTCCTGCAGGAAGCGCATCGTCACATCGAAGGTCGCACCGCCCCAGCATTCGAGCGACAGCAGTTGCGGCAGCAGGCGCGCATAGACCGGCGCGATCTGCAGCATGTCGCGCGTGCGCAGGCGGGTCGCGATCAGCGATTGATGGGCATCGCGAAAGGTGGTGTCGGTCACCAGCACCTTGGTCTGCTTCAGCATCCAATCGGCGAAGCCCTTCGGCCCCATCTCGTTGAGCAGCTGGCGCGTGCCCGGCGGCACGGCATAGGGCAGATTCTCGGGCCGGTGTGGCGCGCGTAGCACGCGCGGCTGCGGCCGGCCTTTGACCTGCGGGTTGCCGTTCACGATCACGTCGGCAATGAAGGTCAGCAGGCGGCTGGCGCGATCGCGGCGTTGCGGCGCCTGGAACAGTTCCGGCGTCGTGTCGATGAAGCGCGTGGTGTAGCTGCCGTCCTTGAACTTGGGATGGTCGAGCACCGCTTCGAGGAAGGCGAGGTTGGTGGCGATGCCGGCGATACGGAATTCGCGCAAGGCGCGATCGAGGCGTGCGATGGCTTCCTCGGCGGTCGGTGCCCAAGCCGTGACCTTCTCCAGCAGCGAGTCGTAGTAGCGTGTGACCAGCGCGCCCGAATAGGCGGTGCCGCCGTCCAAGCGAATACCGAAACCGTTGGCGCCGCGATAGGCGGTCAGGCGGCCATAGTCGGGGATGAAGTTGTTGTTCGGGTCCTCGGTGGTGATGCGGCACTGGATCGCATTGCCGTTGAGCTTGATGTCGTCCTGCTTCGGCACGCCGGACTCGGGAGACCCAATGGCGGCGCCCTCGGCAATGCGGATCTGCGCCTTCACGATGTCGATACCGGTGACCATCTCGGTCACCGTGTGCTCGACCTGGATACGCGGGTTGACCTCGATGAAATAGGCCTTGCCGGTATCGGCGTCGTAAAGGAACTCGGCGGTGCCGGCATTGCGATAGCCGACCTTGCGCGCCAGGCGCAGTGCGGCCTCACAAAGCTCAGTGCGCTGCGCTTGGTTCAGTTGCGGCGCGGGCGCGCGTTCGACGACCTTCTGGTTGCGACGCTGCACCGAACAGTCGCGTTCGAACAGGTGCACGAGATTGCCATGCGTATCGCCGAGGATCTGCACTTCCACATGGCGGGCGCGTTCGACCAGTTTCTCGAGATAGACTTCGTCATTGCCGAACGCGGCCTTGGCTTCGCGCCGCGCGGCATTGACCAGATCGGGCATTTCCTCGGCGGTGCGGATCGTGCGCATGCCGCGTCCGCCACCGCCCCAACTCGCCTTCAGCATCACCGGGAAGCCGATGCGGTTGGCTTCGGCCAGGGCCGCTGTCGGGTCCTCGGGCAGGGGGCCGGTGGCCGGCATCACCGGCACCTTGGCCTCTTCGGCCAGGGCGCGCGCCTGCACCTTGTTGCCCAGCGAGCGCATCATATCCGGTGCCGGGCCGACGAAGATGATCTTGGCCTCGATACAGGCCTGGGCGAAATCCGGGTTCTCGGACAGGAAGCCATAGCCGGGGTGGATCGCGTCGCAGCCGGCCTGTTTGGCGATGCGGATGATGGTCGGGATATCGAGATAAGCCTCGATCGGCCCCTTATCCTGGGAGAGCAGGTAGCTCTCGTTTGCCTTGAATCTGTGCAGCGCGTAGCGGTCTTCGCGCGAATAAATGGCAACCGTATCGATCCCCAGCTCAGCCGCGGCGCGGAACACGCGGATGGCGATTTCGCTCCGGTTGGCGACCAGCAACTTCTTGATTTTATGGGTGTGCGGGCGGGCGACGGCTGCGTTCATGAAGGTCCCTTGGCTCCCCAGCAGAGGGTGCCGCATTGCAGCATTTGATTAGGACGTAGCATGCGCCATGCCATCGCGCCAGCACGCCGTGTAATTCGTCGGACAACGGATTAGAAACGTAAAAATATTTGCCACAGCCCCTATACCGGGCGAGGCTGGCTCAGGACCAGCGGATCAACCCGCGGCCGTATAAAAGTATGGGAGAAGAAACACCATGGCGGACCTTGGCGCTGTCACCATCGCCGCGCGTCTCGATCGCCTGCCGGCCACCGCGGAAATGCGCCGCCTTGTCACCCTGATCTCGCTGGGTGGGTGTTTCGAATTCTACGATCTGTTCTTCACCGGCTATGTCGCCCCCGGCCTGGCCAAGAGCGGCCTGCTGACGGCGACCACCACCGCCTTCTTCGGCTTCAGCGGTTTCGCGAGTTTCGTCGCCGCCACCTTCGCCGGCATGCTGATCGGCACGTTGCTGGTGAGCTGGCTCTCCGACCGCTTCGGCCGGCGCTCCGTCTTCACCTGGTCGCTGCTTTGGTATTCGACCGGCACGCTGATCCTCGCCTTCCAGAACGACGCGCAGAGCCTCGATCTGTGGCGCTTCATCGCCAGTATCGGGCTTGGTGTCGAGTTGGTGAATATCGACACCTATATTTCCGAACTCACGCCCAAGGATCGGCGCGGCTCGGCTTTCGCCTATAACGAAGGCATCATGTTCCTGGCCATCCCGGCCGCGGCTTTGGTCTCATGGCTGCTGGTGCCCGAGACGATCTTGGGTCTCGACGGCTGGCGCTGGGTGATGATCGTCGGGGCGACGGGCGCGATCTTTGTCTGGTGGCTGCGTATGGGCTTGCCCGAATCGCCGCGCTGGCTGGCCCAGCATGGCCACATGATCGATGCCGAAGAGATCGTCGGCGCGTTGGAAAGCGCGGTGCGCCTGCAGACGGGACAGGACCTGCCGGAGCCGGTCATGGTCAGTGGCGAGGCCGAGAGCGTCAAGGGTGGCTGGAGTGAGATCTGGCGCGCGCCCTATCTCAATCGCACCATGGTGCTGACCGTTTTCAACCTGCTGCAGACGGTTGGCTATTATGGCTTTTCGGCCTGGGTGCCGACGCTTTTGATCGCGCAGGGCATCACGGTCACGAAGTCGCTCGAATACACGCTGATCATCGCCATTGCGGCGCCGGTCTCGCCCTTCTTTGCGACGATGGTGGCCGACAAGTTCGAGCGCAAATACCAGATCGCCGCCGCTGCCGTCGCGGTCGCCGTGTTCGGCCTGTTGTTCTCGCAACAGACCACGCCGCTCGGCGTCATCATCTTCGGCATTCTGATCACGCTCTCGAACAACTGGATGTCGTTCGCCTTCCACGCCTATCAGACCGAACTCTATCCCACGCGCATCCGCGCCCAGGCGGTAGGGCTCGTCTATTCCTGGAGCCGGTTGAGTGTGGTGTTCAGCAGCTTCGTCATCGCATTCTTCCTGCGCGATTACGGCACGATCGGCGTCTTCGTGTTCATCGGCGCCTGCATGCTGGGGGTTGCTGGGGTGGTCGGCATCGCTGGGCCACGGACGCGCAAGCTGCGGCTGGAACAGGTGGCGCCGTAGGGCGTATGCGGCCGCCAGACCAGAAGCGGCCCTAGCGGAGAGCGGGCGCGTGCTGCGTCTGCGCGCGTGCGGCCAACACGGCTGGCACGGTCATTTCGAAACGCTCGAACACGGTCTCGTCATCGGCGAGTTCCGGCAGGCGGACCGCGGCGTGGGTCAGCGTCTCGATGCCACGCACGACCATCGTCGTCTGCAGCAGCAGTTCCGCCTGTCCGCGCTCTGGCCATTCTTCGGCCAGCATGTCCCCCACTGCCTCCATGATGCCGCCGTTGAGCTGGTCGGCCTGGGGCAAGGGGGCCGGCAGGTAGGGCCATAAGCCGAGCAGGTTGCGATGAAACAGCGGCGCGTCGCGATGCAAGATCAAGAGCTCGCCCAGCATGTCGCGTAATCGATCATGGAGCGGCTTACCGCCCGATCCCGCTGCGAACGACCGGACCAGTCCAAGGGTTTCGGCACAATGGCGTTGCTGCAGACTGGCGGCGATCGCTTCCTTCGCGCCGAAATACTGATACAGCGAACCGATGCTGACGCCTGATACCTCGGCGATGTGCGCCGTGGTGATCTCGGCATAGGGTCGTTCGCTGAAAACGCGAGTGGCGCCTTCGAGGATCACATCCACCATGTAGCGGGAACGCGCTTGCTGCGGGGCTTTGCGGAGCATGAACACCTCCCGTCCTTGACCGGGGTGAACGCGAATAGGGAACGAGGCGAAGTGTGGGCACAATCCTGGGCGAGCCGCAAGAGCATCGCCGGAGAGTGTCATGGATCAGAAGCACGCATCGTCGGCCCTATCATCGGGTATCGCCGGCATGGTTTTCGAGCACGATGTCGGGATCGCCATGGATGACGGAATCGTCCTGCGCGCCAATGTCTACCGGCCCGATGCCCCAGGCCGGTTTCCCGTCATCATGCTGCATGGTCCCTACGGCAAGGACGTTCATTGGTCCGAGGCGCCGGCCTATCAACAGCAGTGGCGCGCGCTCAACGAGAAATTGCCGGGCTTGGCCAAGCGCTCGTCGCTGCGCTTCATGCGTTGGGAAGCCCCCGATCCCGAACGCTGGGTGCCGTTGGACTATGCGATCGTCCATGTCGATTCGCGCGGCACCGGGCGTTCGCCGGGCGTGCTCGATCCGTTGTCGGTGCGGGAAACCGACGACTATGCCGCCGCGATCGAATGGGCGGCGCAGCAGCCCTGGAGCAACGGTAAGGTCGGTACGCTCGGTATCTCCTATTATGCCATCACCCAATGGCAGGTGGCGGCACGGCAGCCCAAGGGCCTGGCCGCGATCATCCCCTGGGAAGGCGCATTCGACCACTATCGTGACATCGCTTTCCACGGCGGCATCCCCAGCACCAATTTCATCAAATTCTGGTTTCAGAGTCAGGTGGCCATCAACCAGCACGGCAACGGTCTAAGCTCCTATCGCGACGCCATGACCGGAGAGCCCGTCACCGGCGCGGCACGCGGCGAAAGCGAGTTGCGGGGCGACCGCCGTGTGCCTGTCGAGTTCTGGCCGAATCAGATCCAAGACGACGACTTCTGGGCGGTGCGCACGCCCGATGCCACGCGAATCACCGTGCCGGTGCTCTCGGTCGCCAATTGGGGCGGACACGGGCTGCATGCGCGCGGCAATTTCGAGGGTTACCTGGCGGCGGCCAGTACGCGCAAATGGCTGCGCGTCCACAGCGGCTCGCATATCGAGCCGTTCTATCGCGAGGAGTCGCTTGACCTGCAGCGGCGTTTCTTCGACCGGTTCCTCAAGAATATCGAGAATGGCTGGGACACCGAACCGCCGGTCATGCTTGGCATCCGCCATCGCGATCGGCTAGTCGAACGCGACGAACAGGCTTGGCCGATCCCACGCACGCGATGGACCCGCTATAACCTCGACGCGAGCACGATGGCCATGGGAGAGGCCGCGCCGACGGCAAGCGCGCATTGCGACTACGCCACGACGAGTGACGGTGTCATCTTTACCAGTGCGCCCTTCGCCCGCGACACCGAATTCACCGGACCGGCGAGTCTCACGCTCTGGGTCCAGTCGAGCACCGCCGACATGGACATCTTCGCGGTTATGCGTCTGCTCGACGCGGAGGGGCGCGACATCGTGTTCCAGGGGTCGAACGACCCCAATACACCCCTCGCACTGGGTTGGCTGCGCGTGTCGCATCGGGCGCTCGATGAGACGCGCTCGACGGCTTATCGTCCGGTTCATGCCCATCGCCGGCCCGAGCCGATAATCCCGGGGACGGCCTATCGCGTCGAGGTGGAGATCTGGCCGACCAGTATCGTCGTGCCGGCGGGATGCCGCGTCGCGCTGACGCTGCGCGGCCGCGATTGGGAAATGCCGGGTCTGACGACAATGTTCAAGGGCGTCGGGCCGTTCCTGCATCCCGATCGCGATCCCGTACTTTACGGCGGCACGGCAACCATCCTGACCGGTCCCGGCCGCGAATCATCGTTGCTCCTGCCGCTGATCCCGTCCCTCTAATCCCCTCAGTCGAGGGGCCTTCCAGGCCGCTCCTGCTTCCGCGCGTGCAGACGAGTCGCTTTTTTGTAACACTAGCGGGCCGGAGATGTCGGCATCTTCGTGCCGGGTTTGCTGCTGCTCGTTTACAAGGGGAGATATCGATGTCCGGGAATACCACGGAATCCGCGCTTCACAATGGGGCCGCCCATGGGCGCCATTTCTATCGTTTCCACGCGCCACACTTGCATCTTGCCTCGGCCTTCGGCGACGACTGGTTCGCGCGCAAGGCTGAAAACTTCGCGCGTTTCTTCGGCACGCCCAAGTTTCTGATCGGCCAGACCATATTCGTGGCCATCTGGATCGCCATCAATATGGCGGGATGGACCGATTTCGATATCTATCCCTTCATCCTGCTCAACCTGGCGTTCAGTCTGCAGGCAGCCTATGCCGCGCCGATGATCCTGCTGGCACAGACCCGTCAGGCCGACCGCGACAAGGTCCATGCCGAAGCCGATGCGCAGCATCGCGAGGATTTGCATTTGGCCAGCATCGAACGCGAGGCGGCAACGGCCAAGCAGCAGGCGATGCTGCTCGAGATGATGGAAGCCAACACGCGCATCACCGAGTCGGTGCGCCAGTTGACCGAGCGGGTCGAGACGCTGACTGCAGAAGTCCATAAGACGATCTGCAGCGCCAACAAGGCGTAACTGCAACCGCTATCGCCTGGCCGTCGATTTTGGGGCGGCCAGGCAGCCCCGCTACCGCTTTTTTGTGCGCCGCTCGGTCTCGACCAACGCTGCAGCGAGATAGTCCGAGAGAGCCCGCACCTTTGGCGCTGGTCGCGGGCCAGCGGGATATACGGCGTGGACCTCGACCGGCTCGGGTGTGTGGTCGGACAAGATCGGATGCACCTCGCCGCTTTCGAGTTCCGCGCGGCACATCCAGCGCGAGGCCACGGCGACGCCAAGTCCGGCCTTCACGCAAGCCATGACTCCATCGGCCGAAGCGACCTGCACCCGCCCATCGACGGCGACGGAACGGATGGCGCCGTCGTGCTCGAAGGTCCAGCCCTCCCGCCGCGATGAACCCGGCCCGATGATGCAATCGTGTCCCGACAGATCGGCCAAGGTTTTCGGAACGCCACGACGCGCGAGATAGGCCGGCGAAGCGACGACCAGCCGCGGCGCAGAGGCCAGCAAGCGCGATCCGAACGCCGAGTCCGCAAGGCGCCCGAGGCGCAATGCGATATCTGCACCCTCAGCAATCAGGTCATCGATGCGGTCGGAAATCCGCAGTTCGATCTTGAGGAGTGGATGACGCTCCAGGAATGGGGGCAGGCGCGGGATGACCTCGCGCGTGCCGAAGGCGCCGGACATGACGACGCGAATGACGCCCTGGAGGCTGTCGACGCCACGCGCTGCCTGAGTCGCCTCATCGAGATCGCCGAGAATGCGACGCGCCTTCTCGAGAAAAGCGGCGCCGGCGTCGGTCGGCACGACCTGGCGTGTCGTCCGGAGCAGCAGCTTCACGCCGAGCCAGTCTTCAAGACCTGCCACCGCCCGGGAAATCGACGGCTGGGACACGCCGAATTCGCGCGCCACTTTGGAAAAGCTGCCGGTTTCGGCGGCGCGGACAAAAACGGCAAGTTCCTGGAAGTGATCACTCATACATAAAATGTATAAATCAATTTCAAATTAGACGTCTACTGAGCATTTTACGAATAGGCCATTTTCCTTCCTGTCAGACGGCGAATGGATCGCCGGCGCAATCGGAGGAGAGCTCAAATGACCTTGCAGGACCGCCTCGACGCGTTCAAAGCCGACTTCGAAGCCGGCAAGCCGCCTTACAACGTCGCGCCCGAGCGCGTCGCCACCATGCATCGGGCGACCGCCGAACTGATCGCCTCTGGCCAAGCCGGACGCGCCAAGAAGGCGGGCGACATTGCGCCCGGCTTCACGCTTAAAGACCAGGACGGGACCGATGTCAGTTCCGCCACCCTGCTGGCCCAAGGGCCCCTGGTGGTGACGTTCTATCGCGGCGTCTGGTGCCCGTACTGCAATATGGAATTGCAGGCGATACAGGCCGCGTTGCCGGAGATCACCGAGCGCGGCGCCCGCGTCGTCGCGATCTCGCCGCAGACCGCGCCCAACAGCCGCAAGTCGGCGCGGCAGAACAACCTGCAGTTCCCGATTCTGAGCGATGAGAAGGGCAATGTCGCCGCGGCGTTCGGGCTGCGCTTCCGCCTGCCTGACTATCTGATCGATCTCTACAAGAGCTTCAAGAACGACCTGCCGACGCTCAACGACGATCCGTCGTGGACGTTGCCGATGCCGGGCCGTTTCGTCATCGGCACCGATGGCGTGATCGCTTATGCCGAGGTCAATCCCGACTACACCAAGCGGCCCGATCCCTCGGAACTGTTGCCCGTACTCGATCGGCTGGCCGCGCCGCGCGCCGCTTGAACCCAATCATCAACCCGCCTCAAGGGCCAACCAGGAGACCACCCATGATCAACGATTTCCAACTTCACGACGCCGCCAATGCGCCGGTCGCGTCCGCTGACATTCTCAAGAGCATCCAGAAGAGCTGGGGTTTCGTGCCGAACCTGCATCGCATTCTTGCCGAGAGCCCCGCGGCACTCGAAGCGTATAGCACGCTCTGGGGCATCGCCGAGAAAACCGGCTTCACGGCCGAAGAGCGCAACGTTGCCTATCTTGCGATCATCTACGAAAACGAATGCACCTATTGCATGGCCGGCCACACCAACCTGTCGCGCATGGCCAAGGTGGACGAGGCGGAAATCGTTGCGGTGCGCGAGGGCAAGCCGATTGCCAACACCAAACTCGAGGCGCTGCGTCAGTTCGCCGCCAAACTCACCCGTCAGCGTGGCGTGGTCGGCGAAGCCGACATTGCGGCATTCAAGGCCGCCGGCTATGACAATCGCGCGGTGCTCGACGTGCTCGTGCTCGCCGCCACCAAGCTCATCTCCAATTACACCAATCATCTGGCGGATACGCCGCTCGATAGCATGATGCAGGGCGCCGAGTGGAAGGCGCCAGGCAAGCTCAAGCCCGCCGCTTGATCGGAACATACTGGCCGGCCCTGCTCATGGCGGGGCCGGCTGGACGCCGAATCCTACTGCTTATTCGCGCGGAGCTTCTGGGCGTAGACGTTGATGATCAGCGCGGCGAGCAGGATCAGGCCGCGGATCAGGATTTTGAGGAAGCTGTCGATCTTGACGTGGTCGAGGCCGTTGTTGAGCACGCCGAGCACGAACAAGCCGACGATCGTATTGCCGATGCCGCCCTGGCCACCGAACAGGCTGGTGCCGCCGACCACCACAGCCGAGATCGCGTCGAGCAGGTAGTCGCCGAATTCGTCCTGCTGCGCGCTGCCGAAATGGGCCACGCCCAGCATGCCGGCCATGCCCGAACACACCGCCGAGATCATCATCACCGCGGCGATGATGGCCCGCACATTGACGCCGGAATATTCGGCCGCCTCGCGATTGCCGCCCACCATATAGACGTAGCGGCCGAAGCGCGTATAGGTCAGTACGAAATGGCTGATACCCAATACGATGGCGGCGACGATCACCAGCCATGGCACAGGCCCGAGTGATTCGGCGCCCAGAGTCTTGATCAGCCCAGGCACGTTATAGGCGATCTGGCCGCGCACCAGTGTGGCGCAGATACCCGCGCCGATACCCAGCATCGCCAAAGTCATGATGAAGGATGGAATGCCGATCCAGGTGATGCCGAAGGCCGTCACCCCGCCGATGGCCAGGGACACCAGCAACGCGATGATGATCGCGACAGCGCCGGGCACCGGGATGTTGGCGATGTTGACGCTCGCGTCTTGCAGTGTGAAGAACGCCACCACGATGCCGATGGCGTTGGCGACGCTGGCGACGCTGAGATCGATCTCGGCGCAGAGGATGACGAAGGTCAGGCCGGCGCCGATGATACCGGTGATGGAAATCTGGGTGAGAATGTTGCCGAGATTGTCCCAGCTCGTAAACGAACTGCTGGCGGCGGCGAAAAAAATCACCAGGAACAGCAGCGTCAGGAACGGCGCGATATTGCGCAGCTGATCGCGGATGATCGCCATATAGCGCGGCGGCGCGGCGGCGGTCGGTTGCGGCGAAGGGTCGGCGGCCTGGGTCATGCGGTCAACTCACGCGGCTGAGAGAAGGCGGTCTTTGCTGACCGCCACATTGGCGAATTCATGGGCGATCGCGCCCTTCTTCATCACGACGATGCGATCGGCCAACGACAGCACGGTCTCGGGCTCGGTCGAAGCGACAAGGATGCCGATACCTTGTTCGCGCAGGCCACGGACGATCTTCACCACATCGTCCTTGGCGCCCACATCCATGCCGCGCGTCGGTTCGCTCAGGATCAGCACCTTCGGCGGATAGGTCAGCCATTTGGCCAGCGCCACCTTTTGCTGATTGCCGCCCGAGAGCGTGCCGAGCAAGCGATCGACAGATGGTGGGCGGATGCGCAGCTTCTGCACATGCTCCTCGGCCACTTTGCGCTCCATCGCCGGCTTCAGCATGATCGGCGAGAATCTGTCGAGCACGGCGATCGACACGTTCTTATAGACCGGCTCCTGGCTGAACAGCATGCTGCGCCGGCTTTCCGGCACGAAGGCCACGCCCGCGCGCCGCGCCGTCGAGGTGTTGCGCAGATGGATAGCCGCGCCGCCCAGGCTGATCGAGCCCTCATCCGGCTGCAGCTTGCCGAACAGGCTGCGCACCAGCTCGATCTGGCCGCAGCCCATGAAGCCGTAGACGCCCAGCACCTCGCCCGCGCGCACTTGCAGCGACACATCGCGATAGGCGCGGCCGAGCGTGAGGTTGCGCGTTTCCATCACCACCGGCGCATCGAGCTTGCTGTGCAATTGGAAGTCGGCCGTGTAGCTCTCTTCGAGCTGGTTGTGGCCGGTGCCGATCATCCGCTCGATGATCCATTTCTTGTCGATCGGCGCCGAAGGCGACGTCACCACCTTCTGGCCGTTGCGGAAGATCGTGACCATGTCCGACACTTCCAGAATGTCGTCGAGGAAATGCGAAATGAAGACGATGCTGCGGCCGGAATCGCGCAGGCGGCGCAGCATGCCGAATAGATGTTTGACCTCGGGCGGCGACAGCGCCGACGTCGGCTCATCGAGGATGATGATGCGCGCGCCGGAGAACAGCACGCGGCTGAGCTCGACCAGTTGCTGCATGCCAATCGGCAGCGAGCCCATGCGCGCCTTCGGATTGACGTCGATCCCGAGATTGTGAAGCTGGTCGCCGGCCTCCTTCGTCATGCGGCGCCAATCGACGATGCCCGCGCGATTGGTGGGCTGGCGTCCCAGCATTACATTCTCGGCGACGGTGAGGTCGGGGATGACGCTGAGTTCCTGATGCACCATGCCGATCCCGGCATCGAGCGCGTCGCGCGCCGAGCGCAGCCGGGTCGCCTTGCCGTCGATCGTGAAGGTGCCTTCGAACTCGGTGTGCACGCCGGCGATGATCTTCATCAGCGTGCTTTTGCCGGCGCCGTTCTCGCCGACGAGCCCGTGAATCTCGCCGGCACGCAAGTCGAAATCGACATCCTTCAGCGCATGCACGCCGCCGAAGGATTTGGAGATGCCGGTGAGTTCGAGAAGCGGAGGCGCTGTCGTCACGGCCCTATCCTGATCATGAGGCCTGATGCGGATGTCTGGCAAAGAAGCGGCGCGCCGCGATTGATCGTCGTAGCGCGCCGCCGTCTCCATCAAGCGCCGATCAGATCAGGAAGTGACCTTCCATCCACTTCATGCCGGGCGCGTTCGCCTTGGTCACGACCGGACCATCGGTGACGACACTCTTCGGAATGCCGCCGTCGCCGGTCTTCTCACCACCGACCACCGCCGACACGCCGGCGATGATCGCGCCGCCATGGATGCGGCAGGACGGGTTGCGCACAGTCGCAGCCATGCGGCCGTCGATGATCGCATCGAGCGCCGGCGGCATCGCATCGCAGCCGCCGATCTTGATGCTGGTGCGGTTGTGCTGTTTCATCACGTTATAGGCCGCGAGCGCCATATCGTCGTTGTGGAAGTAAGCCGCGTCGATTTGCGGATACTTGGTGAGCAGGGTTTCCCAGATGCGGGCCACCTTGGACACGTCCCAGTCGGCGGGCTGTTCGTCGAGCACTTCGACGTTGGGATACTTCTTCACGACGCTGTGAAAGCCCTTCGCACGGCCCTGTGCACCGGTATGGCCGAGCGCGCCCTGGGTCATCACCACCTTGCCCTTGCCGCCGATGGCATCCATCAGCGCGCTGGTCACTGAGGCGCCCATGAATTCATTGTCGGGGGCGAGATAGCTGTGCACGTTGATCGAATCGAGCGGCGCGATCAGCGTGTCCATGTCGATGACCACGGTGCCGGCCTTGATCATCTTGTCGACTGAAGCGGTCAGCGTGCCGATGCCGAAAGCCTGGATCGCCACGATGTCCCACTTCTGCGAGGCCATGTCTTCGACGGCCTTCACCTGCTTGGGCGCGCTTAATTCGCCGTCGAACCACGTCACTTCGACGTTGAACAGCTTGCCCCAGAATTCGGCGGCCTGCTTGCCCTGGGCGCACCAAGTGGCCTGCAGACCGGCGTTGGAGAAGGCGGCCTTCAGAGGCTTGTCGGAACGGCCGGTGGCTTTCGCCATTTCATCGGCGAGTGCGGGGCTGATGCCGAAGCCGCCGATCATCGCGGCGGCGCCGGCCGACGCAGCAGCGGCCTTGAAGAAGTCGCGACGTGAATGTTTGCTGGGATCAAATTCGTCCGAAGACATATTGTGAGTCCTCCCTGATTTGGTTTTCGTGAGCGGCCCAGCTTGGACGATTCCAAAATCGGTGCTGCATCGCACCATCATGGAACGGGCCCGGTCCGTTCTTGTTGCCGCGCCGTTTGTTGCGTGCGCGGGCTTTCTGCAACCTTCACATTAAGTCCGATTAATGTAAAGGGCAGTGTAGCGTCGTATTCATGCGGCGAATCAATCAGCAGCGTGTGCGTATTCGACGCGCTGCGATTTATTTCGTTGCAGTAATGATGTCGTCGATTTTTTTGAAGCGATGCGGTTCCACCAGCATCATGCGCGCGAGTGCGAGCGCATTTTTCTCGCAGCCTGCGCGTATATCCGCATCCTTGATCGAGTCGAAGTCGGCGATATGCGCGAAGCCGCGAGCCTTTCAGATCGATCCTGTTGCGCTTGCCGTCATCGTGGCCGGCGTGACTGATTCAAGATTCGTCAGATGCTGGTGCCGGCGCATTCGCTGTTCCGCCAATCAGCCGCTTGTTCGCGCCGCGCCGCGATGTGAAGATCGCGTTCAGTGGCCTCCGGCGTTTGGGCATGATGCCTCGGCAGATGATGCACCTAACCTTGTGCGGTTATGCGTTCATCGTTAGCCTACCCGATATTCCAGGAAATCGCTCGATTGGAGCTACTTGCGCCATGAAAGGTATCATCCTCGCGGGAGGGACGGGGTCGCGCCTCTTCCCTTCGACGCTGGCGCTTAGCAAGCATTTGCTGCCGGTCTATGACAAGCCGATGGTCTTCTATCCGCTCAGTTCGCTTATGTTGGCCGGCATTCGCGAAATACTGTTGATTTCCACGCCGCGCGACCTGCCGTCGTTCCAACGTCTATTGGGCGATGGCTCCGATTGGGGTTTGTCGCTGCATTATGCCGAGCAGCCCATTCCCAAAGGCTTGGCTGAAGCGTTTCTAATCGGTCGCTCATTCATTGGGGCGGACGGGTGTGCCTTGGCATTGGGCGACAATGTCTTCTTCGGCGCCGAATTCAGCGGCCGCGTCGGCCGCGCCGTACGGCGATCCGCCGGCGCGACGATTTTCGCCTACCGAGTACGCGATCCTCAGCGCTACGGCGTTGTCACTCTTGATGACAACGACAGAGTGACCGGAATCGAGGAAAAGCCGGCGCGGCCACGCTCCAATTGGGCAGTCACCGGCATCTACTTTTACGACAATCAAGTCGTCGATATTTCGGCATCCATATGTCCGTCGGACCGTGGCGAATTGGAGATCACTGACGTCAACAAAGTCTATCTTGATCGTGGGCAACTCGCGGTCGAAAAGTTGGCGCGCGGCTTTGCATGGCTGGATACGGGAACGCCCGACGGCCTATTGGACGCTGGAGAGTTCGTGCGCACGATCGAAAATCGTCAGGGTCTTAAGATCGCTTGCCTCGAAGAGGTGGCTTGGCGCCAGGGGTTCATCGATGCGGAGGCGGTATTGCGGCTGGCGCATCAACGATATCCGAATAGCTACGGGGACTATCTGCGAGATCTGGTCTCGTCGGCGCCTGCGGAGCGCACTCTTTCGGGAACCGATACCGTTGCAGATCGGTGATCCATGGATATCGTGGCCACCGCAATTCCGGATGTCAAAGAACTGCTGCCAGTTCGTTTGACCGACAATCGCGGATTTTTTTCGGAGACTTACAATCTCGCGCGCTTCACGGCGGCGGGAATCACTGCGACGTTTGTCCAGGATAATCATTCTCTATCCTATGCGAAGTATACGGTGCGCGGTCTCCATTTCCAGCTTCCTCCGTTTGCGCAAGACAAGCTCGTCAGAGTGACGCGTGGCAGCGCATTTGATGTCGCGCTTGATCTAAGGCGCGCTTCTCCGACTTTCGGTAAATCGGTTGCCCTGATGTTGAGTGCCGAACGATGGAATCAGCTTTTCATACCAGTCGGCTTCGCGCATGGGTACTGCACGCTCGAACCCAATACTGAAGTCGTCTACAAAACGAGCACACACTACGTGCCCGAGTCCGAGCGCGGTATCTTGTGGAATGATCCTGCCCTCGACATAGCCTGGCCGTTTCCGCTCGGCGAGCAGACGGTGTCAGACCGAGACCAAGCTTGGCCAGTGCTCGGCGAAGCACCGATCGCATTTGGCGCCGCGACCGGGCCTCGCTCATGACGACGGTAATGGTCACAGGAGGAGCTGGGTTCATCGGCTCGGCAGTCGTTCGTCAGTATCTCGATGAGACCGACTTCAATATCGTCAACTTCGACAAGCTGACTTACGCCGGCACTGTGAGTTCAGTCCTGCAACGGCAGGCTCATGCGCGCTACGTTCTCGTGCAGGCCGACATTTGCGATCGAGCGGCTGTCGACGCAGCCTTCGAGCGATATCGTCCCGACGCGGTTATCCATCTTGCCGCCGAAACCCATGTGGATCGGTCCATCGAGAGTCCCGCCGAGTGCATCCGCACGAATGTTCTCGGTACGGGCACGATGCTATCCGCCGCGCTCGCCTATTGGAAAAGAGAAAAGAGTAGCGACGCGCGGGCATTCCGTTTTGTGCATGTTTCCACTGACGAGGTTTTCGGCAGTCTGGACGCGGCCGATCGATTTACCGAGGCTTCGCCCTATGCGCCGAATTCACCTTATGCCGCGACGAAGGCCGGCGCCGATCATTTGGTGCGCGCCTGGCACCGAACATATGGCTTGCCGATCTTGGTCGCCAACTGCAGCAATAATTATGGGCCCTATCAGTTTCCGGAAAAGCTCATTCCGTTGACCATCGTTCGTGGCCTGGCAGGACTGCCGTTACCGATCTACGGGACCGGTCAAAATATTCGCGACTGGCTCTATGTCGAGGACAATGCCCGCGCGCTCCGGCTTTTGCTCGATCGCGGTACGGTCGGTGAAACCTTCGCGATCGGAGGAAATTCCGAGCGCACCAACACCCAGGTCGTCGAGGCCATATGCGCCCTCCTTGACGAGCTCGCGCCCTCCGCTGATGGGCCTCGGCGTCGGCTTATCGAATATGTCGCGGATCGGCCCGGCCATGATCTCCGGTATGCGATCGACGATGCGAAAGCGAATCGGACATTAGGCTGGCGCGCTCAAACCAGTTTCGAAACGGGTTTGCATGCGACCGTAGCGTGGTATCTGCAGAATCGGCCGTGGTGGCAGGGCCTGTTGGAAAATGGAGGCGCCGTCGAGCGCAGGGGGCTCGACTTTGGCTCGTGAGACAGATGATCTGAGGTATTTGAAGTCTGGCGCAACCATTCGTGCGGGAGATGGCGTTGGCGGTTGAGTTATTCGTTCCGACGTTTGCGATCGACGAATGCCTCGAAGGCATACGCGAATGTCTGGAGCGCGGGTGGACCGGATCAGGTTTCAAGACAATCGAATTCGAAAACGCCTGGAAAAATTACACCGGACACGCGACGGCTCATTTCCTGAGCTCAGCGACGGCAGGCCTTCATCTTGCCGTGAACATCCTCAAAGAGATACATGGCTGGGAGAACGGAGATGAGGTGATCACCACGCCTCTGACATTCGTATCGACCAATCACGCCATCCTTTATGAGAATCTCTCTCCAGTATTCGCGGATGTGGATGAGTTCCTCTGTCTGGACCCAGCTGAAGTGGAGAAACGAATCGGCCCACGTACACGAGCGGTGATGTTTGTCGGATTGGGTGGAAATGCGGGCCGCTTCGCCGAAATCAAGGCGCTGTGCAAGGCGCGCGGCCTATCACTCATTCTCGATGCGGCCCATATGGCCGGCACGCGGGTCGATGGCGCGATTCCGGATGCTGACGCGGTCGTTTATTCATTCCATGCCGTGAAGAACCTGCCCACCGCGGACTCCGGCATGATCTGCTTCCCCGATCCAGAGATCGACGCAATCGCCCGGCGCAAGGCGTGGCTCGGTATCAGCGCCGATACTTATTCACGCAATACGGGGCAGTCGCCCGGACGATGGTATTACGATGTTGGCGATTTAGGTTGGAAGTATCACGGGAACTCGATCATGGCGGCCATCGGCTTGGTCGGCCTTCGCCATCTCGATGAAGCGAACACCAGGCGGCGCGAGATCGCGGGTTGGTATCTGGATGCTCTTGGAGGCAACTCAAGGATCGACTGTGTCCCAACCGCTCCAGGCTGCCTTTCGGCTCAACATCTTTTCCAAGTGATGGTTGACCGTCGCGATGACGTGATTCAGGCCATGAATAGAGATGGCGTTTCTCCCGGCGTTCATTACCGCGACAATCGTGACTACGCCTTGTATGCTCACGTCGCGGGGGCCGCGCCACGGGCCCGAACCGCAGCCGGCCGCCTGATATCCCTGCCGTTGCATTTGCGTCTTTCTCGCGCCGATGTTGATGCAGTCGTCTTGAGCTTGACCCGCCATGTATAAAGGGCAGCAGGCAACTCTGCCTGGCGTGAGCGCCGCGGTCGCGGGAGGGGTTTCTTGAGTTTCGATGTGGTTCTTTATGGAGCAAAGAGTCCCGAGCCGATTCGCTTCTTTGCGCAGCTCGAACGCGCCGAGCGTACGAAAGCGGCTCGGTTGAAGGGCTTTCTTCATGACGATCCACGGTTGAAGGGGGCAGCGTTTCATGGTTTCCCGATATTCGGCGGCTTCGAGGAAATTCCTCGATTGGCGGCCGAAGGCACGAAATTTGTTTCCATCGTTACCGGGACAACGACCGGTCGATTGCTGACAGGCCGCAGGATCGTGGAGCAAGGTGGCGAGCTGATCAGCCTCATTCATCCCACCGTAGATACGACGATGTCCGCTATCGGTCCTGGAGCTTACATCCAAGAAGGCGTCATCATTCAGGCCGGCGTCGAAATCGGCAACAATGTCTCGATCAACATTGCCAGCCTTATTTCCCATGAAGTAAGGATTGGGAATTCGACATTCGTGGCGGTCGGCGCCACGGTTGCGGGCGAAGTTCAGATTGAGGACGGCGTGTTTGTCGGCGCCAACGCAACCATTTTGCCCCGGCTTAAATTGGGGAAATTCGCGACAATCGGTGCTGGGGCCGTGGTTACCCGTGACGTCCCCGACTATGCGGTTGTCGCCGGCAATCCCGCGCGCGTACTCAAATACAACGATCGAATCTATACTCACGGCAATGTCTACGAGACGTTGTCATGATCCTGCCAGGCGGGAAAGTGGCGCGATTTGCAAAAAATCTCATCCGACGAAGTGGCGCCGTGGTTGATTCGCGCGTGCCCAGTGTGACGACGGGCGCCTGGAATCGCGTTCGGCTGTTGAAAATCGATCCCGACAATTTCCCCCATGGCGCGACGTTCGACGAGATCATCGACACCCTATTTCATGCTTTTGCCGCGCTCGGCGTGACGGTCGACATCGCTCGCAATACCCCGCTTTGCGGCGAAGGGATCAACCTTGTATTTGGCGCCCATCTCCGCGAACGCGTGCAAGGACTGACGATCCCTCTCGACAATTCGGTCGTCTACAATCTCGAACTGATGGAAGAAAAATCGCAGGGCTGGCGGCCCTCTTATTTCGAGTTGATGCGTCAGGTCCCTGTATGGGAATCGAGCGGTCGCAATGCCCAGCTGTGCCGCGCGATAGCCGGGCACGATCACGTCCATGTGGTACCCATAGGGTATATGCCTCAGATGACGCGTATCAAAAGCGCACCCGTCCAGGACGTCGATATCCTGTTCTATGGCGCAATCAACGACCGGCGAAAAGCGGTTCTCTTGGCGCTTCAGCGGAGCGGTTTTAAACTCAAAGTGTTATATGGTGTCTATGGCGCTGAACGCGATGCGTGGATCGCTCGATCCAAGCTTGTCCTTAATATTCATCTCTATGATTTGAGCGTCCACGAGCTTGTCCGCTCATCGTATCTGCTGGCCAATCGCAAAGTCGTGGTCAGCGAGTGCAACAGCACGACCGATATCGAAGAGGACATTCGGCGTGCGGTCGTTGCGGTTCCCTACGATCGTATCGTTCCCACGTGCCTTGATTTGATTCGTTCGGCACGGCGCCGACAGGAGCGAGAAGAGCTGGGCTACACGCTGTTCAGTAAGCGCAACGAAGTTGACTATCTGCGGGCAGCCGTCGTGGCGACTTCGCCGTTCTGGACCCGGCCTAGCGCCATCGAGTAGATCCCGCAGTCGCTTGGTTATCCGGCCGGTCCCCGTGCGCTAAGAGTCCGTGTTCTGGTCGCGAGCGGCTTTAAGAAGGTCGTCGATTTTTTTGAAGCGATGCGGTTCCACCAGCATCATGCGCGCGAGTGCGAGCGCATTTTTCTCGCAGCCTGCGCGCATATCCGCATCCTTGATCGAGTCGAAATCGGCAACATGCGCGAAGCCGAACAGGCGGCGAATCATTTTGCAGCCCGCGAAGCCGATCGTGTCGGCGAAGACGGAGTCGATGAAGGCTTCGCGCTCTTTCTCAAGTGCGGCTTCATCGGCAGCGCTGGTGAAGAGATTGGTCGGATAGGCATCGCCCTTCGCCTGCGTCCGCCACAGCGTGAGGAAGCCGTCGCGGAACGTGTTCCAGAAAATCGGAATCTGTTCGAGGATCCAGGCGCGATAGGCGATGCGGTCGTTCTCCTTCGTCGCATGGCCGGGCTGCGCGAAATAGCTCAGCAGCAGATTCGCGATGAACGCGCCCGTGTCGAATCCGATAGGCCCGTAGAAGGCGAATTCGGAATCGATCACGCGGCTGTCGCTCTCGGTCACCATCACCGAGCCGGAATGCAGATCGCCATGGATCAGCGCCTGCGGTGCGGTCAGGAAGCGATGGCCCATGCGCGACGCGGCGGCTTTCAACGCGCTGTCGGCACGGAGCTCGGCGGCGGTAGCGTCGAGCTGCGGGCCGGTCCAGCGATTGCGCTCCATCACGCGATAGGGATCGGCGAAGACCAGTTCGACCGTGATGCGAATCAACGGGTGGTTCTTGGCGAAGATTGCCATGTCGTCGAGTTTGTCGTCGAAGGGCTGGCCGAGATCGGAGGTGTGGAAACAGGCGCGCGCCACATAGTCGCCGACATGCTTGGCAATGAGTGGATAGCGCGTACCGGCGATCAACCCGCGCCGCAGGATGATATGCGGCGCCAGTTTCTCCATGACGATGCAGAACAGGCTCGGCTCATAGTGATAGAGAGCGGGCGCCAGACCGGGCACATGAGGCCCGACCGCGCTCCAATAGCAATTCTCGAAATAGGCGCGCTCAAGCGGCATGCGCCAGGCTTCGCCGAAGGAGCGCACATAGGGCAGCGACTGCTTGACGCAGACCGCGCCTTCCGGCCCGTCGACCAGGAACACCATGTTGAGATTGCCGTCGCCCACTTCGGCCACGCGCCAATCGGCGGGCGTGCCGCCCAGGCGCTGACGGATCGCGGCCAGTCCATCCAGATAGGCGGGCACCGTCTTTTCGGTCAGAGCGCGATAGCCGGGCGGCGTCTGGTCGGTCATCTTGTGCTTCTCTCCCTGGGTCGTCCTGCTGAGATAGCGCGGGATCGCGGTCTTGGCCAGAGTTTCGCAATCGCTTTCCTGCCATCGAATCAATGCCGGTTCGGTTGACGAGCCTCTGTGCTAGGGTGATCGTGGGTGGGACAAACCGATTTAAGGTGCGACAGGTTCAATGGCGGGCGAACGATCATCGAATGTGGCCCGGCTGGTGCGGCGGCCGGCGGCGAAAACCGCGGCCAAGGCACAACCCAAGGCTGCGCCCAAAGAGGGCGGTCCGCCCACCTATGAGCGCCTGACCAACACGATCACCGAGCGCCATCCCTCGATGAGCCGGCGCTTCCAGCAGATCGCCCGCTTTCTGGTGCAGAGCCCCAACGAGGTCGCGCTCGAATCGATCAAGACCATCGCCGATAACGCGGGTGTCCATCCGTCAAGCTTGGTGCGCTTCGCCCAGTCGCTCGGTTATGGCGGCTTCACGGCGATGCAGCGTGTGTTTCAAGATCGCCTGGTCACCGCCGCGCCGGGTTTCGCCGAACGCGTCGCGATGCTCGAGAATGAACTCGATCGCCACTCGGGCACGGCCAATATGGCCTTCCTGCGCGATCTGGTGATCCGCGACATCGCCGCACTCCAGTACCTCATTCACGCCGTGTCCGAAGAGCAGCTTGCGCGCGCCGTGGAACTGCTCAGCCGCGCGCGGCAGATCTATGTGCTGGGCCAGCTGCGTTCCTATCCCGTGGCCAGCTTCATCCGCTACGCGCTGACGATGCTGGGGTGCGAGGTGATCCTGCTCGATGCCGCCGGCGGGCTCGCCACCGAGCAGGCCAAGATCATGGGGCCCGACTGTGTGCTGGTGGCGGTGAGCTTCCGCTATTACGCGCGCGAGGTGGTCAGCATCGTGGAAGCAGCGGGCAAGGCGGGCGTGCCGCTGATCGGGATCAGCGACAATCAGCTGAGCCCGCTCGCCAAGCATGCCACCGTGTTCTTCGACGTGCCCGAAGACGAATACGCCTTCTCACGCTCGCTGGCCGCGCCGATGTGTCTGGCCCAGACCCTGATCATCGGCCTCGCCAACCGCATGCAGCCCGAAAACCGCGGCAAGCCGGTGATCCCGATCGTCACCCGGCCGCAGAGATAGGGGCGAAGCTCGAATCCCCCTCCCCCTTGCGGGGAGGGTTAGGGTGGGGGTGGCCGCTCGCTTTTTTCAAAAGCAAGATTAACCACGAAGGCACGAAGTCACTAAGAAACACGAAGGAGATATTCTTCTTCGTGGCCTTCTCTATCTTCGTGTCTTCGTGGTGAAATCTTTAAGGCGTGGATGCCCGGCACAAGGCCGGGCATGACGGAAAAGAAACTTTTATCCGCTGATCTTCACCGTCTTCCCCGTCTTCAGCGACTTCCATGCGGCGTCGGCTAGGATCAGGGCCAGGCGGCCGTCTTCAAAATCCACGCTCGGCTTCTTGCCCTTGTCGACGCAGTCGATGAACTCATTCAACTCATCGAGATAGGCGCGGGTGTAGCGCTCGATGAAGAAGTTGAGCAGCGGTTCCTTGGCATCGGTGGTGGTGGCGCTGTACTTGGTCAGCGTGTTGGCGCGCAGGTTGTCCGACTGCACCATGCCCTTCGAGCCGAAGGCTTCGACGCGCTGGTCGTAGCCGTAGACGGCGCGGCGCGAATTGTTGATATGGACCAGCGCGCCCGACTTGGCCTTCATCGTCACCATGGCCGTGTCGACATCGCCGATCTTGTTGAGCGCCTTTTCGACCATCACGCTGCCGGTGGCGGAAACCTCGACGATCGGATCTTTGGCACCGAGGATGAAGCGGGCGAGATCGAAATCGTGGATGGTCATGTCGCGGAAGATGCCGCCCGAGACCTTGAGATAGCCCATCGGCGCAAGGCCGGGATCGCGACTGGTGATGATCAGCGTCTCGAGCGCACCGATCTCGCCGGCCTTCACCGCCTGCTGCACCGCGCGATGGCTCGGGTCATAGCGGCGGTTGAAGCCGATCTGCACCGGCACGCCGGTTCCGGCGATCGCCTTCTTGCAGCGTTCGACACGCTTGATGTCGAGATCGATCGGCTTTTCGCACAGCACGGCCTTGCCGGCTTTGGCGGCGGCGGTGATCAGATCGACATGGGTGTTGGTGGAGGAGGCGATCAGCACCGCGTCGACGGATTTGTCCTTGAGCGCATGCTCGACCGAGAGTGAGACAGTCGCATGATATTTGGCGGCTACGTTTTCGGCCGCGTCAGCGTTCACGTCATAGACATGGGTCAGCTTGGCCTTGGGATTGCCGGCGATATTGGCGGCGTGCAGCACCCCGATACGCCCGGCCCCGAACAGCGCGAAATTGACCATGCCTTCCTCCCCCTGTTTTGAACGTTGTTTCGAATGGTTTTATGGCTGCGGCGGCACATCCGTTCCGCACTGGTAATTACCGGAACATTTGTTGCAAAGCAGGTTCCGAGTCAATTACCTTTGCATTATAGTTCAGGATAAGTGCCGCGCTCGCGACAACAGCCCATATAAGCATCGAGCGCAAGGGTAGGGAGAGGCCTCCATGAAAACCATCCGGCTCACCATGGCGCAGGCCTTGGTACGGTATCTGACCGCTCAATTCACGATCATCGATGGCAAGCAGGTCCCGCTGTTCGGCGGGGTCTTTGCCATTTTCGGCCACGGCAATGTCACCTGCCTGAGCGATGCGCTGGAGCCGGTTAAAGACGTGCTGCCCACTTGGCGCGGCCAGAACGAACAATCCATGGCTTTGGCCGCCGTCGCCTATGCCAAGGCGAAGAAGCGGCGTCAGGCGATGGTCTCGCTCTCCTCGATCGGGCCGGGCGCGCTCAACATGGTGACGGCGGCGGGTGTCGCGCATGCCAATCGTCTACCGATCCTGCTGTTGGCCGGCGACACCTTCGCCAACCGCATTCCCGATCCGGTGCTGCAACAGGTCGAGCATTTCAACAACCCGACGATGACGGTCAACGACGCCTTCAAGGCGGTGACGCGCTATTGGGATCGCATCACCCGGCCCGAGCAGATCATCTCGTCATTGCCGCAGGCGATCGCGACGATGTTCGATCCCGCCGATTGCGGCCCGGTTTTCCTCGCGCTGGCGCAGGATGCGCAGGCCGAAGCCTATGACTATCCGGCCGTCTTCTTCGAGCCGAAGGTGCATCGCGTGCCGCGTCCACGCCCCGATGTCGAGCAGCTGGTTGCCGCGGCCAATGCGCTGAAGGGCGCGAAGAAGCCGCTGCTGATCGCCGGCGGCGGCATCCACTATTCACTGGCCACCGAGGAACTCGCCGCCTTCGCCGAGCGTCACAACATCCCTGTCTGTGAGACGATCGCCGGGCGTGGCGCGATGATCCACACGCACCCGAACAATGTCGGGCCGATCGGCGTGATCGGCAGCGCTTCGGCCAATGCGATGGCGGAAGACGCCGACGTGGTGCTGGCCGTCGGTACGCGGCTGCAGGATTTCACCACCGGCTCGTGGAGCGCGTTCAGCGAATCGATGCAACTCGTCTCGCTCAATGCTAGTCGCTTCGACGCGACCAAGCATCGTGCCATCTCGGTGGTCGGCGATGCGCAGGTCGGGCTCGAAGAACTCTCCGCCGCGCTCGGCAATTGGACCGCGCCCAAGACCTGGGCCGAGAAGGGCAAGAAGGAATATGCCGGCTGGAATAAGACGGTCGATCGCCTGACCGGCCCCACCAATGTCGATCCGCCGAGCTATGCCCATGTTGTCGGCGCGATCAATCGCCTGGCCGGCAAGACCGATCTGGCGCTGACGGCGGCGGGTGGTTTCCCCGGTGAGCTCTGCAAGAATTGGAAGGTGAAGTCGGTCGGCACCTTCGACTGCGAATTCGGCTTCTCTTGCATGGGCTACGAAATCGCCGGTGCCTGGGGCGCGAAGATGGCCGATCCCGATCGCGAGGTGATCTCATTCATCGGCGACGGCTCGTATCTGATGATGAACTCCGACATCTACAGTTCGGTGCTGACCGGCCACAAGCTGATCGTGCTGGTCTGCGACAATGGCGGTTTCGCGGTCATCAATCGCCTGCAGAATTTCAAAGGCAGCAAATCGTTCAACAACCTGCTGGCCGACTGCAAGATCGAAGATCTGGTGCAGGTCGATTTCGCCAAGCACGCGGAAAGCATGGGCGCGATCGGCGAGCATGTGGAGTCGATCGCCGAGTTGGAGCAGGCGTTCAAGCGCGCCAAGAAGGCCGACCGCACCACCGTCATCCATATCAAGGTCAGCGCCCATACATGGACGCCGGGCGACGCGTGGTGGGATGTGGGCGTGCCCGAGGTGAGCAAGCGCGCCGAAGTGCGCGCCGCCAAAGTTGAGCACGAATCGAATCGCAAAAAGCAACGCGTGGGAGTGTGAGGACATGGCCCCAGAACAAATCAAAGCGGGACCGATCAAACTGGGCGTGGCGCCCATCGCCTGGACCAACAGCGATCTGCCGCAGCTCGGCGGCGATACGACGCTCGAGACCTGCTTGACCGAAAGCCGCGCCGCCGGTTTCTCGGGCACCGAGACCGGCGTTAAATTCCCGATGGACCCGAAAGTGCTCGGGCCGATTCTGAAGAAGCACAAACTGAGCTTGGTCTCAGGCTGGTTCTCGGGCCGGCTGCTCGAACTGTCGGTCGAGGAAGAGAAGCAGCGCATCGATTCGCAACTGGCCACCTTCGCCGAGCTGGGCGCGCCCGTTCTGGTCTATGCCGAGACGACTGGCACCGTGCAGGACAAGAAGGACGTGCCGGTCTCGCGCCGTCCCAAATTGCCGGCCGAGCGCTTCAAGGCCTTCGGCGAGAAGATGACGCAACTGGCCGATCATATGGCGAAGCGTGGCGTGAAACTGGCTTATCACCATCACATGGGCACGGTGGTCGAGACCGACGAGGAGATCGATCACCTGATGGCGGCCACCGGATCGGCGGTCGGTCTGCTGGTCGATACGGGGCACTCGGCCTATGCGGGCGGTGACTGGCTGGCCGTGACGCAGCGCCATGCCGCTCGCGTCGTCCATGTCCATTGCAAGGATGTGCGGCCGCAGATCCTCAAGGAATGCCGCGCCAAGGATTTGAGCTTCCTCGATGCGGTGTTGGCCGGCGTCTTCACCGTGCCGGGTGACGGTTTCATCGATTACGATGCGTTCGCAAAGGTGCTGGCCGGTATCGGCTATAAGGGCTGGGCGGTGGTCGAGGCCGAGCAGGACCCGAAAAAGGCGCCGCCCTTCGAGTATTCGAAGAAGGGCCAGGAACATCTGACCAAGGCGTTCAAGGGCGCCGGTTTTGCAATTGTTGAGTGACGCGCACAGCGCGATTGTCGAGTGACGCGTAAGGTGCGACGAATAGAGCGGCGCATCACGGGAGGGGGAGCATGATCAATAAGAAGGACGGCGCTTTCGCCAATAAGATCGCCGTGATCACCGGCGGCACCCAGGGTCTGGGCGAGGCGACGGCGCGGCTGTTCGCCGAACGCGGCGCGGCCGGCATCGTCATCTGTGGGCGCAACGCCACGCGCGGCAAGGCCGTGGCCACGGAGCTTACCGAGGGCGGCACGCGCACCTTCTTCGTCCAGGCCGATCTCGGCAAGATCAAGGATGTGCGCAAAGTGGTGGCCGAGGCCGACAAGCGCTTCGGCAAACTCGATGCGCTGGTCAACGTCGCCGCCATCACCGATCGCGGCAATATCCTCGACACCCCGCCTGAGCTGTTCGACGAGATGTTCGCGGTCAATGTGAAGGCGCCGTTCTTCCTGATGCAGGATGCGCTCAAGATCATGCGCCGCGAGAAGACGCGCGGCACGGTGGTCAACATCCTCAGCATGTCGGGCCATGGCGGCCAGCCCTTTATCGCCGCCTATTGCGCGTCGAAGGGTGCGATGGCGACGCTGACGCGCAACACCGCCTTCGCCATGCTGCCGGACCGTATCCGCGTCAACGGGCTCAATATTGGTTGGATGGATTCGCCCGGCGAAACCAACATCCAGGCCAAGTATCACGGCGCGCCCAAGGACTGGATCAAGAAGGCCGAGCGGGGCGTGCCCTTCGGCCGGCTGTTGAAACCGGATGAAGTCGCCAAGGCGATCGCGTTCCTGGCCAGCGACGAGTCGGGGATGATGACGGGCTCGATCGTCGATTTCGACCAGACCATCGTCGGCGTCAGCGAATCGGGCGCGCAGCCGAAGCACCGCCTGCCGGACCCACAGGTCGCCTAAGGCGGTTTCCGCCTCTCGGTCTCATTTTTGAGCAGAGAACGCCGCTGCACAGTTGAAGTGCAGCGGCTGACATCGTTTTGCATCATTTGAGCGCGAGCGGGCTTGGCGGCGTCAGGCGATCAGCAGGCGGCGCCATCTTTCTATCCCCTTAGAATTGCGGAGAATTCTAACGATCTGCCGGTCGGGTGCCGGTTCTGTAAGGACATGGCATCCCGTTTGCGTTGCATACAAGTTGGAATGCAAGAGGCGCTCCGGCCGCTGCAGTCCACGGATGGAAATCGGCGCGGGGTGAACCCATGGTTCCAGACAAAGTCGCGATCCTCGACGCCGAACCCTATCCCTTCGAGTTGTGGCCCTCCCACTGCGCGCTGCTGATCATCGATATGCAGCGTGACTTTCTCGAACCCGGTGGGTTCGGGGAAATGCTGGGCAACGACGTCTCGCAACTTCGCCGCACCATCGAGCCGAACAAGGCGCTGCTGGCTGCGTGGCGTGCCGCCGGTCTGCTCGCCATCCATACGCGCGAGGGTCATCGCCCCGATCTCGCCGATCTGCCGCCGGCCAAGCGCATCCGCGGCGGCGGCAAGAAGACGATCGGCGACGAAGGACCGATGGGCCGCATTCTGGTGCGCGGCGAGCCGGGCCACGACATCATTCCCGAACTCTATCCCGCCAAGGGGGAGCCGGTGATCGACAAGCCGGGCAAGGGCGCGTTCCACGCGACCGACCTGGCGACGATCCTGCAGTACCACAGCATCCGCCAGCTCATCGTCACCGGCGTCACCACCGAGGTGTGCGTCAACACCACGGTGCGCGAAGCCAATGACCGCGGCTTCGACTGCCTCGTGCTCGAAGACTGCGTCGGTTCCTATTTCCCAGAGTTCCAAGAGATGGGCCTGAAGATGATCAAGGCCCAGGGCGGAATCTTCGGGTGGGTCGGCAAATCACAAACGGTAATCAAAGCGATCGGGAGGAAGTGACCGGACGAGGGGTGATTCGCATCGATTGGGGGTGACACATGGCAACCGCAGCTCTAAGCGGATTCAAACCGAAATTATGGGTGCCCGGCGATCTCAACGCCTTCTTCGGCTTCGGCACCAATATTCTCGTCAACGTTCTGACGATCACCGGTCTGCTCCGCTACGTTCTCAAAATGCCCGACGACATCGTCTTCGGGCGCATCCTGCCGGCCACCGGCTTGATGCTCTTCCTCTCCACCATGTACTACGCCTATCTGGCTTATAAGCTGGCCAAGGAAACGGGGCGTACCGATGTGGCGGCACTGCCTTCGGGCACCAGCGTGCCGCACATGTTCGTCGTGATCTTCGTGATCATGCTGCCGATCCTGCTCAAGACGAAAGATCCGATCCAGGCCTGGGAAGCCGGGCTGACCTGGGTGTTCGTGCAGAGCTTCGTGCTGATGATCGGCGGCTTCATCGGACCCTTCATCCGCAAGGTGACGCCGCGCGCGGCGTTGCTCGGGTCACTGGCCGGCATTTCGATCACCTTCATCGCGCTACGCCCGGCGGCGCAGATGGTGTCGACGCCGATCATCGGCGTGATCTGCTTCGGGGTGATCCTGGCCAGCTGGTTCGGCGGCGTGCGCTATTTCAAGGGCGTGCCTGGTGGCCTTGTGGCGATTATCGTCGGCGCCGTCATCGCCTGGGGTTCGAGCGCACTTGGGTTCAGCTACGGTGGGCTGACCGGCAAGGGCGTGATGGACGCCTTCAGCAATTTCGGCTTCGAGGTGCCGGTTCCAGCCGTCGGGCATGTCTTCGAGGGCTTCAAATTCCTCGGCGTGATTTTGGTGACCGCCATTCCCTTCGGCATCTATGACCTGGTCGAAGCGATGGACAATGTCGAGAGCGCGGCCGCCGGGGGCGACGCCTTCCCGACGACGCGGGTGCTCACCGCCGACGGCATCATCAGCCTGATCGGCTGCCTGATGGGCAATCCGTTCATCCTCGCCGTCTATATCGGCCATCCCGGTTGGAAGGCGATGGGCGGCCGCATCGGCTATTCGGCGGCGACCGGAATCATGGTTCTGGTACTGACCTGGCTCGGTATTGTCGCGCTGATCCTGGCTCTGGTGCCTGTCGTGGCGATCTTGCCGATCCTGCTCTACATCGGCATGCTGATCGGCTCGCAGGCTTTCCAGGAGACGCCGAAGAGCCATGCGCCCGCGATCGTGCTGGCCCTGATCCCGCAGATCGCGGCTTGGGGCAAGACGCAGATCGACGGGGCCTTGGGTGCGGCCGGGACCGATGCGGCAACGCTCGGCCTCGACAAGCTGGCCAATGGCGGTGTGCTCTACAGCGGGCTCGAAACGCTGGGCGGCGGCGCGACCCTGGTGGGGATCATCCTGGGTTCGATCGCCGTCTGCATCATCGAGCGGCAGTTGGAGAAAGCATCGATCTTCGCCCTGCTGGGCGCGGTGTTGACCTTCTTCGGCCTGATCCACAGCGAAGGGATCGGCATCAACCACTCGCCGGCGGTCGCGATCAGTTATATCGGCTTCGCGGCTGTTCTCTATGCTTGCGCAAAGTTTGCACAGATCGAGCCGAAGCCGGCCGAGATCGAACATCCCCAGACGATGGAGATGGGTAGTATCCCGGCCGAGTAGTCCACGACACGGGAAGGGCGCCGCGTTCACAGCGCGGCGCCGTTTCCGCTTATCGCTTCAGGACTTCAGCGTTGATGACGAAGTGCGGGTCGAGGGTTCCGTCGAGTCCCGCCAGCACATTGGCCGCCGCCGCCATGCTGAGACGCAGCGCGGCGTTCTCGGACAGGCCCGCCACATGCGGGCTCAGGATCAGCCGATCGGCCTTGAGCAGCGGATGATCGGCGGCAGGCGGCTCGTCTTCCAGCACGTCGATGCCCGCGCCGGCGATGCGGCCTGCCGCCAATGCCTCAGCCAAGGCATGCTCATCGACCAGCCCGCCACGCGCGACGTTGATCAGATAGGCCGTCGGCTTCATCGCCGCCAATTCGGCGGCGGCAATCATATGCTCGGTCTCGGTCGAGCGCGGCACGTGCAGCGAGACGAAATCGGCTTGCGGCAGAACGGCCCGCCAGTCGCGCACCGGCGTCACGCCGAGCTTGGCGATCTCGGCTTCGGGCAGCGCGGGATCGTAGCCGAGAATGCGCATATCGAAGGCCGCCGCGCGCTTCACCACCTCGCGGCCGATGCGACCGAGGCCGAGCAGCAGCAGCGTCCGGTTTTCCAGATCGCCCGGATTGAGGCGGTTGCGGAACGCCCAATCGCCGGCGCGCACGGCCTGATCGAATCGCGCCATCTCCTTGCAGAGCGTCAGCATCAGCATCAGCGTGTGCTCGGCCACGGCGACCGAGCCCGCATTGCCGATCACTGTCACGGGGATGCCGTGCGCGGTGAGCGTCGCCAGCGGCACATTGTCATAGCCGACGCCATGGCGCGACACGACGCGCAGGCGCTTCGCCTTTTCCACGGCGGCGGCGGGCAGGGGGGCCGTGCGGATCAGCAGCGCATCGGCATCGGGAAGCCGGGCGATAAAGGCCTCGGCGCTGAGATCGGTCATCTCCTCGACGGTTAGCGCTGGGCGGGCGCGCAGCAGCGCCAATCCGTCGGGATGAATCTTACCGGCGATCAGAACATGAGGCATGGCGTGGGACCGTTTCTCTCCGAAGGTCTTATTTGAGGCGCGCTTGGCGCACCGATTGTTCTATTGCAGTTTCGGAAATTATAGAATTATCGTTGCGATCCTGTCTATTCGTCCCTGTTTGGAAATGTGGGATTTGAAACGGTGGCGAAACCGGTGCGCCCTTCTGTGCGCATAGTCCACCGGCTATAGTGCCGCGGGGCGTTGAATTGGGGCCAACACCCAGTCAACTCAAAGGGAGGCAAAATCACATGCGTAGATTTACCATCGCGGCCGTAGCCGCGCTCGGTCTCTTTGGCTCAGGCGTCGCCAATGCGGCAGATTTTTCGGTCTCCAGCGGGGAGATCAAGAGCCACCACAAGATTAGCGATGAACAAGTGGCCGGTATTTTCGGCTGCAAGGGCGGCGATGTGTCGCCGTCGCTGACTTGGAAAGATGCGCCCGCGAATACGAAGAGCTTCGCGATCATGATCTATGATCCCGATGCACCGACCGGCAGCGGGTTCTGGCACTGGGTTGCCTTCAACATTCCGGCCACCACCACCTCGATCGCCAAGGGCGCCAGCGGCAAGTCGATGCCGGCGGGAACGATCGAGAGCCGCACCGATTTCGGCGTGCCCGGCTATCATGGCCCGTGTCCGCCGCCCGGCCCGGCGCACCACTACCATGTGCGGGTCTTCGCCGTGGATATTCCGGCGATCGAAGGCGCCGACGCCAACACCTCGGCGGCAGTGATCGGCTTCAACCTGCATTTCCACACCTTGGCCAAGGCCGAGATCGTTGGGATGTACGGCGTGAAGAAGTAGCAAACGCACGGCGCTCGCTTCGGCGGGCGCCGTTTCTCTTTTTGCCATCCGAGTTCATGACATGAGTTCATTCGCCCGCTATCCGAGCCTGGCCGGCCGCGTCGTCATCGTGTCCGGCGGCGCCAGCGGCATCGGCGAGGGTTTCGTGCGCAACTTCGCCGCCAATGGCGCGCGCGTCGCGTTTCTCGATATGCAAGAGCAAGCCGGCGCCGCGCTGGCCGATGCGATCGCCGCAACCGGCGCCGAGAAGCCATTCTTTCTGCAGTGCAATCTGCTGGACATCGCTGCGCTGAAAGCAGCGCTGGCCGAAATCCGCGCGAAGCTCGGGCCGGCCGCGGTGCTGATCAATAACGCGGCCGACGATCGCCGCGCCAATTTCGAAGAGATCACCACGGATGAATTCGACCGCATGATCGGCGTCAATCTGCGCCACGTGTTCTTCGCCGCGCAGCAGGTGATCCCGCAGATGCGCGAAGCCGGCTTCGGTTCGATCATCAATCTGACCTCGAGCACCTGGATGCGCGGCGTGCAGAATCTCGAAGCCTACAGCGCCGCCAAGGCCGCCATCGTCGGCTTCACCAATTCGCTGGCGCGTGATGTCGGCAAGTGGCGCATTCGCGCCAACGCGCTGATGCCGGGCCTGGTGCTGACCGAGAAACAGCGTCGTCTGTGGTGGGGCAATCAGGCCGATATCGACAAATATCTCGAAGCGCAGTGCATTCCCGAGGTCGTCGAGGCCGACGACCTGGCACGCACGGCTTTATTCCTGGCCGCCGATGACAGCCGAATGATCACCAAGCAGGTTTTCATCGTCAACGGCGGCATGATCTGAGGAGACCGGCGTGCTCGATCTGATCCTGCGCCGCGCCAACTTGCCCGACGGACGGCAGGGGATCGATATCGGCATCAAGGATGGGCATATCGCCGAGATCGCGCCGGCGCTGAAAGCCGAGGCCCCGCAGGAGATCGATGCGACGGGGCGTCTGGTCACGCCGCCCTTCGTCGACAGCCATTTCCACATGGATTCGACGCTGAGCGTGGGTAAGCCGCGCTTCAATGAATCAGGCACGCTACTCGAAGGCATCGCCATCTGGGGCGAGCAGAAACCGACACTGACCGCCGATTTGATCAAGAGCCGCGCGCTCGAACTCTGCCGCTGGGCTGTGGGCCGCGGTACGCTTGCAATCCGCAGTCACGTCGATGTGTGCGATGATCGGCTGCTGGCGGTCGATACGCTGCTCGATGTGCGCGAGCAGGTCGCGCCCGTGATCGATCTCCAACTCGTCGCGTTCCCGCAAGACGGGTTCTTGCGCAGCGCCAATGCCAAGGCGAATCTTTTGCGCGCGCTCGACAAGGGCATCGACGTGGTCGGCGGCATTCCCCATTTCGAGCGCACGATGGCCGATGGCGCGCAATCGGTGCACGAACTCTGCAGGGTCGCAGCTGAACGCGGCTTGATGGTCGACATGCATTGCGACGAGTCCGACGATCCGCTCTCACGCCATGTCGAGACGCTGGCGGCGGAGACGGTGCGCTTTGGCCTGCACGGCCGCGTGACCGGCTCGCATCTCACATCGATGCACAGCATGGACAACTACTATGTCAGCAAGCTGATCCCGCTGATGGCTGAGGCCCGTCTGAATGCCGTCGCCAATCCGCTGATCAACGTGACGCTGCAAGGGCGGCACGACACCTATCCGAAGCGGCGCGGCATGACGCGTGTCAAGGAGCTGATGGCGGCGGGCGTCAACACGTCCTTCGGGCACGACTGCGTCATGGACCCATGGTACGCGCTCGGCAGTCACGACATGCTCGAAGTGGCTCATATGGGTTTGCACCTCGGGCATATGACTGGGCGTGACGAGATGCGTGCAGCCTTTGCCGCGGTGACGGTCAACGGTGCGCGCACTCTGGGATTGGCGCACTACGGTCTCGAGGTCGGCAAATCGGCCGACTTGGTGGTTTTGCAGGCAGCAGATCCAATCGAGGCCCTGCGTCTGCGCGCCCAGCGGCTTCATGTCATTCGTCGTGGCGCAGTGATCGCCGACACCCCGCCTGTGACAACGCGGCTGCGATTTCCCGACGGTTCGGCCGCTCAGACCGACTACGGCGCAAACGGTCCCTCGACCCAAGGCGCCTAGGCAAATATTGCCGTCACCAAAAAGCGGTGCCGCCCCCCGGCCGAGGGAAGCACTTCAATTCAGAGACTTACCGACTGGCATAGGGCTTGAGTGGTTAACCGCCTCAGGGGCCCTTTACCGTGTGTACGACTGACAATGCGGACCAGTTGGACTAGCTTTGTTCCTGCTCGACGACGACGCGCCCGGCGACGATTAAATCGCCGTGAAATGGCGTATAGCAAGTTGTGCTTAAAGCAAGTTTTTGAGATACTGGCCCATTCGGTTGAGTGGCCAAAGTGCTGTGCACGGCGGAAGAAAACGCCGACTGGACCGAAGAAGGATTTTGGGGACCCGCGCGGTGGGTGTAAGCGCGGGCAGAAGTTGCAGAAGCACTTCTTTCCGATGGGTGCATAGTGGCTACCGATATTTCGTTCTCTTCGCCGGTTACGGTAACCGTTTCGACGTTCGATACGTTGACAACGGGAACAGGGGACGATTCTGTCATTCTCACTGCCCCGCTGTCGGGCAGTTACGTCGATCTGGGTGGCGGCGATGACTCCATCTCGCTTGCGCCGGCCGGCGGCACGCTCACCATCGTCAACGCGCAGACCATCACCGGCGGCACCGGCGATGACATCATCACGCTGGGCGGTTCGCTCACCGGCACGGTCATCGATCTGGGCGCGGGCACCGATCGGCTTGTCGTCGGTTCGCATGGCAGCACGCTCACCGTCGTCAACATCTCGACCATTGTCGCGGGCACCGGCGACGACATCGTCACCCTCAGCGGCGGCGTAACCGGCGGACGCATCGACCTGGGCGGCGGCGGCGACTCGCTGACGCTTTCCAACAACGCTGCAGCCAACACCGTCACGCTTGCGAATGTCGACACGCTGATTGGCAGCACCGGCGACGACATCGTTACTCTCACTTCGGGCTTCAGCGGTTCCCTCGATCTCGGCGACGGCAGCGACTCGCTCACCCTGAGCGGCGGCGGCACCGTCACGATCGTCAACATCGAGACGCTGCTTGCCGGCAACGGTAACGACCTGGTTACGCTGGGAACGCAGATCACCGGCGGATTGATGGATCTGGCCGGCGGCAACGACCGGTTAACCCTGTCCGATGCCGCCCCCAACACGGTGACGGTGATCAACATCGAGACGGTGATCGGCGGCGTCAGCGACGACGTGGTCACCTTCGCGACCGGCACCGCCAATGCGACCATCGATCTCGGCTCGGGTGACGATCAGCTCGTCCTGGCCAATGCTGCGGTCAATTCGGTCACCATCCTCAATGTCGAAACGCTGCTCGGCGGCACGGGCAGCGATATCATCACCCTGGGCGGCGCCGAAACCGGTGCGGTGATCGATCTCGGCTCGGGCGATGACAAGCTGATCCTGTCGAGTGCCGGCTCGACGTTGACGATCATCAATATCGAAACGGTGATCGCCGGCACGGGCATCGATATCGTCACGCTGGGCTCGCAGGTCACGGCGGGCAAGCTCGATCTCGGTGGCGGCCTCGATCAGCTGACGTTGTTCAGCGCGTCCACCAATACGATCACCTTGGCCAATATCGAGACGGTGATCGGCGGCACCGGCAACGACATCGTTACGCTGGCGTCCGGCATCTCGAACGGCACGATCGATCTGAGCGACGGCGACGACAAACTGACGCTGTCGATCTCCGCCAACACGGTGACGGTTGCGAATATCGAGACGCTGATCGGCGCCGGCGGCGCCGACACGGTCACCGTCGGCGTCCAGGCCACCGGCGGGTTCTACGATCTCGGCCTGGGCTCCGATCGCCTCACGCTGTCGAGTGCCGGCGCCAACACGCTGACGTTGGCCAATATCGAGACGGTCACCGGCGGTGCGGTCGACGACATTCTCACGCTCTCCAATTCCGGCAACGGGTATTACAACCTCGGCCTCGGCGACGACTCGCTGACGATGTCGAACACCTCGGGCAACACCGTCACCCTGATCAGTGTGGAAACGCTGACGGGCGGCACGGGCCTCGACTCGGTGTTCCTCGGCGCGCAGATCACCGGCGGCTTCTACGATCTCGGCTCCGGCTCCGATCGCCTGCAGCTGTCCAGCGCCGGCGCCAACACCATCAGCATCATCAATATCGAAACCGTGATCGGCGGCACGGCCAGCGATCAGGTCTTCCTGCTTGGCGCGGTGACCGGCTCGACCATCGATCTCGGCTCGGGCGCCGATAGCCTGACCCTGGCAACCGGTCCGAACACGCTGACCGTAGCCAACGTCGAGACGATCATTGGTGGGCCCGGCGACGACATCGTCGTCGTCAGTCCGCTGACGGTGCTGACCGGCTCGACCATCGATCTGAGCGATGGCGACGACAAGCTGGTGCTCGGCGCCGGCAGCACTGTGACGGTGTACAACGTCGAAACCCTGGTCGGCGGCGCGGGCACCGATGTGGTGACCATGGGCGCGCCGATCACCGGCGGCACGATCGATCTCGGTCTCGGCACCGACAAGCTGGTTCTGAACGGCACCGGCGACAACACCGCCACGCTGACCAATGTCGAAACCATCGTCGCCAGCGCCGCGGACGATGTGCTCACCCTCGGCACGGCGGTGCGCGGCGGCTCGATCGACTTGGGCAGCGGCGACGACCAGATCACTCTGGCCAGTTTCAGTTCGAATACCGTCACGCTGGCCAATGTCGAGACGATCTTCGGCGGTACGAGTTCCGATGTCGTCATTCTGTCGACCTCGACCACCGGCACCGCGATCGATCTGGGCGCGGGTAACGACAAGCTAACCCTGGCCACGGGCGGCAACACCGTCACGGTCATCAATGTCGAGACACTGGTCGGCGGCGCCGGCTCGGACATCGTCACGTTGGTCACCGCGATCACCAGCGGCACGATCGATCTCGGTTCGGGCCTGGATCAGCTGACTCTCGCCGGCAGCGCCACCAATACGCTGACCGTGTCCAATGTCGAGACGCTGATCGGCGGCACCGGCGACGACATCGTCACCCTGGGCACCGCCTTCAACGGCACGATCGATCTCAGCGACGGCGACGACAAGCTGACCCTGTCGGGCAACGCCAACACCGTCACGATCATCAATATCGAGACGCTGGTTGCCGGCGGCAGCACCGACGTGGTCACGCTGGCGCAGCAGTTCACCGGCGGCGTCATCGATCTGGGCGGCGGCACCGATCAGCTCACCTTGTCCAATGCCGGCAACAACACGATCACGGTTCTCAATGTCGAGACGTTGATTGCCGGCACGGCCGACGACATTGTCACCCTGGGCACGCCGCTGCGTGGCGCCACGCTCGATCTGGGCGCCGGCGACGATCAGCTGACGTTGGCCAGCGCCGGCAATACCGTCACGCTGACCAATATCGAAACGATCATCGCAGGCGGCGGCAACGATGTCGTGACGTTGACCACCGCGTTCGCCGGCACGATCGACCTCGGTTCCGGCATCGACAAGCTGACGCTCGCCAATTCGCTCAGCAACGCCGCCACGGTGGTCAATGTCGAGACGCTGATCGGCGGCACCGGCGATGACGTGATCACGCTGGGCGGCGCGATCACCAGCGGCACGATCGACCTGGGTTCCGGCGACGACGAAGTCATTCTCGCCAATACCACGCACAACACCGTCACGGTCGCCAATGTCGAAACGCTGATCGGCGGCACCGGCAACGACATCGTGACGCTGTCGACGGCCTATAGCGGCACCATCGATCTCAGCGACGGCGATGACAAACTGATCATGGCCAAGGGTCCCAACACGGTGACCCTGACCAATATCGAAACGATCGTCGGCAGCACGGGCATCGATCTGGTTACGCTCGGCTCCTCGGTCAACGGCTCGATCGATCTCGGCGCAGGCAACGACAAGCTGATATTGGCAGACACCGGCAATACCCTGACGGTGGTCAATGTCGAAACGCTGGTCGGTGGCCAGGGCGACGATCTGGTGACACTGACGAAGTCGATCAGCGGCACGGTCGACCTCGGCTCGGGCGACGACCTGCTGACTCTGACCAGCCCGACCGGCAATACGCTGACACTGCTGAATATCGAAACGATCGTCGGCAGTTCAGGGTCCGATCAGATCATTCTGGGTTCGGCCTATACCGGCGTGATCGATCTCGGCGCGGGCAGCGACAAGCTGACGCTGAGCAATGCCGGCGCCACCATTACGGTGGTCAATGTCGAGACCCTGGTCGGCGGCACGGGCGACGACATCGTTACCCTGAGCGCGGCAATCGACGGTGGCCGGATCGATCTTGGCTCCGGCAGCGACGAACTGAATCTGTTCAGCGCCGCCAAGAATACGGTCACCGTCCTCAACATCGAGACCCTGGTCGCCGGCACCGGCAGCGACATCGTCACGCTCGGCACCCAATTCACCGGCGGTTCGGTCGATCTGAGCGACGGCGACGACAAGCTCACCCTGTTCAACGCCGCGACGAACACGATCACAGTCTACAATGTCGAGACCATCATTGGCGGGTCGGGCAGCGACATCGTCACGCTCGGCATCGACATGACGGCCGGTATCGTCGATCTCGGCACCGGCAGCGACTCGCTCCAATTGTTCGACGCCACGGCGAATACCCTCACCATCGCCAATGTCGAGACGCTGATGGGCGGCGTCGGCGACGATACGGTATACCTGGGCGGCACCGTCACCGGCACCATCGCCGTTGGCAACGTCGAAACGCTGATTGGCAATGTCGCCGTCAATGTCGTCACGCTGACCACGGTATCGAATAGCGGCTTCATCGATCTTGGCGGCGGCAGCGACAAGCTGACGCTGTACAGCGGCGGCAACACTCTAACCGTGTCCAATGTCGAGACGCTGATCGGCGGCACCGGCGACGACATGATCACGCTGGGCACGCCGTTGGCCGGCGGCACGCTTGATCTCGGTTCGGGCGACGATGCGCTGATTTTGTCGGCGGGCGGCACCGTGACCGTGCTCAACGTCGAGTCGCTGGTTGGCGGCACCGGCAACGATGTCGTCACGCTGAAGGCGGCGGTGACCGGCGCGACCTTCGATCTGGGTGCGGGTAACGACAAGCTGGTCATGGCAGCCGGCGGCACCGTGACGGTTCTCAATATCGAGACCCTGATCGGCGGCACCGGCACCGACGTGGTCACCCTGGGCGCCGAAATCACCGGCGGCTCGGTCGATTTGGGCGCAGGCCTCGATCAGCTCACTCTGTCTGCCACGGGCGGCAGCAACACGGTGACGGTGGTCAATGTCGAGACGCTGGTCGCCGGCGCGGAAGACGATACGGTCACGCTCGGCAATTCCATCAAGGGCAACATCGATCTTGGCGGCGGCGACGACACGCTGAAACTCGCCAGCACCGGCAATACGGTCACGATCAACAACGTCGCCACCCTGGTCGGCGGCATCGGCGTCGATGTGGTGACGATGGGTTCGCCGGTGAATGGCGGCACGATCGACCTGGGCTCGGGCAACGACCAGTTGGTTCTGTCCAGCGACGGCAACAACCTACTGACCATCTTGAACGTCGAGACGCTGTTCGGTGGCACCGCCGACGATCTGGTTACGATCGCCACGCCCGTGAAGGGCGTGAAGCTCGATCTCGGCTCGGGTGACGATTCACTGACTCTATCGGCCGGCGGCACCGTCACCGTTATCAATATCGAAACGGTCCTGGGCGGAACGGGCACCGACGTGGTCACGCTCAGTTCCGCGGCCACCGGCGCAGTCATCGATCTCGGCTCGGGCAACGACAAGCTGCAGCTGGGCAATGCGGGCAACACCGTCACGATTCTGAACGTCGAGACATTGGTGGGCGGCACCGGAATCGACATTGTCACTCTGGACCCGAATACGCCGATCACGGGCGCCAAGTTCGATCTGGGCGCCGGCGATGACATGCTGACGCTGAGCTCGGTCGGCAATACGGTCACCGTGGTCAATATCGAGACGCTGATTGCCGGTGTCGGCGACGATAACGTGACCCTGGCCAACTCGATCAAGGGTGCCACGATCGATCTGGGCGGCGGCGATGACACGCTGCATCTGGCGTCGACCGGCAACACCGTCACGGTGCTCAACGTGGTTACCGTTCTCGGTGGCGCGGGCATCGATATCGTCACCCTGGATAATCCCTATACCGGCGGGTTGATCGATCTCGGCGCGGGCAATGACAAGCTGATCTTGTCCAGCGACGGCGCGAACAACATCACGATTTTCAACATCGAGACGCTGGTCGGCGGCACGAGCGACGACGCGATCACACTGGGTTCCGCGATCAGTTCCGGCAGGTTGGATCTGGGCGACGGCGACGACACGCTGACACTGGCCAATGTGGCGCACAATTCGCTGACCGTGATCAATATCGAAACGGTCATGGGCGGCACCGGCAACGATGTCGTCACCCTGAGCGGCGTGCAGACCGGCACCTATGTCGATCTCGGCTCGGGAACCGACAAACTGATTCTGTCCAGCTCCGGCAATATCGTGACGATCCTCAATGTCGAGACGCTGATCGGCGGCTCCATGAGCGATCAAGTCACCCTCGGTGCCGAGATCACGGGCGGCACGATCGATCTGGGCGCGGGTTCCGACCAATTGACGCTCTACACCATTGGCGGCAGCAACACCCTGACCGTCGTCAATGTGGAGACCCTGGTCGCCGGTTATGAAGACGACATCGTGACCTTGGGCTCGTCGATCAATGGCTCGATCGATCTGGGCGGCGGCGACGACATACTGCGACTGGCCAGCACGGCGACAAATACCGTGACCGTCGCCAATGTGATGACGCTGCTTGCCGGCACCGGGAACGACATCGTCACCTTCAGCACGTCGATGACCGGCTCGATCGATCTGGGTTCGGGCAACGACAAGCTGATTCTGTCCGATCTCGGCAATATGGCGACGGTGTCGAATGTCGAGACGCTGGTAGGTGGGATCGGCGACGACCAAGTCACGCTCGGCACGGCCGCCAAAGGCATGATCGTCGATCTGGGTTCGGGCGACGACCAACTCACCATGGGCGCGGGCGGCACCGTGACCGTGATCAATGTCGAAACCTTGATCGGTAGCACCGGCACCGATGTGGTGACGTTGACCACCGCTTATAACGGCACCATCGATCTGAGCGACGGCAACGACAAGCTGATCCTGGCCAATGCTGCGGCCAACACGGTCACCGTGATCAATGTCGAAACCCTGGTGGGTGGCACCGGCGATGATCTGGTGACCTTAGGCTCGGCCTTCAACGGTACGATCGATCTGGGATCGGGCCAAGACCAGCTGACACTGGCCAGTGCGGCGTCCGACACCGTCACGATCATCAATATCGAGACGCTGATCGCCGGCACCGGTGACGATCATGTGGTTCTCGGCGCGGCCTTCAATGGCTCGATCGATCTCGGCGGCGGCGACGACGTTTTGGTCCTGGCCAATGCGGCGGTCAATACCGTGACCGTCGCCAATGTGATGACGCTGATCGGCGGCACCGGCAACGACATCGTCGTGCTGGCATCGCCGGTCACGGGCGAAGCGATCGATCTGGGCAAGGGTAACGACTCGCTGACTCTGTCGAGCGCCGGCGACAATACGATCACCATCTCCAATATCGAGACTTTCACCGGCAGCGCGGCCGATGACGTCGTCACCCTGGGCACCGCGCCGACTGGCGGCACCATCGATCTGGGCGGGGGCGACGATCAGCTGACCTTGCTGGTCGGCGGCACGGTGACCTTGATCAATGTCGAGACCTTGATTCCGAGCACCGGCAGCGACGTCATCACCCTGCTGTCCACTTATAACGGGTCGATCGATCTCGGCGGGGGCCACGATAAGCTGATTCTGGCCAATTCCGCTTACAACACCGTCACCGTCTCCAATGTGCAGACGCTGATCGGCGGCACCGGCGATGATGTCGTCACCTTGGGCTCGTCATTCACGGGCACGATCGATCTGGGCTCGGGCGATGACGAGTTGGTGCTGTCCAATGGTTCGGGCCCGGTGACGATCATCAATGTCGAGACGCTGGTATCCGGCGGCGGGGATGACAACATCGCGCTGGCGACGGCCTATCAGGGCACGATCGATCTCGGCGTCGGCCAGAACAAGCTGACCCTGTCGAACCAGTTCGGCAATTCGGTCACGTTGTTCAACGTCGAGACGGTGGTGGGCGGTTCGGCCGACGACGTGGTGACGATGGGCTCGAACTTCAACGTCGGCTATGTCAACCTGGCCGGTGGGCAGGACGAGCTGATCCTGGCCAGCGGCTTCCCGAACACCGTCACCATCGCCAATGTCGAGACGATCATTGCCGGTTCGGGCAACGATATCGTCACTATCGCCACATCGTTCACCGGCACCTTGGACATGGGCGCAGGTGATGATTCGCTGACGCTGCTGGCGGGCGGCACCTTCTCGCTCGCCAATGTCGAGACGGTCATGGGCGGGACCGGCACCGATCTGATCACGTTGAAGACATCGGCGGTCAACGTGATCATCGATCTCGGTTCCGGCAACGATAGTCTGACGATGATCGGCAGCGGCAACACCGTCTCCATCATGAATGTCGAGACGGTGCTCGGTGGCAGTGGTGTCGACGTTGTCACTCTGGCCAACGCGTTCACGGGTAGCATCGACCTCAGCGCCGGCACCGACAAAGTCATGATCAATGCCGGCGGCACGATGACCTTGACCAATGTCGAGACGGTCATCGGCGGAACCGGCACGGATGTTGTCGTGCTGACCACACCGACCTCGGGCGGACTGGTCGATCTCGGCGCGGGGGACGATCGGCTGACCCTGGCCAGCGTCGCCACCAATGCCGTCACCGTTGCCAATGTCGAAGCGATCACCGGCGGCACGGGCGCCGACACCGTGACCTTGACCACCGATGGGAGCGCCCTGATCAATCTCGGCGCGGGCACCGACAAACTGATCATTCTCGCCGGCGGTACGGTTACGGCCGTCAATATCGAGACCATTACGGGCGGTATCGGCGACGATATCGTCACGCTGGGCCAGCAGGTCACCGGCGGCCTGATCGATCTGAGTTCGGGCGATGACCAAGTCCAGCTGGCTGCCGCCGTGACCAACGTGATCTCGCTGGCCAATGTCGAAACCATTCTTGGCGGCGCGGGCAACGACACTGTGACGCTGACGACTGTCACCCAAGGCGCGACCGTCGATCTCGGCGCCGGCGTCGACAAAATGATCTTCGCGCTCGGTGCAACGGCCTCGCTCTCCAATGTCGAGATCGTGGTGGGCAGCGCGGCCGCCGACGTGATCACCGTCGACCAGGCCAAGGCGTTCGTCGGCACGGTCGATCTCGGCGCCGGCACCGACTCGTTGACCCTCAGCCCTATCGGCAACACGGCGACGCTGAGCAATGTCGAGACCTTTACATCGAGCGTGGGCGACGACGTTTTGACCTTCGGCTCCCTGGTTTCGGCGCGGCAGATCGATCTGGGCGACGGCGACGATAAGGTCGTTCTGGCGGCGGGCGGTACGGTCACGCTGATCAACGTCGAGACAGTCGGCGGTGGCACCGGTACCGATGTGATCATCCTTGCGAACTCCTATCTCGGCACCATCGACCTCGGATCGGGCAACGATTCTTTGACCCTGGCCGACACGGGCAATACCGCGACCATCATCAATGTCGAGACGCTGATCGGTGGGGCCAGCGACGATCTCATCGCGCTTGGCGGTTCGGGCAGTGCCGGCAAGATCGATCTTGGCGGCGGCGACGATTCGCTGACCCTGTCGCCACTTGGCGGCTCGGTCACCATCGCGAATGTGGAAACCCTGACCGGCGGCAGCAGTAGCGATTTCGTCGTGCTGACCACGCCCTATGACGGGACGATCGACCTCGGTGCCGGCAACGACAAGCTGAGCCTGGCCAGTACCGGTCACAACACCGTGACGATCATCAACGTCGAGACCATCGCCGCCGGAACCTTGGGCGACGTGATCGATATTTCGCCGGCATCGAAGGGTGTTGTCGTCATCGGCGCAGCCAATGGCGACACCATCTATTCCGGCTCAGGCGCCGACGTGATCTCGCTGGCATCGGGTACGGGCGACGACGTGATCATCTATACGTCCATCAATCAGTCGGCCCATGGCGCCACGGCCGACACGATCAGCGGCTTCGCCACCAACGACAAATTGTTCTTCGAAGGTCTGCTGAACGGCGGCACAGCCAGTTTCACCGAGGGCAGCTTCACTGGCTTCACGGCGACCAACGGCAGCCACACGCAGATGTTCTTCGACACGACAACCCATATCCTGCACATCGACACCACAGGAACCGGTCACGAAAATATGACCATCACCTTGACCGGTGTCAGCGGCAGCAGCATCAGCGCGTCGAACTTCGTCTGGAGTTAACTCTTCCAGGCACCCTTCCAATGGGCGCTGGTCTGCCACTCCCGTATCGATCTGGATTCTCGCCCGTCCCTGCGCCATAGTCTTTGCCGCCCGCGCAAACCTTTGCGGGCCAAAGACGCATAAGGGAGCAAACGGATGTATCGTCTCGATGAGAAACTGGCGCGAATCCTCGCGGGTAAATATACGCGCAAGGACTTCATCATCGCCGACGCCAAGGACCCTGATATGGGCGGCGGCGTGCCGTCCTATGGTCCGGCGGCGGCCGGCAGTGGTCGGCGTTTCAGAACGCGCGAGGAATTCCTCGACGACATCGCCGCGATCGTCAAACAAGACATCGTCGATATCATGCTGTGCTCCGCTTCCAATCTGGAGAAGCTGGTCGAGCGCGGCGTGTTCAAAGGCAGCGCCGTGAAGCCAGCCTTCCGCGCCAATGACACCACCGATATCTGGCCGTTGCGCGGGGCGATCTATCACAAGCAACCCTGCCGCCCGTTCCGCTCGGCTTCGATCCCGCATGTGATGTACGGCCAGGCGACACCCGCGCCGGGCAAGCCGCATTACCTGACCGATCTCGGCCTCTATTCGATGACCTTCAACAACGATCTCGATGCCGATGTCGCGTCGATGGACGCGTTCGCTCAGTTCCGCGATGACGCGACCGCCAACGGACTCAAATACTTCCTCGAGGTCTTCAACCCGAATGTCGACACCGGCATTCCGCCCGCCGATCTGCCGCATTACATCAACGACAGTATCGTGCGCGTGCTCGCCGGCGTGGTTCAGGCGCAGCGGCCGCTGTTCCTGAAGATCGCCTATAACGGCCCGAAGGCGCTGGAGGAACTGGCCTCGCACGATTCGACGCTGATCGTCGGTCTGCTCGGCGGCGGCGCCGGCACCACGCGCGACACGTTCGAGCTTCTGCACCAGGGCGAGAAATACGGCGCGCGCATCGCGCTGTTCGGCCGTAAGATCAAGCAGGCCGAATCACCGCTCGCCATCGTCAAGTTGATGCGCGCCGTGGTCAGCGGCGAGGTCAGCCCCGACGAGGGCGTGAAAGCCTATCACGGCGAATTGCAGAAAGCGAGCCTGAAGGCCGGCCGCGCGCTCGCCGACGACAACCAGGTGACCGAAGCCGTCCTCAAGCACTAAGCGGAAGTATTGGGCGGCTTCAGCGTTCGGCGCTGGCGCTCCACGGCTGATGATTGATCATCACCGTGCGCCAGCCCGATTCGCTCGGGCTGGAATAATGATCCAGCCGCGTGATCGAGCAGTTCTCGATGGCGATGCCCAGCGCCTTCTGCGAATCGAGGCCAAGCGCCAAAGATGCCGCGGCGCGGATCGAGCCACCATGGGCGACCGCGACGATATCCTTGCCCAAATATTCCGGCGTGAATTTGTCGACGGCGCGTTTGATGCGCACGACCAGATCGTTGAAGCTTTCGCCGTCGGGCGCTTTCTCGTCGGCCGCTGCGAACCAATAGCTCGACGGGTTGGGCACGCGCGTCGCAAAGAAGCTGGCGCGGTCCTTGCCCTGCCATGAGCCGAGATCCTGCTCGGCCAGATCGGGATCGGCACGCATCGTGATGCCTTTGCCATAGCCCGCATCCCAGATCGCTTCCGCCGTCTGGCGCGTGCGCAGCAACTGACTCGAAATCCACACCGCGTTCTTGGGCAGCACCTTCGCCACCGCTTCGAACACCGGTTTGTCGCTCGTGTCGCAGGGCGGATCGGATTGGCCATAGATGCGGCCGCCATCGTCGCGCACCGGTGCGTGACGCACCCACCACCAGCGCGTGCGCACATAGTTGCCGGCCGACAGCGCCGCGAAGGCCTGATGCGTGCCAGTTCCAGTTGGCGGTGTGCCGCTTTCATTCATGCTATTGCTAAGCTCCCGCCTTGATCGCGAAATCGAGTGCCGCCTTGGATAGCGCCGGTATACGCGCTACCGATTCGGCAGCGCGTGCGCTGGACGCGGTGCCGTCGCGCATCCGTCCGGCGATGCCCTGAAGAATGGCCGTAAACCGGAACAGATTGTAAGCGAAATACCAGTTAAGATCGGGGATGCCGCTGCGGCCGGTCAGTGCGCAATAGCGCGCGGCAATCTGCTCCAGGCTCGGAATGCCGAGCGCCTTGAGATCGGCACCGCCGAGACAGGCGCGGCCGTCTTGCGGCAGCATCCAATTGACCAGGAAATAGGTGAAATCGGCCAGCGGATCGCCGAGCGTCGAGAGCTCCCAATCGAGCACCGCAACGACGCGCGGCTCGCTGGGCGCGAAGACCATATTGTCGATGCGATAATCGCCATGGACGATCGAGGTGCGTTCCTGCGCGGGCACGGTGCGCGGCAGAAATTCGATCAGCCGCTCGGCCGCCTCGTTCTTCTCCGTTTCCGAGGCGCGGTATTGCTTGGTCCAGCGATCGATCTGCCGCGCGAAATAGTTGCCGGGCTTGCCATAGTCGGCCAAGCCGATCTGGGCGGGATCGAACTGGTGCAGCTTGGCCAGAGTCGAGATCATCGACTCGTAGATCGCAGCGCGTTCGCTCGGGCTCGCATCGGGCACCGCGCCGTTCCACAGCACGCGGCCTTCGACCATGTCCATCACGTAGAAGGCCGAACCGATCACCGAGTCGTCGGTGCAGAGCGCATAGGGACGCGGCACGGCAAAGCTCTGCGCATGGAGCCCGGAGATCACGCGGAACTCGCGATCGACCGCATGGGCCGAGGGCAGCAATTTGCCGAAGGGCTTGCGCCGCAAAACGTAGGACTGGCGCGGCGTGTTGAGGCGATAGGTCGGGTTCGACTGCCCGCCTTTGAATTGCAAGACCGACAGCGGCCCTTCGTAGCCTGGAACATGGGCGGTCAGCCATGTGGCCAGCGCCGCTTCATCGATGCGGTGGCGTTCCTCCACCGGCATGGTGCCCGATGGCAGATTGGCGTTCATCGTTGCACCACACGCATTTGATGTGTTCTCACCATCTCCCCCTGATCGGGCTCTTTGCGGCCCAAAAAGCTGATGAACGGACCATCGTGGCCAGTCTACTCTAAGCCCCGGCGGATCGAAAAAAGATAAAAGGGAGCGGGAAATGGAGCATTCGATCGTCTTTCTCGATCGCGCTTCGGTTGGGGCGACGCTGCGAAAGCCGGATTTCCCCCACACCTATCGCGAGTATGATTCGTCCACCGCCGATCAGGTGGTCGAGCGGTTGAAGGGCGCGACCATCGCCATCACCAACAAGATCCCGATCCGCGCCGCCGCGCTGGCCCAGCTTCCCGATCTCCAATTCATCGCCGTCGCCGCCACCGGCACGGATATCGTCGATAAAGCGCCGTGCAAGGCGCGCGGCATTCCGGTCAGCAATATCCGCGGCTATGCCTTCAACACCGTGCCCGAGCATGTGTTCACGCTGATCTTCGCGCTCAGGCGCAATCTGATCGCCTATCGCGAGGATGTGAAGCGCGGCCGTTGGCAGACGGTGGACACGTTCTGCTTGTTCGATCACCCGATCCACGATGTCGCGGGCTCGACCATCGGTATCGTCGGCTATGGCGCGCTGGGTAAAGGGGTCGGCAAGATCGCGCAGGCTTTCGGCATGAAGATCCTCGCGATGGGATCGAAGCCCGGTCCCGATCGCGTCGATTTGGAAACCATATTGCGCGAGGCCGATATCGTCGTTCTACAGACGCCGTTGACTGATGCGACGCGCAACATGATCGGTGCGGCCGAGCTCAAGACGATGAAGCCCAGCGCCATCCTGATCAATTGTTCGCGCGGCGGATTGGTGGACGAAGCGGCGCTGGTTCAGGCGTTGCGCACGGGCACCATCGCGGGCGCCGGTTTCGACGTGTTGACCACCGAGCCGCCGAAGCAGGGCAATCCGCTGATCGATTTGCTCGACCTGCCCAACTTCATCCTCACGCCCCATGTCGCCTGGGCCAGCCGCGAGGCAATGCAGATTCTCGCCGATCAACTGATCGACAATGTCGAGGCCTTCGTTGGCGGCGCGCCACGCAATTTGGTCGAGTAGGGCGTCTACGCCCCGAGCGCGCGCTGCTCGCGGGCGATCCGGTCCATCAATGGGTCGAGTTCGCCCACGACCGGAGCCGCTGCCGCCGCCACGCGCGCTTTGCAATGGGCGATCGGTTCGGCCAGAACCTCGGTGAGCTCCTTCGCGCATTTGAAATCGCCAACCAGGCGCTTGAGCTTGCTGTTGTCGAAGATCGCGGTCCAGGTCTTGTCGCCCATCAACGGGCCTTCCCAGGGGTGGTGATAGCGCACCAGCGTCTCGGTCGGCACATGGACCACATCGGCCGTCACGCCCAACCCATCGGCGATCACCGCGTAGATGTCGTTCCAGGTATAGGCGTTGTCGGAGGTGATATGGATCGCATCGCCGAGCGCCGCTTCTTTGCCGAACAGGCGCACGAAAGGCACCGCGAAATCGGCGCAGCGGGTGAGCGTCCAAGGCGTGCTGCCGTCGCCTGCGATCAGCACCGGCTTGCCCGCCATCATGCGATGCGCGGCGCCATCGGCGTCGTTGAACATGGTGGGGATATGGGTGCGGACCGTGTGGCTTGGGCGGATGATCGTCCAGCCCTTCCGTCTTTGCCCCTTGAGAACCGCCTCGCAGGCGATCTTGTCCTGGCTGTAGGGCCAATAGGGATTCACCGTCGGCGTCTCTTCGGTGATGACGTAATGCCGCGGCGGCTTCTCGTAGATCGATGCCGAGGAGATGAAGATGTACTGGCCGACCTTGCCGAGGAACGCGGCAACGTCTTCCTGCATCTGTGCGGCGTTGAAGCAGATGAATTGGCAGACGACGTCGAAGCCCTGTTTACCGAGATCGCGATAGGCGGCGTCTTTCAGGTCGCCAGCAATGCTCGCCACGCCGGGCGGCAGTTTCTCGCTGCGCGCACCGCGATTGAAGACGGTGACTTGATGGCCGGCGCTAACCGCTTCCTTGACGCAGGGCAGCGAGATATTGCCCGTGCCGCCGATGAACAGGACTTTGAGGGACATATGCGACCTCGATGCCGTGAGCCGAACAGAGCCCAGGGACTCTAATCGGTCAGATAGCCGTGTCGAGGTCTATATCGGACCAGGAAAAGTGCGGAAAAAAAATCGGCGGGCCGCGCAAGACCCGCCGATCGAACGCAATCGTTAGATGCCGTCCATCGCCGTTTGCAGCGCATTCGCGCCTGGGTTGGAGGTATTGCGGCGCATGATGATATCGCGCGTCGTGGCGCGGTGGCCGTAATAGGCCGCGTCCCTATCGTGTTGCGGACCGACAATGCCGCCCTGCACGGCAACGCCGCCGAACAGGCCTTTCGATTCAGCGATGACATAGATGTCTGCGCCGCCATGGGTGGTGGTGGAGGCTTCCGCGCCGCCGCCGATGGTCGCGATGGCAAGGCCGGCTTCGGCGCCGAGTTTCACCTTGTTCTCCATCAGCGCATTGAGGGCGTGGTCATTCATGATGATCAGCACCACGCGCGAAACTTCGAAACCGATCTGCAGGCCGAAGGAACCGGCGCCCATGCCGTAAAAGGCGGGCTGGCTCCAATCATTCGCGCCCTGACGGGCCACCAGCACACCGGAACCACCCTGTGCGCCGAAGATGAACCCGCCCTTCTTGAGGCTGGGGATGATCAGCACGGCGCGCGCATGGTGCAGCAACTCGCGCGCTTTGACGGCGGTTTCTTCATGGCCGCGATGGAGATGTTCGATGACCTCGGTCGAGCGATCGACGACTTCCTGTTCCCGGCTCTGTGCCGAGGCTTGCGTCAGCGGAACGGCGGCGAAGCCGGTCGCGGTGACGAGCGCGAACAAAACGGCGGCTAGTTTCTTCATGGGGTCTTCTCCTGGGCCTGAATTTGATCCGCCCTCAACCGAGCCGCCCTATTCGCGGCCGATGTCGGCGACGGGTGGAAGATGCCAGCGCTTCATGGCGATGGCGTGGCCGGATCGTGGCGGAAGGATGCGACGTAAGAGGGAACGCGATCGCATCTCACAGAATAGTCACCGAGCGGTGACGATCAGCGCAGCTTTTTCCATGCCTTGAGGAAAAAGTCGGGTGTGCCGAAATTGCCCGATTTTAGCGCCAGCGCAAGGTCGGTTCCGGCGATGCTGCGCGTCCATGGCACGCCGGGATCGATCTCGGGGCCGATGGCCAGCGCCTTCACGCCCAAGGCATCGACCACCGTGCCCGAGGTTTCGCCGCCGGCAATGATCAGGCGCGTGAAGCCGCGCGCGGCGAGCCCTTTTGCGACGCCCGCCAGAAGTTGCTCGACCAAATGTCCGGCTTTGTCGCGGCCGAGTTTGTCCTGCACTGCGCGCACCGCATCCGGATCGGCGCTGGAATAGACCAGCGGGGTGGCTTCGCCTTTCTGCTGCGCGACCCAATCGATCAGCTGCGACGTGGTCACCTTTCCTTCGGCCGCGGCCAGCGGATCGATCTGGAAGACCGGCGCGCCGGCGGCGATGGCGGCCGCGACCTGTCCGCGCGTCGCCGCCGAGCATGAGCCGGCCAGGATAGCGGCGCGACCCGCGGGCGCGGCAAAAAGATCGGCGGGCGGCGCCAGCGTCTGAATCAGACCCAGTTTGCGATAGGCCTCGGGCAGGCCCAGCGCCACGCCTGAACCGCCGGTGATGAGCGGCTGGTCGGCCATCGCCGCACCGATCGCGCGCAGATGGTCGTCGGTCAACGCATCGACGATGGCGAAGGATTTGCCGGCCGCCTTTTCGCGCGCGATCGCTGCTTTGATGGCGTCGGCGCCGCGCTCGACATCGGCATAGGAAATCAGCCCGACCTGCAGCTTGGTCTGCCGCTGCAGCACGCGCGCCAGATTGGCGTCTTTCATCGGCGTCAGCGGGTGATCCTTCATGCTGCTCTCATTGAGCGGCACGCCGTTGACGAACAGATTGCCGCAATAGATCGTGCGGCCGGTCGCGGCGAAAGCGGGGCAGGCGATGGTGAAATCGCCGCCGGTAAAACGCAGCATCGCCTCGGCCACCGGACCGATATTGCCCTGATCGGTCGAGTCGAAGGTCGAGCAGTATTTGAAGAAATAGCGCTGTGCGCCGGCGGCCTTCAGGAACGCGGCGGCTTTCAGGGATTGATCGACAGCCTCAGCCGCGGGGATGGTCCGCGACTTCAGCGCCACCACCAGCGCATCGACCCGGGTGAGATCCAGCGCGCCATCCGGCACGCCCGTCGTCTGCACCGTGCGCAGCCCGCCGCGCGCCAGCATCAGGGCCAGATCGGTCGCGCCGGTCAGATCGTCGGCCACACATCCCAAAAGCATCGTTTGTCCCTATATCGTCATCTCGTTTCCGTCCCGCGCCGAGTGTAGAGCAACCGGAGGCTGCGTCCACGCCCTACAGGCGTATGCAAGCCCAAAGAGGGTCTTTCTTTCAGAGGGTTGTTTGAAGCACACTGCGCCGGGGTTAGGAGCGGCGAAACGAGGAGCGTGCTTTTGGCGGCACCCGTACAGGATACGATTGCCCAGATCAGGGCGATCCTCGAACAGGACGTGATGCAAGCGCGGCGGATGGCCCAAGAAGCGCTGGTCGATTATCCGGATTCGATCGAGCTGCGCGAAGCGTTGGTGTTCACCTATATCCGCACCAACGATATGAATGGGGTCCTCGCGATCAGCGATGCGATCCCGCGCGAGCGATACACGCCGACGCTCTACGAAGCGCGCGGCATTTCTCATCTTCAGCTGGGCCAGAATGATCTGGCGCTTGCCGCTTTCCGCGCAGCCGCTCTGATCAGGCCCGCGACGCTACTGGCCGATCGCATGGGGCGCGCGCTGCACCGGCTTGGCCGCGTCGGCGAGGCGATCCACGTTTTCAAAACCTTGATCGACCAGCTTAAACCCGAGGACAATATGCGCCGCACCGCGATGCGGCAGATGGTCTATGCGCTGCGCGACGCGGGGCGTTGGGCCGAAGCCGATCAGGCGGCGAACGTGTTGTTCGAAGCCTATCGCCAGAACCCGGTAGCGGTATCGTCGTCGATCGTTGCCGCCGACATGGAATTGCCGTTCCCGGGTTGGGTCATTTTCCTGAACAAGGGTTCGCTGGCCGGCGTGCTGGATGCCTGGCACAAGAAACATCCCGATCAGCCGCGCTTTTGGCCCGAGAGTTTCGCCCTTCCCGGTGACGAGGCCAAGCTTGCCCAGTTCCGGGCGACGGCAAGCGGCCAGCCGATCTTCGCGGTGAAGCCGGAAAATCTTTATGGCGGGCAGGGGATCACGCTCACCCGCGATCCGCCGGCCACGCTGGACGCGCAGCAGCCTGCGGTGATCCAGCGCTATCTCGACAATCCCTACCTGCTCAACGGCCGCAAATTCCATGCGCGCGTCTATGTGATGGTGTCGGGCACCGTCGACTCGCTGCGCGCCTATGTCTATCGCGAAGGCATTGCGCGTCTGGCGCCGGAACCCTACGCCACGGATGAGGCGGCGCTGGCGCGTCCGGCCATCCACGTCACCAACACGGCGTTGCATCTCAAGCATCCCGATCTGGTGATCGACAAGGACCCGGCCAAGGAAAACCTGGGCAACATCTGGACGATGAGCGCCGCCTATCGGCAGATGGCTGCCGATGGAATGGATGCGCCGGCCATATGGATGCGTGTGGCCGATCTGGCGCGGCGATTCGTGACCATCGCCATCGACGCCGGTGTGTTCAAGGATCAGGCAGCCAAACACACGCGCTATGCGTTTCCGCCGCGCGTTTTCGGGCTCGATGTGCTGATCGATGCAAACGGCCAGCCGTGGTTGATCGAATATCAGCGCAACCCGGCGCTGTCAGGGAACCCGCTGGTCAATCGCATCAATATCGATCTCTGCCGCCATATCCTGGGCATGACGGTCTACACGCTGACCGACAAACTCGACGGACGCCCGCCCGAGACGCTCAATAGCCCGCTTTACCGCGATGCCGTCGAGGCCGAGCGCGAACACGCCACGCGCGGCCTATTCGCGCGGATTATCTGACGCATCCTTGATGCGTCACCCCGGAAGCGCGCAGCGCTATCCGGGGTCCAGGGCCACAAAGAAGCCGCTTCGCGGGAATCTCTCCTGGATTCCGGATCGGCGCTCGTTTCACTCACTGGTCCGGAATGACGTCGGAGATCTTTGAGTCGTCGTCTTTCGCGACGACGCCTTCTATCGTGACGACGTCTGTTATCGCCACGACGTCTTCCCGCGCGACGAATATGGATTTCGCCGCTGCGCCGATGCCGCGTGTCACTGCGGCATCGAAAGCGCCGCCGACCACGGCGCCGACGATGGGCAAGGCCTTGCCCATCGTTGCGAAGGCCGAGGCGCCCATGGTCGAGGTCAGCCGCGCGCCGACCACATGATTGATCTTCTTGAGCGCCACGCTCGAGAGCCCGCCGAGCAATTGGCCAGTGAGCTTCGTGCCGAAACTGACGCCGACATCTTCGAGCACCGATGCGGCGCCACTACCCGTAAGACACAGGAATGCCATCGTGCGGACGCGCGGATCGGCGGGATCATAGTTGCGCAGATGGGCGATGGCTGCGATCAGCCGCAATTGCAGGGCCAGCACCGAGGCGACATTGGCGGGAATGGAAACGGGTAGCGTCATCACGCCGCCGAGATTGGTGACGAAGCCGGTCACGCCCGCATAGGCCGTGTGCGCGGCGATCAGATTGTCGATCGCCTTTTCCGGCACATTATCGGATGCCTTGAGATGCTTCGCGGCCACATCCTTGGCACTGCCGATGCCCGGAATCGCCTCGGTGGCGTGGTCATAGGCCCAATCGAGCGTCCGTTTCATCGCGGCCAATGCGCGCTGTTGCGCGCGGGCCCGTTTCCCTTCGCTCATGCGGTCCTCTTTTTTACTGTGCTCGAATTACTGAGCTCCGGCCGGCCACGGCATCACGGGCACCGCCGAGACCGAGTTCTGCGGCGAGCCCTTGATCAGCTTGTCCGAGTAGGAGAGATAGACCAACGTGTTGTGCTTCTTGTCGAAGAACCGCACCACACGCAGGTGTTTGAACATGATCGAACGATGCTCGCTGAACACCTCGTCCTTCTGCGGCATCTTCGCGGGTATGGTGATCGCACCGACCTGGCGGCAGGCGATCGCCGCATCCGAACTGTCTTCGGCGAGACCGACCATGCCGGAGATTCCGCCGGTGCGCGCGCGGCTGATATAGCAGGCCACGCCCGGCACGACCGGGTCGTCGAACACCGAGACCACGACCTTGTGATCGGGGCCGATCAGCTTCCATTCGGTGTTGACGCTGCCGACATCGTCTTCATCGGCGAAAGCGTGTGTGGTCGCGCCCAGCGTCAGCAAGGCCGCAGCGGCGAAGGCGATGCGCAGAAAGGAACCGAACCCGTTCGTCATAGGTCTCCCCGTCAATCGATCTTGTGGGCACAAGATATAAGGCGGGTTCCGGACCTGTCAGGCGAGCGGATAAGACCAACCATAATGACAGGCCGACGCCGGCGCTCGTCGCACCGGTATCGACCTATAAGTCATTGATTTTAAAGGATTTTGGTAGCGGAGGAGGGACTTGAACCCCCGACCTTGGGATTATGATTCCCCTGCTCTAACCAGCTGAGCTACCCCGCCACCGAAGGGAGCCGGATATTGGTGACGGCGTCGGCGCGCGTCAACCCGAGAGTAGGGTCGCGCGCGATCCAGCCGCCGCCCAGGACGCGCGTGCCGTCATAGAACACACAGGCCTGACCCGGCGCCACGCCGAACGCCGGCTCATCCAGCACGATTTCGCAGCCATCGGCATGAAGCCGCGCCGTCACGGGCGGCTGCGCCGAGCGCAGCTTGACGGCGACCGTCATGCCGTCTTCCGGTGCGCCTGCGCCGAGCCAATTCACCGAATGCAGCGCGACGCGGCTTTGCCCCAGCGCGTGATGCGGTCCGACCACGACGCGATGCGTCGCCGGCTCCAGCCGAAGAACATAGAGCGGCTCCGTCGCCGCGATGCCGATGCCTTTGCGTTGGCCGACGGTAAAATGAACGATGCCGTCATGCCGGCCCAGCACCGTGCCGTCGGCATCGACGATCTCGCCCGGCTCGATCGCGCCGGGGCGCAGCTTGGTGACGAAGTCGGCATAGGAGCCGTTCGGCACGAAGCAAATATCTTGGCTGTCCGGCTTGGCCGCGACCGGCAGCGCGTAGCGGCGGGCGAGGGTGCGGGTTTCGCCCTTGGTCAGGTCGCCCAACGGGAAACGCAAAAATTCCAATTCTTCGCGCGTGGTGCGACAGAGGAAATAGCTCTGGTCGCGGCTCG
>DASXEH010000056.1:0-221226 GCA_036490215.1 Magnetospirillaceae bacterium
CACTTTATCCAGCGGCATGACGAGGCGCTCGGCCAGTTCTTCCGGCGTCGGCTCGCGGCCAATCTCATGCAGCATCTGGCGGCTGGTGCGCACGATCTTGTTGATGGTTTCAATCATGTGCACGGGAATGCGGATGGTGCGGGCCTGGTCGGCGATCGAACGCGTGATCGCCTGCCGGATCCACCAGGTCGCATAGGTCGAGAACTTGTAGCCGCGGCGGTATTCGAACTTATCGACCGCCTTCATCAGGCCGATATTGCCTTCCTGAATCAGATCGAGGAACTGCAGGCCGCGGTTGGTGTACTTCTTGGCGATCGAGATCACGAGGCGCAGATTGGCCTCGATCATGTCCTTCTTGGCGCGGCTGGATTCGCGCTCGCCCTTCTGCACGGTCGAAACGATGCGGCGGAACTCCACCACCGGCAGGCCGACCTCGATGCAAATCTCGGCGATGGTCTGACGGATCGCCTTTACTTCCGGGCCGTGCTTGGTCGAGAAATCCTTCCACGGCTTCGAGCCGCGTGCAGACATGCGGCCGATCCAGGTCGGATCGAGTTCGTGGCCCGGATAGGACTCGAGGAAGTCCTGGCGCTTGACGCGGCTGGATTCGGCCAGGCGCAACAGACGGCCTTCCATCGACATCAGGCGACGATTGAGGTCGTTCATGTGATGGACGAGCTGTTCGATGCGCGCATTGTTGAGATGCACCTGGTCCATCAGCTCGACCATTTCGTGCTTCATCTTGTCGTAGCGCTTCTCGGTCGGCGGCGGCACCTTCTGACCCTTTTGCAGATAGGTCAGGCGCTGCTGCTGCACGCGGCGCATCTTCTTGTAATGCGCGTCGATGGCTTCGAGAGTCGCGATCACCTTGGGACGGAGCTCTTCCTCCATCGCGGCCAGCGAGACATTGTTCTCCTCGCCGTCGCTGTCGTCAGTGCCCTCGGCGCCTTCGGCGCGCGGGGCGCCCTCGGCGGGCTCTTCCTCTTCCTCGGCTTCTTCGCGCGTCTCGGCTTCGCCTTCCTCGCCGCCTTCGCCCTCGGCGGGCTGGGCGCTGAAGTCGACCTTGGGCGCATAGGTGGCGTCGAGATCGATGATGTCGCGCAGCAGCATCTTCGCTTCGACCAGCGCGTCATGCCATTCCAGCAGCGCGCGGATCGTCATGGGGCTTTCGCAGATGCCGCCGATCATCATCTCGCGGCCGGCTTCGATGCGCTTGGCGATGGCGATTTCGCCTTCGCGCGACAGCAACTCCACCGAACCCATCTCGCGCAGATACATGCGCACGGGGTCGTCGGTGCGGCCGAGGTCTTCCTCGTCGACATTGCCGGCCGGCGAGGATTCGGACTCGGAGGACGACTCCTCTGCGGCGTCGTCATTGGCGGCGGCCTGGGTGGTGGCGCCTTCCTGCTTGGTCGCTTCTTCGCTTTCTTCGCTCTCGACCAGATTGATGCCCATCTCGGAGAGCATCGACATCGTGTCTTCGATCTGTTCGGACGAGGCTTCGTCGGCAGGCAGAGCGGCGTTCAGCTCGTCATAGGTGACGTAGCCGCGCTCCTTGCCCTTCGCGACCATCTTCTTGACCGCTACACCCATGGTGTCGAGGAGCGGGCCTTCCTGAGTCTCTTCAGCCGGTTCCGCCGTCTCACCCGCCGCGCGCGCTTTGGTCGCCATCAGCATCCTGCTCCAAAAAAAGTTCCATCGGCCGCCTTCGGCGACCGAGACCGCTTACAAATCAGCATCGCCCAGAAGCTCGGGGCGCTGGGCGCTCGCCTGCTCCTGCTTCAACCCCATCAACCGGGCCCAATTGCCCTCGGAAGGATCCGCCGCAAACCGCGCCTCGGCCTGGTGGATATCCTCCTCCAGGGCCGTCAGCTCGAACATCCGCAGGGCATCCGCCCATACGGCGGCAGCCTTATCAGCGATTTCGGCCTTAGCCGAAACGGCCCAAGTTTCTTGATTGCACGCCGCTAATAAGGACTCAAGCACCTGCGCGAAGCCAGTGGCTCGTAAGTAATCTTGCAGCGCGGCCGAATCAAGCCCTTGAACACTATCATGAGTGTTCAAAAGTGCCTGGCGCAAGCCATCCAGCCCGGAATCGAGAAAATGCAGCCCTCCAAGCCTTTCCGAGACCGTTTCGATCAGCGGCGGATGCACGATCAGCGGGAGCAGAAGCATCCGCTCCCGGGCTAATAACGCGTGATGTGGCTCGGCCGGGCGGCCAATTCCAGGCAGGCGGCCATCGAAACCGCGCCCGACCATGCCGCTGGTTCCAGGCCGGTTCCCTTGTTTACGCCGCGCGCCGGGGGCCGGCGGCCGCCAGACCGGGGCAAAAGTCTCGCGCAGCTTATCTTTGAAAAACCTACGATATTCCTCTTTAACCCGTCCGTCAGCGATCGAGGCCGCACCTTCCATCAGCGCCTTTTCCAGCGCCGCGCGGCGTTCGGGCGTATCGGACGGGTATTGCGCCAGCGCCGCCTGCCAGACGATCTCCGACATTGGCTTGGCGTCGTCGAGCACCTTGCGCATCGCCTGGGGGCCGCTGGCCTTGATCAGGCTGTCGGGGTCCTCGGGCGGGGGCACCATGGCGAAACGAAGCGAGAACCCGGGCTTCAGCATCGGCAAAGCCCGCTCGGCGGCCCGGGTCGCCGCCCGGCGGCCGGCAGTGTCGCCATCGAGACAGATGATCGGTTCGGGCGTCATCCGCCATAAAAGTTCGATCTGCCGTTCGGTCAGCGCGGTGCCCAAGGGTGCGACCGCCTGGGTGAAGCCGGCCCGGTGGAGCGCGATCACGTCCATATAGCCTTCGCAGACGATGGCGGTGCCTTGCTCGCTGATCCCGGCCCGCGCCTGGGCCACGCCGTAGAGCATCTCGCCCTTATGAAAGAGCGAGGAATCGGCCGAGTTGAGGTATTTCGGCTGGCCCTCGCCGAGGATGCGGCCGCCGAAGGCGACGATGCGCCCACGCCGATCGGAAATCGGGAAGATCACGCGGCCATGGAAACGGTCGAAGGGATCGCCGCCATGTTCCGAGACGGTGAGCAGCCCGGCCTCTTGCGCAAGCGGCAGTGGAATCTGCGCGGCCTGCAGCGCCTTCCATAATGCACCGCGCGTATCGGGCGCATAACCGAGACGGAAGCGCGCGATGGTTTCGTCATCGAGCCCGCGGCCCCGCAGATAGTCGAGACCGATGCGGCCGCGCGCACTGCGCAGTTCCTTTTCGAAGAACGCGCAGGCGGCCTCGACCGCATCAAGCAACGAGGCCTGGCGTTTGGCCTGTTCGCGTTCCTCGGGCGAAGACTGCGGCACTTCGAGTCCGGCTTCGCCCGCCAGCCGCTCGATCGCTTCGGGGAACGAAAGCGAGTCGGCGCGCATGGTGAAACCGATCACGTCACCATGCGCCCCACAGCCGAAGCAGTGATAGAAGCCCTTATCTTCGTTGACGGTGAAGCTGGGCGTCTTCTCGTTGTGGAAGGGGCAAAGCCCCGTGTGCTCGCGGCCCTTGCGCACCAGGCGCGTGCGCCGGCCGATCACAACGACGAGCGAGACGCGGTTGCGGATTTCATCCAGAAAAGCGGGCGGGAATGCCATCGGGACGGGCCACGCAATCCTATGGAGATACGGAGGGGACCAACGTTATCACATCGGCGCGGCTGAACCCAGAACACCGCGCGAGTTACCCCCGTTATTCACCCAATTGGGCGCGGTGGATAACTCGCGGAAGCCTCAGCCCAGCTGCTGCTTCACCAGCGCGCTGGCCTTGGTGAAGTCCATGCGGCCGGGGAATTTTTCCTTCAGCGCCGCCATGGTGCGGCCCATGTCCTTGAGGCCCTGGGCGCCGATCGCGGTGATCGTTTCGGTGATGGCGGCCTGGGTGTCGGCGTCGCTCATCTTGGCCGGTAGGAACTTCTCGATGATGACGATTTCACCGGCTTCCTTGTCGACCAGGTCCTGGCGATTGCCCTGCTTATAGAGCTCGATGCTTTCCTTGCGCTGCTTCACCATCCCCTGAAGCATCGAAAGGATTTCATCCTCGGGAATGCCGTCGGCCAGGCCTTTGGGCCGTGCCGCGATGTCGCGATCTTTGAGAGCTGCGAGGATCAGGCGCACCGTGGAAACGGTCGGCGCATCTTTGCCAAGCATGGCTTTCTTCAATGAATCGCTGAGCTGCTGACGCAGCATGGACCCCTCATCCATCGTGTCGGAAGCGGGGGAACATAGCGCAAATGACGCTGCGACGCAAAATTGTCATGTTGATCAACTAAGCCCTTGATTTTACTATCCCCTGTTTTCCTGTCAGGGGTTGACGAAACCGCGCCATACGCCTATCAAAGCCCCGCTTTTCCCCCTCGCATCGGATGCCCCGTCCGCCCCGGACCCGGAGCCGCGCGAGACTGCGCGAGAGCTGACGTGTCCGACACCCCGATCCTCTCCGGTCCGAAACCGCCCGACGCTACGGCCGTGCTCGTTTTGGCCGATGGTTCGGTAATTTGGGGCAAGGGCGTGGGCGCCGCCAAGGCCACGGTGGGCGAGGTGGTCTTCAACACCTCGATGACCGGCTATCAGGAAGTGATGACCGACCCGTCCTATGCCGGGCAGATCATCACCTTCACCTTCCCGCATATCGGCAATGTCGGCACCAATCTCGAAGACATCGAAAGCATCACGCCGGCGGCGCGCGGCGCGATCCTGCGCGCCGACATCACCGAGCCCGCCAACTGGCGCGCGGTGAAGCATCTCGACGCCTGGATGAAGTCGATGGACCTGCCGGGACTGTCAGGCATCGACACGCGCGAACTGACGCGGCGGATTCGGGATATCGGCGCGCCCAATGGCGTCATCTGCCACGCGCCCGATGGGGTGTTCGATCTCGCCGCGCTCTCGGCGATGGCCAAGGCATGGCCGGGCCTCGAAGGCATGGATCTCGCCAAAGAGGTCAGCACGCGGCAGAGCTACACCTGGGACGAGACGCGTTGGAAGCTCGGCACCGGCTACGGCAAGCTGACCGAGCCGAAGCATCACGTCGTCGCCGTCGACTACGGCGCCAAGCGCAACATTCTCCGCTGCCTGGCGAACGCCGGTTGCCGCGTCACCGTGGTGCCCGCCACCGCGACCGCCGAAGACGTGCTGCGCCACAATCCCGATGGTGTGTTTCTCGCGAACGGCCCCGGCGATCCGGCCGCCACCGGCGAATACGCCGTGCCGATGATCAAAGGCGTGCTCGACTCGGGCAAGCCGATGTTCGGCATCTGCCTCGGCCATCAGATGCTGGCCCTGGCGATGGGCGGCAAGACCAAGAAGATGGATAACGGCCACCGCGGCGCCAATCATCCGGTGAAGGATCTCATCACCGGCAAGGTCGAGATCACCAGCCAGAACCACGGCTTCGTCGTGGTCGAGGACAGCCTGCCCGAAGGCGTGACGGTGACGCACCGCTCGCTGTTCGACGGCTCGGTCGAGGGCATCGCGCTCAAGGACAAGCCGGTCTTCGCCGTGCAATACCACCCCGAAGCCAGCCCCGGCCCGCAAGACAGCCACTACCTGTTCGACCGCTTCGTGAAGCTGATGGACGAGAAGAAGTAGTGGCGAGGCATTCTCAAAAAGCCCCTTCCCCCCTTGAGGGGGAAGGATGGGATGGGGGGTCGCCGCGCGTCGCGCGGCATGAGACCATCGCCATATGGCCTCTCCAGTTGCACGCCGCTTGCGCTCCAATCTTACCCAAGCCGAACGACGCTTGTGGTCGCGTATACGCGACAAGCAACTCGGTGGCTTTCGCTTCAGGCGGCAACATCCGCTTGGCGATTACGTCGTCGATTTCTTTTGCCCGGAAGCGCGTCTTATCGTCGAACTCGATGGTGGCCAACACGCGGACAATGCGCGCGATGAAGTGCGCACCACTTGGCTCAAAGCACACGGGTATCGCGTCGTCCGATTTTGGAACAACGATGTATTGGGAAATGTCGAAGGCGTGCTTGAAGTGCTTCATGTCGCGCTCCGCGCTTCCGACCCCCCACCCCATCCCTCCCCCTCAAGGGGGGAGGGTGATTAATCAATCACTCAGAAACGACTGATGCCCAAACGGACTGACCTCAAATCCATTCTGATCATCGGCGCCGGCCCGATCGTTATCGGCCAGGCCTGCGAGTTCGACTATTCGGGCGTGCAGGCCTGCAAAGCGCTGAAGGATGAAGGCTATCGCGTCATCCTGGTCAATTCGAACCCGGCCACGATCATGACCGATCCGGGCATGGCGGATGCGACCTATATCGAACCGATCGCGCCCGAGATCGTCGAGCGCATCATCGCGCGTGAGCGGCCCGATGCGCTGTTGCCCACCATGGGCGGGCAGACGGCGCTGAACACCGCGATGGCGCTTGCCGATAACGGCGTGCTCGCGAAGTACAACGTCGAGATGATCGGCGCGAAGCGCGACGTGATCGCCAAGGCCGAGGACCGTCTGCTGTTCCGCGACGCGATGGACAAGATCGGCCTGTCGAGCCCGCGCTCGAAAATGGTGAGGACGATCGCCGAGGCGCGCGAGGCGATGCCGTTCGTCGGCCTGCCCGCGATCATCCGTCCCTCCTTCACGCTGGCCGGCACCGGCGGCGGCATCGCCTATAACGCCGAGGAGTTCGAGAAGATCGTCGCCGGTGGTCTGGCCGCCAGCCCGACGCATGAAGTTCTGGTCGAGGAGTCGGTGCTCGGCTGGAAAGAATATGAGATGGAGGTCGTGCGCGACAGCGCCGACAACTGCATCATCATCTGCTCGATCGAGAACGTCGATCCGATGGGCATCCATACCGGCGACTCGATCACCGTGGCGCCGGCGCTGACCTTGACCGACAAAGAATTCCAGATCATGCGCGACGCGTCGATCGCCGTGCTGCGCGAGATCGGCGTCGATACCGGCGGTTCGAACGTGCAGTTTGCCGTCAACCCCGATGATGGCCGCATGGTCGTGATCGAGATGAACCCACGCGTGTCGCGCTCCTCGGCGCTGGCGTCGAAGGCCACCGGCTTCCCAATCGCCAAGGTCGCCGCCAAGCTGGCCGTGGGTTACACGCTCGACGAGCTGCTGAACGACATCACCGGCATCACACCGGCCAGCTTCGAGCCGACGATTGATTACGTGGTGACCAAGATCCCGCGCTTCACCTTCGAGAAGTTCCCCGGCGCCGATCCGATGCTGACGACCTCGATGAAGTCGGTCGGCGAAGCGATGAGCATCGGCCGGACGTTCCAAGAGTCGTTGCAGAAGGGTCTGCGCTCGATGGAGACCGGGCTTTCGGGCCTCGACGAGATCGAAATCCCCGGCGCCGATGAAGGCCGCAACAAGGGTGCGATCCGCGCCGCGCTCAGCCAGCCGCGCCACGATCGCCTGCTGATGATTGCCCAGGCCTTCCGCTACGGGCTGACGGTCGAAGAGGTGCGCTCGGCTTGCGCCTATGACCGCTGGTTCCTCGAGCAGATCAAATCGATCGTCGCCGCCGAAGAGGTGGTACGCGCGAAGGGCATCCCCGAGGATAAGCCCGGTCTGCTCAAGCTCAAGAAGATGGGTTTCTCGGATCAGCGCCTGGCGAAGCTCGCCAACCGCACTGCCGACGAGATCATGGCGCGGCGCACCTTCCTGGGCGTCACGCCGGTCTATAAGCGCATCGATACCTGCGCCGCCGAGTTCCCCTCGCGCACGCCGTATATGTACTCGTGCTACGAGGGCGACGGGTTCCGCAATGCCGAGGACGAATCCGACCCCAGTGATCGCGACAAGGTGATCATCCTGGGCGGCGGTCCCAACCGCATCGGCCAGGGCATCGAGTTCGACTATTGCTGCGTCCATGCCGCTTTCGCCCTGTCCGAAGCCGGACGCGAGACGATCATGGTCAACTGCAACCCCGAGACCGTGTCGACCGATTACGACACCTCGGATCGCCTCTATTTCGAGCCCCTGACCGCCGAGACGGTGATCGATCTGGTGCGCCGCGAGCAGAGCAAGGGCCGCGTGCTGGGCGTGATCGTGCAGTTCGGCGGCCAGACGCCGCTGAAACTGGCCGCCGCGCTGGAAGCCGCCAAGATTCCGATCCTCGGCACCTCGCCCGACGCGATCGACCTTGCCGAAGACCGCCAGCGCTTCCAGCAATTGCTGCGCCGGCTCGGCCTGCGCCAGCCCGACAACGGCACGGCGATGACCTTGGCCGAAGCCGAAGCCGTGGCCGAGCGCATCGGCTATCCGGTGTTGATCCGCCCGTCTTACGTGCTCGGCGGCCGCGCCATGCGCATCGTCTATGACCGCGAAGGCCTCGCCACCTATATGCGCGATGCCGTTGCGGTGACCGGCGGCAACCCGGTGCTGATCGACCGCTACCTCGCCGACGCGACCGAAGTCGACGTCGATTGCCTGGCCGACGAGAAGGACGTGTTCGTCGCCGGGATCATGGAACATATCGAAGAAGCCGGCATCCATTCGGGCGACTCGGCCTGTTCGCTGCCGCCCTTCAGCCTGAAACCAGCCGTGATCGCCGATATCCGCCGCCAGACCGAAATATTGGCGCGCGAGCTGAAGGTGGTCGGGCTGATGAACGTGCAGTTCGCGGTGAAGGACGGCACGGTCTATATCCTCGAGGTCAACCCGCGCGCCTCGCGCACGGTACCCTTCGTCGCCAAGGCCACCGGCATTCCCATTGCCAAGATCGCGTCGCGCGTGATGGCGGGTGAGCCGCTGGCGTCATTCAAATTGTCACAGAAGCCACTGGGCCATGTGGCGGTGAAGGAAGCCGTGTTCCCCTTCGCACGGTTCCCGGGTGTGGATATCTTGCTCGGGCCCGAGATGAAGTCGACCGGCGAGGTCATGGGCATCGATGTCGATTTCCGCCGCGCCTTCGCCAAGAGCCAGCTCGGCGCCGGCGTACGCCTGCCGACCGAAGGCACCGCGTTCCTGTCAGTGCGCGATGCCGATAAACCAGCTCTGGTGGACGTGGCGCGGCGTCTGGTCGCCATGGGAATCAAGGTGATCGCCACGGGCGGCACCGCCTCATATTTGAGCGAACGCGGCATCACGGTCGGGCTTGTCAACAAAGTGCAAGAAGGCCGGCCGCATTGCGTGGATGCAATGTTGTCGGGCCAGGTGCAACTGGTGGTGAACACCACGTCGTCCACCGCGCAGGCGCATTCCGACAGTTTTTCCATTCGCCGCACGGCCTTAGTGCATAACATCCCGCATTACACGACCGTGGCAGGCGCGCGTGCGGCCGTGGGCGGTATCGAAGCCCTGCGCGCCGGCGCCCTTGATGTGGCGCCGTTGCAGTCGTATTTTAGCAGTTCATTCTAGGAGCGCGGCGACCGGGCCGTCCCGGTCGCCTTTTTTGTTCCCTGACGGATGGGATGGATGGAAAAAATTCCCATGACTCCAGGCGGTTTGACCGTTCTGGAAGATGAGTTGAGGCAGTTGAAGTCGGTCGAGCGCCCGTCGGTGATTCGTCAGATCGCGGAAGCGCGCGACCACGGCGATCTGTCGGAAAACGCCGAGTATCATGCCGCGCGTGAGCGCCAGAGCTTCATCGAGGGACGCATCACCGAACTCGAGGACGTGATCAGCCGCGCGCAGGTGATCGATTCGAAGGGCATGTCGGGCAACACGGTGCGCTTCGGCGCTATCGTGACCCTGTCCGACGACGACAACGATGAGGAGTCGAGCTATCGCATCGTCGGCGCGCACGAAGCCGACATCAAGCAGGGCCGGATCTCGGTCCATTCGCCGCTGGCCCGCGCGCTGATCGGCAAGAAGATCGGCGATTCGGTCGAGGTCAACTCGCCCGGCGGCTTCAAATCCTACGAAGTCATCAGCGTCAAATTCGACTAAGGCTGAGCCTCGTCATGCCCGGCCGTGTGCCGGGCATCCACGACATCTTGATAGACGCCAAGACACAAAAGAGTGACTGCGCGTGAACGCGCTCAGCCTCTTTGCGTCCTAAAATTCCAGAAGAGGAAAAGGCGTGGATGGCCGGGACAAACCCGGCCCTGACGAAAAGGAAAAAGCGGCCCGCAAGCCGCTTTTTGCAACCTCAACTCAACCGACGATTTCGGTTTCGGCGAAGAAGAAAGCGATTTCCTTCGCGGCGTTGTCGGCCGAGTCGGAGCCATGCACCGAATTGGCTTCGACCGATTCGGCGAAGTCGGCGCGGATGGTACCCGGCGCGGCATTGGCGGGGTTGGTGGCGCCCATGATCTCGCGGTTACGGACCACGGCGTTCTCGCCCTGCAGCACCTGCACGACCACCGGACCGGAGATCATGAACTCGCAGAGATCGCTGAAGAACGAGCGCTCGGCATGCACGGCGTAGAACCGTTCGGCCTGGGCGCGCGTCAGCTGCACGCGCTTCTGCCCGATGATCCGCAGGCCGGCATCTTCGAAGCGGGCATTGATCTTGCCCGTCAGATTGCGGCGCGTCGCGTCGGGTTTAATGATCGAAAGGGTACGCTCGATAGCCATAGTTCTTAAGTCCTCAGGGTTCACCGGCGGCCCGGTTGGTTCCGGACCGGCCTGGGCGGAAAGACCGGGCTGTATACTCTTTCATAGGGAGTGAATCAACCGCGCCCTCGCCCTGTTCTGGCCCCTCATATTCTCGGTATAAACCCGTATTGCAGCCGTTCCGCGCTTGAGGGGATGGCCCTTCCGGTGCTATCCAGCGCCGCCATGCTCGACATCTCCGGCCTCACCTACCGTATCGGCGGACGCGCTTTGTTCCAGAATGCCGCCATCAGCGTGGCCGCGGGGCAGAAGGTGGGCTTTGTCGGCCGCAACGGCGCTGGCAAGTCGACCCTCTTCAAACTGATCCTGGGCGAGCTTCACGCCGATAGCGGCGACATCGCCATCCCACCCCGTACGCGTGTCGGCTCGGTGGCCCAGGAGCCGCCTGGCGGCTTGGGCAGCCTGATCGAATGGGTGCTGGAGCAGGACACCGAACGGGCTGAGTTGATGGCCCATGTCGAAAAGCACGATATCGACCCGCAGGCAATGGCCGATGCCCATGAGCGTCTGATCGCCATCGACGCCCATGCCGCACCCGCGCGCGCGGCGACGATCCTGGCGGGCCTCGGCTTCTCGCCCGAGGCCCAGGCACGGCCGGCCTCGGACCTGTCGGGTGGCTGGCGCATGCGCGTGGCGCTGGCGGGTGCCCTGTTCTCCCGCGCCGATATGCTGCTGCTCGACGAACCGACCAACCACCTCGATCTTGAAGCGACGATCTGGCTGCAGAACTTCCTCAAGGGCTTCCCGGGCACGCTGATCATCATCAGCCACGACCGCGAATTGCTGAACACGGTGCCCGAACGGATCATCCATCTCGATCAGACCAAGCTGGTCTCCTATGGCGGCAACTACGACCGCTTCGAACAGGTCCGCCGCGAGAAGGCCGAGCTGGCCGCGAAATTCGCCGCCAAGCAGGATGAGAAGCGCGCCCATCTGCAGGCCTTTGTCGATCGTTTCCGCGCCAAGGCCACCAAGGCGAAGCAGGCGCAGAGCCGCCTCAAGATGATCGAGAAGATGGGCCCGCCGATCAATGTGGTCGAGGAACACGCCGTCTCCTTCGATTTCCCTGGCCCCAGCGAGTTGCCGCCGCCGCTGATCCGCATCGAGAGAGGCACGGCCGGCTATATCCCGAATAAGCCGGTGCTGAGCCATATCGATCTGCGGCTCGATATGGACGACCGCATCGCCCTGCTCGGCGCCAACGGCAACGGCAAATCGACGCTGGCCAAGATCTTCGCCGGCCGTCTGGACCTGATGGGTGGCGAGACCTTCCGCGCTGGGAAATTGCGCGTCGGCTATTTCGCCCAGCACCAGACCGAGGAACTCGACGTCAACGCCACGCCCTATGATCACATGCGCGAGTTGATGCCCGACACGATCCCGGCCAAGGTGCGCGCGCAGCTCGGCCGCTTCGCCTTCACCCAGGAACGCGCCGACGTGAAGGTGTCGAACCTGTCGGGTGGCGAGAAGGCACGTCTGCTGTTCGCGCTGATGAGCCGCGACGCGCCGCATGTGATGATCCTGGACGAGCCGACCAACCATCTCGATATCGATGCGCGCGAAGCGCTGGTGGCCGCACTCAACGACTACGAGGGCGCGGTGGTGCTGATCAGCCATGATCCGCATCTGATCTCGCTGACCGTCGATCGCTTCTGGCTGGTAGCCGACGGCGCGGTGAAGCCGTTCGACGGCGATCTCGACGACTATCGCCAGCTGTTGCTCGCTCAAGCCGGTGCCGCGCGCCGCGCCAACAAGGCGGCAGCGGCCGAGCGCAAAGCCGAGGCCGCCGCACCGCCACCGCCGACACCGAAACCGCGCGGCAATCCGAGCGTGCTGAAGAAAAAGGTGCAGGAGGCCGAGAAGCGTATGGCCGATCTCACCAAGAAGAAGACGGCGCTCGAAGCCAAGCTGGCCGATCCGTCGCTCTACAACAATGCGGCGAAAGACCTGCCCGTCATCCAACGCGATATGGCCACGGTGACACAAGCCCTCGCCGATGCCGAGGCTGATTGGCTGGCCGCCAGCGAACAGCTCGAACAAGCCTGAGTTTCGTTTTTGGCTGCACAAGTATCGCAAACCGCCGCTGGCTGACCGGCGGCCTAGCCATCTACAACAAAGAGGCGGCCGCGGAAGGTGGCTATCTCGAACGGCACACCAATCCGCCCGGCGGTCTGGCGAAGTATTATCACGACAGCGTGATCGACGGCCCTGGCGCTTTCGTCCTCAACATCGAGAACTTCGACACGTTCGGCGATTCGATGGTGCGCAAGCTGATCGCCGAGATCGCCGCTCTTTCCCCACCCCCACAGGCCGGCTAGTTGTTTCGGGCGCAGGCCGATCGTTACGCCCTCCTCCTCCCGCGATCCCGGGAAACAGGCTAGACTGCCCAGCAAGCCCGGCCAATGTCATAGGCCACTGCCCCGGGAAACGTTATCGCATGATCGATATCGCCTCATGAACGCGCGGCGCCGTACGGGACTTGGGTCAGGCCTTGTGCTGATCGCGCTCGGGCTCGTGGTCATCCTCGGTTGGACCATCGACAGCCGCATGCTGACCCAGATCGGCCCGCATTTCATATCGATGAAGGTCTCGACGGCTTTCTGTTTCGTGGCACTAGGAGCCGCGATCGTGATTTTGGCCCTGCGTCCTCGTCCGATTGGGCAAGTGGATCCGTGGATCGCCGTCTTGGCCGCCCTGGTGATCTTTGTCTGCGGTCAGGCCCTGGTGGAATACGTAACGGGCCTCGATTTCAGCATCGATACCTTCCCGTTTTCCGACCCACACTCCCGGCATCTGCCGGGCCGCATGTCGCAGGTGACGGCGGCCACGTTTATCGGCATGACGTTCAGCATTCTCTTCGGCCGTTCGCGCTGGTACGCGCTGCGACGGGTCGCCGAAGTGATCGGCATCGTCGGGCCATTGTTTCCGGCGATGTCGGTCTTCGTCTATTTCTATCACGCGCAGGCCATCACCGACCTGATCCCGTTCGAAACCGTGGCGGTGCATACGGCGGTCGGATTGATCATCGGCTTCGTCGCGCTGGAATATTTGTATTTCGACCCCACCCGGCTGGTCGCGAAAGTGGTGACGGACCGGCTTCTCACCTCCGTCGTCATTGCCGTCGTGCTCGCCATCGCCATCGCCATCGGCTCGATCATCGAGTACCGAGACTTCCTCAACAGCGTCGCCTGGCGCGACCGTCTCTACCACCGCATCGATCTGGTGCGCCGGAGCTATTCCGACCTTCAGAACGCAGAGGCCGGCCGACGCAGTTTTCTCCTCACCGGACAAGATAGTTCCCTCGACCTTTTCGATTCAGCGTCACGGTCGATAGACGGCGATGTGATGGCACTTCGGCAGGCTTACAGCGATATGCCGGAGAACGGTGCCGTTCTGGCCGCGATCGAAAAGCTGACACAGGATGAGCGCGCGCGCGCGCAGCAGTCGATCCAGCTGCGCAAGGACAAAGGCACCGATGCCGTCCGCGACCTATCAGACAAAGAGACAGGCCGGCAACAAGTGGATGAGTTGCGGGTGATCGCGTCTCGGCTGGTCGATGCCGATCTGGTGAATCTGGAGACCGAAAAAGGAGACACGACCCACCGCTTGAGGGAGATTGGCTTTCTCTGGCTGATCACCATCCTCGGCGTGGTGTTGCTGATCGGGTCGTTTGCTGTTTCGGCGTTTCGCGATCTGTCGCGCCGCCGCAAAGCCGAGACCGATTTGCGCTATAGCGAGGCGCGGCAACGCGCCATTCTCGAAAATGTCCTCGACGGCGTTCTGACCCTCGATGCGCAAGGGACCATTCAATCGTGCAACCCGTCTGCGGAGACGGTGTTCGATTATGCCGCCTCGAATCTAGTCGGCAAAAACATCGCCTTCGTGATTCCGGAATTGATGCCGCTGGCCGCCGCGACGTTGTCCGGTGACGGCGCCACGCCCGCCATCGGCTTTGGCCACGAGGTCAACGGCCTGCGCCGCAACGGCGTATCGATTCCGCTCGAAGCCGCTGTCGCCAAGGTCGATATCGATGACGCGGAATTGATCGTCGTAACCGTCCACGACCTGACCGAGCGCAAGAAAGTCGATCAGATGAAGTCGGAGTTCATCTCGACGGTGAGCCACGAATTGCGCACGCCGCTGACATCGATCACGGGGGCGCTCAACCTGCTGATCGGCGGCGCCGCCGGTGAAATCAACCCCAAGGTCAAACGGCTGATCGAGATTGCGGGACGCAACGGCCATCGCCTGATCAACCTGGTCAACGACATCCTCGATATCGAAAAGCTGGAACGCGGCGGCGTTGAATTTCATATGACCGTGGTCGATCTAACCGAATTGATCGCGCAAGCCGTCGAGGGCAATCGCAGCTATGCTGAACAATATGGCGTGACCTTCGCTTTCGACCCGTCATTGCAGCGCGTTGGAGCCCGCGTCCGCGCCGACCATGCCCGGCTGATGCAAGTCATGGCCAACCTGCTGTCCAATGCTGCCAAGTTTTCCTACACCGGGCGGCAGGTCGTCGTGGAATTGCAGTTCAACAACGATCGCGCCCTCGTCGCGATTCACAACGAGGGCGCGGGCATTCCAGACGCGTTTCGCGATCGGATTTTCCAGAAATTCGCGCAAGCCGGGGGTACCGATGACCGCCAACGCGGCGGCACGGGCTTGGGCCTGAGCATCACGAAATCGATCGTCGAGCGGCATGGCGGCAAGATCGGCTTCTCCTCCGAGCCCAAGGGCCGTACCACGTTCTTCATCGAACTGCCGGCCCTGCCGCTCCCCGAGCGCGACGAGGCCCCTGCGTCGCCCGAACGGGCGCGCATTCTGGTGTGTGAGGACAATCTCGATCTCGTGCAGCTTCTGCGCATGATGCTCGAAGACGAAGGATATCACGTCGATGCAGCGGCCTCCGCCGCCGAGGCCAAGGCCCTACTGAAGGCCGGGCACTACGCCGCCATGACGTTGGACCTTGGCCTGCCCGATCAAGATGGCGTGTCGCTGCGGTGCATCGGGCAACCGCCGCCACGACCGATGCGAAGGCACGCATCCTTTACGCGGAAGACGATCCCGATCTCATTCGCGTCGCATCCGAAATCGTCAGCGATTTCGCCGTCGTCGAAGCGGCGACGACGCTACGCGAGGCGGAGGAAAAACTAGGAACCGGCCGCTTCGATCTGGTCATCCTGGACATCGCCCTGCCGGACGGCAACGGGCTGACGCTGCTCGACCGGATCAACGCACTACAACCGCCGCCGCCGATCCTGGTCTTCACGGCGAACGAGTTCCGTCCCGAACATGCGGATGACGTGGCCAAGGTGCTGCTGAAATCGCGCACGTCGAATCGCGAGATCGTCGACACGATCAGAAGCCTGATCGCCCCGCGTTTCTCCCGATCACAGTAACTACGCTTTCAGCAGCTTGCCGACAGCCGGGCCAGCGATGCGGCCGCGCTTGGGCATATCCGAGCCCAGCAGCGGCGTCAGATAGCTGACAAAGGCCGGTGTGATGTCGGTGCCCGAGGCTGCGATGAAACTGTCGGCCATCACCTTGGTCTTGGCGGCAACGGCCGTCAGCGGCACCACGGCGAAATCGGCCTTGTACTCGCCGACGCGGCGGATCGCGACCGAGCCGTCGCTATCGCCCTCGACTGCGTGAATCAGCGCGCGCTTGCCGACCTCGCGCGCTTCCTGCGCATCGACATCGGAAACGATGCCGGCGAAGGAACGTTGCAGATAGCCGAAGGTGTCGGCACGCACGCGCTTGATGCCGAGTTTGTCTTTGATCGTATCGGCCAGCAGATCGGCCAGCGCGCCGGTGCCGGACAGCTGCACATTACCATGCGCGTCTTTCTCGACGGTCGTCGAAAGCTGCGCGATGATCGCCTGACCGGTCTTGTCGTGGATGCCTTCCGACACCGCGATCACGCAGCGGCCCAGCCGGCCATAGATTTCCTTCACCGAGGCCAGGAAATTATCGATGACAAATTCGCGCTCGGGCACATAGATCAGATGCGGACCGTCATCTTTGTGGTGCCGCGCCAGCGCCGATGCGGCGGTGAGGAAGCCGGCATGGCGGCCCATGATCACGGCGACATACACACCCGGCAGCGCGCGATTGTCTTCGTCGGCGCCCATGAACGCCTGCGCGACGAACCGCGCGGCCGAGGGGAAGCCCGGCGTATGGTCGTTCTCCATCAGATCGTTGTCGATCGTCTTCGGCACATGCATGCAGCGCAGCGGATAGTTCTCGCGCTTGGCCTCTTCGCTGACGATGCGCACCGTGTCCGACGAATCGTTGCCGCCGACATAGAGGAACGCGGTCACGCCATGGGCCTTCAGCGAGCGAAAGATGTCGGTGCAATATTTTGCATCCGGCTTGTCGCGGGTCGAACCCAGCGCCGAAGCGGGCGTGTTGGCCACGGTTTCGAGATTGGCCGCCGGCTCCTTGGTGAGATCGAGAAAGTCTTCGTTGACGATGCCGCGCACGCCATGGCGCGCGCCATAGACCGCCTCGATAGTGGCGAAGCGCCGCGCTTCCAGCACCGCGCCGACCAGCGACTGATTGATCACCGCAGTCGGACCGCCGCCCTGTGCGATCACCATTTTGCCCTTGAGCATGCGCCGTCTCTCCCGATGGCTGTTTCTTGGCTGCGAGCCTGACGTAAGCCGGGCCCCGTCGGCAAGCGACAAGTTGGAGGTGAGTTACACCATCCGTCACCCCCGCGAAGGCGGGGGTCCAGGGGCCACACGGGAAGCGGCCCTGGATGCCCGCCTTCGCGGGCATGACGAAAAAAAGATCGCCTCTTACCCCACCCTCGCCCGCGCCTCGACCTTGGTCAGGAACGCGCCGATCGGTTTCAGCACCACCGGCACCAGCGGCTCCGAGAGGTCGTGCGCCATCCCGGGCACGATCACCAATTCGGCGCCGGGGATGCTGTCCGCCGTGTCCTTGCCACCTTCCGGCGGGACGAGCCCGTCATCGGCACCGTGCACCACCAGGGTCGGCGCGTGTACGTCTTTGAGCAGATCGTTGCGCGGCGGCGCGACGATGATCGCGGCCATCTGCCGCGTGAAACCGGTGGGCTCCCAGGGCGAACGATCGACCTCGCGTTCGGCGCGGGCGCGCAGCTGTTCGTCGCTGTCGGGATAGCCGGGATTGCCCATCGCCCGCCAGGCGCGGAGCGCCGCGACAATGCGGTCCTCGCGGCCCGTGCTGGCCGGCGGCGCGACCAGAGCGGCCATGATCTCGGGCTTGGCTTGCGGCAGGCCGCGCTTGGCCGTGGTCGACATGATCGAGACCAGGCTGCGCGTCTTCGCCGGATAATGGATCGCCACCAGTTGCGCGATCATCCCGCCCATCGATGCACCGACGATATGCGCCTGCTTGATCCCGAGCGCGTCGAGCAGCCCCACTGCATCGGCGGCCATGTCCTCGAGCCGATAGGGCACCAGGGGATTCTGCCCCGCCACCACCTGCGCGATAACCTCGCGCAGCTGCGGCGCATTCTTGTCCAGCAGATGGGTGGACTTGCCGACATCGCGGTTGTCGAACCGGATGACGCGAAAGCCCCGCGCCACCAAACCCTCGCACAGCGCGACCGGCCACAGCGTCATCTGCGCGGCAAAACCATGGATCAGCAGAACGACGGGATCGGCTTCGTTCCCGAAGCTTTCGTACTCGATCTCGATCCCGTTGGCTTTGACCTGCGGCATAATTGACTCCCTGATTGCCCCGCGAGCCTAGCGGAGAAATCAGGGAACTCAAGCGGTCAGACGGTGACGCTTATTCAGCGGCAACGGCGAGCTTGCGATGGGCGAAGGCCGCGCCGGTCAGGGTCAGTGCCGCCACCACACAAGCCATGCCCGCAATGATCAGCGCCGCGAGGTACGACGCGAACTCGCTGCGGATCAGACCCGCGCCCGCCGCCGCCAGCGCCGCGCCGAGCTGATGCCCGGTTGCGATCCAGCCATAGACCAGCGGACCATCTTTCTCGCCGAAATATTCGGTGGTCAGACGCACGGTGGGCGGTACGGTGGCAATCCAGTCGAGCCCGTAGAAAATCGCGAACACGGTCAGCTGCGACACGCCGAAATCAGAGAACGGCAGCAGCAGCAACGCAATGCCGCGCAGCCCGTAATACCAACCCAGCAGCGCCCAGTTGTTGACGCGGTCCGACAGCCAGCCCGAGGCCGTGGTGCCGATCAGATCGAAGATGCCCATCGCCGCCAGCAGCCAGGCGGCCTTCACTTCAGGCAGGCCGTGATCCTGACAGAGCGCGATCATATGCGTGCCGATCAGCCCGTTGGTCGAAAGTCCGCAGACGAAGAAGCTGCCGGCCAACAGCCAGAAACGCGGCACTTTCACCGCACGGTTGAGCGCGCGGAAGGCGTTGAGGATCGGATTGCGCTTCTCGTCGGTCGGCGGTTCGATCGCCGTGCCGCCCAGGGGCGGGATGCCCACGGCCGAGGGCCGCTCGGGCACGAAGAACAGGAACAGCGGAATGATGGCCAGCGCCACCGCGCCGACGATCAGCGCCGAATTACGCCAGCCGGTGCTTTCGGCGACAGTCGCTAAAATCGGCAGGAAGACGAGCTGGCCGGTCTGCACGCTGGCCGTGAGCAAGCCGAGCGCGAGGCCACGGTTCTTGCGGAACCATTGATTGGCCACTGTCGCCGCCAAGACGCTCGCCATCGTGCCGGTGGCGGTGCCGCTGAGCACGCCCCAGGTGGCCACCAACTGCCATGGCGAGACGACGCGTGTGGAGAGCGCGCAGGAAATCGCGAGCACCACCAGCGCGATGGGGATCGTGCGGCGCAAGCCGAAGCGCAGGATCAGCGCGGCCGCGAACGGCCCCATCAGCCCATAGAGTGCGATGCCGATCGACACCGCGAGCGAGGTCGTGGCCCGATCCCAAGACAGGTCTTTCTCGATCGGCACGAGGAGCACGCCGGGCATGCTGCGCGCACCCGCCGAGATCATCAGCAAAACGAAGATCGCCACCACCACCACCCAGGCGTAGCGCTGATCGAGCCGGCGAACCAATGCGTGCATCGACACCCTTTCCCCTCGGCGCATGATTTTGCGTCGAGCTTGACCCCTTCGCATTATTAGGTGTAATTACACCTATCTGAGCAGCGGCTGCAAGTCAATCTCGCCATGGCCGTTATGCGCGATGCGGAGGGCTCAGGATGTATCTCGACGATTTCGTTGCCGGCACGCAGTACCAGGCGGGGCCGATCACCGTCGACAAGGACGAGTTGATCGCCTTCGCCAAGCGCTATGACCCGCAGCCCTTCCACACCGACCCCGAAGCGGCCAAGACCACTTTGTTCGGCGGATTGGCGGCCAGCGGCTGGATGACCGGCAGCCTGACCATGCGCATGCTGATCGAAAGCGGCAACATCCCCACCGGCGGGTTGATCGCGCGTGAAGTGGAGAAAATCGAATGGCCGCGCCCGACGCGCGCCGGCGACACGCTGCGCGCGATGAGCGAAGTGATCGAGACCATTCCGTCGAAGACCAAGCCCGATCGCGGCATGTTGCGCATGCGCACCACCACCACGAATCAGAATGGCGAGATCGTCCAGATCATGACCGCGCTGCTGGTGGTGCCGCGCCGCGTTGCCCCAGATGAAACGAGCAAAGCCGAAGTGAGCAAAGCCGATGCCTGAAGCCGCCAACACGAACACGCCCACCAGGCCGCGCGATCCCAACCGCCCGCATGGCTGCACCTGTTTTCGCCTGCGCCGTACCACGCGCCAGGTGACGCGCATCTACGATACGCATCTTCTGCCTGTCAGCCTGACCTTGAGCCAGTATTCGATCCTGTCGAACCTGATGCGTGGCGGCCCGCCCAGCGTCAACGGCATGGCCGAGCTTCTCGGCATGGATCGCACCACGCTGACGCGCACCTTGAAGCCGCTGATCGCCGCGAAACTGTTGGCGCTGGAGACCGGCGACGACCGCCGCAGCAAACGCATCGCGCTCACCGCGCAGGGCCGCGACACCTGGGAACGTGCAGTTCCGCTCTGGCGTGCCGCGCAGGCCGAGATCGAGTCCAAACTCGGCACGGCGCAGGTGAAGATGCTGCACGATCTGCTCGACACTTCTTTTACGACGCTCAACGACGTCGCCTGAAGGCCGGACATGATCGAAATGAAACTCGATCGGTCACGAAGCGAAGAATTTTAGCGAAAATTGATCAATCTTTCGCGCCGCGTTGCAGGATGCGGCGGGGTGGCGGCGTCTATCCATTGACGCGTCATGCCCGGCCTTGTGCCGGGTATCCACGTCTTTGTTTCCGTAAGAAAAACCGTGGATGGCCGGGTCAAGCCCGGCCATGACGAAGAGCACGTGAAACCACCCGCGCCACATTTTCCCCACAGCTTGGTCACTCGCGCGACTGTTTCGCCTCGGGCATTTCTTGCTGCGCACACAGAAGCATCGGGGTCGCGTGGTGGTGGCAAAAAGTGAAACGGCAGCACGAGCGCCAAAGCGCGTGGAAGGTCTCGATGCGTTGCGCGGCTTCGCCGGACTTTCCGTCCTCGCCTATCACTTCTTGCGCGAATATGGACTGACCTTCCACGACGGCGATTACCAAGCGTGGATGGATCGCTACGGCCATTACGGCGTCGAGATCTTTTTCATCGTCAGCGGCTTCGTCATGTATCTCACGCTGAGCCGCAGCCCCTCGTTGCGCCATTTCGTCGCCGCACGCATCACCCGTCTCGCGCCCGCTTTCTACTGCTGTCTTGCGATCACGACGCTGCTGCTGGTGCTGCATCCGCTGGCCGATCTGCCGGGCCCGACGCTGCCGAAGCTGGCCGCCAATCTCACCATGGCGCCGGAATTGTTCGGTCAGGATGCGATGGATTGGTCCTACTGGACCTTGGGCTACGAGTTCGTCTTCTACGCCATGATCGGCGCCGTGTTCCTCTGTGGCGCGATGGCGCGGATCGACGGGTTCTGCCTCGCTTGGCTGCTGATGAGCGCGGCGCTGCAACTCGCCCTGCCCTATATCCCCCATCGCTTCGGCGAACTGTTGCTGATCGGCTATGGCCAGTTCTTCATCATCGGCATCGCGCTCTGCCGCTTCCATCGCGGCGGAGCGACGCGGCTGACCGGCACCGTGCTGGCGCTGGCTGTGGCGACATCGCTGTTCGGCTGCTCATGGCGCGCACCGACACCGGGGCTGCTCTATACCGGCGTGACGCTGCTTCTGACTCTGCTGGCCTGGGTGGCGATCAGCGACCGTATCCCGCGGGCGATTCGCACGCCGCTCTCCTGGGTGGCAACGGTGTCGTTCCCGCTGTTTCTGATCCACCAGTTTCTCGGCTATCACATCATCGCGGCGCTGCGGAACGACGGCCTGACGCTGCCCGCGAGCATCGCCATCGCCACCGCCTGTTCGATCACGCTTGCGGTGATGATCTACCGCTTCGTCGAACTGCCGATGCGCCCACGACTGAAGCGCTGGCTGACGCCGGCACCGAAACCGATGATCGCGCCCGACCCGGCGATGCTTTCGACCGCCGAGTTGCAGGACTGAAGCGGCGCCTATTTCGTCTCGATTGGCGGCATGCGCAGCGTGTTGTCCTGTTCGGACAGCATGGCCTCGAACGGCTGCAGCATCGCCTCCACCTTTACCAGCGTCCGCAGCATGGTCGAGGCTTCGGAGTCCATGGGCAGGCCGCCGTTGCGCAGCGCATGCACCAGTTCATTGAACGGACTGCGCGGCTGGGGGAACGGCGCGAGGCGCAGCGGCATCTGTGACGGCAGGCGCGCCAACCGGCGGACCGCGACGAAAGCCTCGGCATAGCCGCCATTCTCGTCGACCAGGCCGATCTCTTTCGCCTTGTCGCCCGGCCAGACGCGGCCGCGCGCCACGGCGTCCATATCCTTCGCGTCGATCTTGCGCGCCTTCTCCGCCTTGTCGGTGAAGTCGGCATAGACGTGATCGAGCATGGCGTTGAGCCGCTCCCAGCCGGCCGGCGTGAAGGGCTGGTTCTGACTCCACATGCCGGAATTGGCGCCCTGATGCACCTCGTCCCAGGTCACGCCCAGCTTCTTCCACAGATCGGCCAGCACGAACTTGCCGGCGAAGACGCCGATCGAACCGGTGATCGTGCCTGGCTCGGCGACGATACGGTCGGCGCTCATGGCCGCGAAATACCCGCCCGAGGCGGCAACATCGCCCATCGACACCACGACAGGTTTTCCCGCCGCGCGCGCATTGTTGACCTCACGCCAGATCGCGTCCGACGCGGTGTAGGAACCGCCGGGGCTGTCGATGCGGAACAGGATCGCCTTGACGTCCGGATCCTTGACCGCGTCGCGGAAGGCCTGGGTGACACGCCCAGCCGCCATCGAATTGTCGTTGCCGAGCGGTCCGCCGTCGCCGCCACCCGAGGTGACCGGTCCGGCGCCGACGATGAGCGCCACCTTCACCGCTTCGGGCCGCGGGCCCAGGCGCGTTGCATAGCTGTTGACGCTGATCATCGCCGACCCGTCTTCGGTCAACGATTTGTCGAGTTCGTCCCAATAGCCGGCGCGATCGATCAACCCGGCCGCCTTCGCTTCGTCAGAGAAGAGGATGCCCTTGTCCATCAGGGCCCGCACATCTTCGGCCTTCAGCCCGCGCGACGCGGCGATCCCATCGACCGCCTGATTGGTCCAGGCGGCGACCAGCCCGTCCATCGTCTCATGCGCTTCCTTCGAGAACTTTTCGTGAGTGAACATCTCGATGGCGGATTTGTACTCCCAACGGCCGCTGAACTGCGGCTGCACACCCAGCATGTCGAGCGTGTTCTTGATGAACGGGCTCTGCAGCATGAAGCCCGAGAGCCCATAAGTGCCCGAGGGCTGCAGCCAGACTTCCTTGAACGCGCTCGACACATACGCGGCAATGGTCGAACCGCCGAAGCCGCCCAGCTCTTCCGAGAACACCACCGCGCGCTTGCCCGAGCGGCGGAACGCCGTCACCGCGTCGCGCACTTCCTGCGCGGCCGCCATACCCATCGGCGCGCCGTCGAGACGCACCACCAGCGCGTTGACGCGCGGATCATTGGCGGCGCGATCGAGGGTCTGCACCAACTCGCTGAGCACGGTCACGTCATGGTTGGCGAAACGGGCGAGGGGGCTGTCGGGCCGGGTCTCGACCACGCCATTATCGAGATTCAGCGACAGAACCATATGCGCCGGCAACGGCTTTTCACGCGACGACGACACCGCCGCCACCGTCATGAAGACAGTGCCCAGAACCATGAACCCGCCGATAACGGCAAGCACGATAACGATGAGACGGCCGAGGAAACGCATACGGAATTCACCGGATCGTGAATAATGCGATCCGTTATCGGCTGAGACGGCGCCAGGGTCAATGGTGGGGATGGTTAAAAGTCAGCCCCGCAATATGATTCGTCACCCCGGAAGCACAAGGATGCGCAGCAGGATTGTGCTATCCGGGGTCCGGGTTATCAAAGAAGGCGCTTCGCGCGAATCACTCCCGGATTCCGGATCAGCGCTTCGCGTCATGCTTTGCATGACACTCAGCTTGTCCGGAATGACGATTCAGTGAGTTGCGAGTCGCATCGCCGATGCCTAGACTCGTTCCATGACAGAGGATTGGGGCACCGACCCGGCGGCCATCATCCCGGCGCGGCATTGGCATGCGCTTGAGGACGGGCGGCTGCAATGCGATGTCTGTCCGCGGTTCTGCAAGCTGAATGACGGGCAGCGGGGCCTGTGCTTCGTGCGTGCCCGGCAGGGCGATCAGGTCGTGCTCACCACCTGGGGGCGGTCGTCGGGCTTCTGCATCGACCCGGTCGAGAAGAAGCCGCTCAATCATTTCCTGCCCGGCACGCCGATCCTGTCGTTCGGCACCGCAGGCTGCAACCTCACCTGCAAGTTCTGCCAGAACTGGGACATCAGCAAGGCGCGCGAGGTCGATAAGCTGAACGACGCGGCCTCGCCCGAAATGATCGCCCGCGCGGCGGCCCAGCTCGGCTGCCGCGCGGTGGCCTTCACCTATAACGATCCGGTGATCTTCCTCGAATACGCGATCGATGTGGCCGAAGCCTGCCGCGCGCTGGGCATCAAGACCGTGGCCGTCACGGCGGGCTATATCGCACCGCCTGCGCGCGCCGAGTTCTTCGATGCGATGGATGCCGCCAATGTCGATCTCAAAGGCTTCACCGAGGATTTCTATCACAAGGTCTGCGGCGGCCATTTGAGCGACGTGCTCGAGACGCTGGAATACCTGCATCACGAAACCGATGTGTGGTTCGAAATCACCACGCTGCTGATTCCGGGCGAGAACGATTCCGAGCATGAAGTCGCCGCCCTGTCGCGTTGGGTGCACGACCATCTCGGGCCCGATGTGCCGTTGCATTTCTCGGCCTTCCATCCCGATTGGAAGATGACCGACCGGCCCCACACCCCGGCGCAGACGTTGACCAATGCGCGGCGCATTGCCCGCGACGCGGGGCTGCATTTCGTCTATACCGGCAACATCCGTGATCCCGAGGGCGGCAGTACGTGGTGTCCGAATTGCAAAAACCTGTTGATCGAGCGCGACTGGTATCGGCTGGGCGCGTGGAATCTCGACGCCGCCGGACGCTGCCGATTCTGCGCGACGCCGCTGCCCGGACGATTGGAAGCCATGCCCGGCACCTGGGGCCCGCGCCGGCAGCCGGTGCGGCTCAGTTGAAAAATTTCCCTCCCCCTGGCGGGGAGGGCAAGGGTGGGGGGATGAACCTCTCGACCTTTGATCTCTCGCTGCGAGTCACCCCACCCCTACCCCTCCCCGTCGAGGGGAGGGGCTTCTAAATTTAGGTCGCATGAATCGCTGGCTGTCCCTCGCCCTGAAACTGGGCATCACCGTTCTGTTGTTCTGGCTGCTGCTGCGCAAGATCGACATCAATGCCGCCTGGCAGGCGATGCAGGCGATGTCGATCTGGGCTTTCGTCGCCACGGTCGCGCTGCTGGTGGTGCAGTTGTTCATCTGCGGCTTCCGCTGGCAGATGGTGGTGAAGGCGCTCGACGCGCATATCGGTCTCGGCAAAGCCACTGGCGTATTTGCGATCGGCACCTTCTTCGGCCTGATCCTGCCGGGCGCGGTGGGCGGCGATGTGGTGCGCATGTGGGCGACGCGACGCGCCGGCTTGTCGCTGGCCGCGTCGATCAACTCCGTGGTGCTCGAGCGCGTGGCCACCGTGTTCGCACTGGTGCTGCTGGTGGTGGTGCTTGAGCCGTTACTCGTGTCCGAGATCCCGAGCAGCACCTCGCTCTGGCTGTTCCCGGTAATCCTCGTGGCGATGATCGTCGGCACCTGCGTGGTGATGCTGCTCGACCGCCTACCCGAGCGGATTCAGCACTGGCGTCTCGTCCGCGCGCTCGGCCAATTGGCGGGCGATACGCGGCGGCTCTGCCTACGTCCGGGGCGGATCATCTCGGTGCTGGTCGTGGCCGTGATTGGCCATCTCAATCTCGGCCTCGCCGCCTATGCGCTGGCTTGTGGCATGCACGTGAATATTTCCGTGATCGACGCCGTGGCCCTGTTCATGCCGGCCGTGCTGATCGCGACCCTGCCGATTTCGGTGGCCGGCTGGGGTGCGCGCGAGGCGGCGATGGTGACGCTCTATGGTTTCGCGGGTGTGCCGGCCGCCCAGGCGCTGGCGATCTCGATCCTCTATGGCCTGGCCAGTACGCTGGTTGCGCTCTCGGGCGGCGTATTGTGGCTGGCCGAGCGCAAGGCGCCGGACGGCAATCCAACAGAGCAAGCTTAAGTCGTCATTGCGAGGCGCAGCGCGCCGAAGCAATCCATATGTCGCCCCACATGTCGCAATGACCAGGAACTGCTTGTCTGTCCTGCATTTTCTCCCCCTCTTTCCTTCACGGGGGCGGGTGCTAGAGTAGGGGTCCCTCCGTCCTTCCATCCCAAAGGGCCCCTGTTCCATGAAAATCGCATTCGCCAAACCGTCGATCCCCACCTCCGGCGCCCTGGTTGTGGGCGTGATTGCCGGCAAGAAGCTTTCCAAGACGGTCGAAGCGCTGGACAAGACGAGCGGCGGCCTCATTACGAACGCAATGGAGACGGCGCGCTTCGACGGCAAGAAGGACCAGCTGCTCTCGCTCTATAGCCCCAGCGGATTGGGTCTGAACCGGCTGGTGCTGATCGGCCTCGGCGATCCCAAGAAGCTCGATGCCTATGCGGTGGAAGGGTTCGGTGGTGCTGCGATCGCGGCGCTGCTGACCTCGGGCGAGACCGACGTGGCGATCCTGGCCGAGGCACCGCAAGGCTCGCCGCTGCGCCCCGACAAATTCGCCGCGCGCGTCGCCCATGGCGCCAAGCTGCGTGCCTATCGCTTCGACAAATACCGCACCAAGGAAAAGAAGGAGGAGAAACCCTCCGTCAGAGAACTTTCGATCCTGTCCAGCGCCGGCGCCAATGCGAAGACGGCCTATGCGCCGCTCGATGCGCTGGCCGAGGGCGTGTATCTCACGCGCAATCTGGCGTCCGAGCCGCCGAATATTCTCTATCCCGAATCGCTGGCCGCCGAAGCCAAGAAGCTGGCCGCGCTGGGCGTGACCGTCGAAGTGCTGGGCGTGAAGGAAATGCAGAAGCTCGGCATGGGCGCCTTGCTCGGTGTCGGCCAGGGCAGCTCGAAGGATTCGCGCCTGGTGGTGATGCAGTGGAAGAAGGGCGGCGCCGAACCGCCGATCGCCGTAGTGGGCAAAGGCGTGACCTTCGACACCGGCGGCATCTCGATCAAGCCGGCCGGCGGCATGGAAGACATGAAATGGGACATGGGCGGCGCGGGCGTCACCATCGGCCTGATGAAGGCCCTCGCCCTGCGCAAGGCCAAGGCGAATGTGATCGGCGTCGCCGGCCTGGTCGAGAACATGCCCGACGGTAATGCGCAACGTCCGGGCGATGTGGTCACCACGATGTCGGGCCAGACGGTCGAGGTGATCAACACCGATGCCGAAGGCCGCCTCGTGCTGGCCGATGCGATCTGGTACACGATCGACCGCTTCAAGCCGAAGGCGGTGATCGATCTCGCCACCTTGACCGGCGCGATCATCATCGCCCTGGGCGAGCTCTATGCCGGCCTGTTCAGCAATGACGATACGCTGGCCAGCCGCATCATCGCCGCCGGCGAGACGGTGGGCGAGCCGCTGTGGCGCATGCCGATCCACGACGTCTACGACAAGATGCTGAAGTCCGAGATCGCCGATATGAAGAATGTCAGCGATGGCCGCGGCGCGGGCAGCTCTACGGCGGCGATGTTCATCAAGCGCTTCACCCAAGATGTGAAGTGGGCGCATCTCGACATCGCGGGCGTCACCTGGTCGAAGAAGGACAGCGCCGTGGTGCCGAAGGGTGCAACGGCCTTCGGCGTGCGCACGCTCGACGCATTGATCGCCGCGCATTACGAGAAGAAGTGAGCACCCGCGTCGGCTTTTATCACCTGACCCGATCGCCGCTCGACAAGGCGTTACCCAAACTCCTTGAGCGGGCGCGATCGGCCGGGCACAAAGTGCTGATCGTGGCCGGCTCGGCCGAGCGCGTCGCCTTTCTCGACACGATGCTGTGGACCTACGATCCTGCCTCGTGGCTGGCCCACGGCACGGCCAAGGACGGCGACGCGGCGCTGCAGCCGATCTTCCTCACCGACAAGGACGAGAACCCGAACGGCGCCGATATGCTGGTGCTGATCGATGGCGTCGGCGCGACCAAGATCGATACGTTCACACGCTGCGCACTCGTGTTCGACGGCAATGACGGCGAAGCGGTGGACGCCGCCCGCGCCCATTGGGCCGAGTGGAAGGACCAGGGCTTCCAGCTTGCTTATCACCAGCAGACCGAACAAGGCGGCTGGGAAGAAAAGGCGACGGCGAACGCGGCGGGTGGCTGAACGCGGCGTTCCACCGCTTGCGGTTATCTCAGACCTTTCTCGGCGGCGCGCCGGCGAATCTCTTCAGTGATTTCCTGCTTGGTGCCGTGGGGCAATCCGAAGAGGCCGAACGATAAATATCCGTCGTCTCTTATCTTAGAGCACATAGCGATGGCACCCGCTTCGTCGCCCTGCCGCGCAAGGCAATCGGCTTCGTAGACTGGTCCACCGAAATCTCGCCAGAGCACCGGATCAAGCGCCTTGCCTTTCCGGAATTCGGCGAGTGCATCATCAATTCGGCCAAGCCGATAAAGCGTCTCGCCACGCGTCAGTGTTGTAAGTGGGTGGGTTTGGCCGAGAGCGATGCTTCGATCGAGATCGGCAAGCGCGAGATCAAGCGGCCCATGCTTGAAGCGGGCGTTGAATCGATCCAAATACGCCGAGGCATCATTGGGATTTTGACGAATACGCTCCTCCGCCATCTCCAAAAACTTCTCTGGATTGGAGTTAAGTAAGGCCATGTCGGCTTCGTGTTGGGCGAATGTTTTCATGATGCCCGCTCCTCCTTAGCGAACCGCGTTGCCACCACAACCCATCGTCGCTTTTGGCGATGTTCCCCTACTTGACGGATAAGATTTAGCCTGCCATACTCTCTCTTGTCGAAAGGGAGAGCCGTTATGGCCCGTAGCAAGCAAAAGCCTCAGATCATGCAAATGACCGTCGCCCAGTTCGAGGCGATGTTTCCGAATGAGGACGCCTGCGACGAATACCTGATTGCCCAGCGTTGGCCGACTGGTGTCCATTGCCCGCGTTGCGGGTCTACGCGCCCATACGCTCTGGCGACGCGGAAATGGCATTGGGAATGCCCCGATTGCCGCCAGGGTGGTGCTTATCGGTTTAGCGACATTACCGGGACGATCTTCGAGAATACCAACAAGCCCCTGCGCGATTGGTTCCGCGTCATTCATCTGATGCTCACCAGCAAGAAAGGCATCAGTGCCCGTCAGGTTCATCGCTACATGGGCTTCGGTTCGCTTAAGACCGCTTGGTACATGTGCCACCGCATTCGGGCCGGTTTGCAGAATGAGGAATTTCGCAAGTTGATGGGCGTTGTTGAAATCGACGAAACTTGGGTAGGCGGCAAAATCGGCAACCGCCATGTCGGCAAGCGGACCAATAAAGACGATGACGGAAGCGCTGGCCCGCATGGCGGTAACAAGACCGCCGTTGTCGGGGCCGTGAGCCGCAAAGGCAACGTGGTGGCTCGCGTCATTGGGAGGGTTGACCGCGCGACGCTCAATCACTTCATCAGCGAAACCATTTCGACGAAGGTTAGCTTGCTCGCCCATGATGACAACAAGGCGTATCGCGATCTTCCTGCCGGTTATACCGATGGCACGGTTAAGCACGCGCGCCAGCAATACGTTGTCGGCGCAATTCACACGAATACGATTGAGGGTTTCTGGTCGATCTTGAAGCGCGGCGTGATCGGCACCTATCACAAGGTCAGTCCGAAGTACCTGCCGCTCTACGTCGCGGAATTTCAGTTCCGCTACAACAACCGGAACAACCGCGAAATCTTCCAGACCGCGATAGCAGGTCTCTGAGGCGAGGTAAGTGGCATCCGTCTCAGATGACGGAGCCACAGCCCAGATTGACCTACAAACAAATCCACCGGAGATTTCTTGCGGGAACAAACGGGCTACCATTGGGGGCTATGCGCAAAAAAGTGAACGGCAAGCGCAAGTAGACCACCCAATAAGATGGCCATCCAAACTGGCGGCCCGCTGGAACCGCGACGGTAGGGAGAAATGAGCAAGAGCCAAGAAGAACTAGAGAAGGCAGAAGATGCAAATGATAAGCGAGCGGAGTGGTGCGCATGGCTTGTGGCGGTTGCCGTATTTTTTGAATTTGTATTGCTTGCCATCGAAGGACCAGCACCAAATCGCTGCGTGAGAATCGCGGCTGCGGTGGCAAATCTTTTAGTTGCTGGAGGCGTGGCTGGTGAAGTGACGTTTGGCCGGCGGTCTAGGAAAGCTAGCAACGAACTACGAGAGCGCGCCATTGATCGACTTAAGCAGGTCGAATTCGATAATGGGTACCTGCAAGAAACTTTAGCAAAAACGAATGAGCGGGCGGCGCAGGCCAACGCCCGAGCCTCGGAAGCCACAGCTCGGGCATTAGAAATCCAACTTGAGCTGACGAAGTTAAAAGCACCACGCATCGTCTCGGCAGAGCAGCAAGAGGGAATTATCGCTGCGGTGTCGCCATTCGCCGGGGCAAAATTCGTTTTCACCGTAAGCCAAGACCCCGAGGCCAGAAACCTAATGCTGGTGTTCGGGCAATTGCTCACGAGGGCCGGATGGGAATGGCAAGGATTTACCGGAAGCAGGACAGTGCTTCGCGGCACAACCTTTCCCCAAGTAGGCATTTCGGTGCTCGAAGGCCTCCAGATCGCAGTGACCTTGGATGACAAGGAAACCGATACGGAGCGCGCGGCAGAGGCGCTGTTCCATGCCATTGAACAGCAATTGGGATGGGGGCCAAAAGACATGGAAGGCGGATTTGCAACCATTGAAGAGGCGAAAGAGGGCGTCACCCAAAGCGGACTCGTCCACATTAGAGTGGGCAGCAAGCCTATATAGAAGGCGATTACTATCCGTCGAATAGGGGAACATCGCCTCGCTTTTAAGTTCGAACGTATCATGAACAAACAATTTGACGCCAGGACGGATTTGAGTTTCCGTAGCGTGGTTCAGCGTCAGCAAACTAGGCAGCGCATGACCAAAGCGGCAACCAAGGCCCCAGCCAAAGCGAAGACGAAGGCTAGAGCCACCATCGTCGAACGCGACGACGAAGACCGCCGCCCTGGTGCGGAATTCGCCGGTTTCGTCGCCGATCTCTTCGCCCCGCTCGGCCCTGTCGCCGTGATCCGCGTGTTCAGCGGCCATGGCTTCAAGCTCGATGGCTTCAACTTCGCGCTGATCCTACGCGGTAGGCTGTATCTACGCGCCGATGAAGCCCTGGCCGCCGACCTCAAGACACGCGGCTCGTCGCCTTTCAAATACTCGACCAGCGTCCGCAACGTGACCGTGTCTTCTTACTGGTCGGTCCCCGAGGAATATCTCGACGACGCGGATCAAATACTCGACTGGGCCAAACGCGCCTTCATGGCCGCGCAGATGAATCCGAAGAAGAAAAAGAAGGCGAAGCCGAAACCAAGCCCCTCTCCCGCACGCGGGAGAGGGAGGCGCCCGGCCTGACAAGGCCGGGAGGGTGAGGGCCGTGACCGACTTACGCGCCCGCCAATTGCGCGCCAACGCCACTGATGCTGAACGCCGTCTCTGGTCCCTCCTACGCGATCGTCGCCTACAGAAGTACAAGTTCCGGCGGCAACGCCCTGTCGGTCCTTACATCGTCGACTTCATCTGTATGGAACATCGGCTGATCATCGAAGCTGATGGCGGACAGCATGCCGACAGTGATCGTGACGAACGCAGGACGATTTGGCTGGAGGCGCGAAACTGGCGGGTGCTGCGGTTTTGGAATAATGAAATTTTGAGTAATCCGCGTGGCGTCGCGGAGCGGATTTTGGAGGTGCTTGAGGGAGGCGGATAGGCCCCTCACCCGACCATCGCTTTGCGATGGCCACCCTCTCCCGCGTGCGGGAGAGGGGCAGCACAGGTCAGTCTGGGCGAAGCTATCTACCCTCCCCGCCGTCCCCCGATCAGAAACTCCTTATTCCCCTCCGGGCCAGTGATCGGGCTTTCGTGGATGCCGAGCACGGTCCAGCCGGGCAGCGCGGCCAACCATGCACGGATCTTCTCGCACACCTCTTCGTGCAGCGCCGGATCGCGCACCACGCCGCCTTTGCCGACGCGGCCTTTGCCCACTTCGAATTGCGGCTTGATCAGCGCGACCAGGAACGCGTTGGGCTTGGTCAGCGCGAGCGCCGCGGGCAGCACGGTCTGGAGGCCGATGAAGCTGGCATCGCAGACCACGAGATCGACCGGCTCGGGAATCTCCACGGCACTCAGATGCCGTGCGTTGATGCGCTCCATCACCACCACACGCGGATCGTTGCGGAGCGTCCAGGCGAGCTGGCCATGCCCGACATCCACCGCATAGACCTTGGCCGCGCCCTTTTGCAGCAGCACATCGGTGAACCCGCCGGTCGAGGCGCCGACATCGATCGCGGTCATCCCCGTGGGATCGATCGCGAAGGCTTCGAGCCCGGCCGCGAGTTTGATGCCCCCACGCGAAACCCATGGATGCGGCTCGCCACGCAGCTCGATCGCCAGGTCTTCGGCCACCGGCGTGCCGGGTTTGTCGAGGCGTTTTTCGCCCGAATACACCTTCCCCGCGATCACCAGGGCCTGGGCGCGGGTCTTGGTGTCGGCCAGGCCGCGGTCGACGAGAATCTGATCGAGGCGCTTCTTGCTCATGGCGCGATGATGCCGGAAACTGTCGGCGCAGGCGAGAGACCGAAGAGCGGCGAGGAACGGAATCGTGCGGGAGAAGTGGCTGCGGGTCGGCGCAGAGATCAAGCTCGACATCGACGACGTGACGCGGCTGGTTCAGGCCGGGCTGCCCGAAGCGAAGGTCGCGCGCCATCAGCCCGCGCTGGGTGGCCGCTCCAACACCAATATCGTCGTCGAGCTGGCCGGGCCGCCGCATCGCGTGGTGCTGCGGCTGTATCAGCGCGATCCCAGCCAGGCGCGCAAGGAAGCCGCGCTCGACAAGCTGCTGGTCGAACGCAAGGCGCCGGTCGCGCCGATGCTTTATTTCGACGACACTAATCCGGTGAGTGGCCATCCCTATGCGCTGATCACCTGGGTCGATGGTCACCGGCTTGAATCGGTCGAGCGTGATCTCGGGCCTGCCGGGCTCGGACAACTTGCGCCTTCGATCGGCAAGGCGATGGCGACGATCCACAGCCTCACCTTTCCGCACACGGGATTCTTCGGCGACGATCTGCGCATTCCCGAGAAAGCGGATATGGGGCGCGCGGGGCTGCTCGCCTATCTGAAGCGCTGTCTGGTCGACGGACCTGGCGGTAAGCGGCTGGGCCAGAAGACCACGACCGAACTCATTGCCTTCGTCGAGCGCGAAGGCAACCGGCTCGACGCCTGGCTGAAGAAGCCTTGCCTGACCCACGCCGATTTCAACGGCTCGAACATTTTAGTGCGCAAGGATAAGAACGGTGTGTGGGGACTCGCCGCTGTGATCGATTGGGAGTTTGCCTTCTCGGGTTCGCCCGCTTTCGACTTCGGCAACCTGCTGCGCCCGCCGCTCGATCGCACATCGGGCTTTGCCGATACGCTGGCCAGCGAATATCTGAAGGCTGGCGGCACGCTGCCCGAAGAGTGGCGGCGCATTGCGCGCATCGCCGATCTCTATTCCTGGGCCGATTTCCTGGGCCGCCCCGATCCCGGCACCGCGGTGATCGCCGATGCGCGCCGCATGATCGAAGCGACGATTGCGACGGGCTGACCGCTGGCCCATGATGCGCGCCGGTTGTGGAGAGCGACGGGGAGGGAGACCATGCTCGATCACATGGGATTTGCGGTAAGGGACTTCGCCAAATCCAAGGCGTTCTATCAGAAGACGCTGGCGCCGCTGGGCATCGCCATCGTCAAGGAAGTGACGCCCGAGCAGAGCGGCGGTTACACGGGCGCCGGTTTCGGCGACGGAGGCAAACCCTATTTCTGGATCGGCGCGGGCAAGGACTCCGCGGGCAGCCATAATGTGCACGTCGCCTTCGTCGCGCCAGACCGCAAGACGGTCGATGCATTCTATAAAGCGGCGATGGCCGCTGGCGGCAGCGACAATGGCGGGCCCGGACTGCGTCCCCACTATCATCCGAATTACTACGGCGCCTTCGTGCACGATCCCGAGGGCAACAATGTCGAAGCTGTCTGCCACAAGCCTGAGTGAAAGTGATGGCCACCAAAGCCAAAACAACCTCGACCAAAAGCGCTGCACGCGTGCCGCCCTTCGCCAAGATCATGGCGCGCGCCGCCGAACGCAAAGGCGGTGAGGCGAAGATGAAGAAACTGCTGCCGACCAAGCCGAAAGGCGCGAAGGTGCTGGCCGCGCTCGGCGACGATCGCGTGTTGGCCGACATGGCCAAGCGCGTCTTCTCGGCGGGATTCGTCTGGCGCGTGATCGAACAGAAATGGCCGGGCTTCGAAGCCGCGTTCCTGAAATTCGATCCCAAGCGCCTCACCTTTCAGCCCGACGAGTTCTGGGAAAAGCTGCTGCACGACAAGCGCATTGTGAGGAACGCGCAGAAGATCATGTCGGTGCGCGAGAACGCGTCCTTCGTGCGCGACGTGGCCAGCGAACACGGCAGCTTCGGCAAGTTCCTCGCGGCTTGGCCGACCAGCGATTACGTCGGCCTGCTCGATTTCCTCGCCAAGCGCGGCAGCCGGCTGGGCGGCAATTCGGGCCAGTATTTCCTGCGCTTCCTCGGCTATGACAGTTTCATCGTTACCCAGGATGTCGCAGCCTGCTTACGCGACTCGGGCGTCGATCTGCCGGACAATCCCACCTCGAAGCGCGACCTGAAGAAGATCCAAGACCGCTTCAACGCCTGGCACGAGGAAACCGGATTGCCGCTCGCTCACCTCTCGCGCATCTGCGCCATGTCGGTCGGCAACAACTACGACGCCGCGACGATCCGCGACGCCGTGACCAGCGGGATGTGATTAGAAAGATTGGACCACGAAGCCACGAAGGTGGACGAAGGACACGAAGACAGGAAAGAGGGACCGTCATTGCGAGCGAAGCAAAGCGATCCAGCTTTTTCTGAAAGACGATGGATTGCTTCGTCGCTTTGCTCCTCGCAATGACACCTGAAATTCCTTCGTGCCTTCGTGGTGAAGCTTGCTGAAGACGTGACATCAAAACCGGCCTAACCTCGCCCCATGTCCACCCTCCTCCTCACCCATCCCGCCTGCCTCGATCACGATACAGGCCGCCATCATCCCGAACGCCCTGCACGACTCCGCGCGGTGATGGAGGCGCTGGAAGCTGAGGAATTTATGGCGCTGATCCGCGTCGAAGCGCCGCTGGCGACCGAGGAGCAGATCCTGCGCGTCCATACGCGCGATCTGTTCGAGACGGTGAAGGATGCGATCCCGCGCGAAGGCAGCATCGCCCATCTCGATCCCGACACCGCCGTCTCGCATGGCTCGTGGGATGCAATCCTGCGTGCGGCCGGCGCTGCGGTGGCTGCGGTCGATGCGGTGGCCAAGGGCGAGGTGCGCAACGCCTTCTGCGCCGTGCGACCGCCGGGCCATCACGCCGAGCGCGACGGGGCCATGGGCTTCTGCCTGTTCAACAACATCGCCATCGGCGCCTTGCATGCGCGCGCGGTGCATGGGCTGAAGCGCATCGCGGTGTTCGACTTCGACGTCCATCACGGCAACGGCACGCAGGACATCTTCTACAATGACGCCGACCTGCTCTACGCCTCGACCCATCAGTTCGGCGCCTATCCCGGCACGGGCGCAGCGCGCGAGACCGGCGTGGCCGGCAATGTGGTGAACGTCCCCTGCCCGCCCGGCTGCGCTTCAGGCCCATGGCGCGACGTGGTGCGTGAGACCATCTTGCCCGCCATTGCCGCGTTCCAGCCCGAGCTGATCATGATCTCGGCCGGCTTCGATGCCCATGCCGCCGATCCGCTGGCGAATATGCGATTGGTGGCCGAGGATTTTCATTGGGTCACGGCCGAGCTGTGGTCGCTCGCCCGCCGGGTCTGCAACGACCGGATCGTCTCGACGCTTGAGGGCGGCTATGACCTTGACGCCCTGGCGCAGTCAGCCGCCGCCCATGTACGGGGGCTAATGGGCGCATAGCGCCCAAACCCGCCCCGCATTCCAGCCCTACCATAAATACGAATGTGGATGTGATGTCCCACAATTGACTCAGGGACGGCACTCCGGCCACATACCCACACAGCGCTTATGATGGGGGCTGCGGCCATGGCATCATATCACCGGGGTCGAATAGACCGCGGCGAGGAAAGGTTTAAGTTCAAGGACTTAAGCCGGACGATTTATTTTGGCCTGATCGCTCCGGCAGCAGCGTCAGCCGGAACCTTAGCACCTCGCATGCTTTGCTTTTTGAAACTCATAACGCGCTTATGCGCATTCAATTCGCATGGACCCGAGGAGTCTCAGAATGGTAGCATGAACATATCATCATACTATTCGCGCGACTTTTGCGCCGGGAGATTGATTGCAGGATCATGACCGGCCAGCGCGCGATCACCTCAATCCTCGAATGGTTTATCCCGGCCTCGCTGAAAGAGGACCCGGACACCTATCGCCGCGCCCAGATGTTCGTTGGCGCGCATGTGTTCGGGCCACCGCTGGGCCACTTGATCGCGATCTACCTCTACATCATCGACCCGACACCGGGCTGGCATTGGTGGTGCCTGACGCTGGCGCTGGCCGCCTATTACTTTTTCCCGTTCATCCTGCGCGCGACCGGCCGCTTCACCCTGCTCTCGCTGCTGTCGATGCAGAACCTGGCCTTCATCGTGCTGCTGACCTCGTTCTATTACGGCGGGGTCAGCTCGCCATTCCTGGTCTGGGTGCCGGTGGTGCCGCTGCTGGCCTTCTACTATCTCGGCGCCAAGCCGAAGATGCGCGTCATCGTGCTCTCGGTGGTCGCCGTCAATCTGGCGATCTTCTACGCGGTGCATCTGTCGGGCGTGCCGTTCCCCGAACATGTGCCGCTGTCGCAGCTCGGCAGCATGGGCATCTTCTCGGTCTGCATCTGCGTCGTCTTCGTCTCGATCATGTCGCTCTACTACGAGCGCATCGCGATCCTGGCGTCGGAGATCAAGGGCGCGCACGTTCGCGCCGAGCAAAACCGCCAGATGGCCGAGATGGCCAACCGCGCCAAGTCGGAGTTCCTGGCACGCATCAGCCATGAATTGCGCACGCCGCTCAATTCGGTTCTGGGCTTCGCGCAGTTGCTCGAAATGAATCCGAAGGAGCCGCTCACCGCGCGGCAGGGCCGGCAGGTTGCCCAGATCCGTCGCAGCGGCACGCATCTGCTGGCACTAATCGACGAAATCCTCGACCTCAGCAAGATCGAGTCGGGCACGATCCGCGTCTCGATCGAACGGGTGCCGCTCGGCCTGGTGATCGATCAGCTGCGCGAAACCTTGCAGCCGCTCGCCGACAGCGCCGGCGTGTCGCTCTCGATCGATATCGCCGACGATCTGCTGACCGTGCGCGCCGACCGTATCCGCCTCGCGCAGATTCTGATGAACCTCGGCACCAACGCGATCAAATACAATCGCCGCGGCGGATCGATCGCGATCGAGGCCCGCAGCGACGGCCACGCGATGGTCAGTATCGCCGTCGCCGATACGGGGCCTGGCATTCCGTTCGACCGTCAGGGCGAGGTATTCCAGCCCTTCAACCGCCTGGGCGCCGAGAACAGCGCGGTGGAAGGCACGGGCATCGGCCTGGCCATCTCCCATCGTCTCGCCGAGCTGATGGCGGGTGCGCTGACCTTCATCAGCGAGCCGGACAAGGGCTCGACCTTCACGCTGACCCTGCCGATGGCCCCGCCTGCCGATGAGGCCACGATCGCCGCCGAAAAGGCGTCATCGCGCAAGACCGTCGACTTCAAGAGCGCGGACAAGGCTTTGACGCTGCTCTACGTCGAAGACAATCCGCCCAACATCGCGCTGATGCAGGAACTGGTCGACACGGTTCCCAATCTCAAACTGCTGACCGCGCCCGACGGCAATACCGGCCTTGCGCTTGCCCATGCGCATCAGCCCGATGTGATCGTGCTCGACATCAACCTGCCGGGCATGAGCGGCTTCGAAGTCTTGCGCCGCCTGCGCCATGGTGCGCGCACCAGCACCATTCCCGTGCTCGCCCTGACCGCGGCCGCGCAGTTGCGCGACCACGAACGCGGCAAGGCGGCCGGCTTCCGGCACTACCTCACGAAACCAATAAACGTCCAAGAGTTCCTCTCCGCTATCGACGATGTACTGGTTAAAGCCCATGACTCTTGACGGTTTCCTGAGCGCTCTTCCGCGCTGCGGCCATGTCCTCGACCAGGGGGGCCGCTTGATCGACGTTGCTCTGACCACGGCCGGTCACCCGATCTATATGGAACACAGCCACGGCTGGATGCTGGTGACGCTGTCCTTCGCGCTGGCCTTCTTCGCGGCCTACACTGCGCTCGATATGGCCGAACGCCTAGAGAATGCCCAGGGCCGCGCCCGCGTGCTCTGGCTGGCCGGCGCGTCGGTGGTGCTGGGCGGCGGCATCTGGGCGATGCACTTCATCGGCATGCTGGCGATGCGTATCGACATGCCGGTGACCTACGATGCCGGGCTGACCATTCTCTCCAAACTCATCGCCATCCTGTTCACCGCAGTCGGCTTCATGATCATCGGCCGCAAGGGGACGACGCCACGGCGCCTGATCGCCGCCGGCACGGTGGTGGGGCTGGGCGTCGCGGCGATGCACTACACCGGCATGGCGGCGCTTGTTATCCCGGCGCGCCTGCACTTCGATCCGCTGCTGGTGACGGCATCGGTCGTCATCGCCGTGGTTGCCGCCATCGCCGCCTTCTGGCTCGCCTTCAATTGGAAGACAATCTGGCAAAAGATTTTCGCGGCCGCCATCATGGCCACCGCGATCTGCGGCATGCACTATACCGGCATGGCCGCACTCAGTTTCGAGCCCGACCGCTCGATCGTCGTCGAACCGGGCAGTGTCAGCCCGTCGCTGCTCGCCATCGCCGTGACCGCCGCGACCTTCATCCTGCTCTGTATCGCGCTGGTCTCGGTCTTCATCGACCGCCGTTTCGAATCGCGCGCGGCCGATGATGCGCGCAAGCTGCGCGTCGCCAATGCCGAACTGCAGGCCGAGATCGCCGAGCGCAAGGTGGCTGAGGCACGCCTACACAATGCGCACAACGCGCTCGAACTGCGCGTGCAGGAACGCACCAAAGAACTGGCGCAAGCGAATCAGCGCCTGATGGATGCCGCGGTCGAACTCGATTCCGCCCGCGCCCATGCCGAGTCGGAAAAGGAACGCGCCGAGGCGGCCAACCGGGCAAAATCCGATTTCCTGGCCAGTGTCAGTCACGAATTGCGCACGCCACTCAATGCCGTGTTGGGCTTCGCGCAATTGCTCGAGCTCAACGCCAAGGAACCCCTCACCGAGCGTCAGTCGCGCCAGGTCAGCCAGATCAGCAAGAGCGGCAACCATCTTCTCGCGCTGATCGACGAAATCCTCGATCTCAGCAAGATCGAGGCCGGCACGCTTCGTATTTCGCTGGAGCGTGTGCCGCTGAGCTCGATCTTCGATCAGGTGCGCAACACGCTGCAGCCGATGGCCGAGGCGATGGAAGTGACGCTGCAGGTCGACGACCTCGCCTTCGACATCCCGCCGGTGCGCGCCGACCGCATCCGCCTGACGCAGATCCTGATCAATCTCGGCACCAACGCGATCAAATACAATCGCTCGGGCGGCGTCGCCACCTTGCGCGCCGAGCTGGCTGTCCCCGGCATGGTTCGTATATCGATGACCGATACCGGCATCGGCATCGCCTCGCATCGCCAAGCCGAGCTGTTCCAGCCCTTCAACCGCCTGGGTGCCGAGCACGGTACGATCGAAGGCAGCGGCATCGGCCTGACGATCGCGCAACGGCTGGTGCAGCTGATGGGCGGCACATTGACCGTCCAGAGCGTGCCCGGCGAAGGCTCGACCTTCTCGGTCGACATGCCGATCGCACCGGCCGAAGACCGCGCGGCGCTTCGGGCTGCGGTCGACGACGGTTCTGCCGAAAAGCCGGCCTGGCAACATCAGGATGGCCGCTATACCCTGCTCTATGTCGAAGACAACCCGTCGAACATCGCATTGATGCAAGAATTGGTCGACACCTTGCCGAATCTGCGGATGCTGATCGCGTCGGACGGCAATACCGGCATCGCGCTGGCCAAGGCGCACAAGCCCGATATCATCGTGCTCGACATCAACCTGCCCGGCATGAGTGGCTTCGACGTGTTGCGCGAATTGAAGCGCCAACCGACCACGGTCCAAATCCCGGTGATCGCGCTGAGCGCCGCCGCCGCGCCGCGCGACATCCAACGCGGCAAGGCCGAGGGCTTCCTCCACTATCTGACCAAGCCGATCAACATTCCGGAATTCGTGGCGGCGGTCGGCGGTCTGCTCGGGGAGCGCCGCGAGAATGTCTGATCTCGAAGCGCTGCTGCGCGGCGCACGCATCCTGCTGGTCGACGATGTCCCGGCCAATATCGAAATCCTGGTCGAGACGCTGGAGGGCGATGGCTATCTCAACATCGACAGCACGACCAGCCCGCACGAAGGTCTGGCAAAGGTCAAGGCGCGGCGGCCCGATCTGATTCTGCTCGACATGCGCATGCCCGAGATGGATGGGCATGAGTTCCTGGCGCAGCTGCGCAAAATGCCCGATGGCGGTCGCATCCCCGTCATCGTCATCACCGCGCAGACCGACGAAAACACCAAGCGCCGCGCGCTGATGGCCGGCGTGCGCGACTTTATCAACAAGCCCTTCTTGCTGTGGGAACTGTTGCACCGGGTGCGGACGATCCTCGAACTCGATCTCAGCACGCGGCGCACCGAACAACTCAATGCCGAACTCGAACGGCGCGTGAATGAGCGCACGCAGGAGTTGGAAGCGACGCGCAAGGAAGTGATCCGCCGCCTCGCCACCGCCGGCGAATTCCGCGACAACGAAACCGGCCAGCATGTTGTGCGGATGAGTCACTTCACCCATCACTTGGCGCTGGCCGCCGGTATCTCCGAAGACGAGGCGATTGCGATCCGCGATGCCGCGCCGCTGCATGACATCGGCAAAATCGGCATTCCCGATTCGATCCTGCTCAAGCCCGGCCGGCTCGACGGCGAAGAATGGACCATCATGAAACGCCATGCCGAGATCGGCGGCGAAATCCTGGCCGATAGCGGCTTTGCGCTGCTCGACCTCGCCCGTTCGATCGCGCTGACCCATCACGAGCAATGGGACGGCAGCGGCTATCCCCATGGCTTGAAGGGCGACGATATCCCGATTGCCGGGCGTCTGACCGCCGTGGCCGATGTGTTCGACGCGCTGTTGTCCGAGCGGCCTTACAAACCACGCTGGCCGATCGATCGGGCGATGGACTTCCTTAAGGACCGCGCCGGCAGGCATTTCGACCCGCGCCTCGTGATCCTGTTCGAACGGGAATTGCCCGCGATTCTCGATCTCAAGGAGCGGTTCCGCGACGTCGAGGAGGGCGACGACAGCGCCACAACCGCGGCAGAATGATTGCCGTTTCTAACAGTAACGGCCTGTTGATATTCGGCGGGCTGCACACCATATTAGTGTAGCCTAGAGGCTGGTCACCGCGCTGTCCGCGCATTCCAAGAACCGGCCCTTCCCCATTGCCTTGCCCCACTGCGCCGCCCGAAAGCGCTGTTTTTCGCACGCGGCCTGAAGATGAAGATGGAGAGCACCTATGGTTAAGACCCAAGCCATGATTCGCGCCGAAGAGGCCCGCGCCACCGCCGCGACCCAGCTTGCCAAAGCCAGACAGGAAGAAGAGGCGATCTGGCAGGAACGCCAAAAGCTGCGCGCGGTAGACGCCGAAAAGTTCGCCCAATTGCGCCAGTTGCGGCTGCAAAAGGAAGAGGCTGACCGGAACCGGCCGGCTGAGCCGAAAAAGCTCGTCAAGCGGAAGGCGCCTGCGAAGCATTGAACGCCGGTACTGACCCTGGGCCGTTGACAGCACACCCCTTTGCGCGCTCCATACGAATAACGATATAATACAATGTGAAACTGTGTGCTTTCGGGAGGAACCCCATGGCCGAACGCAGCCCCACATTCCGCGAATTCTTCCCCGAATATCTGGCGGCGCATCGCAAGCCGCAGACGCGTGCCATCCATTACATCGGCACGACGCTGGGCGTGATCTCGCTGATTATCTTCTTCGTCACCTGGAACTGGGAGTTCCTGGTGGCGTCGCCGCTCCTCGGCTACGGCATGGCGATGCCGACGCATCCGATCTTCGAGGGCAATATCCCGAAGACCTTCGAGCATCCGGCCCTGTCGTTCGTCAGCGACTTCTTCATGCTCTACCTGTTCCTGACCGGTGGGCTGGCGCGCTATCTGAACGAGCTGCCGCCGGTCGAAGCCAGCCAGACCAAAGCCGCTTGAACTGAGCATGGGCCTGAACTGAGCATGGGCTTGTCCGCGGCGGGCGACGGCTATCGCGGCCTGTCGCCTTGGTCGTTTCTGCTGATCTTCCTGTTCCCGGCCGGCGCGCTGATCGCGGCTGTGCGTGGCGATTCGTTCTGGGTCGTGCCATGGATCACCGCCCTGGTGATCCTGCCGCTGATCGACATGGTGATCCCGACCGAGACGACGCCGCTCGAACCGCCGCAGCGCGAGACCGGCCGCTCGATCTACACCTGGATCATCCTCGCCTACGCGCCGGTGCAGATCGCGCTGACGGCCTATGTCCTGTGGGTGGCCTGCACGCAAAACCTGCCGCTGGTTGCGCAGATCGGCATCGTCGTGACCTTGGGCCTCTCCAATGGCGCGATCGGCTTCACGCTGGCGCATGAACTGGTGCACCGCACGGCCACGCTCGAGAGAATGGCCGGCCGCATGATCCTGCTCGGCCTCGCCTATCCCCATTGGGCGGTCGAGCATGTGCGCGGCCATCATCGCTATGTCGGCACGCCGCGCGATCCGGCCACGGCGCGTTTCGGCGAGATGTTCTGGTTGTTCCTGCCGCGCACCTTGTCGGGGCAGGTGAAGAGCGGGTTCGAACTCGAAGGCGAACGTCTGAAAAAGATCGGCAAACGCGCCTGGTCGACCGACAACGAAGTGCTGCGCATGACGGCGATCGAGGTGCTGATCCTGATCGGCCTTTATGCCTGGCTCGGCTGGCTGGGGATCGCCTATTACGCGCTGCAGATCGTCGTGGCGGTAACGCTGCTGGAGGCCACCAACTACTGCCAGCATTACGGCCTTTATCGCCGCGAGATCGCGCCCGGCCGCTACGAACCCCAGGCGCCGCGCCACTCGTGGAACTCGTATCACTGCCTGACCAACCGCTACATCATCGAGCTCGGGCGTCATTCCGATCATCACGCCCAGCCCGGCCGGCCCTACCATCTGCTCCGCGTCGACCCGACAGCCCCCCAGCTGCCGGCCAGCTACGGAGCGATGATCTCGGTGGCTCTGTTCCCGCCGCTTTGGTTCCTGATCATGAACCCGCGGGTAAAAGCATGGAATATCAAGGCCGGAGAAGCCCAAGCGGGTGGCTTGCCGGGTGAGGGAGCCGCGGCGTAGACTGCGCCCGCTTTTCCACGCCCGGAGCCTGCTATTGGCCGACATACCCGCCGACATCGCTAAAATGAGTTTCGAAGACGCCCTGAAGGAGCTTGAGGGCATCGTCCGCCAGCTCGAAGAAGGCAAGGGCAAACTCGACGAAGCCATCGACGCCTATACCCGCGGCGCCTTGCTCAAGCGCCATTGCGAAACCAAATTGGCCGAAGCCGAGGCGCGCATCGAACGCATCGTGCTCGGCCCCGACGGTAGCGTCTCCACCGCCCCCGCCAATATCGGCTGAGGATCTGAATCGATGACCGGGCTTGCCGACGCCATGGGCGCCTCCGCCAAGGCGGTGACCGCGCAACTCGACCGCCTTCTCCCTATCGGCGACGGCCCCGAGAACCGGCTGCGCGAAGCGATGCGCTATGCGGCCTTGGAGGGCGGCAAACGCCTGCGCCCGTTCCTGGTCACAGAAACATCACGGTTGTTCAACGTATCGCCCACATCGAGCCTGCGCGTCGCCGCGGCGATCGAGATGGTCCATTGCTATTCGCTGGTCCATGACGATCTACCGGCCATGGACGACGACGATCTGCGCCGCGGCCGGCCGACCGTCCATAAACAATACGACGAGGCCACTGCCATCCTGGCGGGCGATGCGCTGCTTACCCGCGCCTTCGAAGTTCTGGGCGGCGACGACACCCATAGCGACCCGAAAGTACGCTGTGATTTGGTGGTCGAACTGGCCTCGGCCTCGGGCGATTTCGGTATGGTGGCCGGCCAGATGCTCGACCTGCTGGCCGAGAATTTGAAACTCGACATGCCTGAGATTACCCGCCTGCAACAAATGAAAACCGGGCGACTGATCGCTTTTTCCTGTGAGGCCGGCGGCATCCTGGGAAAGGCCCCGGCACGGCAAAGACAAGCCTTAAAAGCGTATGCCCATGATATCGGGCTCGCATTCCAAATCGCCGACGATCTCCTTGACGTAGAAGGCGATCAGGCTACCGTGGGCAAGGCCGTCCGCAAGGACGCCGAAGCCGGTAAAGCGACCTTTGTGTCACTGCTTGGTATCGACCGGGCAAAGGCGCAGGCCGATATGCTGGCAGCCCAGGCCGTCGCCCACCTGGAGTGTTTCGACGAAACGGCCGACGCTCTGCGCCAAACGGCGCGCTTCATTGTCGAGCGCAAATCCTAGACAGACGCATGGTAAACGCATGAAGAACAGCCGCATCCTCGATCTCGTCGCCAGCCCCGCCGACATACGCGCGTTGAGTAACGACGAACTGCGTCAACTAGCCGACGAACTGCGCCAGGAACTGGTCGAAGTCGTTTCGGTCACCGGCGGCCATCTTGGCGCCGGGCTGGGCGTGGTCGAACTGACCGTGGCGCTGCACCACGTGTTCAACACACCCGCCGATCGTCTGATCTGGGACGTGGGCCACCAGGCCTATCCGCACAAGATTCTGACCGGCCGTCGTGAGCGGATGCGCAGCCTGCGCCGTGGCGGTGGTCTCTCCGGTTTCACCCGCCGCAGCGAGAGCGAATACGATCCGTTCGGCGCCGCCCATTCCTCGACCAGCATCTCGGCAGGCTTGGGCATGGCGGCGGCGCGCGATCTCAAGGGCGGCGGGAACAACGTGATCGCCGTGATCGGCGACGGCGCGATGAGCGCCGGCATGGCCTATGAAGCGCTCAACAATGCGGGCGCGCTGAAGAGCCGGCTGATCGTCATCCTCAACGACAACGACATGTCGATCGCGCCGCCGGTGGGCGCGATGAGCGCCTATCTCTCGCGGCTGCTGTCGTCGAAGCCGTATCGTTCGGTCCGTCAGATCATGAAGGATCTGGCGGCGATGTTTCCGAAGCCGATCGAAGTGGCGGCCAAGCGCGCCGAGGAATACGCGCGCGGCATGGTGACGGGTGGAACATTATTCGAGGAACTGGGCTTCTATTACGTCGGCCCCGTCGACGGCCATAATCTCGAGCATCTTCTGCCGGTGCTGAAGAATGTGCGCGATGCCGGCGAAGGTCCGATTCTGGTCCATGTCGTCACCAAGAAGGGCCATGGCTATCCGCCCGCCGAAGCCTCCGCCGACAAATATCACGGCGTCAGCGCTTTCGACGTTGTCACCGGCAAGCAGGCGCCCGCGAAACCCTCCGCGCCCTCCTACACCTCGGTCTTCGCCAAGGCGCTGATCGCCGAAGCCAGGCACGACGACCGCATCGTCGCCATCAACGCGGCAATGCCGAGCGGCACGGGCCTCAACAAGTTCGAGGAATTGTTCCCCAAGCGCTGCTTCGATGTCGGCATCGCCGAACAGCATGCGGTGACCTTCGCCGCCGGCATGGCCACCGAAGGCTACAAGCCGTTCTGCGCGATCTATTCGACCTTCCTGCAGCGCGCCTATGACCAGGTGGTGCACGATGTGGCGATCCAGAGCCTGCCCGTGCGTTTCGCAATCGACCGCGCTGGCCTTGTAGGCGCCGATGGCGCGACCCATGCCGGCAGTTTCGATCTCGCCTATCTCGGCTGCCTGCCGGGTTTCGTGATCATGGCGCCGGCCGATGAGGCTGAACTGATGCATGCGGTGGCCACCTCGGCGGCCATCGACGATCGCCCGAGCGCGTTTCGCTATCCGCGCGGCGAAGGTACCGGCGTGGCCCTGCCAGAGCGCGGCACGCCGTGGGAAATCGGCAAGGGCCGCATCCTGCGCGAAGGCACATCGGTGGCGCTGCTCTCGCTCGGCACGCGTCTCGCCGACTGCCTCAAGGCCGCCGACGAACTGGCTGCGCGCGGGCTGTCGGCAACGGTTGCCGATGCGCGCTTCGCCAAGCCGCTCGACGAAGAGATGCTGCGCCGCCTCGCCACCAATCATGCCGTGCTGATCACGATCGAAGAAGGTTCGATCGGCGGCTTCGCCACGCAGGTGATGCACAGCCTCGCGAACCGCGGCTTGCTTGACGGCGGGTTGAAGCTGCGCCCGATGGTACTCCCTGATCGCTTCATCGATCACGACAGCCCGGCCACTCAGCTCGATCAGGCGGGCCTCACTACGCGCCACATCGTCGCGACCGTGCTGACGGCGCTCGGCATCGAGACCTCGGCGGGAACGGCGCGGGCGTAAAGCTCCCCGCTTTATCTTCGGCGTACACCCCGGTACGTTGTTCGGGTTCTGAGGGAGCTTGTCATTTCCGAACCCCCGCCCCCTATCGACGCCGCATTCGCCGCCGCCAAGCGCGAGCATATGAGCGGCCAATTGCCGAAGGCGGAAGCGCTGTACCGGGACGTGCTCGGTCAGACGCCCGATCATGCCGACGCACTCTTTCATCTGGGCATGGTGCTGCACCAGACCGGGCGGCACGAGCCTGCGGTGGATGCGCTCCGTCATGCGATCACCGTCAACGGCAATGTCGCGTCTTATCACTCTGTGCTGGGTTCGGTGCTGCAAACGCTGGGGCGCGCGGAAGAGGCCCTGGCCAGCCATCGGCGCGCCGTCGAGCTGATGCCGGAAGCGCCCCAGGCCCATAACAACCTGGCGATCACACTGAAGGCGCTAGGACGGATCGACCAGGCCGTCGAGAGCTTCCGCCGCACGATCAGCCTCAGCCCGAACATCCCAGAAGCGCATAACAATCTGGGGCTCGCGCTCGGCGAACTGGGCCGGTACGCGGAGGCCATAACCAGCTATCGCGCGGCCACAGACCTGAAGCCCGATTTCGCCGAGGCCCATAACGGTTTGGGCTTGGCACTTAAAGAAAATCAGCAGACCGACGAGGCAATCCTATCCTTTCGCCAAACGATCGCCCTGCGTCCAGACGATGCCGATGCCTACAACAATCTTGGCCTAGCGCTCCAAGACGCAGGACGCTTCGACGAAGCGATCGTCTGCTACCGCAAAGCGGCCGGGCTCGGCCCCGATTCCGCGGTGGCATACAACAATCTCGGCTTGGTGCTTTGGCAGCTTGGGTTCTACGCGCAAGCCGAAGAGAACTGTCGGCGGGCGATCGCGCTGAAACCTGATCTTGCATCGGCGCATAACAATTTAGGCATAGCGCTGCGGGACCAAGGCCATGCGCGAGAAGCGCTCGACTGTTTCCACAAGGCGATCGCGCTCCAGCCGGAAGCGGCCGAACTGTACAGCAATCTTGCGCGGTCACTTGAGGAGGACGGTCGCATCGACGAGGCGATCGCGGCCTACGAGAAGGCCATGGCGTTCAGTCCGACGGAGTCCCCGATTCGGAACCAAAGGATCATCCGCCCCGAGGCTTCAATCCAATTGGCTTATCTGAGGCGCGTATGTGGCGATTGGTCGACATTTGATGCCGACGACAAATACATACGCGACGTGGTGAAAGGGAGCGAGGGTCGCGTCGCTTCTTTCCAATTCCTGTTGTCGACGGCGCCCCTGGCGGAGCAACTGGAATGTGCTCGAGCGGAATTTGCGGGATTATCCGTCTCGATCGCGCCCAAGTTTCGGCATGACCGTCGCCCGCGCGCGCAGAGGCTTCGCATCGGATATCTGTCCGCCGATTTTCGCAACCACGCGGTTGCGTCGCTGATCGCCGAGCTTCTCGAACGTCATGACAGAACGCGCTACGAAATTTTCGGCTATTCCACCGGCCGCGATGACGGCACCCCGATCCGTAAGCGCATCGAAGCCGGCGTCGATCAGTTTATCGATGCGCATAGCTTGGCCCCCTCGCAACTCGCGGACCGGATGTACGGCGACACAATAGATATCCTGATCGATCTCACCGGGTTGACGACGGGCACATATTCTCAGGTCGCCGCCTATCGCCCCGCGCCCATTCAGGTCAACTATCTTGGTTTCCCCGGCACGATCGGCGCGGACTGCATCGACTATATCGTCGGCGACCCCACAGTCACGCCGATAGAAGATCAAGCCTTCTATGGCGAGAAAATCGTTCAATTACCGGATTGCTATCAGCCGAACGACACTGAGCGCACGATCGCAAATACGACGCCGTCGCGCCGCGAACACGGTTTGCCAGAGCATGGCTTCGTCTTCTGTTGCTTCAGCACCACCCCCAAAATCACGCCGGCTTTCTTCGATATTTGGATGCGTCTGTTGAAGACCGTGCCCGGCAGCGTGCTTTGGCTACTGGAGAACAATGACGCGACGGTGCGCAATCTGCGCCGCGAAGCGCAAGCGCGGGGCGTCGATCCTGGCCGGCTGATTTTTGCGTCCCGCATCTCCTCGGCTGAGCATCTTGCCCGCCATCGCCACGCCGATCTGTTCCTCGACACCCTGCCTTACAACGCCCACACCACCGCCAGCGATGCGCTGTGGGCCGGGCTGCCGGTCGTGACGTGTATGGGACCGACCTTTGCCGGCCGCGTCGGCGCCAGCCTGCTGCAGGCGATCGATCTGCCGGAACTGATCACCGATTCGCTCGCAGCCTACGAAGCCTTAGCGCTCGATCTGGCGCGAAACCCAGACCGTTTGGCGGCTTTGAAAGCTAAGCTTGCGTCACACCGACTGACCACGCCGCTGTTCGATATCGGCCGCTTCACCCGCCATCTCGAAGCGGCCTATGACCGCATGTGGGACATCTGGAGCGCCGGCAAACCGCCAGAGCCTTTCGCCGTCGCGTCGATCGCAGCACGATCCTAGACGATTACGCCGGAAAGATTACGCCCGGCGCCATCGATGCACGCCGTCGTCTTCGAGCATGCGCGTCACCAGCCCGCGGGTGCGGGCGTGATGTAGATGGGCCAGCGCCTCGCCCAGCGCGAAGAACACCGTGCGGTCGTCGAGCTGGCGCTTGAACATCACCTTGATCAGATCGGCCGCGGTGATCGGCTCCTTGCACGTCTCCACCGTCAGCTCGATCCGCTGCTCATGATGCGAGGCCATCGTGTCGATGCGCTTATGCAGGCCGCGGAACGGCAGCCCGTGCGAGGGCAGCACCAGCGTATTTTCGGGCAGATGGGCGAGATTTTCCAGCGTGGCGAGGTAGAGGCCGAGCGGATCGCCTTCGGGCTCGGTCGGCCACACGGAAATATTGGGGCTGATCGACGGCAGAACCTGATCGCCCGAGATCAGCAGGCCCGCTTCGGCGCACCACAGCTGGGCAAGTTCCGGCGAATGCCCCTCGCCGATGATCACTTCCCAACGGCGTCCGCCGAGTGCCAACGCTTCGCCGCCCTTGATGCGCGTGTAGCGTGACGGCACCTGCGGCGTGAGCTGCGCATAGCCGTTGCCGCGCTTGGATGCGAGCGTGATCAGCTCGTCGGAGAATCCAGCGCGCTTATAGAACGGCAGCGAGATGACGTTGAAGTGATCGACCGGCTGCTGACTGAACCCCAGGCCCATCAGCCATTCGCCCAGCGTCGTCTCCATGGTGAGGCCGAAGCGTTCGGTCAGCCAGTGCGCCAGGCCCATATGGTCGGGATGGAAATGGGTGCAGAGCAGCCGCGTCGGCGCACGTCCGCCCATCGGCCCCGTCAGCACACCGTCCCACAACTCGCGGCTCCTGTTGCTGGCCAAGCCCGTATCGACGATGGCCCAGGCATCGCCCTCTTCGATCAGCCAGAGATTGATATGGTCAAGCGCAAAGGGCAGCGGCATGCGCAGCCACAGAATCCCAGGGGCGACGGTGAGGGTGTGTCCCGGCTCAGGGGCGGCGGGAAAGGGCAGGTCCAGTGACATGGCGCCATGCTATAGCAGAGAAAAGACCATGGGTGGGCGCAACTTCTTCCGAGGTTTCGGCGGTTCTGGAATGAATATTACCTTCCTCGTCATCGTTCTGGCCGCCGTGATCGTGGCGGGGGTGCGCCAAGCCCTTGATCCGGCATCGGGCGCCATGGAGGCGCTGGGTACGGGCCTGGTCCAGCAGGCCCAGGACGCGGTAACCCTAGGCATCGGCCTGGTCGGTGCGATGGCCCTGTTCCAGGGCGTGTTGAAAGTGGCCGAGGCGGCGGGGCTGCTGGCGGGCCTCGCCCGGCTGCTGCGCCCCCTGCTCCATCGCCTGTTCCCCGATGTGCCGCCCGATCATCCCGCCATGGGCGCGATGGTGATGAACGTGGCTGCCAATATGCTCGGCCTCTCCAATGCCGCGACACCGTTCGGCGTGCGCGCGATGCAGGCGCTCGACCGGCTCAACCCGCGCAAGGGCACGGCCACCAACGCGATGGTGCTGTTCCTGGCGATCAACACCGCGAACGTCACCCTGCTGCCGACCCATGTGATGGCGCTGCGTGCCGCAGCCGGTTCACACGATCCGGCGGCGGTGATCCTGACGACGCTGATCGCCACCGTGTTTGCCACCGCCACCGCGATCCTGGTGGCGAAGGTGGGGAACAGGTGGTGGCCGGCTGGCGATTCTTCGTCGAGTACCCCCCATCCTAACCTTCCCCCTCAAGGGGGGAAGGAATCGGAAGTTCTTCCCCTCCCCCTTGAGGGGGGAGGGTTAGGGTGGGGGTGGAAATCTATCCTGGCGACAGCCCTCTTCCTCATCTTCCTCGCCGCGATCCTGCTCTGGGGCCGCGTGATCTCGCCGTGGATTCTGCCACTGCTGCTGGCCGGTGTGTTGCTGCTGGGCGCGATCAAACGCGTGCCGATCTACGAGGCCTTCGTCAAAGGCGCGAAGGATGGTCTCTGGATCAGCTTGCGCATCATCCCCTATCTGATCGCCGTGCTGGTGGCGGTGGGGCTGTTCCGCACCAGCGGCGCGATGGATTTGCTGATCGCGCCTTTGGGTCGCGCGCTCGCCCCGCTTGGATTGCCCGCCGAGGCGCTGACCATGGCGGTGCTGCGCACACTGTCGGGCTCGGCTAGTTTCGGCTATCTCGCAACCTTGCTGAAGGACCCGGCGATCGGCCCCGATTCCTATCTCGGCATGCTGGTCAGCACGCTCTATGGATCGAGCGAGACCACCTTCTATGTGCTGGCGGTGTATTTCGGCGCGGCGGGCGTGCGCCGCATCAGACATGCGCTGGTGGCAGGACTGGCCGCGGATATCGTTGCGCTGATCGCCGCGACCATCGTCTGCGGCGTGCTGTACCGCTAGTCACGCGCGGTTTTAGCTTGGGCGAGGAAGCCGATGAAATCCACGCCCGGCAGCGGTTTCGCGATCCAGAAGCCCTGGAGCTGCTTGCAGCCGAAACCCCCGAGCAGTTGCGCATGGGCCTCGGACTCCACGCCTTCGGCCACCGTATCGAAGCCGAGATTGTCGGCCAGCGCGATGATGGTCGAGACGATCGCCGCATCCTTGGCGCTGGTGTGCATCTGCCGCACAAAGGTCTGATCGATCTTCAGCGTGTCGATCGGGAAATTGCGTAAGTACGCGAGCGACGAATAGCCGGTACCGAAATCGTCGATCGACAAGGTCACGCCAATCGCCTTCAACCCCTGCAGGGTTGCAAGCGCGGTCTCGACATCGCCGGTCATCACGCTTTCGGTGAGTTCGAGATCGAGCCGCGCGGCTTCGATTCCCGTCTCCTCGATGATGGTGCGCACCATCGCGACGAAAGAGCGATCCGCGAATTGGCGCATCGACACATTGACCGAAATGCTCGGTACTTCGTGGCCCTCGCCGCGCCACGCGACCAGTTGGCGGCAGGCCTCGCGCAGCACCCAACGGCCGATCGGAACGATCAGCCCGGTCTCTTCGGCCAGCGGAATGAATTGCGCCGGATTGACCAAGCCCTGCGCGGGATGATTCCAGCGCAGCAGCGCCTCGGCGCCGAGCAGACGCTGCGTCTTTCCACCTATCTTGGGCTGGTAGTAGAGCTCGAGCTGATTTTTGCCGATCGCCTGATGCAGATCGTTCTCGAGGCTGACACGCTCGTCGGACTGCGCCGCCATCGACTGGTCGAACGCAGCGTAGCGCCGGCCGTCACCGATTTTGGCCTGGTACATCGCCACATCGGCGTATTTGAGCAGCTGGTCGCAATCGGTGCCGTGATCGGGGAAATAGACGATGCCGATCGAAGGCACGCAGAACTGTTCCGTGCCCATCAGCGTGAAGGGTTCGGACAGCGAATAGAGGATCTTCTCGGCGACATAGGTGCCGCCGTTGCCGGGCCCGACATTGCGCAGGATGGCGACAAACTCATCGCCGCCCAGCCGGCCGACCGTGTCGCTCAACCGTACGCAATGGCGCAGACGCCGCGCCACGGTGCGCAGCACTTCGTCGCCGGCGCCATGGCCGTAGGTGTCGTTGATGCTCTTGAAGCGGTCGAGATCGAGGAACAGCAGACAGCCGCGTGTTTTGTCGCGCGAGGATTGCAGCAGCGCCTGCGACAGGCGATCCATCACCAGCCGGCGATTGGGCAGGCCGGTGAGGTTGTCGAAATTCGCCTGAAGATAAATCTGCCGCTCGGCTTCCTTGCGCGCGGTGATGTCTTCGACCGTGCCTTCGTAGTAGAGCAGCTTGCCTTCTTTATCGCGGACGCAGCGCGCGTTCTCGGTGATCCAGATGGTACTGCCGTCGCGGCGATGGAACTCGGCCTCGAAATCATGGACCACATCCTGCGCATCCATCAGGGCGCGAAAGCGGGCGCGGTCCTCGGCATCGACATAGCCCATGGTGGCGATGTTGGTGAGCTCGGCCACCAACTCTTCCGGGCTCTCGTAGCCGTACATGCGCGCCAGCGCCGGGTTGACCCGGACGTATTTGCCCTCGGGCGTCGTCTGGTAGATGCCTTCCTGGGCGTTGACGAAGATCGAGCGGTACTGCGCTTCAGAGTCGCGCGCGGCGTCCAGCGCAGCCCGCAGCGCCGCGACATCGCCCGCGCGCATCGTGACCAGCGCATCCGAATCAATCGGATCAACGGTGTCCGCCACGACAGAAGCCGAGGTGGTGATTACCGATTGGTCAGAAGTCGGAAGGCTTTCGGAAAGTGCCTTAGGATCGTGCATCGCGTGGTTATTATTTCGCATGTGCAGCAAGAATGATAGCTGCGGGTTCCGCACTCGGCAACAACATATACCTCGCATTAGGTATGTACATAAGATGACACTTAATAGCATATTATATCTGTTATTTATTCAAAATATTGACACCAAGATCGTGTCTATATATCTCTGATCCTACACCTGAACCGGGGATCACCAGGGACTTTAGGGGAAACGAATGCCGCGCCGATTGACCAATATGGCGATCACCTACCGCACGCTTTTCGCCGCTCTCGCGCCTGCCATCGCACTCGTGCTGGCCGTGGCTTTCATTCCGGCGGCCAAACCGGCCGCGGCCGAGGAGAAGCTCGACGAGCTGCATCTCGACTACGCCTATTACAACCCCGTCGCCCTGCTGCTGAAGCAGAAGGGTTTCCTGGAAGATGCGCTGAAGAGCCAGGGCACCAGCGTGAAATGGGTCCTCAGCCTCGGCAGCAACAAGGCGCTCGAATTCCTCAACGCCGGCAGCATCGATTTCGGCTCCACCGCCGGCGCGGCCGCGCTGCTGGCCAAGATTCACGGCAATCCGATCAAGTCGATCTACGCCTATTCCAAGCCCGAATGGACGGCGCTGGTGACCATGCCCAAGACCGGCATCACCAAGGTCGAAGAGCTGAAGGGCAAGCGCATCGCGGTGACGCGCGGCACCGATCCGCACATCTTCCTCGAACGCGCTCTCGCCGATCACGGCCTTTCCGACAAGGACGTGAATCTGGTTCTGTTGCAGCACGCCGACGGCAAGATCGCGCTGGTGAAGGGCGATGTGGACGCCTGGGCCGGGCTCGACCCGATGATGGCTGCGGCCGAGCTGGAAGACGGCGCCAAGCTGTTCTATCGCAACCCCGACGCCAACACCTGGGGCATCCTGAATGTCCGTATGGAGTTCGCCGACAAGCACCCGGCCGTGGTGGCTACCGTGCTCGCCGCCTATGAAAAGGCGCGCACCTATGCGATCGCCCATCCCGACGAGTTGAAGGCCGTGCTGGCCAGCGAAGCCAAGGTGACGCCGGAAGTCGCCGCTCGCCAGTTGGAGCGCACCGTGCTCAGCCATCCGCAGATCAATGGCGACGAAAAGTCGTCGATCGAAGCGGCCGGGATCGCGCTGCAGAAGTCGGGCATCATCGAGCCCGACGTCAACGTGCCCGGCACCGTTGCCGACCTGCTCGAGTCCAGCTACACGGCCAACCTCAAGACTCCCTGATCCCCACCCGCCCTTCGACATGGCCTTTCAGGCCTGCTCAGGGTGAGGTATGACGGTGGCGGGATTGACCTCATCCTGAGGAGACGGCGAAGCTGCCGTCTCGAAGGGTGGGGTCATCGCACATAAGCGCCGTTCAACAACCGACTGCATGATCGATGCCCGAGTCCCAGCTCGCTTCCGCACCGACTGAGCTGGGACCGAAAAGGTCCCGCGCCCGTTTCGGCTGGCTGCTCGGCCTGATCCTGCCCGTGATCGTGGTGATCGGCTGGGAGATACTGGCCACGCAGCACCTGATCAACGACCGGCTGATGCCCGCGCCCAGCAAGGTGTGGGTGACGCTGGTGAAGCTGGCGCAATCGGGCGAGTTGATCAAACACATCATCGCCACCTTGCGTCGCGTAGCGCTGGGTTTCGGTTTCGGCGTGGTGGCCGCAACCGTGTTCGGCGCGCTGACCGGCTATTCGCACATCGCGCGCCGCCTGCTCGACCCCTCGCTGCAGGCCTTGCGCGCGATTCCCTCGATCGCCTGGGTGCCGCTGTTCATCCTGTGGTTCGGCATCTTCGAGACCAGCAAGGTGATCCTGATCGCCGTGGGCGTGTTCTTCCCGATCTATCTCGCGCTCTCCGACGCGATCCCGGCCGTCGACCGCAAGCTGGTCGAGGTGGCGCGCGTTTATCGCTTCTCACCCGCCGAGATGACCGCGCGGGTTTTGCTGCCGGCCACGCTGCCCGCCTATTTCACGGCCTTGCGTTCCGGGCTGGGGCTCGGCTGGATGTTCGTCGTCGCCGCCGAGCTGATGGGTGCGAGCGAAGGCCTCGGCTATCTCCTCGTCGACGGGCAGGAGACCGGCAACCCGACGCAGATCATCGCCGCCATCGTCGTCTTCGCGATTGTCGGCAAGCTGACCGATTGGGGCCTCGCCCTGCTCTCGGCGCGGCTGCTGGTCTGGCAAGATTCCTTCAAGCCGGCCGGGTGAGACGATGACGCTCTCCATCGCTGGCCTCGCCAAGACCTATCCCAACGGCACGCTGGCCCTCGACGACGTCAATCTCGAGGTCGGGCCGGGCGAGATCGTCGGCATTGTCGGCGGTTCGGGCTGCGGCAAGAGCACGCTGCTACGCCTCGCGGCCGGGCTCGATGTGCCGAGCGCCGGTTCGCTGCGCCTCAATGGCGAAGCGATCACCGCGCCGCGCGAAGAGATCGGCGTCGTGTTCCAAGAACCGCGGCTGATGCCGTGGCTGAAGATCGCCGAGAATGTCGGCTTCGGGATTCGCCATCTGCCGCGCGCCGAGCGTGAGAAGCGCGTGGCCGAGACTCTGACGCGTGTCGGTCTTGCCGATGCGGCGGGCCGCTGGCCGCGCGAACTCTCGGGTGGCATGGCGCAGCGCGTGGCACTGGCGCGTGCGCTGGTGGCCAAACCCTCGGTGCTGCTGCTCGACGAACCCTTCAGCGCGCTCGATGCGCTGACCCGCGCCGATCTGCAGGATCACGTGCTCGAACTCTGGTCCTACGACCGGCCGACGATGATCCTGGTGACGCACGATATCGAGGAAGCGCTGGTGCTGGCCGACCGCATCCTTGTGATGCGCGGCAAGCCGGGCCGCGTGCAGACCGCCGTGACGCCGCATCTCGTCCGCCCGCGCGACCGCAACGCCACCGAATTCCAATATTGGCGGCATCGGCTGATGGAGGAGTTGCACTCCTCGGCCAAGGCCACGCGCATCAGCGAAGAACAAAACCGCGGCACGCGCAGCGCGTTTTTCTGAAGAGAAACCTATCCGGTTCGTGAAGCCGTCATTGCGAGAAGCGCAGCGACGAAGCAATCCATACCGTGCCGCGCAGTGGATTGCTTCGCTATCGCTCGCAATGACATGTCGTATTCGGCGAGAATGCTTCTAATCGATATCGTCCAAGAACGCTGCGATCAATTGAGCATTTAGTTCGTCATTCCCGCGCAGGCGGGAATCCAGAGCCGTTTCCCGTGTAACCCTGGACCCCCGCCTGCGCGGGGGTGACGAAAAAATAAAAAAACAGACGGCCTACTCCTCGATATCGTCCAAGAACGCCGCGATCAGATCGACCACCGCCGCCTCGTCCTCGCGATGGGGGATGTGCCTATGGCCCGGCAGGATGACCGCGCTGGCCTCGCCCGCGACCATGCTGGCGATGCGCTCGGCGTGATCGGGCGAGCCGTACTCGTCGTCCTCGCCATGGATCGCGAGCAGCGGGCAGGTGACCAGCGGCAATACGGCGTCGAGATTCCACGTCGCGAATCCCGGTGAGAGCCATGTCTCGGTCCAGGCGTCGAGCACCCAGCGCGCCTTGTCGCCATGGTACTTGACCAGCCGCTCGACCTGCCCGTCCTTGGCGAATTCCGCCTTGGCCGCGCGGATGCCATCCAGCAACCGCTCCTCGATGAAGCCTTGGGCCGATTCGGTAATCAACGCCACACAGTCCTCGGGAAAATCGGCCGCGGCGTGAATCGCCATGCCACCGCCGACACTGTGGCCCATGGCGATAAAGTCGTCGATCTCGAACGCATCGAGAAGCAACGGCAGCGTATCCCTCGCCTCGGCGCCGACGAAATCGAGCGGCAAGCGATCGACACGCGCATCGGACTTGCCGAAGCCGAGCCGGTCATAAGCGATCACCGTCCGCCGCGTCGCCTCTGCGAGACTCGCGGGAAAGCTACGCCACAATTCGACGCTACCGATCGAGTCGTGGAACAGAATGATCGGCGCGAGATCGGACTCCTGCGGCCAGACGCGCACGAAAAGCTTTCCGTGCGGTGTGGTGAGCATATGATCTTGAGGTTCAGTCATGGTGAACGTCGCGGTTCCTCGGCAGCCTTAAGCGACTGCCAGATCCATCACCATCCCCGCCCGCTCGTCGGGTTCGGGATGCTTCAGCGGATCTTCGCCGGGGAAGGCCTGCGCACGAAGGCGGGTGCGCATGGTGCCGGGATCGACCAGGCTGACGCGCAGTGACGAAACCTCGGCCACTTCGGCGGCGTAGGTGTTCACCAGCGTTTCGAGCGCGGCCTTGCTCGCCGCGTAAGCGCCCCAATAGGGCGTGTGGGTGCGGCCCTGGGCGCAGGTGACGAACACGGCGCGGCCGGCATCGGAGCGGCGCAGCAGCTGATCGAAGCAGCGGATCAATCGCCAATTGGCGGTGAGGTTCGTGGCCATCACCTCGGCCCAGACATCCTTGGTGTAGTGCCCGGTGGGGCTGAGCGAGCCGAGCACGCCGGCATTGCCCACCAGAATGTCGAGCTTGCCGAAGCGCTGATAGAGCGCGGCACCCATCTGATCGATCGCATCGGGCTCTTTGAGATCGAGCTGCACCAGGGTTGCCGGCTTGCCGCCGGCCGCCTGGATTGCATCGTCGGTCTCGGCCAACCCGCCTTGGGTGCGCGCGAGCGCCACCACATGCGCGCCTTCGGCCGCCAGCCGCTTGGCCACAGCCGCACCCAATCCCCGCGACGCGCCGGTGACCAATGCCACGCGGCCCCCAAGCCTTTCGCTCTTCGTCATACTAAAATGTGGTCCCAGCAAATCGGATCGTGAGTCTCAGGTGGCGGGCTTCGATGCCGGCATGATGTCGATACATTGAACGCGCCAGTGCATCGCGTCGACGCGCGACTCGATCTGCCAGCCGGTGGGGCAAGCCTTGTCCGCGCCCTTCACGACGCCTTTCTGGTCCATGGCCGTGATCTCGTACTCGTAGGTCCCGACCTGGCGATATTCCGGCTTGGCGCAGGCCGCCAATGCCAAAACCACGGCCACCATCCCCAGCTTCATTCCCAACTTTACACTGTGCGCGCACTGTTTTTTGGTCATGTCACGCCCCCTTTTTTCGTCTCAGCGTCCTTCGGCCATCACCGACAGCGCATAGGCTTCCCGGCCCAGGCTTTGATCGGTGAGCGCCACTGGATAGTCGCCTGTAAAACACGCATCGCAGAACTTCGGCATCGCGCTCTCGCGCTGGGCCTCGCCCATCGCGCGATAGAGCCCGTCGATCGAGATGAAGGCCAGCGAATCGACGCCGATGAACTTGGCCATCTCGGCCACGGTGTTGTGCGAGGCGAGCAGCTTGTCGCGCTCGGGCGTGTCGATACCATAGAAGCATGAGTGCATCGTCGGCGGGCTCGAGATGCGCATATGCACCTCCTTCGCCCCGGCTTGGCGCACCATCGCGACGATCTTGGTCGAAGTGGTGCCGCGCACGATCGAGTCGTCAATCAACACCACGCGCTTGCCTTCGAGCAGCGCGCGATTGGGATTGTGCTTCAACCGCACGCCGAGATGGCGGATCGAGTCCGAAGGCTCGATGAAGGTGCGGCCGACATAGTGATTGCGGATGATGCCGAGCTCGAACGGGATGCGGGCTTCGCCCGCGTAGCCCAGCGCAGCAGGCACGCCCGAATCGGGCACCGGCACGATCACATCGGCATCCACCGGCGCCTCGCGCGCGAGTTCGCGGCCGATGCGCTTGCGCGCCTCATAGACGTCGCGGCCTTCGACCACACTGTCGGGCCGCGCGAAATAGACGTATTCGAAAATGCAGAACCGCGAGGCCTGTTTCTTGAAGGGCCGGATGCTGCGCAACTCGGTGCCTTCGAGAACCACTAGCTCGCCCGGATCGACGTCGCGCACGAAGGTGGCGCCGACGATATCGAGCGCACAGGTTTCCGACGCCACAATCCACACATCGTTCGGCATCTTGCCCAGCACGAGCGGCCGGATGCCGAGCGGATCGCGCACGGCGTAAACCGAGGTGCGCGACAGCGCCACCAGCGAATAGGCGCCTTCCACCTGGCGCAGCGCATCGATCAGGCGTTCCTCGACCGTCGAATAGAGGCTGATCGCCAGCAAATGGACGATCACTTCCGTGTCGGTGGTCGATTGGAACAGACAGCCGCGGCGCACCAGCTGGCGGCGGATTTGCAGCGCGTTGGTGAGATTGCCGTTATGCGCCAGTGCCAGACCGCCGAATTCGAAATCGGCGTAAAGCGGCTGCACATTGCGCATCGCCGTGTCGCCGGTGGTGGCATAGCGCACATGGCCCACGGCGGCATTGCCAGGCAGACGCTTGATCACGGCCTCGTTGCCGAAATTATCGCCGACATGGCCGAGCGCGCGATGGCTGTGGAACTGGTTGTTGTCGAACGCCACGATTCCCGCGGCTTCCTGGCCGCGATGCTGAAGCGCGTGCAGGCCAAGCGCGGTCAACGACGCCGCATCCACATGGCCCCAAATGCCGAACACGCCGCACTCTTCGTGAAAGTGGTCGCCGTCTTCCCAAGGCCGGGTGGTGATCATGGTACTGAACCCTTCAGGCTATTTGCCGTTGGTGTTCTCGATCAGACGGTCCAGCCCTTTTTCGTCCGGCGCGTTTTTATTGCCGTTATTAGTGCCATTGCCGTTGTTGTCTTGCTTGTCGTTGCTGCGCGGTGCCGGCGACTGCAGCATATCGTACATGTCTTTATCCTGCTTCAACTGCTCGGCCGCGTTCTGCAGATCCTGGCTGTTGCTCTTCACCTGTTCCTCGAGGTTGCCGAACTCGGCCGGCACCAGCGATTCGATGATGCCAACGCCACGCTTGATCATCGGCAGCGATTTGGCTTCGGTCACCACATCGGGCTGTTGCGGGATCAGCCAGGATTCGACCATGAAGGCCAGGCTGCAGAACACCAGGCCGCGGAGCAGGCCGAACGCGAAGCCCAGCGCACGATCGGTCGAGCCCAGCGCGCTCTGCTGCACCCGGCGCGCCACGGCATGGGTGAAGAACGACATGACGATCAGGACGAGCAGAAAGATGACCGCGCCGCCGAGGATGTCGGCATAGGGGTCCTTGTCGATCACGCGATGGGCCAATTCATGAATCGCCGGCACGCGGCGCACGACCCAGAAGGCAGCAAGCGGCGCCAGAACCCAACCGACCGCCGCCAGGATCTCGTGGACGAAACCGCGCACCAGCGCAAATACGCCGGAGATCAGCAGCACCACGCCTACGGCGATATCGACGGTGTTCATCGGCGGGTGTACCCCCCATCCCAACCTTCCCCCTCAAGGGGGGAAGGAGTCTTTTTCGAGTCCCCTCCCCCCTTGAGGGGGAGGGACAGGGTGGGGGGTAAATTCACAAACATCGCCTCAGCTATCGTTTCCCGGTCGCGGCATCATCGCGCCGAAACAGGGCCGAAAGATCCTGCACATGGCCGATGGGCCGCGCCGCGATCGACGCTTCCGCCCCCGGCTTGGCCGCACCACCAACTCTGGCGGCGATTTTGGGCACCAGCGCCCGCGCGAAACCCAGTTTGGCGGCTTCCTTCAGCCGCGCTTCGGCCTGGCTGACCGCCCGCACTTCGCCCGACAGGCCGATTTCGCCGAACACGACCATATCGGCCGGCACCGGCATATCCATGGCCGAGGACACCAAAGCCGCAGCCACCGCCAGATCGGCCGCCGGCTCGCTGATCCGAAGCCCACCGGCAACGTTGAGATATACGTCATTACTGCCCAAAGCAAGGCCGGCCCGGGCGTCTAAAACCGCCAAAAGCATCGATAGCCGCCCGGAATCCCAGCCCACCACCGCCCGGCGTGGCGTGCCCAGCGCCGAAGGGGCGACGAGCGCTTGAATCTCCATCAAAACCGGCCGTGTACCCTCGATTCCGGCAAAGACGCAGGCGCCTGAAACATTGCCGCGCCGCTCGGCTAGAAATAAGGCGGATGGGTTGGCCACGCCGTTGAGCCCGCCATCGGTCATCTCGAACACGCCGATTTCGTCGGTGGGGCCGAAACGGTTCTTGGTGGCGCGCAGGATGCGGAACTGATGGCCGCGCTCGCCCTCGAAATAGAGAACCGTATCAACCATGTGTTCCAGCACCCGAGGCCCGGCGATCTGCCCCTCTTTGGTCACATGACCGACCAGGAATAGGGTGAAGCCGCGGCGCTTGGCCACGCGGATCATCTCGGCGGCACAGGCGCGCACCTGGGCGACCGTGCCCGGTGCGGAATCCAAGCTGTCGAGATACATGGTCTGGATCGAATCGATCACCACCACCGCCGGCGGCTCGCCGGTTTCCAAGGTGGCGACGATGTCGCGCAGCGACGTGGCCGAGGCGAGTTGCACCGGCGCATTGGCGAGACCGAGGCGCAACGCCCGCAGCCGCACCTGCTCGATCGCCTCTTCGCCCGAGATGTAGACGCAGTCGGCGCCCGATTGCGCCAGCGCGGCAACCGCTTGCAGCAGCAGCGTCGATTTGCCGATACCCGGATCGCCGCCGACCAGCAATGCCGAGGCCGGCACTAAACCGCCGCCACAAACGCGATCCAATTCCGCGATGCCGACAACCCGGCGCGGCGGCGGCGCGGATGACCCTTCCAGCCCGACCAGTTCGATCTTGCGCCCGCCCTTGCCCGAGCCGAGGCCCTTGGGTGCTGCTTCGCGCGGCGCTTCCTCGACGATGCTGTTCCACGCGCCGCAAGATTCGCACTTCCCCATCCACTTTGCCGTGGCGGCCCCGCATTCCTGGCAAACGAAACGGGTGGAGATTTTAACCATCGTGCGATCCGAAGAGATCGGGGCGCAAGCCACCCCCACCCCGACCCTCCCCCCTCAAGGGGGAGGGGGAAGAAAATTGGCAGCGCCAAAAAACGAATTCCCTCCCCCCTTGAGGGGGAGGGTTAGGGTGGGGGGTACGAAGCGCGCGTAGCTCCATTACCCCCGCACCTGCATTTTGATCGGGCCTTCGGCGCGGCCGTGGATGAACTGCTGCACATACTCGTTCGGCGTGGCGTCGACTTCGGATGTCTTGCCAACCCAGATCAGCTTGCCGCCATAGATCATCGCCATGCGGTCGCTGATCTTGCGCGCGGAATGCATGTCATGGGTGATCGACACCGCCGTCGCGCCCAGTTCCTTCACGCATTTGACGATCAGGTCGTTGATGATGTCGGCCATGATCGGATCGAGGCCGGTCGTCGGTTCGTCGAAGAAGATGATCTCGGGCCGCGCCGCGATCGCGCGCGCCAACGCCACGCGCTTCTGCATGCCGCCCGAGAGTTCGGCGGGCCACAACTCGCCGACATCGGCGCCGAGGCCGACCTGCGCCAGCGTCTCGAAGGCACGGTCGCGTGCGGCACTGCGTTCCGTGTGGCGGCCCTGGATCAGACCGAAGGCGACGTTCTCCCACACCTTCAGCGAGTCGAACAGCGCGCCGCCTTGGAACAGCATGCCGAACTTGCCCATCATCGCATCGCGCTGGCGGCCGTGCATGTTCAGCACATCCTGGCCATCGACGCGGATATCGCCGCTATCCGGCCTGAGCAGGCCGAGGATGCATTTGATCGTCACCGACTTGCCCGAGCCCGAGCCGCCGATGATGACGAAGGATTCGCCCGCCGCGATATCGACCGTGACGCCGTCGAGCACTTTCTTCGCGCCGAAGCTTTTGTGCACGTCGGTCATGCGGATTTTCGGCCCAGCGAAGGCGGCAGCCGAAGCGTTATTTTTTGAGTCAGTGGTCATTTGGTGAAGAACAGCGCTGTGATGACATAGTCGAGGGTGAGGATCAGGATCGAGGCCGAGACCACTGCATTGGTCGTGGCGCGGCCGACGCCCTGGGCACCGCCCTTCGAATTATAGCCGTGGTAGCAGCCCATCAGCGCGACGACGAAGCCGAACACCGCGGCCTTGATCAGGCCCGAGACCACGTCTTCGGTGCTGAGCGACTCCCAGGTGTCGTGCAGATAGACGGCGGCATTGAAGTTGAGCTTGTACACGCCGACGAGAAAGCCGCCGAACACGCCGATGATGTCGTCGACCACGACAAGACAAGGCAGCGCGACGATGGCGGCCAGCATGCGCGGCGCGATCAGGTATTTGAACGGATTGGTCGACAGCGTGACCAGCGCATCGACCTGCTCGGTGACGCGCATCGTGCCGATCTCAGCGGCCATCGCCGCGCCGATGCGGCCGGCCACCATCAGCCCGGCCAGCACCGGCCCGAGCTCGCGGGTCATCGACAGGATCACCACATGGGCCACCGCTGACTCTGCGGCGAAACTCGCGAAACCGGTATGGCTTTGCAGCGCCAGCACCATGCCGGTGAAGATGGCGGTGAGCCCGACCACCGGCAGCGAGAAATAGCCGATATCGATCAGCTGGCGGAAAATCTGGGCGGGAAAGAACGGCGGGCGGACGCAATGGGACAGCGCTTGTCCGGCGAAGATCGCGAGACGGCCCGTATGCCAAAGGAACGACAGGAACAGCCGTCCGACGCCGGCGAGAAAATTCATGAACCCTGCCAAACGCGGTGATAGCGGCCGCCGAGACTGGTGAGCATCTCGTAGCCATTGGTGCCGGCGGCTTCGGCCACCTGGTCGATGTCGTTGCCCGGGCCGATCAAGGTGACAAACCCGCCCGGCACGGCCGCACCCGGCAGCAATCCGCCCACATCGAACACCATCAAATCCATGGAGACGCGACCGACCAGCGGCACTCGGTTCTCTCCCACGACGGCGCCGCCTCGATTGCTCAGGGCCCGCAACAACCCGTCGGCATAACCGGCGGCGACAACGGCGAGCTTGGTCTGTTCCGGTGCGCGCCAGGTCGCACCATAGCCAACGGTCTCCCCCGGGTCAATGTCGCGCACCTGAACGATTCTGCCTTTCAGATGAATGATTTGCGCCATCGGGGTGGCCTGGTAGGGCGTCGGATTCACGCCATAGAGCGCGGCCCCGGGACGGACCCAATCGGCCTGCCAATCCGGCCCGAGAAACAGGCCCGACGAGGCCGACAGGCTGGCCGGCGTTTCGGGGAATAAACGGCGGATGGCGGCGAAACGGTCGAACTGCTTTTGGTTGAGCGGATGCTCGGGCTCTTCGGCAATGGCGAGGTGACTCATCACCATCATCAGGTCGAAGGCATCATGCGCGCGACGATCGATGGCGAAGACCCGCGCTTCGGCATCCGACAGACCCAGGCGCGAGAGCCCCGTGTCGATATGCACCACCGCCGGCAGCTTGCGTTCCACCCGATCGGCATAGGCCGACCAGCGCGCGATCTGCTCGCGGCTGTTGAGCACCGGCACAAGCCGATGCGCGTCGTAATCGTCTTCGGTGCGCGCGAAGGGGCCGGCAAAGACCAGGATCTCGGCGTCGGGCAAAACGCCACGCAGCGCGATGCCTTCGTCGAGCGTGGCCACCGCGAAACGCGTACAGCCGGCCTTGGCCAGTGCAGGGGCCACTTGCGCGGCGCCCAGCCCATAGGCGTCAGCCTTGACCACCGCCATCGCCTTGGTGCCGGGCTTCAGCCGCGCGTTCAACCGCCGCCAGTTTTCGACGACGGCAGCCAGATCGATGGTCAGCACCGCGCCGGCGCGGGCGGCAGCGTCCGACATCGGCTCAGTCCTCGGGGCCGAAATCACCGCCGTGCTGTTCGTCGAGATCGGCGAATTTGGTGAATTGGCCGTCGAAGAACAGCTTCACGCTGCCAACCGGACCATGGCGCTGTTTGGCCACGATCACTTCCGCGGTGTTGTGCACCTGCGCGGCGCGCGCCTGCCAATCGGCGTAGCGCACGGCGTATTTATCGTCGGTCTCGTCAGGCTTGCGGCCCGGCTCGGCGCGTTCGAGATAATATTGCTCGCGGAAAATCAGCAGCACCACGTCCGAGTCCTGCTCGATCGAGCCCGATTCACGCAAGTCGGCCAGCTGCGGCTTTTTGTCGTCACGCGACTCGACCGCGCGCGAGAGCTGGGAGAGCGCCAGGATCGGCACGTCCAACTCCTTGGCCAGCGCTTTCAGCCCGCGTGTGATGTCCGAGATTTCCTGCACCCGATTCTCGAAGCGCCCGCCGCCGGCATGAGACGATGACAGAAGCTGCAGATAGTCGATCACGATCATGTCGAGACCCTGGGTGCGCTGCAGGCGGCGCGCACGGGTGCGCACGGCCGAGACCGAGAGGGCCGGCGTGTCATCGATGAAGATCGGGATCGAATGAAGTTCCTGAGCGGTCGAGACCAGCCGCTCGAACTCGACATGCGACAGCTCGCCTTGGCGCACCTTGTGCGACGGAATCTCGGCGCGCTCGGCGATGATACGCGTGGCCAGCTGCTCGGCCGACATTTCCAGCGAGAAGAAGGCGACGCGGCCGCCCTCCACCGTTTCCTTCTCGCCGCTTTCGCTGACTTCCTCGCGGAAGGCCTTGGCAGCATTGAAGGCGATGTTGGTGGCCAGCGCGGTTTTGCCCATCGAAGGGCGCCCGGCGAGAATGATCAGGTCCGAGCGATGCATGCCGCCGAGCTTGCGATCGAGATCGCGCAACCCCGTGGTGACGCCCGAGAGCTTGCCCTCGCGCTTATGAGCCGCCTCGGCCTGATGAACCGCCGCGATCAGGGTTTCACGGAAACCGACGAAACCGCCTTCGGCCTGACCCTGGGTAGCAAGATCGAACAACCGCGCCTCGGCCGATTCGACCTGCCGACGCGCGCCCTCGCCCGCTTGCGGCACGAAAGCCTCGTTGACCATCTCTTCGCCCAGTGCGATCAGTTCGCGGCGCAGATGAAGGTCGTAGATCAACCGGCCGTAGTCATAGGCATTGATGATCGTTGCGGCGCCACCCACCAACCGCGCGAGATAGCCGTCGCCGCCCTGGGCGATCAGATCGGGATCGTGACCCAGCCAGCTTTTCAGCGTGATCGCCGACGCGATCTGGTTCTTGGCGGCCAGCGCCACACAGGCCTCATAGATGCGGCCATGCAGCGGCTCGGCGAAATGATCGGTGCGCAGGAATTCCGAAACGCGTTCGATGGCGCGGTTGTTGAGCAGGATCGCGCCCAGCAGCGCCTGTTCCGCCTCGAAATTATGGGGTGGTACACGCACCGGCACATCGGCGCCGGTATCGGGCAAAGGAATCGGCTTGAGCATGGGCAGGATGCTAGCAGAAGCCGGTGTGGATAACCGAGAGGATAAAAACAAACTAGCGGGGATAGTTAGGCGTGCGCGGCCCATGGTTCGAGGCTGGCTTTCGCCAGCACCTCACCATGAGGTTTTCTTGAAAGCCCTCATCTTGAGGAGGATGCGCAGCATCCGTCTCGAAGGATGGGCCGCGGAAAAGCCGCCCCTTAAATCGTCCCAAACGCCTGTTCGTTCTGAGCGATGTAGTCCCGCGTGCGCGGCAGGTTCTCGAGCTTCTTGGCGAGCTGGATCTGGAACACCATCTGGCCGGAATGGCGGAACGCGGTCTCGGCGCCGGCGAGGTAGAACTCCCACATCCGCGCGAATTTCTCGTCGTAGAGTTTCACCGCCTCGTCGCGCCGCGCCATGAAGCGCTTGCGCCACAGCCGCAGCGTATCGGCGTAGTGCAGCCGCAGGATTTCGATATCGGTGGTGAACAGCCCCGTCTTTTCAACAACCGGCATCACCTCGGATAGCGCCGGCACATAACCACCCGGAAAGATATATTTGCGGATCCAAGGATTGGTGGCGCCCGGACCGTGGAAACGGCCGATCGAATGGACCAGCGCCACGCCGGCATCGTTCAACCGGTCGCGTATCGTGTTGAAGAAGGTCTGGTAATGCCCGATGCCCACATGTTCGAACATGCCGACCGAGACGATGCGGTCGAAGGACCCGGTGAGGCTGCGGTAATCGCACAGCAGAAAACGAACCTTGTGCGCCAGCTGCGCCTCTTCGGCGCGGCGTTGCGCCACCTTCAGCTGTTCCTCGGAGAGCGTGATGCCCGTCACCTCGACATCCGCCGATTTGGCGATCGACAGCGCGAGTCCGCCCCAGCCGCAGCCGATATCCAGCACGCGCTGGCCCGGCTTGAGGTCCAGCTTCGCCATGATGTGCTTTTTCTTGGCGATCTGCGCGTCGTCGATCGACATTTCGGGCAAGGCGAAATAGGCGCAGGAGTACTGCCGATCCTTGTCGAGGAAGAGATCGTAGAGCGCGCCCGACAGATCGTAGTGATGCGCCACATTGCGCTTCGACACGTCCATCGGATTCCACTGCTGCAACCGGCGCAACAGCGCAGAGAGGTGCTCGCCCGGCGAATACTGCGGATCGGCGCGGTGGATGTTCTCGGCGGCCAGCGCCAGCAGGTCGTAGATGGTGCCCTGCTCCACGGTGAAGCTGCCGTCCATATAGCCTTCGCCCACCGCCAGCGCCGGACGCAACGCCAACTGCCAATGCAGCGACTTCTTGTGCATCCGCACTGTGACCGGGATGAGCCCCTCAGCCGGGCCCTGGTCGAAGACATGGGTGTTGCCGTCGGCGTCGATGACGGTCAGCTGGCCACAGCTCATAAGTTTATTGAGGAAGCGGACGAAGAGCAGCATGGCGGCAACTTTAGCGGCTCGAAATCGGCCGCGCCATATCGGAATAGGCGCGCATTTTGCGAGCAAAGCATGGCATTCATGCGGCAGGCGCAAGGGCTTATCGGCCCGTCCCGCGGATGCTAGGGTGCCGCATGATCCATGTCGTCGGCAGCATCTACTTGGACGAGCGCGAGATCGAGGAGCGCTTCATCCGTTCGCCCGGTCCCGGCGGCCAGAACGTCAACAAGCTGGAAAGCGCGGTGCAGCTGCGCTTCGACGTTCGCAATAGCCCGTCTCTGTCGTCGGCGGTGAAGGAACGGCTGGAGGGGCTGGCCGGACGGCGGCTGACCCGCGAAGGCGCCATCGTCATCACCGCCCATGAGTTTCGCTCGCAGGAGCGCAACCGCGCCCAGGCGCTCGACCGGTTGCTGGAGCTGATCCGCGAGGCGACCAAAGTGCCGACCATCCGCCGCGCCACCAAGGTGCCGCGCTCAGCCAAGCGCAAGCGGGTCGAGGGCAAGGTCCATCGCGGCGCGATCAAGAAGCTGCGCCAGAGCCGGAGCGAGGATTAGGGAGCAACACCCCCCATCCTAACCTTCCCCCTCAAGGGGGGAAGGGACGCGATTTTTTTCTTCCTCCCCCCTTGAGGGGGAGGATCGAGGTGGGGGGTCAACGCGAAGCGTTTGTCAGACTCACCTGAGAAGCCGCGGCTCTTCGCACACTGAACAGCACGATTCCGATCACCACCAATGTCGCCGCCAGCGCGAGGTTGGGCGGCACCGGCTCATCGAACACGAGGATGGCGATGGCAGCACCGGTGATCGCGCTGATCGAGCCCAGCTGGCTGAGATAGACCGGCCCGGCGCGTTTCTGGACGACGAAATAGAGCGAGTACATCGCCGTCGACACCACGGCCTGGAGCACGGCAAGGCCGATCCCGGCCTCCGTGCTCGTGCTGCCGATATCCAGATAGAGTGCTGCGGGCAATAGCCACACAGCGCCGCCCGCCAACATCAGCGGCGCGAGCGAGAGCGGCTTGGCACCCATCGGCCAGAACTGCGTGCGATAGATATTGCCGGCCGCGATGATTATCGGGATGGCGGCGGTGGCGAGAATCCAGGCCACCGCGGCATCCGGGCTGCGCGCCTTGCCCAGCGCCAGGATCAACCCGCCGGCCAAGCCCGCGACGACGCCCGCCACGCGCACCCAGCGGAAAGCTTCGATGCCCAGCGCCATCGCCCAGACATAGGTGATCATCGGCACGAAGGCGAGCGAGAGCGAGACGAAACCCGCGCCGACTGGCTGCGCGGCGAGATAGATGATGGCGGTCGGCAGGGCGATCAGCAGCAGACCCGAGACCAGCCCGTAGACCAAGCTCGCCCGATTGAGCACGGGCTTGCTGTCCGAGAGCATCGCGACGACACCGAGCAGGATCGCGCCGCCCAGCATGCCCCAGAACAGAAGCGGCAATAGCGGCACGCTGAATTGCACGCCGAGCTTCGAGACATTGTTGGTGACGCCGCTCATGGTGCCCACCACCACGAGCAGCAGCAGCGATACGATACCAGTCGCCGGGCCGGTCGCCTGCCCCATCGCCTGTCCGTGTTTATCCGCCATCATCCGCCTCTCGCTCTGCTTGCCTATTATCTTGATATTAAGTATCTTAATGTCAAGATAGTTTGGAGGCGACGATGGCGGCCATCACATCCGACCGCGCCGGTAATGCGATCGCCCAGTGGCGCCGCGAACGCCCCGACCTCGATCCCTCGCCGATCGGCGTACTGGGGCGGCTCGCCGAGGCCGCGAATCGGGTGCAGCGCGACCGGCTGGAACCCCTGTTCGAGCGCTTCGGCATCAATGGCGGCGAGTACGACGTGCTGGCCAGCCTGCGCCGATCGGGCGGCAACTATGCGCTGACGCCCACCGCTTTGTGCGCTGCGACAATGGTCACCTCGGGCGGCATGACCGACCGGCTCGACCGGTTGGAGAAGGGTGGGCTGATCGAGCGGCGACGCAATCCCGCCGATCGGCGCGGCCGGCTGATCGTGCTCACCAAGCGCGGATTTGCAAGGGTCGAAGAGGTTGTGGTCGCGCATCTGGAAAACGAGCGCGGCGTGCTCGCGGGACTCACGAAGGCCGAGCAGAAGCAACTCGCGGCCCTGCTCGCCAAACTGATCGCGAGCCTCGACGCTGTGGAAAACGCGTAGATTTCTCGCAACCGCAACATCGAAAAGAGTAGCCTGCGGCAGACATAAATCGACGCATTTTGTATGCTGCGAACAGCGATGAGCGACGTAGAATCAAATCCGGGAGAACATACTATCCCCAGTTCGGGATGGAGGTTCATCATGAAGGCCACTCGACACGCCGCACATGCCGCCGCCCGGCACATGGATGGCTTCGATCTGAAAGCCGTCGTCGCCGCCGTCGTCTTCACCTTGACCATTGTCGCCGTTGCGCTGCACGGCCATCGGCAGGCCACCGCCGCGCATGACTCGCAGTCGGCGCATCACATGGCATCGCTGGCGCAGATCCAGGCCGTGATGAAACAGGCCAAGGACGCCGGTCAGTAAGTTCCAAACTGCACCCCACCCCTCCCTCCCCGTCGAGGGGAGGGGGAAGAATTAAGCCCCTCCCCTTTGCGGGGAGGGATCAAGGGTGGGGGTGATCTTAAAATCCGTCCCCGCTAAACTCGTCCTCAATCAATGGAGGACCGTCCTTGCCCTTGCATCGCATCGCCGTGATTCCCGGAGACGGGATCGGTACCGAAGTCATCCCCGCCGGCCTGCGCGTGCTACACGCGCTGCAACAGACCGAGCCCGGTCTGGAATTCGAATTCGAAACCTTCCATTGGGGCTCGGCCTTTTTCCGCCGCACCGGGCGGATGATGCCCGCCGATGGCGTCGATAACTTGAAGGGTTACGACGCGATCTATTTCGGCGCGGTGGGCGATCCCGGCATCCCCGATCACATCACGCTGTGGGGCCTCAGGCTTGCCATCTGCCAGGGTCTTGACCAATACGCCAATGTGCGGCCGACGCGCATCCTGCCCGGCATCACGCCGCCGCTGGCAGGGCTTAAAGCCGGCGATCTCGATTGGGTGATCGTGCGCGAGAATTCCGAGGGCGAATATGCCGGCGTCGGCGGCCGCGCCCATAAGGGTCTGCCCGAGGAAGTGGGCATGGACGTGTCGATCTTCACGCGCACCGGCGTGCGGCGGATCATGAAATTCGCCTTCGAACTGGCGCGCACGCGGCCGCGCAAATTGCTGACCGTTGTCACCAAGTCGAACGCGCAGCGCCATGGCATGGTGATGTGGGACGATATCTTCGAAGAGGTGAAGGCCGGCTATCCCGATATCGCCACCGACAAGATGCTGGTGGATGCGATGACGGTGCGCATGGTGCGCGATCCGAAAAGCCTCGACACCATCGTCGCCACCAATCTCCACGCCGATATTCTCAGCGATCTTGCCGCGGCCTTGTCGGGCAGCATCGGCATCGCGCCCACCGGCAACGTCGATCCCGAGCGGCGCGGCCCGTCGATGTTCGAGCCGATCCATGGTTCGGCCTTCGACATCATGGGCCAGGGCATCGCCAACCCGCTGGGCAGTTTCTGGAGCGCGGCAATGATGCTTGAGCATCTGGGCGAGGCACGCGTGGCCACGCGGCTGATGAATGCGATCGAACGCGTCACCGCCTCGGGCAAGGTTCTATCGCGCGATCTCGGCGGCACCGCGACTACTGCACAGGTGACGGACGCGGTGATCGCGGCGATTGAAGGGGCGAACGCGTAAGCGGTTCTCACGCGGACGCATCACCCCACCCTGCCCTCCCCGTCAAGGGGAGGGGGAAGATTGGGAGCGCAACGCACCTTCCGTTCAGAATCCCCTCCCCCTTGCGGGGAGGGTTAGGGTGGGGGCCGCCATTGAAGGCGCCAACGCCTGCCTTAAGTCTACTATCTGACTTGGACCAAGAGGGGGGGACCTTATGACCGATCATGCCGTCATCACCGGTGCATCCACAGGAATTGGGCGCGCAGCCGTTAAAACCTTGGTGCAACACGGCTGGCACGTCTTCCCCGCCGTGCGCAAACAAGCCGATGCCGATTCGCTGAAGCAGGAATTCGGCGACAAGGTCACGCCCGTTCTGTTCGATGTCACCGATGACGCGGCCATCGCGCGCGCCGCCGCCGAGGTGCGCAGCAAGCTGGGCGGGCAGACGCTCAAGGGCTTGGTCAACAACGCCGGCATGGGCAATGGCGGGCCATTGCTGCACCAGCCCGTCGACGAGATCCGCAAGACCTTCGAGGTCAACGCGCTGGGCGCCGTGCGGGTGGTGCAGGCTTTCGCTCCGCTGATGGGCGTCGACAAGGCGCTGACCGGCCGGCCGGGCCGCATCGTCAACATCACCTCGGTGGCGGGGCGTTTCGCGCCGCCCTTCCTGGGCGACTACGCGATGTCGAAACATGCGCTGGAAGCCTTCACCGACAGCCTGCGCCGCGAGCTCCTGATGTACGGCATCGATGTGATCGCCATCGGCCCCGGCGCGGTGGTGACGCCGATCTGGGACAAGGCCGAGGCGGCCGATATCGGGCGCTACGCCAAGACCGACTATGCCGATATCGTGAAGCGCTTCCGCGATTGGTTCATCGAAGACGGCCGCAAGGGCCTGCGCCCCGAGGTGATCGGCGAGGCCGTCTACACCGCGCTGAGTACGGCCAAGCCCAAGGTGCGCTATGCCGTGGTGCCGCAGAAGCTGAAGAACTGGACGTTGCCGATGCTGCTGCCCAAGCGCATGGTCGACAAGGCGCTCGCCAAGCAGTTGGGGATCGTGCGGAAGTAAGCGGAAGCGCTGACGCGGAGTCTTTCAAGTACCCCCCACCTCGATCCTCCCCCTCAAGGGGGGAGGAAGAAAAAATGGCGCCCCCTCTCCCCTTGAGGGAGAGGGATGGGGTGAGGGGTTCATGAAATAGTCGGCCGCAGGCCTCCGCTGTCCCCAAACAAAAACCCCTCCCGGTTGCCCGGGAGGGGTTTGTTGTTTCGGCAGAACCGAAAGGCTTAGGCCTCGGTCTTCTCTTCTTCTTCGCCCTCGGCCGGAGCGGCGAGCTCCTCGGGGGGCTTTTCGAAGACCTGTTCGGCGGCCAGCGCCGCACGGTCGGCTTCTTCCTGCGACCGGGCCACGCTCACCTTGGCGTTGATCGAGACTTCCGGATGCAGCGAGATGCGCACCTGGTAGCTGCCGATATCCTTAATCGGATTATCGAGCATCACCTGGCGGCGTTCGATGGCATAGCCGGCTTCCTTGATCGCGTCGGCAACGTCACGGCCGGAGACCGAACCGTAGAGCATTCCGCCTTCGGCCGCCTGACGCAGGATGACCAGCGACAGGGTTCCCATCTTCTTCGCAACCACTTCGGCTTCTTCGCGGCGCTTCAGATTGGTGGCTTCGAGCTGGGCACGCTGCGACTCGAACTTGGCCTCGTTTTCCTTGGTGGCACGAAGAGCCTTCTTCTGCGGCAGAAGGTAATTGCGGGCATAGCCCGGCTTCACCTTCACCACATCGCCCATCATGCCCAGGTTCTCGATACGCTCGAGCAGAATCACGTTCATGGCGCGACTCCTTACTTCAACACGTAGGGGATAAGACCGAGGAAGCGGGCGCGCTTGATGGCCTGGGCCAGTTCGCGCTGCTTCTTCGCCGACACCGCAGTGATGCGGCTCGGAACGATCTTGCCGCGTTCGGAGATGAAGCGCTGGAGCAGCTTCACGTCCTTATAGTCGATCTTCGGCGCACCCTCGCCCGAGAACGGGCAGGTCTTGCGGCGACGGAAGAACGGACGGCGTGCACCGCCGGCTCCGCCGCGGCCACCGCCACGACCACCTTCGCGGCCATCGCGGCCTTCGCCACGATCGCGATCACGGCCACCGCCGAAACCGCCTTCAGGACGCATGCTCATGCTTCGCCTCCCTCGCTCGCGCGCGGACCACGGCTATAGCCGCCGCCGTCGCGATCACGACCACCACCGCCAAAGCCACCGCCCTCGCGGTCGCGGCCGAAGCCGCCGAAGCCGCCTTCACGACGCGGACGATCATCGCCGTCGCGGCGCGGACGGTCGTCGCGCTGGTTGCGGGCGTTCATCACCGCCGACGGAGCCTCTTCGAGCTCTTCGACGCGGACGGTCAGGAAACGCAGAATGTCTTCATGAAGACCCATCTGGCGTTCCATCTCCTTCACCGCGGCATGCGGCGAGTCGATGTTAAACAGGGTGTAGTGACCCTTGCGGTTCTTCTTGATACGGAAGGAGATGTTACGGAGGCCCCAATATTCGCGCTTCTTGACCTCACCGCCGCCGGCGGTAATCACACCGGCAAACTGGTCGGCCAATGCATCCACCTGAGGCTGGGCGATGTCTTGGCGCGCGATAAATACGCACTCGTAGAGAGACATAATAAGCTCCTTATGGCTTTTCTCTTCCCAGTTGCGCGTGTTGCGCACCGGGCATAGCCGACCCAATGCCGGCAAGGAGGAAGCGCGGGACTATACACGAAAAGATTGCGGGTTCAAGCACGCGGAAAGGCGCGCGCCCGAATCCATCAAGGCGCGATAAATGTTAGTAATAACAGATAGTTATAAGACTGATGGCGAAGCCGAAAGCAGACTATTCGGCGATCTGGACCATCTGCAGCGCCAGAGCTGAAGCCCCCATGCGCTGCGCCAAAGCTTCGTATTGCTCGGCTAGGCCGAGGATCTCGGCGCGGGTCTCATTGGAGACGAAAGACACGGCGACTTCCCTCAGTCGCCGCGCCTCCCGAACGTAGAAATCAGCTCGCTCGCTCATAGTCCCCTGCGCCCTTCCGCTTGCCCCAGCAGCCAACGCAGGTCCTGTGTCCCATGTTCAGGCCCTCCTCCGTCATTGCGGAATATACGTAGGGATGTTCAACCAGGAGCTGAATTACACTCCGGACCTTGATCGCGGTACTCTGCTGCTGGCCTCGACGGCGTGCCGGCACGAGCCGCGGCACGAAGGATTCGATGCCGAAGACGACAACCTCATTGCAGCGCGTGCGCCGCTCCCGCGCCATCGTTGTCGCGGTTACGATAGCGGCCATCGCCCTCTTTTGTGGGGTCTCCTGGCACAATTACGACCGCTTGCGCGCCGAGCAGGTTGCCGACATCACCGGTGACGCCGACCGCGCCCTGCTGGCCATCGACGATCACATGACCCAGTTGATCGATTACAGCGACAGCCGTCTCCGGTCACTGCGCAACTTCTACATCGAGCATGGCAATGGGCCGGCCTTCCGCGCCTATGTGAACGAGACGCGGATGAACGATGCCCAGGCCTTTGTCGGCGATGTCGCGGTCGCCGATGCGCAGGGCCAGGCGGTATTCCTTCTGTCCACCCCCGGCGTGCCGCAGGGCGATGTGTCCGATCGCGCTTATTACAAAGTCCTCAGCACCACATCCGAAGATCGGCTGATCATCGACTGGACGCGCAAGGGCCGTGCAACCAGCCAATATCAGTTCCGCGTCGTCCGCCCGATTCGCGTCAACAACCGATTCGAGGGCGTGGTTCTGATCACGCTGCGACCCGAGGCTATCGTCAATCTGTTTCAGCAATTCGGCCTGGGACAGCGCAGCACTATCTCGGCACTGCAGACCGACGAGCATCGCTACATCGCCCATCTGCCGGTGGGTGACGCCAGCTATTACGACAAATTGTTCGACGGCCTCGAACTATGGGCGCAGCTCAGGCAGACGCCGCACGGCGTCTACCATCATGCCAGCCCGCTCGATGGCGTGCCGCGCTATTACGCCTATCAGAAGTCGAGTTTGTACCCGATCGTGATCGTCATCGGCGTGGCCGATGCGGATATCGATGCCGGCTTGGCCGACACGCGCCGCGACGTGGAATTCCAGGCATTGTTATTGACCTTCGGCGCCATCATCATTTGCGCGCTGGTACTGCGCCTCATTGGCGTCGAGGATCGGCTGCGCCGGTCCAACGCCAACCTGATCCATGCGCAGCGCATGGGTAAGATCGGCAGCGTCGAAGTCGATCTGGTGACGATGAAACCCACCTGGTCGGACGAGCTCTATCGTATCTACGACCGCGACCGCGCCTTGGGTCCCGCGAATCTCGAAGAATTTCTGGCCTATCTGCACCCCGACGATCGCGCGACCGTCACTGAGATGCGCGATCAGCACACGGCGGGCGATGTGCGCGGCCCGAACGAGTATCGCATCGTTTTGCGCGATGGATCGATCCGCTGGGTTCACCGCGAGGTCGAGGTCGTCCGCGATGAGTCGGGCCGGCCGATCAAACTGGTCGCCGCCGAGCAGGACATCACCGAACAGAAGCGCCTGGACCAGGCTAAAGACGCCTTCGTTTCCACGGTCAGCCACGAGCTGCGCACGCCGCTGACCTCGATTCGCGGGGCACTCGGGCTGATCGCCTCGGGCGCTGCCGGGGCCCTGCCCGACAAGACCCTGAAGCTTTTCGAGATCGCGCATCGCAACAGCGAACGCCTCTCGCGCCTGGTCAACGATCTGCTCGATATCCAGCGCATCAGTGCCGGCCATATGACCTATCACCTTGCCGATATCGTGCTCGCCAAGGTTCTGACCGACACGATCGAAACGATCCGTCCCTTCGCCAAAGAGCGCAATATCGACATCGCGTTCAACACCACCTGCCCCGATGCGATGGTCCACGCCGATGCCGCACGCATCGCGCAGGTGATGGATAACCTTCTTTCGAACGCGATCAAGTTCTCGCCGCCCGATCAGCTCGTCGCCGTGACGCTGGTGCGGCGATCGCATCGGCTGCGGATCACGGTCGAAGATCATGGGCCCGGCATTCCCGAGTCGTTCCGGCCGCGCATCTTCCAGCTCTTCTCGCAAGCCGATTCAAGCGACACCCGCAAGATCGGCGGCTCCGGTCTGGGGCTCAGCATCGTCCGCTCCATCGTCGAGCAGCATGGCGGCGAGGTCAGTTTCGATTCCGACCCGACACACGGCACCCGCTTCCATGTCGATCTCGATGAGATCAACCAACCCAAACTGCTGCTGACACCTCAACCGGCCAAGCCTCAGCCTGTCGGTGCGACCGAGGCCGGCCCGGTCTTGTAATCGTCCCGGTATGGTTTGCCGCGCACAAGCTTGCGCGCCACCGCAGACCCGGGTGACGACTCCCTCTTGCTTTGCGTCATCCGCTCCCTTAGACGAGTGGGGTCCAAATCGGCCCGCGCCCCCTTCCGGCCGGCCTTCCAAAACATGAGGTTCCCCATGCCCTCTGCCAATCCGCTCAAGCGCGCACTCGTCGAGGGCAAAAAGCAGGTCGGTTTCTGGCTTTCCGCCATGAGCCCGGTCTGTACCGAGATTTCGGCCGGCGCTGGCTTCGATTGGCTGCTGATCGACATGGAACACACCGGCAACGAAGTCGGCGACGTCGCCCATGCGCTGCGCGCCGCAGTCGGCGGTACGGCGGAACCGGTCGTACGCGTGCCATGGAACGATCATGTGATGGTTAAGCGGCTGCTCGATCAGGGCACGCGCTCGCTGCTCTTCCCCTATATCGAAAGCGCCGAAGAAGCGCGCGAGGCCGTGGCTGCCACCCGCTACCCACCCCATGGTGTCCGCGGCTATGCAGGCACCACGCGGGCGACGAATTACGGCCGGCGTAAGGATTATTCCAAGACCGTCCATGACGAGATCTGCGTGCTGCTGCAGGTGGAGAGCCCGACCGCGCTGGCCGCAATTCCCGAGATCGGCGCCATTGACGGTGTGGACGGCATCTTCATCGGCCCCAACGATCTCGCCGCCAATAGCGGCTTCCTTGGCAATGCCGCCGCGCCTGAAATGAAAGCGGCGATCCTCGAAGGCCTCAAGCGCATCAAGGCCACCGGCAAAGCCGCCGGCACGCTCAACTATCGCGAGGACGAAGCCAAGACGCTGTTCGACGCCGGCTTCCAGTTCATCGCAGTGGGCGGCGATGTGGGCGCGCTGGCCCGCGAAGCCGATCGCATCGCCAAGGCCTTCAAGTAAACGGGCCTATCGTGGCAGCCGATTCGGTTCTGGTCATCGGTGACGTGATCACCGATGTGATCGTGCAGCCGCACGGCCCCATCACCTGGGGCAGCGATACGCGCGCCGATATCCGCCCGATGCCCGGCGGCTCCGGTCCGAACCAGGCCGCGTGGCTGGGCATCCATGGCATCCATACCTTATTCATCGGCCGCGCCGGCGTGCATGACCTCGGCGTCTGCGAAGCCGAGCTGCGCGATTTCGGCGTCGAACCGATTCTGGCCGGCGACGAGAAACTCGCCACCGGCATGCTGGTGACGATCATCGCGCCCGATGGCGAGCGCAGCTTCCTCACCGATCGCGGCGCCAACCGCAACCTCTGCCGTGGCGATCTCTCCGATCATCTGCTGCATCGCCTGGCGCTGCTGCACATCTCGGGCTACAGCCTGTTCGAGCCCGGCCCGCGCGGCGCGATCCTCGACTTTGCCAAGAAGGCACGCGGCATGGGCGTGCAGGTGACCGTCGATCCCGCTTCGGCCGGATTCCTGCGCGAAGTCGGCCCCGCCGATTTCCTGGCCTGGACCTCGGGCCTGCATATGTGCTTCCCCAATGCCGAAGAAGCCGAATTGCTGACCGGCACCGGCGATCACGAACAGCAGATGGCGAAGCTGGCCGCACACTATAGTGTCGTCGCCATCAAGCGCGGCCGCGGCGGCGCCGATCTCGGCGATGCAACCGGTGCGCGCCTCCACGCCGATGCCAAGCCGGTTTCCGTGATCGATACGATCGGCGCGGGCGATGCTTTCTATGCCGGATTCATCGCCGGCTATCTGCGCGGTCATCCGCTGCAAACTTGTCTTGAAGATGGGGTTGCAGCCGGCACCCGTGCCACCACTATTCTCGGCGGCCGTCCGCCGCGTCCCGACCGGAGTCACCCATGAGCAACTCGCCCGCGAATCTGCCGTTCGTCTTCAACCCGGAAGTCGAGGCCGCGCTCAATGCCAAGCGCGCCGTGGTGGCGCTCGAATCGACGATCATCAGCCATGGCCTGCCGCATGGCCGCAATCTCGAAGTGGCGCATGAGATCGAAGCCACCGTGCGCGGCGCAGGCGCGATTCCCGCCACCATCGCCATCATCGACGGCAGCATCCGCGTCGGCCTTTCGACCGAGGAACTGGCGCAGATCGCCGATGGCAACAAGGTCGCCAAGGCCAGCATCCGCGATCTGCCGATCGTGCTGGCCAAGAAGACGCTGGGCGCGACCACCGTCGCCTCGACCTCCTTCGTCGCCGCGCGCGCCGGCATCAAGGTGTTCGCCACTGGCGGCCTGGGCGGTGTGCATCGCGACGCCAACGAAACCTATGACGAGTCGGCCGATCTCACCGCGCTGTCGCAAAGCCCCATCGCGGTGGTGTGCGCCGGGGTAAAATCGATCCTCGATATCAGCGCGACGCTGGAACGTTTGGAAACGCTGTCGGTCGGCGTGATCGGTTATGGCACCGATCGTTTCCCCGGCTTCTATGTGCGTTCCACCGAACACAAGCTGCCCTGGCGCTTGGATACGCCCGCCGATATCGCCGCCGCGCTCAAGGCGCGCGATGCGTTGGGCTTGCAGCAGGCGATCGTGGTTGCCAATCCGATCCCGGCCAACAGCGCCATGGACCAGGCACGGCACGACCGCATTCTGGCCGAGGCACTGCATGCGATGGCCGAGAAGAATGTCTCGGGCAAGAACGTGACACCCTTCCTGCTGGCGTTCTTTCACGAGCGCACCCAGGGCGAAAGCCTGTCGGCGAATGTGGCGCTGGTGCTCAACAACGCGGCCCTGGCGGCACAGATCGCGGTGGCCGCGGCGAAATAGTAGTACCCCCCATCCTAACCTTCCCCCTCAAGGGGGGAAGGGACGGGACATTCTCTTCCTCCCCCCTTGAGGGGGAGGATCGAGGTGGGGGGTAGCGAACGGCACGATCCCAAGGCATTCTCTCCCTCAACAAAATCCTAGGGAGACTCCGCCATGGCGGCCAAGCGTATCGTGATCATGGGCATCTTCGTCGCCGATACGGCCTATCGCACGCCGTACAACCCGCCATGGGGCGAGACGGTGCTGGGCAGCGACTTCAAGCTGGGGCCCGGCGGCAAGGGTTCGAACCAGGCGGTGGCCTCGGCGCGCGCCGGCGGCAACACCGCCTTCATCACCAAGCTCGGCCGCGACACCTTCGGCGACATGGCGCGCAAGATGTACAGCGACGAGGGCATCGACCAGCGCTTCGTGGTGCCGACCGACGAACACGCGACCGGTGCTGCGGCGATCATCATCGACGAGAAGAAGGGCGACAACGCCATCATCGTCTTCCCGGGCGCCTGCAGCCATCTGAGCGCGAGCGAAGTCGACGCGGCCAAGGAGATCATCCAAGGCGCGGCCTGCTTCATGACCAATCTCGAACTGCCGGTGCCGATCGTGCTGCACGGGTTGAAGCTGGCCCGTTCGCTCGGCACGCCGACGATCCTCAATCCCGCGCCTGCCGTGCCGGTGCCCACCGAGATATTCCCGCTCTGCGATTACGCCACGCCTAATGAGCATGAGGCCGAGGGCCTGACCGGCATCAAGGTGAACGGCCTGCCCGACGCCGAGAAAGCCGCCGACGCGCTGCTGGCCAAGGGTGTGAAGAACGCGGTGATCACGCTGGGTGGCCAAGGCGTGTTCATCAAGAACGCGAGCGTAAAACAGCACATCGATATCTTCAAAGCCGGGCCCGTGGTCGAAACCACCGGCGCGGGCGACGCCTTCAACGGCGGCTTCGCGGTGGCGCTGGCCGAAGGCAAAGACATCGTCGAAGCCTGCCGCTTCGGCTGCGCCGTGGCCGGCATCTCGGTCACCCGCAAAGGCACCGCGCCCTCGATGCCCAAGCGCAGCGAGGTGGATGCGCTGTTGGGGAGGAAGTAGGAGCGATTGGCTCGTCGACAGTGAAGGTTCGAGACGTCATCCGATTGCTCGAAGACGACGGGTGGTTCCTCGTAGCCACCCGTGGGAGCCATCGCCAATTCAAACACCCCTCAAAGCCCGGCCGTGTTACAGTGGCCGGTAAGGGCTCTAACGATATGGCGCCCGGCACATTGAATAGCGTTTTGAAGCAGGCCGGGTTGAAGGAGCGCGGGTGATGCGATACGCGGTAGTGATCGAAAAGGCAGAAGGCAACTACTCAGCCTATGTGCCTGACCTTCCCGGCTGCATTGCGACCGGCGAATCTGTCGAAGCTGTCGAAGTCGAAATCCGCGAAGCGATCCGTTTCCATATCGATGGCCTGAAAGAAGATGGACTGCCAATCCCGCAGCCATCGAGCATTGCAGAATATGTGGATGCCTAAGCACAACGCTTAAAGCTTTCTGCGGTGACCATTCTCGAATCCGCCATCCTCAACATCCGCCCTGGCCAAGAAGCCGCCTTCGAGGCGGCAATGAAAACCGCGCGGCCGTTGATCGCCGCCACGCCCGGCTTCGAGGGGATCGAAGTACGGCGCTGCGTCGAAGCACCCAACCGCTATCTGCTGCTGGTGACATGGCGCGCACTCGAAGATCACACGGTCGGGTTTAGACAATCCGAGCGTTATCAGGAATGGCGCAACCTCTTGCACCATTTCTACGATCCCTTCCCGATCGTCGAGCACTACACCGCGCCCATCGAGTTGGGCGGCTGAGCGAAAAGTCGTTCGCGTCATGGCCGGGCACGCGACACCGCTCGCGTGAGGCCACCTGCGCCTTGAAGATTTCACCACGAATGCACGAAGGTGGTGGAGATAACGAAGGAGCATTGTTCTTCGTGTTTCCTTCGTGGCTTCGCGCCTTCGTGGTTATTTCTTAAAAGAAAGACGTGGATGTCCGGCACAAGGCCAGGCACGACGGAGAAAGATCAGGACATTCAATATCTTGCCCCGCGATTGCAGGCCGTGCGCGAGGGGCGTATTCTCCGCCCCTTAACCCAGGAAGCTGCCATGAACGTTGAAAGCCAGTTGCGGCCGAATTTCCGGCCGCGCAATGAGGGCACACCGCTTGAGGTCGAGCGCTTTCGCGCCGCCCAGGTGAACCTGTCCGCGGTCGAGCGCCGCACCAGCACCCTGCCCGGCCGCCGCACCGTGAAGAAAGAGTGGCAGGCCGCGTGGTTGGTGCGCGCGATGCAATGCATCGATCTCACCACCCTGGCCGGTGACGACACGCCGGCGCGCGTGCATCGCCTCTGCGTCAAGGCGCGCAACCCGCTGCGCGCCGATCTGGTCGAGGCGCTGGGCCTGGAAGATGCGCCGCCGAAAGTGGGCGCGGTCTGCGTCTACCCGACCATGGTCGCGCCGGCGGTAAAGGCGCTCGACGGTTCGGGCATTCCCGTCGCCTCGGTGGCGACTGGATTTCCCGCCGGCCTGACGCCGCTGCCGCTGCGCATCGAAGAGATCAAGATGGCCGTGGCCGACGGCGCCGACGAGATCGACATCGTCATCACCCGCGCCCATGTCTTCGATCAGGAATGGGAAGCGCTCTACGACGAAATCCAGCAGATGCGCGAAGCCTGCGGCAAGGCGCATCTCAAGGCGATCCTGGCCACCGGCGATCTCAAGACGCTGCGCAATGTCTACAAGGCCAGCATGGTGGCGATGCAGGCCGGCGCCGATTTCATCAAGACCTCGACCGGCAAGGAAGACGTCAACGCGACGCTGCCGGTGAGCCTCGTCATGCTGCGCGCGATTCGCGATTACGAAGCGCAGACCGGATTCAAGATCGGCTTCAAACCGGCCGGCGGGCTGAAGACCACCAAGGATGCGCTGAACTGGCTGATCCTGATGAAGGAAGAGCTCGGCCGCGACTGGCTGGAGCCCGACCTGTTCCGCATCGGGGCAAGCTCGCTGCTCACCGATATCGAGCGCCAGATCGAGCACTTCGTCACCGGCCGCTACTCGGCCGCGTCGCACCACGCGATGGGATAATGGAAGCTCGCCCTTCGAGACGGGATCTCCGATCCCTCCTCAGGGTGAGGCGTCATAAAAGAAAGTCCTCATCCTGAGGTGCCGACACAGTCGGCCTCGAAGGATGGGCCGCAGATGAGGAACCGATGAACAAGATCTCCGAAATCCTCGCCACGATGGAATACGGGCCGGCGCCCGAGGCCAGCGATCATGTGCGCGCCTGGCTGACGGGCCATAAGGACGGGTTCAAGCATTTCATCGGCGGCAAATTCGTCGCGCCCATCGAGAAGAAATACTTCGAGGTGCATAACCCGGCCGATAATTCGCTGCTCGGCAAAGTCGCGCAAGGCAGCAAGGCCGATGTGAATGCCGCCGTGAAAGCGGCGCGCGCCGCGTTCAAGACGTGGTCGAAGCTGTCGGGCGAGCAGCGTGCGAAGCACATCTACGCGATCGCGCGCCATATCCAGAAGCGCGAGCGTTTCCTCGCCGTGCTCGAGACGATGGACAACGGCAAGCCGATCCGCGAGACCCGCGACATCGACATTCCGCTCGTCGCGCGCCATTTCTATCACCATGCCGGCTGGGCCGCGCTGGTGGCGAGCGAATTCCCGCATCACGGCCCGGTGGGTGTCTGCGGCCAGATCATTCCGTGGAACTTCCCGCTGCTAATGCTGTCGTGGAAGATTGCGCCGGCGCTGGCCGCTGGTAATACCGTTGTGCTGAAGCCCGCCGAGTTCACGCCGCTCACCGCCCTCGCCTTCGCCGAAATCTGTGCCGAGGCCGGGTTGCCGGCGGGTGTGGTCAATATCGTCACCGGCGACGGCGAGACCGGCGCGCTGATCGTCGATCATAAAGACATCGACAAGATCGCCTTCACCGGCTCGACCGATGTCGGCCGCAAGATTCGCGCCGCCACCGCCGGCACGGGCAAGAAGCTCTCGCTCGAACTCGGCGGCAAGTCGCCCTTCATCGTGTTCGACGATGCCGATCTCGACAGCGTGGTCGAGGGCGTGGTCGATGCGATCTGGTTCAACCAGGGCCAGGTGTGCTGCGCCGGTTCGCGCGCGCTGGTCCATGAAGGCATCGCGCAGACCTTCTACGCCAAGCTGCGCGCCCGCATGGCGACGCTGCGGGTGGGCGATCCGCTCGACAAGGCGATCGATATGGGCGCGATTGTCGACAAGGTTCAGCTCGAACGCATCAAGGCGCTGGTCGAGACCGGCAAGCGCGAGGGTGCGCAATGCTGGCAGGCGCCGGTGACGCTGCCGGGCAAAGGCCTGTTCTTCCCGCCGACGCTGTTCACCGATGTCGAGCCGGCTTCGACCATCGCGCAGGTCGAGATCTTCGGCCCCGTGTTGGCCGCGATGACCTTCCGCACGCCCGATGAGGCGGTGCAGCTCGCCAACAACACGCCCTATGGCCTGGCCGCGTCGGTGTGGTCGGAGAACATCAATCTCAGCCTCGATATCGCGTCGCGGCTGAAGGCCGGCGTGGTGTGGATCAACGGCACCAACATGTTCGATGCGGCGGCCGGTTTCGGCGGCTATCGAGAATCCGGCTTCGGCCGCGAGGGCGGGCGCGAGGGCATGTACGAATATCTGGTGCCCAACTGGACCGCACGCCCCGTGCCGAAAGAAGCCGCGAAGACGATCAGCGCCGCGCCGACCACGCAGATCGGCGAGGAGCACGATCCGCTCGACCGCACCGCCAAGCAATTCATCGGCGGCAAGCAGAAGCGGCCCGATTCCGGCTACTCCTATTCCGTGCTCGATCCCAAGGGCCGCTCGCTCGGTCAGGCGGGGCTGGGCAATCGCAAGGATATCCGCGACGCGGTCGAGGCCGCGAGCAAAGCCGGCGGCTGGTCGAGCTTCACCGGACACAACCGCGCCCAGGTGCTCTATTTCCTGGCTGAGAATCTCAGCGCGCGCTCCGACGAGTTCGCCAAGCGCATCAGCCAGATGACCGGCACCGCGATTGCGCAGACGCGGCGTGGCGTCGAACTCTCGATCAACCGCATCATGTACTACGCCGCCATGGCCGATAAGTTCGACGGCCGCGTCCATGCCACCAAGGCGCGCAACGTCACGCTCGCCATGCCCGAGCCCTGGGGCGTGGTGGGCATCTCCTGCCCCGACGAAGCGCCGCTGCTCGCCTTCGTCTCGCTGGTGCTGCCGGCCATCGCCATGGGCAACCGCGTGGTGGTGACGCCCTCGCCGCTGCATCCGCTGGCCGCGACCGATTTCTACCAGGTGCTGGAAACCTCCGACGTGCCCGCCGGCGTGGTCAACATCGTCACCGGCGACCGCGACACGCTGGCCAAGACTCTGGCCGAGCATGACGAGGTGGCCGCGCATTGGTATGTCGGCTCGGCCGCCGGCAGCGCGATGGTGGAAAAGGCCTCGGCCGGCAACGTCAAATCGACCTGGGTCAATTACGGCCATCCGCGCGATTGGTTCGACAACGCCGAAGCGCAAGGCGAGACCTATCTGCACCACGCGACCCAGATCAAAAACATCTGGGTGCCGTACGGGGAGTAATGCGGGAAATCTAAGCGCCTTTGGCTACCCGGACGGAAGAATAACAAATGGCACGCTTCGCCGAACGTATGGGTTTCCGAGCCGCTCGGACGGCTATACAGATTGACGGGATGGATGAGGCTCTGAGGAATGGCCTCTGGAACATTATCACCAAACATTTGTTCCCAGATACAGGAGGTATCCTATCTCGGAATCCTGGTCTTACTAGGCATATCGAACGCCTATGGCAGGGGTATTTTAAGAAACCTGTAGATACAATTGATGGGTCTTGGAGCAGCACACGAGGCGCAATAAAGAACTGGTTCTTTCAATCCCCGTGGTTCGATGTTTATGACTTCCTCGAATTTTGCGCTGACGAATTTTTTGACGAACAACATCGCGACGGATTTGTAAAATCGATTAATCAGATTCTTGCTGAAGAAAATTCAGGCTTTAGGTTCGTTGGTTCATATTTCATTAGAAATACGTCTGAGCAAGAATTAGCCGCCATTGACGCCGCTCAGAATTCTGGCGGTAAGTTTGAGCCTGTCGCTATACACATTCGTGCCGCCCTCGATCATCTAACCCGAAAGTCAAAGCCTGACTTTCGAAATTCGATTAAAGAATCTGTAAGCGCTGTCGAGGCGGCATGCTGCGTGGTGACTGGAAATGTCAGCGCAAGTCTCGGTAAAGCGCTAAAACAATTGGATGATAAAGGCATAAAGCTTCATCCCGCCCTGCGAGATGCCTTTAGCAAGCTCTATGGATATACGAGTGACTCGAGCGGCATTCGCCACGCTCTTCTTGATGAAGAGACTCTCACCTATCAAGACGCACTCTTCATGTTGGTAACGTGCTCTGCCTTCGTGAACTATTTACAAGCGCTCGCTGGGTCATGACTCAAGGTCGGCGGAAGCAAACATACGCACAGCGACGAGATGTCTGAGGAACGCATGAAATGGCGCGATGGCGTGAAGGTCATGCGCCGTGCGGCGCTGGATGAGGTGATGCGCGGTGCTGGCAACGACCGCGCCACCGCGTTCGATTTCGCCGGCACCGGAGCCACGTAGACCTGGATCGGCACCGTGACGCAGCAGCCGCTGTCGAAAACCGGCCCGCATCAGGAACAGACTCTCGATGCAACCGAGCCCGTGCAGTTCGTGGTGATGCGCAGCGACAACGAGCGCATCGCCGTGCCGCTGCCCGATGTCGCGCTCGACGATCATCCCGAATTCGTATTCTGATTTCGTATTCTGATTCTGGCGCCACGATTCTGCGACAAGCGCCATCCGTGCATGCACCGCGCGGCTTTTATGCCGCAGTGACGCAGAATTATCACCGTTTGCCCATCGTTGGTCGCGGGCCTGCCATGAGTTTGCCCTGACGCCGCGCGACGCTTGCCCTCGACCACAGTCGGCTCGCGGCTATGTCGATTGGTCTCCGTCGATTGGTCTCCATCGATTGAAAGGGCAAAGTCATGAGCATCACAAAAACGATTGGAACCGCCGCTTCGATTCTGGCCGTCACGGCTATGCTTGGCGGCTGCGGCGAGAACACGGGCGACCGTACGGCGAGCGGCGCGGCCATCGGCGCCGGCACTGGCGCTGTGATCGGCGCGGCCTGCTGCTTCCTGGTCGGTGCGATCCCTGGCGCGCTGGTCGGTGGCGCTGTCGGCGCCGGCACCGGCGCAGTGACCACCCCGTCGCAGGTCGATCTGGGCGAACCGGTTTGGCAGCACAGCGGCCGCTAAGAGCCATTTCCTATCAAATCCTGAGGCCGGCGCGCCACTTCGCGGCGCGCCGGTTGCCTTATGAGACAGAGATCGCCCAGCGCACAGCCGACGCAGAGCGGTGCCGTCTTATGACACCGGCGCTGGCTGTGGATCTTCATCAGCCAGTGATGATCGCCCAGGGCTTCGGCTGACCAGCTCTCCGGGACCTGCCGCTCGATGATGCGATACGCGATCGTGTCGCTGCCGCACGCCGGCAACAAACCGACGCGACGCGCCACGCGCAGATAGTGCGAGTCCATCACCAACACCGGCCGCGCCAAGGTGCTGAAGTTGAGCACCGTCGCGGCGACTTTCGGCCCCGCACCCGGCAGATCCCGCAGCCAGCGATGCGCCGCTTCAACCGGCCAGGTCGCGAGAAAATCGAGATCGAGGGCGCCGCGCCGATGCCAGATCGTCTGTAAGGCGAGCGGCAACCGCGCGGCCTTGTCCTCGGGAAACGTCACCGCGCGGATATGCGAATAGACCGCCGCCGGCGTTGCATCGCGCAGCCCCAGCCAATCGCCGTCATGCTCCAAATAATGTGCTTCGAGCGCCTCATAGGCTGCCCAGGACACAGCATCCAAAGTCTTGGAGCTGATGATGGCGAGCACCAATTGACTCACGGGATCGGGATCGCCGAAGCGCGGTGCCACGCCATAGGCCGTGCGGAGGCGCGCATCGACCTCGACGATCAGGCTCGGCATGTTGAGGTCGAGAACCAGCTGCATCGACAGGATTTCGCGATGATGAGGGCTACGAACAAATCAAGAACATATAACCAGATGATATATGCCTCGTCGAATCGCGTGACCAAGCCATTGATTCCGCTCACCACGCGCCGACACATTTCGACACGCTTCGCCATGGTTTCGTAAGGATTCCCCACATCCCGGTTTACGCCTCGGGCGCACAACTCATTCCGCGCGGCGCAAAAGGCCGTCGCTCCGTGTGGTCAGTCGCGAACGAGAGGCGTGTCATGTTGTCCAATCTCAAGATCGGTGCCCGCATTTGGGGCGGTTTCGGAGTTGTCTTGGTTCTGCTGATCGCCTTGTCGGCGGTCGCCATCACAGGCGCCGAGTCAGAGCGCAGCACCTTCCGTCAAACGACGGATCTCAACACCGTCAACAACCTGCTCGACGATATCGCGCTGAATTTCGCGCGCGCCCGGCGTGCCGCGCTGACCTATGTCAGTGCCAGCGGCGGCGATGACGGCGCGGTCAAGGAAGAAGCAATCTACAAAGCCAATCTCGATACGCTGCTGCCCAAGGCCATTGCCGGCGCGCCGACGCCCGAGATCAAGGCGAACTTCCAGAAGATGGTCGACATGACCGCCAATTTCTTCGCCGCCTTTGAGAAGGCGAAAGCGCTGAACGTGAAACAGAACGCGCTGACCGAGACGATGGTCAAGTTCGGTCCCAAGATGCACGCCAATCTGGCCGAGATCACCAAGGCATCGCTGGCCGACGGCAACCTCAAGGTTGCGGCGTTGGCCGGTGTCGCCAACGGCTCGCTGATGCTGGCTCGCCAGCAGGTGTCCGGCTATGTCGGCAATCCCGCCCAAGCCGCCGTCGATATCGTCCGCGTCCAACTGCCTCAGTTCGACAAAGACATCGATGCGGTGATCGCCGCGGAGACCGATCCGAAGCTGAAGGCGCTGGCAACCGATGCCAAGACGATGGCGCCACAATACCTGGCCGCGTTCAACGATGTCGTCACGGGGACGAACGAGAAGCTCAAGCTGGCCAAGGACTCGTTCGACGGTGATGCCAAGGCGATCTCTGCCATCAGCGACGACGCCGCCGCGATGTTCGACAAGAAGATCGCCGCTGTCGCCGAAGAGACCAATTCGGGCATCAGCTGGAGCATCCGCCTGTCGATCGGTCTTTCCATCGTAGCGCTGATCATGGGCGTGGTGATGGCCTGGACCACTGCGAAGGGCATCGTGCGCCCCGTGGTTGGTATGACCGACACCATGACGCAGCTGGCCGATGGCAATAAGGCCGTCGAAGTGCCTGCCCGCGACCGTAAGGACGAAGTCGGCTCGATGGCCAAGGCTGTGCAGGTCTTCAAAGACAATATGATCAAGGCCGACGAATTGGCCGAGGCGCAGAAGCTCGATCAGGTTGCCAAGGAAGAACGCGCCAAGCGCGTCCACGCCCTGACAGCCGAATTCGACGTCAGCATCGGCCAGGTGGTGCAGACCGTGTCGTCGCAATCCTCGCAGATGGAATCGTCGGCTCAGTCGCTCTCGGCCACCGCCGAAGAAGCCACCAAACAGTCGGCCACCGTGGCCGCCGCTTCGGAACAGGCTTCGGCGAATGTGCAGACGGTTGCCTCCGCGACCGAGGAACTCTCCTCCTCGATCATGGAGATCAGCCGCCAAGTGTCGCAGTCGAGCAAGATCGCCGCCAGCGCCGTGTCCGACGCCGAACGCGCCAATCAGATGGTGCAAGGCCTGGCCGAGGCGTCGCAGAAGATCGGTGCGGTGGTCGCTCTGATCACCGATATCGCCAATCAGACCAACCTGCTTGCCTTGAATGCGACCATTGAGGCCGCGCGCGCCGGTGAGGCGGGCAAGGGCTTCGCGGTCGTGGCCGCCGAAGTGAAGAACCTGGCCAACCAGACGGCCAAGGCGACCGAGGAAATCGGCGGTCAGATCGCCGGGGTCCAGACGGCCACCAAAGATGCGGTCGATGCAATCCAGACGATCGGCAAGACCATCGGCGAGATCAATGCCATCGCCAGCACGATCGCGGCTGCCGTCGAAGAGCAGAGCGCGGCGACCAAGGAAATCGCCCGCAATGTCGAACAGGCCGCCACCGGCACGCAGGAGGTGACCAGCAACATCACCGGCGTCAGCCAGGCCGCCAACGACACGGGCTCAGCTGCGACCCAGGTTCTCGCCTCGGCGCGCGAACTGGCGAACCAGTCCGAAAGCCTGAGGTCGGTCGTTACCAAGTTCCTCGTCAACGTCAAAGCCGCGTAACGAGACCCGCGGTTCTACCCCCGGCGACCGGGAGAATCCGGTCGCCGGGGTTCGTTTCAAGCCCGATTTCTAGCCCGTTTCGTATTTCGTTTTTCCCTTTTCCCTCTTCCCCCTTTTCACGATCCATTCGTGCGGTCCGGCGGAAACGATTTATTCCGCCAGCCCGCGGCGTTTTCTCCGGAGGCCATCATGCGCGTTCTGCAATCATCTATTTCGGTCAGGGTCGCCGCGTCGTTCCTGAGCGTGTTGATCATCGTCATCGCGCTCGGCGCGACAGCACTCAACGGCCTCGGCGTGGTGAACGACCATGCAGCCAATGTACGCGACAACTATCTGCCGAGCGGCCCGGTGCTGCACCGCATGTCGAATGCGCTGACGCGCTACCGCACCCAGGAAAACCAATATCTCAATCGCGCGAAGACGTCGGACATCTCCGACTCCAAAATACGGATGGAGAAGTCGGTCGCCGAGATCAAGAAGGCGCGCGCCGAGTATGAGCCGATGATCCTGAAGGGCACCGAGGACGAGGCCAACATGCGCGCGTTCGACAAGGCACTCGTCGTCTTCATGACGTCGACCCAGAAGGTCGTCGGACTGGCCGATAAGGGCGATCTAGATGGCGCGACGACGTTGGTTCTTGGCACCAACCGCGAAGACTACAACGCGGCCGACGGCGTCTTGTCGAAGAACATCGATTTCAATGCCGCTGCCGGCAAGGCCGAAGCCGATCATGGCGCCGCCGTCTTCGCCAGCACGCGCTGGATCATCATCGGCGCGATTCTCGTCGCGGCCCTGATGAGCGTCGCGCTCGGCTTCTGGCTGATCCGCAACGTTTCGGCGCCGATCAAGACCATGACCAGCGTCATGGGGCGGTTGGCCGATCACGATCTCGCCGTCGCCATCACCGGCATCGAGCGTCAGGACGAGATCGGCGCGATGGCCAAGGCTGTGCAGGTCTTCAAGACCAACATGGTCAAGGGCGATGAACTCGCCGCGGCCCAGCAAGCCGATCAGGTCGCCAAAGAGGCGCGTGCCGCCAAGGTCAACGCGCTGACTGCGGCCTTCGATGTCAGCATCGGCCAAGTGGTTCAGTCGGTGTCGTCGCAATCGACACAGATGGAATCCTCGGCCCAATCGCTCTCGGCCACGGCGGAAGAAGCCACCAAGCAGTCGGCCACTGTCGCCGCCGCTTCGGAACAGGCCTCCGCCAATGTGCAGACGGTTGCCTCCGCGACCGAGGAACTCTCGTCGTCGATCGCCGAGATCAGCCGCCAGGTGGCGCAGTCGAACCGCATTGCTGCGGGTGCCGTCAGCGAAGCCGAGAAGGCGAATCACATGGTGCAGGGTCTCGCGGAAGCCAGCCTGAAGATCGGCGCGGTCGTGCGGCTGATCACCGACATCGCCAACCAGACCAACCTGCTCGCGCTGAACGCCACCATCGAGGCCGCGCGCGCCGGCGAGGCCGGCAAGGGCTTCGCGGTCGTGGCAGCCGAGGTGAAGAACCTGGCCAATCAGACGGCCAAGGCCACCGAGGAAATCGGCGGCCAGATCGCGGGGGTCCAGGCGGCAACGAAGGGCGCGGTCGACGCGATCGAGACGATTGGTAAAACCATTGGCGAGATCAACAGCATCGCGTCGACGATTGCATCAGCCGTGGAAGAGCAAAGCGCCGCGACCAAAGAGATCGCCCGCAATGTCGAACAGGCCGCCACCGGCACGCAGGAAGTGACCAGCAACATCACCGGCGTCAGCCAGGCCGCCAACGATACGGGCTCGGCTGCCACCCAGGTCCTCGCCTCAGCGCGGGAACTGGCGCAGCAGTCCGAGAGCCTGAAATCGGTCGTCACCGACTTTCTGGTGAATGTGAAGGCCGCGTAAGGCCCCACGCCTTATATCGCGACCCCCACCCCGGCGGCCGGAAGCCCGCCGGGGTGGGGCATCAAGGCTGGAAAGCTTGCTGTCTTGGCCAGCAAGACCGGCATCTTAGCCGAAATATTTCCAGATGGAAATATACCGGAAATCGACCGGTAAGATTTTGGTTATAAATCAACGCGTTAGATAAAGTTCGACACAATCGGACATTGCAAAGCGCATCTCGGAAAAATTCAAAGACACGTTTTGCGCGCATCTTTCCGGAGTAAGGCACGTGGCGGCTGAAGCCATGGCCGATCCAATTTCTCAGGGGTTGCGCGATGAAACTGATCAATTCCTCCATCGCGGCGCGCGTCATCTTCGCGTTTGCCGCCGTTCTCCTCGTGGTTGCGGCTTTGGGCTTCTGCGCGATCAACCGCCTCGGCGCGGTCAATGACCACGCATTGGAAGTCCGCGACAACTTCCTGCCCAGCGGCCCGGTGTTGAGCCGGATCTTCGTCAACCTGACGCAGGTACGCGCCGTCGAGTCGCAGGCGCTGATCAAGGGGATCGATCCGAAGCAGATCGCCCAACGCTACAAGGAATATGCCGATGCCGTCATCAAAGACCGGGCGGTCTATGAGCCGATGATCGACAAAGGCACCGATGACGAAAAATTCATGCACCAATTCGATGATGCCTGGGCGAAGTATCAAGCTTCGACCACCAAGGCGCTCGAACTGGGCGCGAAGGGCGATCTGGAGACCGGCGTTCCGTTCGTGATGAACGACAGCGGGGCCAATTACCTGGCCGCCGCCGATGCCTTGACCAAGGACATCGACTACAACCTCAAGGGCGGCATCAGCGAGGCCAATGTCGGCCAATCCGTCTACGCCACCACCATTTACATCGTCTCCGGCGTCCTGGTCTTTGCGGCTCTGGCCGCGGCGGCGCTTGGCTTCTGGCTGATCCGCAGCGTGTCGAGCCCGGTGAAGGCGATAACCGGCGTGATGGGCCGCCTGGCCGATCACGACCTTTCGGCACAGATCATCGGTCGTGAGCGTGGCGACGAAGTCGGTTCGATGGCCAAGGCCGTGCAGGTGTTCAAGGACAACATGGTCAAGGCCGACGAAATGGCCGAGGCGCAGAAGGCCGAACAGGTGGCCAAGGAAGAACGCGCCAAGCGTGTCAACGCCCTGACCGCCGCCTTCGATACCAGCATCGGCCAGGTGGTGCAGGCCGTGTCGTCGCAGTCGACCCAGATGGAATCCTCGGCGCAATCTTTGTCGTCCACCGCCGAGGAAGCCACCAAGCAATCGGCGGCCGTGGCCGCCGCGTCGGAAGAGGCCTCGGCCAATGTGCAGACGGTCGCGTCCGCCACCGAAGAGCTGAGCTCGTCGATCGCCGAGATCAGCCGTCAGGTGTCACAGTCGAGCAAGATCGCTGCCAGCGCCGTGTCCGACGCCGAACGCGCCAATCGGATGGTGCAAGGTCTCGCGGAGGCGTCGCAGAAGATCGGCGCGGTCGTGCGGCTGATCACCGACATCGCCAACCAGACCAACCTGCTCGCGCTCAACGCCACCATCGAAGCGGCCCGCGCCGGCGAAGCCGGCAAGGGCTTCGCGGTCGTGGCCGCCGAGGTGAAGAACCTGGCCAACCAGACGGCCAAGGCGACTGAAGAAATCGGCGGGCAGATCTCGGGCGTGCAAGCTGCGACGAAGGACGCCGTGGATGCGATCGCGACGATCGGCAAGACCATCGGCGAGATCAACAGCATCGCCTCGACGATCGCCGCCGCGGTGGAAGAGCAGAGCGCGGCGACCAAAGAGATCGCCCGCAATGTCGAACAAGCCTCGGCCGGCACGCAGGAGGTGACCAGCAACATCACCGGCGTCAGCCAAGCCGCCAACGATACCGGTTCGGCCGCCACCCAGGTGCTCGCCTCGGCGCGGGAACTGGCACAGCAGTCCGAAAGCCTGAAATCCGTCGTCACCCGCTTCCTGACCGACGTCAAAGCGGCGTAAACAGACCCTCGACCTCGTCCCGGCAGCCGATAACCCCCGCTGCCGGGACACTTTTCGGCGGTGCGCCGATCCCCCGTCGAAACATCCCGACACATTTCGATATCGCGCCGTGCCATGCGGCAAACATCGCTTTACGTGGTCCTTACACAGTGGCGCCGCGTTTCGAATGCATGGTGTGGGGTAGCCGGACGTCCCGGCCGATACGCGATAGACGCGCTCCCTCCCTCATATCTTCGAGACAAGAAACGATGCCGCTCGATACCCGATGCGGCTTGCTCATGAGGAACGCCATGAAACTTATTACATCTTCAATTGCCGCGCGCGTGATCTTCGCATTCGCAGCGGTGCTCGTTGTGGTTCTGGCTCTGGGGATCACCTCGATACTCCGCCTGGGTGTCGTTAATGACGGCGCGGTCGAGATCCGCACCAACTGGCTGGTCGCGACCCGCGCGCTGGGCGATTACCAGTTCCAGACGATGCGCTACCGCCAGATCGAGGCGGCCAGCCTGCTCGCGGACACCCCGCAAGAGGCTGCAGCGGAAGCGGACACACTGAAGAAGGTGGCCGATGGCGCACAGACGGCGTGGGCCGCCTATGAGGCAACGGTGGATACGGCCGAGGAACACGCGATCGCCGATCGGGTCAAGTCGGGCTGGCAGGGCTATCTCGCGCTGGATGCGAAGATGGTCGAAAAGCTCACCGCCGGCGACCGCAAGGCCGCTTATGCCGCCTATCTCGGCGATATGCGCACCGCCTTCGGCACATGGCGCGATGGCCTGACAAAAGACCTCGATTTCCAACTGAGTGGCGCCGCCAAGGCATCGGACGCCGGCGAGGCCGCTTATCATTCCGCCCAATACATGATCTACGGCGCAATCATCTTCGCGGTCCTGCTGGCCATCGGTCTGGGCTGGTCGCTGATCCGCGGCGTGTCCGCTCCGGTCAAAGCGATGACCGGCGTGATGGGCCGCTTGGCGAGTCACGATCTCGCGGTTGCCATCACCGGCACCGAGCGTGTCGACGAGATCGGCGCGATGGCCTCGGCTGTGCAAGTGTTCAAGGACAATATGGTCAAGGCCGATGAGTTGGCGGAAGCGCAGAAGGCCGAGCAGATTGCCAAGGAAGAGCGTACCAGGCGTGTCAATGCCTTGACCGCCGCTTTCGATGCCAATATCGGGAACGTGGTTCAGTCCGTGTCGGCGCAATCGACCCAGATGGAATCCTCGGCGCAGTCGCTCTCGGCCACCGCCGAGGAAGCCACCAAGCAGTCGGCCACTGTCGCCGCCGCTTCGGAACAGGCTTCGGCGAACGTGCAGACCGTTGCCGCGGCCACGGAAGAGCTTTCGTCTTCCATCGCCGAGATCAGCCGTCAGGTGGCGCAGTCGAACCGCATTGCCGCGGGTGCCGTCAGCGAAGCCGAGAAGGCCAACCAGATGGTGCAAGGCCTGGCCGAAGCGTCGCAGAAGATCGGTGCGGTCGTAGCCTTGATCACCGACATCGCCAACCAGACTAATCTTCTGGCGCTGAACGCGACCATCGAAGCGGCCCGCGCCGGTGAAGCGGGCAAGGGCTTCGCGGTCGTGGCCGCCGAGGTGAAAAATCTGGCCAACCAGACCGCCAAGGCGACCGAAGAGATCGGTGCGCAGATCGGCGAGGTTCAGGGCGCGACCAAGAATGCCGTGGACGCGATCGCGTCGATCAGCAGGACGATCGGCGACATCAACGGCATCGCCTCCACCATCGCCTCGGCCGTCGAGGAACAGAGCGCGGCGACCAAGGAAATCGCCCGCAATGTGGAACAGGCGGCGACCGGCACGCAGGAGGTGACCTCGAACATCACCGGCGTCAGCCAGGCCGCCAACGATACGGGTTCGGCCGCGACCCAGGTCCTCGCTTCGGCACGAGAGCTGGCGCAGCAGTCCGATGCCTTGAAGAGCGTGGTCACCCGCTTCCTGACCGACGTCAAAGCCGCGTAGTCGATCGCGGCGGATCCCTCTCCGCCTTTCCCCTGGGGTGGAGAGGGATTTTTATTTGAACGAGACGCCTTCGCTCAGCGGCGCGATGCCGAGATGAACGGCGATCGTCTGGCCGATATCGACGAAGCCTTGGCGCACGCCGATATCGCCGCCCGCGATGCCGGGACCGAAGGCCACCACCGGCACCTGCTCGCGCGTGTGATCCGATCCGGTCCATGAGGGGTCGTTGCCGTGATCGGCGGTCAACACCACCAGATCGCCGGGCCGCAGCGCGGCTTCGAGTTCGGGCAGACGGCGATCGAAATATTCCAGCGCCGCGGCATAGCCGGGAATATCGCGGCGATGGCCCCACAGCATGTCGAAATCGACGAAATTGGTGAAGACCAGCGCGCCATCGGGTGCGCTGCGCGCCGCCGCCAAGGTCGCCTCGAACAGTTGCGCGTTGCCGTCAGCTTTGACGATCTGGGTGGTGCCGGAATGGGCGAAGATGTCGTCGATCTTACCCACCGCGATCACCGCATGGCCTGACTCCTTCAGGCGATCGAGCAGAGTCGGTGCCGGCGGCAGAACGGCGTAGTCGTGGCGGTTGCCGGTGCGCTTATAGGAACCCGGCGCGCCGATGAAGGGCCGCGCGATCACCCGGCCGATATCGTAGTCGTCGACCAGTTCGCGGGCGATGTGGCAAAGCGCGTAGAGGCGCTCAAGACCGAAATGCTCTTCATGCGCCGCGATCTGGAACACCGAATCGGCCGAGGTGTAGACGATGGGCTTGCCGGTCCGGCAATGTTCTTCACCCAGCTCGTCGATGATCACCGTGCCCGAAGCATGCTTGTTGCCGAGCACACCGGGCAGCTTACCGCGCGCGATGAATTTCTCCAGCAGTGCCGGCGGAAACGTGTTCTCGCGCTCGTGGAAATAGCCCCAGTCGAAGCGCACCGGCACGCCCGCCATTTCCCAATGCCCACTCGGCGTATCCTTGCCGGAACTGATCTCGGCCGCCGCGCCATGAAGGCCGCGCGCCATGCCGGTGAGAGTCATATGGGCCGGCGCTGCACCGCTGGCGGCGCGATGGGCTTCGCCCAGGCCAAGCGCCGTCAGATGCGGCACATGGAGCGGGCCGCAGCGCCCATGCCCTTCGCCCTTCCCCTGCGCACAGCCTTCGGCGAGATGGCCGAGCGTGTCCGCGCCCGTATCGCTAAAACGCGCCGCATCCGGCGCACCGCCGACACCAAGGCCGTCCAGAACGAGGAGAAACGCGCGTGGCATGGCGTATAGATGCTACTTCCAGGCACGGCGCGCAAGATCGGAACCCTTTTGTCGTCATTCCGGACAAGGGAGCATCAGCGACCGCTGATCCGGAATCCAGGAGAAGACTGCGCGAAGCGCCTTCCCTATCTGTGTGTTCTCTTCGGCCCTGGGCCCCGGATAGCGCTGACGCGCTTCCGGGGTGACGACTTTGTCGTTACTTCGCCGGCATCGCGCTTGCTGCCCATGGGTCGAGACGGCCGCTTCGCGACCTCCTCACCATGAGGATTTCCAAAATAGTCCTCATCCTGAGGAGCCGGCGTCTCGAAGGATGGGCCGCCCTAAGGCGCCATCCGCGCCAATCGGTCACGAACCGGCGGCAATGTCGAGCCGGGAGCCCCGCCGATGCGGATCGCGGCCTTGAGGTTGCGCGCGGCGCGGTCCCAATCGGCTTCGCTCGACGCATGCAGCAGGCAGAGCGGCCGGTCCTTCGACACGGTCTGGCCCACCTGCACCATCTGGGTGAGGCCGACCGTGTAATCGATGCCCTGATCGGCGCGGGTGCGGCCACCGCCGATATCGAGCAGCGCGATGCCGACAGCGCGCGCATCCATGCCCGTCACCGTGCCCTTCTCGTCGGCATAGACCGGCTTGATCACTTTGGCGCACGGCAGATAGTTGCCGTGCTTCTCGACGAAATCCTTGGGCCCGCCAAGGGCCGCGACCATCTGGCCGAATTTCTCGGCAGCCGAGCCATCATCGAGCTTCTTGCGGCAGAGCGCATGCGCGTCGGGCAAATTCGGCGCGAGCCCGGCCAGCACCAGCATCTCCGCGGTCAGCGCCAGCGTCACCTCGCTGAGCCGCGACTCGCGCAGATGGCCGGTGAGGAACTCGACGGCCTCGGCCACCTCGAGCGCGTTACCGGCCGCATCGCCCAGCACCTGATCCATATCGGTGAGCAGCGCCACGGTCGACACGCCCGCGCCCGACGCCACTTCGGCGATGCTTTCGGCCAGGGCATAGGCGTCTTCGTATTTCGCCATGAACGCGCCCGAACCGTATTTGACGTCCATCGACAGGCCGCGCAACCCGGCGGCGAGTTTCTTGGAGAGGATCGACGCGGTGATCAGCGGCAGGCTTTCGACTGTCGCCGTCACGTCGCGAATCGCATAGACGCGGCGATCGGCCGGCGCGAGATCGGCGGTCTGGCCGATGATGGCGACACCGACCTCCTTCACCACCTTGGCGAAGGCGTCGAGGCCCGGCGCGGTGTTGTAACCCGGGATGCTGTCGAACTTGTCGAGCGTACCGCCGGTGTGGCCGAGACCGCGACCCGAGATCATCGGCACATGCGCGCCGCAAGCAGCCGCCAGCGGCCCGAGGATCAGGCTGGTCTTATCGCCGACACCACCGGTCGAATGCTTGTCGACCACAGCGGGCGAGTCGAGGCCGAGCTTTTTCCAATCGAGCACCGTGCCCGAATCGCGCATCGCCACGGTCAGCGCCACGGTTTCGGCGCGCGTCATGCCGCGGAAGAAGGTGGCCATGGTGAAGGCCGCCACCTGTCCTTCGGTGATCGAGCCCTCGGTCAGGCCTTTGACGAAGTTTTTGATCTCGTCCGGTTCGAGGGCTTTGCCGTCGCGTTTGCGGCGGATGACCTCTTGCGGGATGAAGCTCACTTCAGAGTCTCAGTCACTTCAGATTCTCGGGCCCGAACGAAGCGGGCAGCAATTCGCCCAAGGTCCAGGTGCCCATCGCCTTGCCGCGCTCGTTGACGACGCGGATCGGCGTGTCGAGCCCGGCGAATTCGCGGATGCGTTGACGGCAGCCGCCGCAGGGCGTGCAGGGAATCTTGCCCGCGCCCGACACCACCACTTCGGCGATGCGCTTCCCGCCGCCGGCAATCATCGCGGCGATCGCGCCCGATTCGGCGCAGGTGCCTTGATAGGCCGCGTTTTCCACATTCGCGCCTTCGTACATCGCGCCATCGGCCGTGCGCACCACGGCGCCCACCTGGAACTTCGAATAGGGGGCGTAAGCCTTCTTGCGGATGCGGATCGCGGCTTTCACCATCTCGTCGCTGCGCCGCTTGCCGGTCTTCTTTCCGGGCTTCCGTTTCGGCATCGCTCAGCGCTCCTTGATATAGGGCAGACCGTCGGCCTTGGGCGGAATCGACTTACCGATGAACCCGGCCAGCAGGATCACTGTAAGGACATAGGGCAAGGCCTGGATGAATTGTACGGGAATTTCGCCGAAGCCTTCGATGCGCACGCCCTGCAGACGATCGGCCAACGCGTCGAGCAGGCCGAACAGCATGCAGGAGAGCATGGTCGGCAGCGGCCGCCACTTGCCGAACACCAGCGCCGCCAGCGCGATATAGCCCTTGCCGGCGGTCATGTACGGCAGGAAGGCCGAGGTCTGTGCGGTCGACATATAGGCGCCCGCGATGCCGCAGAGCGCGCCCGCGATCATCACCGCCACATAGCGCCGCGCCGGCACCGAAATGCCGGCCGTATCGACCGCCGCCGGATTCTCACCCACAGCGCGCAGACGCAAACCGAACCGCGTGCGATAGAGCGCCCACCAGCTGATCGGCACGATGGCGAAGGCGATATAGACGAGGATGTTGTGGTTGCCGAGCAGGTTGGAATAGATCGGCCCGATGATCGGGATGTCATGGATCGTGTCGCTGCCCGGCAGCGGAAAATCGGCGAAGCGCGCATCGTCGGACAGCGCCGGCGTCTGGCCACCCTGATCGAACCAGGCGCGGCCCAGCACCACGGTAAGGCCCTGGGCGATGAAGTTGATGGCCATGCCGGCCACCACCTGATTGCCGCGATAGGTGATGCAGGCCAACCCATGCAGCACGCCGAACAGCATCGAGACGCCGATCGCAGCCAGCAGGCCCAGCCATTGGTCGTTGGTGATCGAGGCGACGGCACCGGCGGTGAAAGCGGCCACCAGCATCTTGCCCTCAAGCCCGACATCGACGACGCCCGAGCGTTCGGAGAACAGGCCGGCGAAGCCCGCGACAATCAGCGGCACGGAGACGCGCACCGTGGCAGCCAACAGCAGGATGAAGAGCTCGTAGTAATGCATCTTACGCTGCCTTGGCGGGTTCGGTCGCCCGCGCTTTGAGGCTGGCGGCGAAACGCGTGAGAGCGGGACGGAACATGCTCTCCAGCGCACCGGTGAACAGGATCACCAGACCTTGGATCACCCATACCATCTCGCGCGAGATGTTCGGCATGTCGAAGGAGAGTGCGCCGCCGCCTTGGATCAACGCGCCGAACAGCAGCGAGGCCAGCAGGATGCCGAAGGGATGGTTGCGGCCCATCAGCGCGACCGCGATACCGGTGAAGCCATATCCTTCGGTGAAGCCGATCTGCAGCTTCTGTTGCGCGCCCATCACTTCGTTGATCGCGACACCCGAGACCAGCGCGCCCGAAAGGATCATGGCAATGATGATCTGCCGGCCCGGCTCGATGCCGCCATAGACGGCTGCCTTTGGATTGGTACCGACCACGCGGATCGCATAGCCCCAGCGCGTGTGCCAGAGGAAGAGCCAGACGAAGACCAGGCAGGCGATCGCCCAGAAGATCGAGGTGTTGAGCGGCGTCTCGGTAATATGGATACCGATCGCACCCAGCGCGCTGTCCATCATCGGCAGCGCGGTATGCGGCGCGAAGGTGCGGCTTTCCGGCGACATCTGGCCGCGCTTGATCAGCACATGCACCAGCAGATAGTTCATCATCGCGTAAGAGATGAAATTGAACATGATCGTGGTGATGACAATGTGGCTGCCGCGGCGCGCCTGCAGCCAGCCGGGAATGGCCGCCCAGAGGGCACCGAACACGATGCCGCCGATCATCGCAATCGGAACCACGATGAACCACGGCAGGAAATCGAGATAGAGACAGACCAGCGCGACGCCGAGCCCGGCGACATAGGCTTGGCCTTCGCAGCCGATATTGAACATGCCGCAATGGAAGGCCATCGCCACCGCCAGGCCGACGAAGATCATATCGGTGGCGTAATAAAGCGTATAGCCGATGCCCTCTTCCGAGCCGACCGCGCCTTGGACCAGCGACACCAGGGCGTCGAAGGGATTCTCGCCGATCGCGACGATGACCAGGCCGGAGACGACCAGGGCGAGCAGCAGATTGAGCAGCGGCAGAAGCCCCAACTCCATCCAGCGCGGCAACGGTCCGCTCGGTGCGTTCTTGCTCACGGGTTGCCCTCTATTCCGCCGCGTCTTGGGTGACACCGGCCATCAACAGGCCGAGCTTCTTCTCATTGGCCTCCGCGGCCGGTACTTCGCCGACGATATGGCCGTCGAACATGACAAGGATGCGGTCCGACAGCGCGAAGATTTCGTCGAGCTCGACCGAGACCAGCAGGATCGCCTTGCCGAGATCGCGCATGGCCAGCAGGCGGCGATGAATGAACTCGATCGCGCCGATATCCACGCCGCGTGTCGGCTGGCCGACCAGCAGCACGTCGGGATTGCGCTCCATCTCGCGCGCCAGAATGATCTTCTGCTGATTGCCGCCCGAGAAGTTGGCCGTCTTCAGCCCCGGCGCCATCGGCCGCACGTCGAAGGCCGACATCTTGGTGGCCGCGTCTTTCGCGACCTTCTGCCAGTCGATCAGAATGCCGTTCTTCTGGTGATAGGCGGGATCATCCTCGTCGCCCAGCATCATGCATTCGGTGGCGGTGAACGCAGTCACCAGGCCCATGCGCTGGCGGTCTTCCGGCACGTGGCGCACCTTGTGATGCGCCAGGATGTGCGGCGCGTATTGCGCGGCCGGGAAAATCGTCTGGCCCGACACGGCGATCGTGCCGTTCGAGGGGCGGCGGATGCCCGACAGCGCTTCGAGCAATTCGGTCTGGCCGTTGCCCGAGACGCCGGCGATGCCGACGATTTCACCGCCGCGCACCGAAAAGCTGACGCCCTTCACGCGCTCGACACCGTTGGGGTCGCGCACCTGCAGCTTCTCGACCGTGAGCCGCGTTTCGCCCGGCGCCTTATTGGCGCGCGAGATTTGCGTCACGATCTTGCGGCCGACCATCAACTCGCCGAGTTCGGCGGGCGAGGTTTCCTTGGTGACGCGATGGGCGACCATCTGGCCCTGGCGCATCACCGAAACGCGATCGGTGATCGCCATGATCTCGCGCAGCTTGTGGGTGATCAGGATGATCGTCTTGCCTTCGTCGCGCAGACGCGCCAGCACGCGGAACAGATGATCGGCCTCTTGCGGCGTCAGCACGCCGGTGGGCTCGTCGAGAATCAGGATCTCGGCGCTGCGATAGAGCGCCTTGAGAATTTCGACACGCTGCTGCGCACCGACAGGCAACTGGCCGACCACCGCATCGGGATCGACCTCGAGATGGTATTTCTCGGCGAGTTCCTTGAGCGAGCGGCGGGCGCGCGCGACACTCTCGCGCAGCAGCGGGCCGTCTTCGGCGCCCAGGATCACGTTCTCGATGACGGTGAACACGTCGACCAGCATGAAGTGCTGGTGGACCATGCCGATGCCGTGGCGGATGGCATCGCGCGATTCGGTGATGCGCACGGCCTCGCCATTGACGAGAATCTCGCCCGCGTCGGCTTCGTAGAAACCGTAGAGGATGCTCATCAAGGTCGATTTGCCGGCGCCATTTTCGCCGACGATGCCGTGGATGTGGCCGCGCTCGACCACAAGATCGATGGATTTGTTGGCGTGAACGGCGCCGAAGCGCTTGTCGATGCCGCGCAGCTCGATCGCGGGCGGCGTACCGGAAGAATGAGCGGGAGACGTACCCATAGTGTTGTCGGCCATGGGCCCGTCCCCCGCTTTACTCAGATCAGCTCACCGGGCAGGCGTTGTCCGACATGTAGTCGTGCACTTTGATCTTGCCCGAGATGATGTCGGCCTTCGCGGCTTCCACCTTCTTCTTCATTTCAGGCGTGATCAGCGGCGCGTTGTCCTTGTCGAAAGCGGCGGCGACGCCGTCTTCGGCCAGGCCGAGCACGCGGATACCGGGCTTCCAGGTGCCGTCCTTGGCGTCCTGGAAGGTCTTTTCCGTCGCGACGTCGACCTTCTTAACCATCGAGGTCAGCATCTTGCCGGGGTGCAGGTAGTTCTGGTCGGAGTCGACGCCGATCGCGAGCTTGCCCGCGTCAACCGCCGCCTGATAGACGCCGATGCCGGTGCCGCCAGCCGCCGCGTATACGACGTCGGCGCCCTGCTCGATCTGGCTCTTCGCCAGCTCGCCGCCCTTAACGGGGTTGTTCCAGGCCGACGGATCGGTGCCGGTCATGTTCTGCAGAACCTTCGCATTCGGGTTCGCGTACTTCACACCCTGGACATAGCCGCAGCCGAACTTGCGGATCAGCGGAATGTCCATGCCGCCGACGAAGCCGACCGTGCCGGTCTTGGACTTCTCAGCCGCAAGCATGCCGACCAGGAACGAACCTTCCTGTTCCTTGAAGACGATCGACTGCACGTTCGGCAGATCGACCACTGCGTCGATGATGGCGAAGTGGAGCTTCGGGAATTCCTTGGCCACCTTGGTCAGCGCGTCAGCCTGAGCGAAGCCGACCGCGAGGATCGGATCGTAGCCCTTCTGCGCGAAGGTGCGCAGGAACTGTTCGCGCTGCGCTTCGTTGGTGACTTCCTGAGCACCGTACTTGATGCCCGTTTCTTTGGTGAACTTCTTAGCGCCGTTATCGATGCCTTCGTTGAAGGACTTGTCGTGACGGCCGCCCATGTCGAACACGATCGCCGGTTTGATCGAATCGGCCGCGAAGGCCGCCGAGCTCAAAGCGGTCACGCCGACCACCAGCGCCCCGAATAGCGTTTTCATGCTGTCTCCCCTAAGTCTGAGGCCGCTGACACGCGTCATGCGGCGCGTTAAGGACTGCCGCGAGTCCCGCTGCACCGCGAATGTGAAGCACCGTTTTACCCCTGTCAATCAGCGGACAGGTGTTTAGGTGTTAACTGGCGCTGGTTTGTGACAGTCGCGCCCCAAGGCCATCTGCCCTGCGACAGAGCAGCCTTGGGGATAAGTCCGACTGTTTATTCCGCCGCGGCGCTGGCCGGCGCGCGGCCGATCAGAGCGTCGAAATCGGCGATCAGCTTGCGCGTCACGTCGCCCGGCGTGAACCGATATTTGTCGATCTCGCCGACCGGCGTGATTTCCGCGGCACTGCCGGTCAGGAACACTTCCTGCGCTTTGGCCAGTTCTTCCGGCATGATCACGCGTTCGATCACCTGGATGCCGCGGCGCTTCGCCAGATCGATCACCGTCTTGCGCGTGATGCCGTTGAGGAAGCAATCGGGCGTGGGCGTGTGAAGCGCGCCGTCGATCACCAGGAACAGGTTGGCGCCGGTGGCTTCGGCCAGTTGTCCGCGCCAATCGAGCATCAGCGCGTCGTTATAGCCTTCCGCTTCGGCAGCGTGCTTCGAAAGCGTGCAGATCATATAGAGCCCTGCCGCTTTCGATTGCGTCGGTGCCGTTTCCGGATGCGGGCGCTTCCACTTGGCGAAGGTCAGGCGGATGCCTTTCTGGCGCAGTTCGGGCGGGAAGTAGGACGGCCAGACCCAGGTGGCGATGGCCAGATGGATCTTGGTCTGCTGGGCCGACACGCCCATCTGCTCTGCGCCGCGCCAGGCGATCGGACGGACATAGCCGTCGACGATATTATTGGCGGCCACGGTCTTGCGGGTGGCTTCGTCGAGTTCGGCGACGCTCATGGGCAGCTCGAAGCCCAAAATCCGGGCTGAATCGGCCAGGCGTTGGGAGTGCTCGGTCAGCTTGAAGATCTTGCCGCCATAGACCCGCTCGCCTTCGAATACCGCCGACGCATAATGCATGCTGTGGGTGAGGATATGGATCTTGGCGTCGCGCCAAGGCACCAGCTTGCCCTCGAACCAGATCAGGCCGTCGCGGTCGTCGAAGGGAATAAGGCTCATAACACTTTGACTCCTAAATGGGACCGAAAATGTCCAATTCCTATTGCAAAGCGTAACAATACTGCGGCAATATGTCAATATGACTGACGTAAAATCCGCCCTGCCGCTGGATGAAGAAGAGCTGCGCCAAGCGATTGAGCTGCTCTATTTCGCCTATCGCGGCTTCACCTCCGGGCCCGACGCCATCCTCTCGCAAATGGGGATGGGCCGCGCCCATCATCGTGTCATCTATTTCGTCGGCCGCAACCCCGGCGTGACGGTGAGCGCGCTGCTGGGCATCCTGCGCATCACCAAGCAAAGCCTGGCGCGCGTGCTGTCGCAACTGGTGCAAGACGGCTATGTCTCGCAGACCCCCGGCCCCAAAGACCGGCGGCAGCGTCTGCTGGCGCTGACCGAGAAAGGCATCGAATTCGAGAAGCAGCTGACCGCGCGGCAAAGCCATGTGGTGGCTCGCGCGCTCTCGGTCGAAGACCGCGACCATGTCGATGCCTTCCGCCGCATCCTTCACGAATTGGTGGCCGAGGGCGACCGTCGCCACCTCCCGCCGCCGCCAAGCGGGCGCAAGGCCGAGCAGTGACCGATACGGCGCAAGCCGCACCGGCGCATGTTCTGGTCGTCGATGACGATGAACGGCTGCGCCGGCTGTTGCAGAAATATCTGACCGACAACGGCTATGCGGTGACCACCGCCGCCGATGCCGCCGAGGCGCGCGCGCAACTGGCCGCGATCGTGCCCGATCTGATCGTGCTCGACGTGATGATGCCCGGCGAAAGCGGCATGCAGCTGACCAAGAGCCTGCGCGCGAAAAGCACCGTGCCGATTTTGCTGCTCACCGCGATGGGTGCGGCGCCCGACCGCATCGCCGGGCTGGAATCCGGCGCCGACGATTATCTGGCCAAGCCTTTCGAGCCGCGCGAGCTGCTGCTGCGCATCGCCGGCATCCTGCGCCGTGCGCCGAAAGAAGCCGAGACGCGTTTCATCACATTCGGCGCCTTCACCTTCGAGCCGCTGCGCGGTGAGCTGCGCAAGGGTGACAGCTTCGTCCATCTCACCGCCGCCGAGGCGCAATTGCTCGGCTTCCTGGCCGGTGCCGCCGGTGAACCGCTGTCGCGCGAGGATCTGGCCGGACGCACCGGTGCGATGCCGCGCGCCGTCGACGTGCAGGTGACGCGCCTGCGCAAGAAGATCGAAGCCAATCCGCGCCGCCCGCGCTATCTGCAGACGGTGCGCGGCCGCGGCTATGTCTTCTGGCCCGATTGAGGACGCGATGAAGCCTTTCGGCGCCCGGATGAAATCGGTTCTGCCGCGCGGATTGCTCGGCCGGTCGCTGATGATTCTGGTCACGCCGCTGATCGTGCTGCAGCTGGTCTCGGCCTTCGTCTTTTTCGGCACGCATTGGGATCTGGTAACCAAGCGCCTGGCGCAGGCGCTGGCCGAAGACATCGCTTCGGTCATCGACATGATGAATACCTTTCCGGGCGAGGAGAACCGCAACGTCATCTTCCAGATCGCCCACAACTCGATGTCGCTCGACATCACGCTGATCGATGGCGCGCAGCTGAGGGAAACCGGCATGGTCGGCGCCGCGCCGCAGGTGCAGAACTTCCTGCTCAGCTACAGCCTGGAATCGAACCTCACCGACTCGCTGACCGGCGCGCTGCGGCGGCCCTTCTTCGTCGATGCCAAGACCTCGGACAAGATCGTCGAAATCCAGGTGCAGCTGAAGGAAGGCGTGCTGAACATCCGCGCCTCGCGCAAACGCCTCTACAGCCCGACCACCACCATCTTCGTGCTGTGGACGGTGGGCACATCGCTGCTCTTGTTCGGCATCGCGACGATCTTCATGCGCAACCAGGTGCGCGCGGTGAAGCGCCTGGCCGCCGCCGCCGACAGTTTCGGCAAAGGCCATGACGTGCCCAATTTCAGGCCCGAGGGCGCGACCGAAGTGCGTCAGGCGGCCATCGCCTTTTGGGTGATGCGCGAACGCATCAACCGCCAGATCGCGCAACGCACCGATATGCTGGCCGGCGTGTCGCACGATCTGCGCACGCCGCTCACCCGCATGAAGCTGCAATTGGCGATGATGAGTGGCGAAGGGGTCAGCGATCTCGGCATCGATGTTGCCGATATGGAGCGCATGGTGGAAGGCTATCTCTCCTTTGCGCGCGGCGAAGGCGGGGAAGCGGCCGAGTCCACCGAGCTCGGCCCCATCCTCGAAGATGTGGTGACCAAGCTGCGCCGCGAGGGTCATGTGGTCGATCTGCATTGCGAAGAAACGCTGACGCTGCCCTTGCGTCCCCATGCGATCGAACGCTGCCTGATGAATCTGGTGGGCAACGCCGCACGATACGGCAAGCATGTCTCAGTACGCGCCGGGCGGCGCAAGGACGCCGTCGAGATCCTGATCGACGATGACGGGCCCGGCATTCCCGCCGACCGGCGCGAGCATGTGTTCAAGGCCTTCGTGCGCCTGGAGGGCTCGCGCAACCCCAAGACCGGCGGCGTCGGCTTGGGCCTGACCATCGCCCGCGACATCGTCCGCGCCCATGGCGGCGACGTCTACCTCGAAGACAGCCCCTTCGGCGGCCTGCGCGTCAGGCTGCGACTGCCGGTGTGAGTTAAATCCATCGTATTCTTCGTCATGGCCGGGCTTGACCCGGCCATCCACGCCTTCTTTGATACATGCGATCATAAGACGTGGACCCCCGGGTCAAGCCCGGGGGTGACGAGTCAGGGAAACGGAGAGGAAAATATGCCAACCGGTAAGACCAAGCGCGGACATCAGCTCGACTTCAACGGACGGGTCGCCGTCGTGACCGGCGGCGCGCAGGGCATCGGCCTTGCGGTGGTGAAGCGCCTGCTCGACTCAGGCGCGACCGTGGCGATCTGGGACCGCGACGAGAAGCTGACCAAGAAGACGCTCGCATCATTGAAGGCGGGCAAGCGCGCGATCGGCGTGACCACGGATATCGCCGCGCTGCCCTCGGTCGAAGCGGCGACGAAGGCGACGATCAAGCAGCTCGGCAAGATCGATGTGCTGATCAACAACGCCGCGATCGTCGGGCCCAACATCGTCACCTGGGAGTATCCGCCCGAGGACTGGGCGCAGGTGATCCATATCAATCTGGTCGGCCAGTATTACGTCTGCCGCGCCGTGGTGCCGCATATGATCAAGCGCAACTATGGGCGCATCGTGAACATCTCGTCGGTGGCCGGCAAGGAAGGCAACCCGACCGCAAGCGCCTACAGCGCGGCGAAGGCCGGTGTGATCGCGCTGACCAAGAGCCTGGGCAAGGAACTCGCCACCAAGGGCATCGCCGTCAATGCGATCACACCCGCCGTGGCGGCAACGACGATGGGGCTGAGCCAACCCAAGGCGCATATCGACTACATGGTCTCGCGCATCCCGCGCGGCCGCATGCTGCAACTCGACGAAGCGGCCAGCATGATCTGCTGGGTCGCGTCGGAAGAGAATTCCTTCACCACGGCGTCGACGTTTGACTTGAGCGGTGGTAGGACGACGTATTAACAGCCGTGTTAGGCTTTAGGACACTCGTAATGATGCGGCCGATCTTCCTCGCGATAGCGATAGCGATAGCGATCACACTCGCTGTGCCCGTGGCAGCCATGGCTAACGGTCCGAGTTTCGACTGTGCCAAGGCCATGCAGCCGGTTGAGCATCTTATCTGCCAATCCGCAACCCTCTCCGCGCTCGATGCAGAATTGGCGGACATCTACAAAAAGGCGATCAACGATTCAGGCGCGAATCGAAACCGTCTCGTGGACTCCCAACGAAAATGGATACTGCACCGCGCAACGGCCTGCAAAGTGGGACAGAGCGATTACCAGGCGACCATCGAAAAGTGTCTCGAGCACCTTTACGTGGCACGCGTCGCAGCCATCGATGCCGGAAATCAACAAGCTTCGGCTCCTCTCAACGATGGGAGCGCCGAGGATGATTACGGAGAATTTACATACAGTTTCGATGCCCACAACAGCGGCCTGAAGACCACCGGCACGTTTGAAGAAATACCCTACATAGCGAAGTTGTACGAAAGACTCATCAGTCAGGACGGCGTCGTCAAATCCGAAATCGAAAGAATCACCCGTCGCCTGTGTTATGGAGAAGATGCGTCCGGTTGCGGCAGCATGCATGGGCCCAGCAACCTCAATACCGTACTGCTTCAGTATAACAGACAAGGCGTCGGGCTATCCGATGCCCTTCTGCGCACATTCGTGACCTGGACGTACAAAGACAGGGGGCAGTTCACGATCCCTGTCCTTGCCCTGGATTTCGAAGTTCATATGAAACATACGAAGGTCACTACATCGCTAACGGGAATCGGCGAGCTCGCCGATGATGACAGGCTACATCACCTCGACGAGCTTCCTAGCCCCTCAGGATGCATCGGCTGCCCGACTGTGGACATGCCTCCTCAATAAATCGTCGGTTCGCGCATCGCCGTCAGGACGTATTAGAGCGACCTATCAATCACCCAAACCGCCGCGGTTGCGCCTGGCGTTGCGGCTTCGGCATCAGCATGACGAAGGCGCCGAGCATTCCGCCTGAGAAGGCGCCGGCGATCATCAGCAGATAGTTGTGATGCATGCTGCCGGTGTGGGCGTAATCCCACACCGCGCGGCCGATCGGCGTCAGCATGCCGAGCGCGAAGAAATACCGGCGCGCCTGCGGCAGCTGCGCGCGCGGCGTGATGAAGGCGCCGACGATAAATCCCGCCGCTGTCGCGAGCAGCGCGGTGTTGAGCACCAGCACCATCGGCGAGATCGCCGACACGCCGCTTTCCAGTTTCGGCAGGATGTATTGGACCGCGGTGTAGACGACACCCCCAGCCACGATCCCCAGCACCCATCGAATCACTTTTTGCGCGATCGACATGCAGCCCCCCTTCTACAAGTCGCGCCCGACAATTCCCCAATGATTGCCGAGTAGCGGGGACTATAGCGCGCTATTCATGCGTCCAAAAGGCGGCTGCTATTGCATCAGCCCGTATGCGTATTTAAGGGGCGACTGAAAAGCGCGGGGTCGTGGTTGGAACTGCAATGCGAGGCCCTGCGCAGTCGTCACCTCCGTGCCATTCGTTTCCCCTTGCTCGTCACCCCCGGGCTTGACCCGGGGGTCCACGCCTTAAAATCGCATCAGCCAAAAAGACGTGGATGGCCGGGTCAAGCCCGGCCATGACGATATCAAATCGCAGCGAGGGAAATGGATGGCGTATGCATTGCAGGTAGAACAGCCATATCCCTCAATAAATCTTCGGCTCCGGTGTCGGCGGCAATCCGGCGGTTTCGAGGAAGTCGAAGTCGCAACCTTCGTCGGCCTGTTTGATGTGCTGGGTGTGGAGCAGGCCGAAGCCGCGTTGGTAGTGCGGCGGCGGCGGCTTCCAGTCGGCGCGGCGCTTGAGCAGTTCTTCGTCGCTCACATGCAGCTGCAGTTTGCGGTTGGGGATGTCGAGCTCGATCATGTCGCCCGTCTTGACCAGCGCCAGCGGCCCGCCGACGCGGCTTTCCGGCGCGACATGCAGCACACACGCGCCATAGCTGGTGCCCGACATGCGCGCATCCGACACGCGCACCATATCGCGCACGCCGTCCTTGAGCAGCTTCTTCGGAATCGGCAACTGCCCCCATTCCGGCATGCCGGGCGCGCCGACCGGACCGGCATCGCGCAGCACCAACACGCTGTCGGCGGTGACCGGCAGATCGGGGTCGTCGATGCGCTTGGAGAGATCGTCGTAATTCTCGAACACCACCGCCGGGCCCTTGTGGACATGCAGCCGTGTCTCGGCCGCCGCCGGCTTGATCACTGCGCCATGGGGCGCGAGATTGCCACGCAGCACCGCAAGCCCGCCGCTCGACCAGACCGGATTATCGAGCTTGCGGATCACATCGTCGTTATAGACCTCGGCGCCTTCGATGTTCTGACCGAGCGTCTGGCCGTTGACCGTCATGCAGTCGAGATGCAGATGATCGCGCAGCACGTTGAACAGCGCGCGCGCGCCGCCGGCGTAGTAGAAATCTTCCATCAGATAAGTGCCGGCCGGTTTGATATTGGCGATCACCGGCACCTTCTCGCTGACCTTGTCGAAGATTTCGAGATCGAGCTTCAGCCCGGCGCGGCGCGCCATCGCGATCATATGGATGATCGAATTGGTCGAGCCCGAGATGGCCATATCCACCACGATCGCATTCTCGACCGCCTTCTGGGTGACGATGTCGGCGGGCGTCACGTCATCCCACACCATATCGACGATGCGCCGGCCGGTGGCGGTGGCCAGGCGCGAATGATTGGCATCGACCGCGGGGATCGACGAGCCGTTGGGCAGAATCAGGCCCATCGCCTCGGCCAAGGTCGTCATCGTGCTGGCCGTGCCCATGGTCATGCAGGTGCCGGCCGATCGCGCGATGCCGTCTTCGATTTCCTCGATCACACCAGGCGCCAAGGTGCCGGCGCGATGTTCGGCCCAGTACTTCCAGATGTCGGTGCCGCTGCCCAGCGTCTTGCCGTGCCAATTGCCGCGCAGCATCGCGCCCGCCGGGAAATAGATGAAGGGCAGGCCCGCCGAGATCGCGCCCATGATCGTGGCTGGCGTTGTCTTGTCGCAGCCGCCCATCAGCACCGCGCCGTCGATCGGATGCGAGCGCAGCAACTCCTCGACTTCCATCGCCAGGAAATTGCGGTAGAGCATCGTGGTCGGCTTGACGAACTGCTCGCCCAGGCTCATCGCCGGCAGTTCGACCGGAAAGCCGCCCGCCTGCCACACGCCGCGCTTGATCTCCTCGACGCGTTCGGGGAAATGGCTGTGGCAGGTGTTGAGATCGGACCAGGTGTTGATGATGCCGATCACCGGCTTGTTGGCGAAATCCTCCGACCCATAGCCCATCTCCTTGAGCCGCGACCGATGGCCCCAGGCGCGCAAGGTATCCACGCCGATCCAGCGGCGGCTGCGCAGGTCTTCATAGGTCTTGCGGGGTTTGCTCACGGCTGATCTCCCTGTGCGGCCCATGGTTCGAGGCCCGCTTCGCGGGCACCTCACCATGAGGTTTTCTTTATATATCGTCCTCATCCTGAGGTGCACGCGCGGCGTGCCTCGAAGGATGAGGACTTTCTTTTAGTATAACCCTCATGGTGAGGTGGCCCGAAGGGCCCTCGAACCATGGGCCGTTTCCCTACACCAACGGCCGACCCGGCAATGCCTGCCGGCCGTGCTTTCCGTCCCACTCGTTCTGCACCGCTTCGAGGATGCGCATGGTCGGCAGTACCGACCAGCCGGGGCACAGCGGCTCGCGGCCTTCGCGCACGGCGCGGATGAAGTCCTGCGCCACGAACGCGGCATTCTTCTGTTCGCTGAGAATCGGCGCGACGCCATCACCCGTGGTCAGCGTACCGGCCAACTCGTCGAGCTTGTAGGAGTCGCGGTCGGTGATCACCAGCGTGTCATAGGTGCGCGCCTTGGCGTAGTAGGAGCCCGTCACCGTGACCGTCTGGTTGTCGTGGGTCTCGGCCAGGATCGTCACTTCCATCGGGATGCCGGTGCGTTCGTCGATCGGCGGATAGAAACTCTGTACGCGGCGGATGCGCTGGCTGGCGGTGCGCATATCGCCGCCGCACAGCATCCACAGGCCGAGATCGACCAGATGGGTCGAGTGATGCCACAGGATGTTGTCGACCCAGGAACGTTTGTAGCCGGTGGCGCCGACATTCACGAGGCGATGGATGAAGAAGCGGCCATGGGTGTGACTGACGCGTTCCTGCCCCTTGCGAATGCGCTCGACCACCGGCGCACGTTCGGGGCGGAAGCGCATCGGATGCACCACACCCAGCGGCACGCCTTTCTTCTCGGCACGCGCCACCACCTCTTCGCATTCCGCCAGCGACATGGCGATCGGAATCTCGACCAGCGTCGCCTTGCCCGCATCGATCGAGGCCAGCGCCTGTTCGGCATGCACCTCGGTCGGGCTGCCGATGATCACGATATCGATCTCGGGGTCCTTCAACGCGACGGCGAGATCGGTGGTGTGGTTTTGATAGCCGTATTGCGCGGCGAACGCGGCCACCTTATCCGCTTTCGGGCCAACCACCGTGTGCAGCACACAGTCGAAGCCCTTCAGCCCCTCCGAGTGCCACACCCCCATCATGCCGTAGCCGACCATGCAGATGTTCGGACGGGAGCGCATTCAAAGCACCGCAACGAATGATAGGCAGGACGGGGGCGCAATCATGGTTCGAGACGGCCCTGCGGGCCTCCTCACCATGAGGATTTTCAAAAACGCCCTCATCCTGAGGAGGTTGCGAAGCAACCGTCTCGAAGGATGGGAACCAGGTACCAGAGTCATGCTCACAGCCGCGTATCATCGAACCGCGGAATCGCCACGCCGGGCACATCCACCTCAAACGCGAAGATGCTGCCCGACATCGGGTAGGCGGAAAGCTTCTCGGCGCTGAGGCCCTCGCGCAAGCTCGTCACATAGACCGTCTTGAGATCGGGCCCGGCGAAGCACGGCATGGTGGGCGCGGCGCAGGGCATCTTGATACTGCGGTCGAGTTTACCATCGGGGCGAAAGCGGTTGAGCACGCCGGCCGAGACGCCCGAACTCCAATAGCAGCCTTCCATATCGGTGGCGGCGCCGTCGGGCCGGCCTTCCTCTTCGGTGGTCTTCACGAATTCGCGGCGATTGCTGATCGCGCCCGTAGCGGCGTCGTAGCTCCAAGCCGAAACCTGCGCCGTGGTCGAGTCCGAGTGATACATGGTGCGCCCATCCGGGCTCCAGGCCAGCCCGTTCGAGACATTGATGCCGCCTTCGATCACGCGCGTCAGTTTGCCGTCAGGATCGAGGCGGTAGAGCGAGGCCTCGGGCTTGCGCGGCCGCTGCTCGTACATCGTGCCGACGAAGAAACGGCCATCGGGCGAGACCTTGCCGTCATTGAGCCGGTTGTCGGGCCGGTCGCCCTCCGGGTTGTGCAACAGCCGCAAACTGCCGGTCGCGAAATCGAACAGATGAATGCCGGTCTTCAGCGCAACGATCGCGCGATTTTTCTTGGTCAGCGCGAATGAGCCGAGCGGCGCCGGCATACGCCAGTGTTGCGTGGCGCCGGTGGCAGGATCGAAGCGATTGAGCATCGGACCATAAATGTCGGTCCAGTAGAGCGCCTTTTCCTCGGGAGCCCAGGTCGGCCCCTCGCCCACCACGGGATGAGCGCCGAGAACGGTGCGGATTTCGGTCATTCTTTTCGGTCCTCCCGGCCATGATCGCGCGGCCGGGAGGCATGGTAGCGCAGGCCTTACTGTTGGGAAACCAGATGCGCGCGCATGAATGTGACAATCTGGGCATTGAATTGCGCATGGAACCCAGCGCGATCGAAGCCGGGTGCGTCGGTGCAGAGCTGCGGCCTGTCATGAGCAAATCGCGCGTCGCAGGGCGGCAGGAATGCGAAATGCGCGGCGTGGGATACAACATGATAGTCCGGCGTCATGGCCAGGTTGTGATCTGCCGCGGCGGCATCGTCGGGCGAAACACCGTCGCCGCCTTGTTCCGACGCCCAGAGCTGGACCGGAATCCGCACCGCCTTCACGTCGAAGAACTGGCCGAACAGCGGATCGGCGATCACCGCGGCCTTGATGCGCGAATCGTGGGGCGGTGATTCCTGAGGTATCGAATGGCGGAGATAGAGTTCGCATCCGAACGGCAGCCAGAAATCGGCACAGACAGATTTTGTCGCCTTGCGAAAATCAATCTCGCCGCCGATCAGCGCCAGGCCGGTGAAACCGCCGCGCGAAAAGCCGAAGAAGCCGATCTGATCGCGATCGATCGCGCCGGCGAAACGCTGCGCGCCGAGCATGAAGTCGATCAGCCGCTTGATGTCTTCGGGGCGTTCGGTGAGCGCCGCGAACACCTGTTTATGCTGACTGTCGGGCGCGCGGGTGCTGTCGCCAGGATGGCTGATCGCGGCGACGACGAAACCGGCATCGGCCAAGGCTTCGGCGGTGTCGTGATGGCCGGCGAACCAGCCGCCGAACCCGTGCGAGATCACCACCAGGGGAAGATGGCTTGCCACGAGCGGACAGTCTTTAACCCCCGGCAGGGTCGGGCCGCCATCGAGTCGCACCGCGCCGGATGCCGTGGCGCAGGGGTACCACACGGCACCCTTCATCTCGGGCTGTCCGGCCGCCGCCGGAACTTCGATGAGCGAAAGGCCTGCGGCCTGACTGGGAACGGCGGCGAGAAGTAGAAAGCCGGCCAACCCCAATCCGAGGGCGAGGCCGAGAATGGAACGCGTCATGATCGATACTCCAGGTGTTGCAAGACCCTGCCGATCATGGGAATCGGGCGGGCCTGCGCGACCTGGAACACGTTTCAGGTCGTCCCAGATCGCGATCCAGGCCAAAATGGCCACGCAATCCTGAGACAAGCCGTGAACATGACACCCTCGATGCCTGCCATCCCCCTGCAATTCGTCATCGCGCTGTTGCTGCTGATCGTCCTGGTCCGGCTGCTGCGCCGCGACGGTGGGCCGCCGAGCCGGCTGTTCGTGGTGATGATCGCGGCTTATGCGCTGCAATCCGTTCTTTACGGGTTGCGGTGGGGATATGGGATCGAGGCTGCGGCGCTGCCCTACCCCTTCTCCGCCGCGATCATTCCCCCGCTCACCTGGATCGCCTTCAGCACGCTCGCGTCGCGGCGGACCGCCGGGCGCTGGTGGCTCCATCTCGTGCCGCTTCTTGTGACCGTCCTTCTCTTTGTCGGCTTTCGCCCACTCGCCTTCCCGGCTGTGGTGGTGATCGGCATCGGCTATGGCCTGGCCGTGATCCGGCTCGGCCGGGCCGGGCCGGATGCACTCGATCGCGTCCAGCTCGATGGTGCGTTGTCCATGCAACGCGCCCTCCTGGCCATCGGCGGCATCATGATCGCGGAAGCCTTGGTCGACTTGGCGGTCACCATCGATTTCAGGCGCGCGAACGGCGTGCACGCGGCATGGATCACCGGCGTCTCCAGCCTCCTGTTCATCAGCGTATTGGGGTACGCGGCGGTGATCGCGGGTGGCAGCGTGCCGACGGAGGAGGATGCAGTCGAAGCGGCGCCGGTGCCGCCGCCATCCGCGCCCGCCGCAGCCGAGCCGGAGGACAGCCAAATCATGGCGACGCTGGAAGTGGCGATGCGCGACCGCATGCTCTACCGCGACCCGGCGCTGACCCTCGACAGACTGGCCCGCAAACTGACCGTGCCGACCCGCCGGATCTCGGGCGCGGTCAATCGTGGCCGGGGTATCAACGTGTCGCAATACGTCAACGAGTACCGCATCGCCGATGCCCGCCGGCGCTTGGCCGACACCGATGCGCCGGTAACCCAGATCATGCTTGAGGTCGGGTTTCAGACGAAGTCGAACTTCAACCGCGAGTTCCTGCGGGTGACCGGCAAGAGCCCGAGCGCGTGGCGCGCGGAGCAACGCGCCGACGCTTGACCCCCACCCTATCCCTCCCCGCAAGGGGGAGGGGACTTCCCTTATAATCCCCCTCCCCTCGACGAGGAGGAAGGGGTGGGGTGATCGCGTCACTCACGCGTTCTTCGCCGCCGTATCCTTGCGCGCGAATTCGGCCAGATCGGTTTCGAGTTCGGAGAGTTCCTTGCCGCCGGCCATCTTCTCGAGCACCTGTTCTCGGGTGATCTCGGATTTCTTGAACGTGCCCTGGCTCTGGCCGCGATTGAGCAGCGTAAACGTGTCGGCTACCGGATAGGCGTGGTGCACGTTGTGGGTGATGAAGATGACGCCGAGATTGCGCGCGCGCGCCTGCGCGATGTAGCGCAGCACCATCGAGGCCTGCTTGACGCCCAGCGCCGAAGTGGGCTCGTCGAGGATCAGCACCTTGGCGCCGAAATACACCGCGCGCGCAATGGCAACGCATTGGCGCTCGCCACCCGACAGCGTACCCACCGCCTGATTGGGATCGCGCACCTCGATGCCGATCTTGTGCATCTCCTCATGGGCGACGCGATTGGCGAAGCGCATATCGAAGCGGCGCAGCGGCCAGCGCCCCTTGGTCGGCTCGCGCCCCATGAAGAAATTGCGGGTGACGCTCATCAGCGGGACCATGGCGAGGTCTTGGAACACGGTGGCGATGCCCGCATCCAGCGCCTCGCGCGGCGAGCGGAAATGCACCGGCTTGCCCTCGACCAGCATCTCGCCGCCCGAGATTTCATGCACGCCCGACAGAATCTTGATCAGGGTCGATTTGCCGGCGCCGTTATCTCCTAACAAGGCGTGAACCTCGCCGGCGCGCACCGACAACGACACTTCGCGCAACGCCACCACCGAGCCGAAGAACTTGCTGGCGGCTTTGAGTTCGACGAGTGGCTCGCTCATGCGCGGCTCCCCGTCACCTTGCGGCGGATGTAGTTGTTGAACAGCACCGCCATCAGGAGCATCACGCCCAGGAACACCTGGAACCAATCGGTGTTTACGCCGGTGTAGAAGATGCCCATCTGCACCACGCCGAAGATCAGCGCGCCGAAGGCCGCACCGATCACCGAACCGTAGCCGCCGGTCAGCAGATTGCCGCCGATCACCGCGGCAATGATCGCCTCGAATTCCTTGAGCAGCCCACGATCCGCCGCCGCCGAGCCGAACTCCATCACCTGGCAGGTGGCAAAGACGGTCGAAGCAAACGCCGTCGTCATGAACAACGAAATCTTCACCCGGCTGGTGGGCACGCCGACATTGCGCGCCGCATTGACGTCGCCGCCGCTCGCGAAAATCCAATTGCCGAAGCGTGTGCGCAGCAGAACCCAACTGCCGACCGCCGTCAGCAGGAACCACCACACCACCGACATCGGAATGCCGGGCACCACGGGCGTGCCGTCCTTGAACTTGCCGACCACACCTTCATTGGCCAGCCACTGGAACAGGTCATAGCCGATCTTGCCGCCGAAAATATCGCCCAGCCAATCGCTGCCCGCCGTCTCCTTGAAGCCCGAGACGATGGTGCGGTTGGCGAAGATGATCGACAGCGCGAGCGTCAACCCGCGCAAGATGAACAAAAAGGCGAGTGAGACGATGAAGGACGGCAGCTTGGTCCGCACCACCAGATAGCCGTTGAGCCAGCCGATGGCGAGCGCGCCGGCGAAGGCGAACAGGATCGCGACCCAGATCGGCCAATGGAAATAGGTAGCCGGGATGGCGATCATCATGCCGGCGAAGCCGATCATCGAACCGATCGAGAGATCGAACTCGCCGGCGATCATCAGCATCGCGGCAGCGGCGGCGACGATGCCAAGCTCGGCCGACACGGTCAGCCAGTTCATCACGCCTTCGGCGCCGAACATGCCCGAGCCGCCGGCGGTGATGCCGAAGAAAACGAACACCAGCGCCGCGCCCGAGATCGCACCGAGATCGGGCCGCGCCAGCAGACGCACCGCCAGCGGCGTGTGGCGCAGCCGTTCGTCGCGGGCGGGTGTGGGAGAGTCAGTCATTGTGGGAAGTACCCCCCATCCTAACCTTCCCCCTCAAGGGGGGAAGGGCTTCACGGTGACCTCTTCCTCCCCCCTTGAGGGGGAGGACCGAGGTGGGGGGTACGATCCTTGTCAGACGCGACTCAGCGATACTCGCCGGCCAGCTTCTCGACCACGCCGATGTTTTCCTTGGTCACGAAGCCGGGTCCCGAGTTGATGCTGTTCGGCGGGATCACGCCGTACCGCACATAGTTGGCGAGCAGCACCACCGGCAGATAAGCCTGCAGATAGGGCTGCTGGTCGATCGCGTATTCGATCGTGCCGTCTTTGATCGCGGCCGAAATCGCAGCGCTCAAGTCGAAAGTGCCGAAATGCACCTTGCCGTTGAGATGCTGTTCCTTGATCACGTCAATCGTCGGCTCGGCCGAGTTCGGGCCCAGCGAGATGATCGTGTCGGTATCGGGATGCGTGTGCAGATAGGCCGACACGCGCGTCTTGACCGAGGTCGGGTCCATGCCGCTGTCGAGCATATGATCGCCGAGCGGTACGCCGAGACCGTCGGCAAAGCCTTTGCAGCGGTCCACCGAGGCGGTGTTGCTGATGTAGTGGTTGACGCACAGGAAGTTCTTGCCGCCTTCGGCCTTGGCACGCTTGCCGGCCGCGAGACCCGCGTCATATTCCGGCTGGCCGACATGGAGCAGCGCGCCGATCTTCTGGCTCTGCTCGATCGTGCCCGAATTGACGGTGATCAGCGGAATGCCCTTCTTCACCACCGCCGACAACGGGCCTTGCAGCACATTGAAATCGGCGATCGTCGACATGATGCCGTCAGGGTTCGACGCGGTGGCCTGCTGGATGATGCGCGCCATATCGGCGAGATCGCCCGACTGCGGGTTGCGGTAGTCGACGGTGGCGTCCATCTGCTTGGCCGCAACCTTGAGGCCGTTCTTGATCACGTTCCACCACGAGTCCGAATCGGGCGCGTGGCTGACGAAAACGAAATGCGGATGCTGGGCATCGGCAAAGGCCGGCGCGCTGCCGGCGAATGCGGTCACTGCCGCGGCAACGGCAAGCAAGCGTAACTTGCGCATGAGTTCCTCCCCTAATGGTCCTCAGTGCTTGTCGTTCCGGCGCGACCGTCGCTCCAGAATCGGCACCGATCTGTTCGTTGGAGCGGATTTGAACAGATTGTGCGTATTTTTGGCAATTGCAAAATTCGTTGCGTCCGGTCCCGGACCGGGCAAAATACGCATACACTTTACATAAAGGGGCGCGCGGCCCGCTATGCGCGCCCAGGGAGTGGACCAAGGAGCTAAACGGTGCGCGAAAACACGATCCGCCGGAAATGGCGCGAGAATCAGGCCGTGGTGAACGGCTGGCTGGCGATCCCCAGCGCGTTTTCGGCAGAGACCATGGCCCATCAGGGCTGGGACTCGCTGACCATCGACATGCAGCATGGCGTGGTCGACTACCAGGCCGCCGTCGGCATGCTGGCCGCCATCGCCACCACGCCGACCATGCCGGTGGTGCGCGTGCCCTGGCTCGACGTGGCCACGATCATGAAAATGCTCGATGCCGGCGCCTATGCGATCATCTGCCCGATGATCAATTCGGGTGCGGATGCCGAGACCTTCGTGGCCGCCTGCAACTATGCGCCGAAGGGCATGCGCTCGTTCGGCCCCATCCGCGCGCTGCTCTATGCCGGCGCCGATTATCCCACGCACGCCAACGATACCGTTCTGCCGATGGCGATGATCGAAACCAAAAAGGCGCTCGACAATGTCGATGAGATCCTCGCGGTCGAGGGCCTGGCCGCCGTCTATATCGGTCCCGCGGATTTGTCGCTGCAGCTCGGCTGCACGCCGAAATTCGATCAGGACGAAAAGCCGGTGGTCGAGGCGATCGACATGGTGCTGCGCAAGGCGCGCGAAAAAGGCGTGGTGGCCGGCATCCATAACGGGACGCCCGAATACGCGCTGCGCATGATCGAAAAAGGCTTCCGCTTCGTCACCATCGGCTCGGATGCGCGGCTAATGGCGGCGGGTGCGCAGGGCGTGGTGGGGAAGATGAAGGCGGGGATCAAATGAGCTTCGCGCATTGTTGTTGAAGTACCCCCCACCTCGGGCGCCTTTCGAACGTCCACTGGACGTTCGATCCAAACGCCCCAGTGGGGCGTTTGGCGGCGGCCCGATCTCCCCCTCAAGGGGGGAGGAAGAAATCGGAAAGGGAAGATGTCTTCTTCCTATCCCCTCCCCCCTTGAGGGGGAGGGTTAGGGTGGGGGGTGGTCCAAATAAAAATCGCGCGATAGCGCGCCAGTTGGAGGATCGCATGAAACGTCTCGGCTACGGGTTGATCGGCAGCGGCTTCATGGGCAAGTGCCATGCCCATGCGATGTATGACGTGGCGCGCACCTTCGCGCTTTCCGCCGAGCCGGTGCTGGAAATGCTGGCCGATGTGAATGCCGATGTGGCGGGCAAGGCCGCCGCCGCGCTGGGCTTCGCGCGCTCGACCGGCGATTGGCAAGCGCTGGTGAACGATCCGAAGATCGACATCGTGTCCATCACCACGCCCAACACGCTGCACAAGCCGATGGCGCTGGCTGCCATCGCCGCCGGCAAGACGGTGTGGTGCGAAAAGCCCCTGGCCGCCACGCCCGCCGATGCCAAGGAAATGGCCGAGGCCGCGAAGAAAGCCGGCGCGAAGACCATTGTCGGCTTCAACTATCTGCGCCACCCGCTGATGACGCTCGCCAAGGACCTCATCACCAGCGGCGAGATCGGCGAGGTGATCAGTTTCCGTGGCGTGCATCTCGAAGACTATATGGCCGATCCCACCGCGCCCTGGTCGTTCCGCACCGATCCTGTCGGCGGCCACGGCGCGATTGCCGATATCGGCAGCCACATCCTCTCGCTCGCGCGGTACCTGATGGGCGAGATCGACGAACTCAGCGGCCAGACCGTGACCGTGATCAAGCACCGCCCCATCGCCCCCGGCGCGAAAGAGACGCGGCCGATCGAAGTGGACGACCAGGCGCGCGCGCTGATCAAATTCACCAGCGGCGCCACCGGCAATATCGAAGCCTCATGGATCGCGCAGGGGCGCAAACTCACGCTCGCCTTCGAACTCACCGGCTCGAAAGGCACGATCCTGCTCGACTTCGAGCGGATGAACGAGTTGCAGCTTTATATCGCCGGCCAGCCCAAGGGCCGCACCGGCTTCACAACGATCCTGGCCGGCGCCGACCATCCCCACTACGGCGCCTTCACCCCCGCCGCCGGCCACCATATCGGCTTCAACGATCTGAAAACGATCGAGGCCAAGATCCTGATCGACGCGATGACGGGCACGGGCAATGCCGCCGCCTGGCCCGACTTCACCGACGCCTGGCGCATCCAGCAAGCGGTGGAAGCGATCGTAAGATCGTCGCGCGAGAAACGGTGGATCAAGCCGAGCGAGATGTGAGAGAAGCGACGCGACTATCTGATATTTTCAGGCCCTATATATAGTCAAAACCTCGTGTTATTGTAGATCGTCAATCAAGATTTCAGCCCAGACCGAATTTCACTTCATTGAGGGCAACAATGGGGCCGAAGGATATCGGCGTTATCGCCGGCGTTATCGTGACGCTCCTTTTGGGCGCGTGGAATCTCTTGTACTCAATCCGCACAAATCGCCGTGCCGCGTTTATCAATACCGTCACTTCTGAGCGAGTCAAATGGATCGGCAAACTACGAGAGAACCTATCAAAGTTCGTCGGGCTAACTCACCAATGGCTTTCGGTACATGGTAGTGACCGGGACAAAGCAGAAGAACTCGTCGGCCAATTGAACGTCCTCAGATATGAAATAAAGCTGCAATTGAACCCAACCAGTAGCCTTGATCGAGCGATTATCGAGCTGGTCAATGAAATACCGGACGTTGTAACCCGCCCCGACAGAACCATAGCGCACGCCTCGATGGACAAGCTGATTGAGTACAGCCAAGTCCTACTTAAAACCGAATGGGAAAAGGTAAAGCAAGAATCCCAGCGCGGCGCTCTCTCGGACGTGGGCAGTCCATACTTGTCACGATCCAAGCGCTACGTGGTTGCGATAGGTTGCTTGATTTTCGCGTTTCTTCTCGCGATCAATTATTTGCGCTGGGATTCGTTTGACTCTGACCGCGCGAAAGCCGGTCGCCTAGTGGTTCCGCTCCATCTCGATCAGCGTGTTGAGCCTTGCCCAACGTCTATGACGGCCAGCGAGAAGTTTTTGAGATGCGATAGCGATGGCATGTATCGATCGACGCAGTGGTCAGGTATCTGGGTTCGTGACGAACATTCGGTGCCGACTGGACTATACGTCGGCATTTTGATCCCTCTACTGCTTTTGGTCGTCGCTATCCTTTTATTTCTCGGCAATACAGCAGGCGTATCGCAGCCTGACTGGCTCCGAAAAGTTCTCGCAACGAATTCTGCTGAGAGCGATCCAGAGGATATCAACGCAAAAAAAGAATAGTGTGCTGATCCTGTTGGACTTCTCTTTTCTGGTTCGCCCTAAGGGATTCCTATGATTGTCTTTCCGCGAGTTGTTTCGTCCAGTTGAGATCTGCGTCACTCTCGAATCTTTCGTCACGCCCATCATTCCTATCCCTCTCGGAGTCCCCCCCTTGAAGCACCTCTTCGCCGCCCTCTGCGGCATCGTTGTTCTGTCCGCCACCACCGCCGCCTTCGCCGGCCCCTCCTGCACCATCGTTGCCGATGCCGAGTCACAGAAGGTCATCGTGCAGACCGGCGATTGCGCCGTGCGCACCACGCCGGCCTCCACCTTCAAGCTGGCGATGGCGGTGATGGGGTATGACACCGGCATCCTGAAAGACGCGCACAATCCCACCTGGCCGTTCAAGCCCGGCTATCCCGATTTTCTCGAAGCCTGGAAACACCCGACCGATCCGACGCGTTGGCTCGCCTACTCCGTCGTCTGGTATTCGCAGGTGCTGACGCGCCATCTCGGGCCGGTGCGCTTTGCCCGTTATGCGCGCGACTTTCACTACGGCAATCACGATGTCAGCGGCAACCCCGGCAAGCATGATGGGCTGACGCAGGCCTGGCTGAGTTCGTCGCTGGCGATTTCGCCCGTCGAGCAGGTCGCGTTCCTCGACGCGCTGGTTCACCGCACGCTGCTGGCCTCGCCGATGGCACAAGAGAAGACGCTGGCGATCATGCCCACCTTTCCCGCCGCCGATGGTTGGACGGTGCATGGCAAGACCGGCCAGGGCTTTCCGCGCAAGCCCGATGGCAGTCTCGATCACGATCACGCGATCGGTTGGTTCGTCGGCTATGCGGAAAATGGTCCGCGCCGCGTGGTGTTCGCGCGCCGCATCCAAGACGACGCGCCGCAGCCGGTCTTCACCAGCCTGCGCGCGCGGGATGGTTTGATCGCGGATTTGCCGGAGGTGGTGGGGCGGTAGGAATCTTTCCGCCCCACCCCCCATCCTAACCTTCCCCCTCAAGGGGGGAAGGGATTCACGGTGATCTCTTCCTCCCCCCTTGAGGGGGAGGAACGAGGTGGGGGGTGTGAACCCGCCATGACGAATTGAAAATGGCCCTGCGTTCATTCAAACGCCGCCCACCCGTCACGGGACACTGACTCGAACGCATCTCCATCGCGTCATGCCCGGGCTTGACCCGGGCATCCACGTCTTCGATCACAAAAGTCGTAGATGGCCGGGTCTGGGCCCGGCCATGACGAGTTGGAGATGGCCATCCCCCATTCCGTCGCCCCGAAACGCGAAGCAAACGGGCGGCGCGTATCGGGAGTGCCTGAGCACTGTACGCGCCGCCCGCCGGAGCTCCCGGCTTTGGCGTTTGCTCGCCGCCAAGCCGGACGCCCTCGGTTGGCCTCCCAAACCCTGGTGAGACGCGGCCGGAGGTTAGGCCCGAGCGGCATCAGGAAACGATAGGGTTTCTGGGGGATTTCCCGCATTGGCGCCCTTAGGAAATCCTTATGACGGGGCATCGGCCGGTATGGCACGCCGCCGAACCGTGCTATGCTGATTATTGAGTAACCGTCGGCCGATCACGGGTTGGGGAACCCGCCGGCCGATGCCGGCAGAAGGCGGGCGAGGCACGGGGGATGAGCTTCACAGGGCTGACGATTACGCAGCTTGAAGCGCTGACGGAGACGCAGATCGCGGCCTTCGTCACGTCGAATATCGCATCGCTGCTGCCCGGCAACTTCCCGCAACTCACCGCGACGCAGATCCAAGCCTTCACCGCCGACGAAGCAGCCGAGTTCTCGGTGACGCAGATCGCCGGCTTCACGGCTGTCGTGGCGAAAGCGCTGACCGCGACGGAACTCGACGCCTTCGTCACCACCCAGATCGACGCGCTGGTGGCGGCGGCGTTGAACAACCTCACCGCCACGGTGCTGAGCTCGCTGTCGCAGGCGCAGGTGGAGGCGCTGACGCTGACGCAGATCAGGGCGCTCACCGCCACCGCGCTGGACGGGCTGGGCGCCGCGACCGACCTGACGCAACTGACGGAATCGCAGATCGCGGCATTGACGGTGACCGCGCTCAATGGCCTTTCCGCCACCGACCTTGCCGCGCTGGTTGCGGCCGAGGTCGAAGCGCTCACCCCGACGCAGATCAAGGGGCTGACCGCCACCACCATCAACGGGCTCGGCATCGCCAATCTCGAGGTGCTGACCAATACGCAGCTTCAGGCGCTGCCCATTACCGTGCTCGATGCGCTGACGGACACGAATCTCGCTGGCCTGACCAACGCCGAAGTGGCGGTGCTGAGCGCGGCGCAGATGGCGGGCTTCACCGCCACCGCGCTCGATGGGCTGGGCGTGGCCAATCTGCCGGCGCTGACCGCGACCCAGATCAAGGCGCTGGCAACGGCGGCACTGAACGGCCTCACCGCCACCGATCTCGTCGCCTTCGGCACCGCGCAAGCGACCGTCCTGACCGCCGCGCAGATCAAAGCCCTGACGGCGACCACGCTCGACGGTTTGGGCGTTGCCAATCTGGCCGCCCTGACCACGACGCAGATCGCCGCCATCGCAACCGCCGCCCTCAACGGGCTGACCGCCACCGACATCGCCGCGTTCCTGCCGAGCCAGATGGCGGGTCTGTCGATCGCGCAGCTCGATGCGATGACGGCCACGGCCTTGACGGCGCTGGCAAGCGGCACTGCGGCGGCGCTCTCACTCACCCAGATCAAAGGCCTGACCGTTGCGGCGCTCAACGGGCTCGGCGCGACCAATCTCGCGGCCCTGGCAACGACGCAGATCGAAGCGCTGACCACGGCACTGCTCAACGGCCTCACCGACACCAATCTCGTGGCGCTGACCACGGCCGAAGCGCAGGCGCTGACCGTGACGCAGGCGAAGGCGCTGACCGCCACGGCGCTCGATGGGCTGGGCATCGCCAATCTGGCGGCACTGGCCAATAGCCAGATCGCCGCGCTGACGGCCACGGCGCTGAACGGGCTGACCGCCACCGATCTTGTCGCCTTCGGTACGGCACAGGTGAACGCCTTCACCACCACGCAGCTCAAGAGCCTCACCGCCACGGCTCTGGACGGACTCGGCACCGCCAATCTGCAGGCGCTGACCAACAGCCAGATCGCAACACTGGCGGCCACCGCGCTGAACGGGCTGACCGCCACCGACCTGGTCGCCTTCGGTACGGCGCAGGCGATGGCCCTGACCGCGACCCAGATCAAAAGCCTGACGGCCACCGCGCTCGACGGGTTGGGTGATGCCAACCTATCGGCGCTGACGACGACACAGATCGCGGCCATCGCCATCGCCGCGCTCAACGGCTTGACCGCCACGGATATCGGTTCGTTGACCACGGACCAGGCCGTGGCGCTGACCATCGCGCAGCTGGACGGCATGACGGCAACGGCATTGACCGCGCTGAGCGCCGCCGCCGCCGCGGTGCTGACCACAACACAGATCAAGAATCTTTCCACCGCTGCGTTCAACGGACTCGGCACCACCAATCTCGGATCGCTGTCCACGGCGCAGCTCGCCGTGGCCACGGCCGCACAATTGAACGGCCTGACCGCCACCAATCTGACCGCGCTGACGACAGTGGAAACCGATGCGCTGACGCTGACGCAGATCAAGGCGCTGACGGCCGTCACGCTGAACGGGCTCAACACCACCAATCTGGCGGCGCTGACCACGTCGCAGCTGATCGCGCTTGCCGTGGCCCAGCTCGACGGTCTGACGGCCACCAATCTGGCCGGGCTGATCTCCGCTGAAATCGCGGCGCTGACGATCACCCAGATCAAGGGCCTGACCGTCACCGCCGCCAACGGATTGGGCGCCACCAATCTGGCCCAGTTGGCGGCATCGCAGATCGCGGCGCTGCCGATCACCGTATTGAACGGACTCACCGCCACCAATCTCGTCGCGTTCGGCACCGCCGAGGCCGAGGCGCTGACCAAGACGCAGATCGCGGGATTGACGGCAACGAGTTTGGATGGCCTGGGTGTGGCCAATCTCGCGGCGCTAAGCACCACGCAGATCGCCGCACTGGCCACCAGCGCGATCAACGGCCTGACCGCGACCGACCTCAGCGCGCTCCTCACCAGCGAGGTCGAGGCCTTCACGATCACCCAGGCCAAGGGGCTGACCGCGACCGCGCTCGACCGGCTCGGCATCGCCAATCTGGCGGTGCTGGCCAACACGCAGATCGCCGCGCTGACCACCGCCGCCATCAACGGCCTGACCGCGACCGATCTTGTCGCCTTCGGCGCGGCGCAGGTTCAGTCCTTCATCACGGCCCAGATCGCCGGACTGACGGCGACCGCGCTCGATGGGCTGGGCGTGGGCAATCTGGCCGACCTGACCGACACGCAGATCAAGGCGATCGCGACCGCCGCGCTCAACGGGCTGAGTTCGACCGACCTCACCGCGTTGACCACCGACCAGGCCGATGCGATTACAGTGGCGCAGATCAAGGCGATGACGGCCACGGCGCTGGATGCGCTGGGCGACGTCAACCTGGCCGCGCTGACCACGACACAGTTCGCGGCCCTGAGCGCCGCTGTGCTCAACGGGCTGACGATCACCGATCTCGGCGCATTGACCGGCGTGCAGCTGGCCGCGGCGACGGCGACGGTGCTGAACGGCCTCACCGCCACCAGCCTCGCCGCGCTGAGCACCGCCGCCGTGGATGCCATGACCACGACGCAGATCAAGAGTCTGACCGCCGCCACGCTCAACGGGCTGAACATCACCAATCTGTCGGCACTGACCAGCGCGCAGATTCTCGCGCTCTCGGCTGTTCAGGTGAACGGCCTGACCGCGACCAATCTCGCGGCCCTGACCACGATCGAGACCGAGACCTTTACCGTCACGCAGATCAAGGCCTTCACCGCCACCACGCTGAACGGACTCGGCACACTCAACCTGCCGGCCTTGACGACATCGCAGATGGTGGCGCTGGCGGCCACCCAGATCGACGGGCTGACCGATACCAACCTCGCCGCCATCATTGCCGCCGAGGTCGAAGTCTTCACGGTGACTCAACTCAAGGGCATGACGGCCACCGCGCTCGACGGTTTGGGCACGGTCAATCTCGCCCTATTCTCCAATACGCAAATCGCGGCGCTGACCACGGCCGCGCTGAACGGATTGACGGCCACCGATCTGGTCGCGTTCGGCACGGCCGAGGCTCAGGCGTTGACCAAGACGCAGATCGCAGGGCTGGTGGCGACCACGCTGGACGGGCTGGGCGACGTCAATCTCGCCGTGTTGACGAACACCCAGATCGCCGCCATCACCGCGGCGGCACTGAACGGTCTCACCAGCACCGATCTCGCCGCCTTCACCAGCGGGCAAGCACAAGCGCTGACCGTCGCGCAACTGAACGGGTTGACGGCCACCAGCCTGGTCGCGCTGACCGTGGCCGATGTCGAGGCGCTGACGCTGACCCAGATGGCCGGCCTGACTGCCGCAACAGTCAACGGGCTCAGCATCACCAATATCGCCGTGCTGGCGGCAACCCAGGCCGAGGCGCTCGGTATCGCCGCGCTGAACGGCATGACCACCACATCGCTGGTCGCCTTGCCCACCGCCGATGCGGCTGCCCTGACGCTGACTCAGATCAAGGGCCTGACGGCGGCCACGCTCAACAATCTCAACATCACGAATATCGCCAGCCTGACCGCATCGCAGATCGCGGTGCTCTCGAGTCCGCAGCTGGCCGGGCTGACGATCACCAGCATCGGCGCGCTGCTGCCGGCACAGCTCACCAATCTGACAGCCGCCCAATTCGGCGAACTCACGGCAACCGAAGCCGCCGCGCTGACCACAGGCGCGCTTGTCTCACTCGCGGTGACGCAATTCGCGGGATTGACCGTCGCGGCCCTGAAGGCGCTGACGGTGACGCAGATCCAGGCGCCGATCGCCGTCGCCGATTTCCTGGCGCTGAGCACCGGCCAGCGCGCGGCCTTCACCACGCCCCAGCTTCAGGCGATGACTCCGGATCAGAACCAGGCCGTGCTGTTCGGCACCTAAGCCTGTTCGTTCACCGCTGTTTCGAGCAGGCGCCGCAGCAAAGCCGCAAGCTCCTGGGCGCGGAACGGCTTCTGCAGCAGATGCACGCCCGGATCGATGCGGCCGCGGCTCATGATCGCGTTTTCGGTATAGCCCGACATATAGATGACCTTCAGCTCGGGCCTGCGCGCCAGCACGGCCTCGACCAGTTGCGGCCCGTTCATATGGCCCGGCAGGACGACATCGGTGAGCATCAGGACAATCCCCGGCGTTTCGCCGAGCACGCGCAGCGCGCCGGCACCGCTGTCAGCCTCCCAGATTTTGTAGCCTAGAGCGCGCAGCTGCGCGGCGGTCACATTGCGCAACTCGTCATCGTCTTCCACCAGAAGAATGCCCTCGCCCTGGCCGCGGACGGAGGTCACCACTGGAACGGCGGCAGCAGCTTCCGTCGCATCGAGGTTGCGCGGAAGATAGATGCGCACGGCGGTGCCACGCCCGATCTCGCTCTGGATCGTGGCGTGCCCCAATGACTGTTTGGCGAAGCCATAGACCATGCTGAGCCCCAGGCCCGTGCCCTTGCCCACCGCCTTGGTGGTGAAGAAGGGCTCGAAGGCGCGGTCGATCACGTCCTGTGTCATCCCCGCGCCGGTGTCGGAAACCACCACCACGACATAGTCGCCAGGATGCACGTCCACGTGGCGTTCGGCATAGGCGCTGTCGAGCGTCGCGTCCCTGGTCTCGATGGTCACGCGGCCGCCGGCCGGCATGGCGTCGCGCGCATTGGCGACCAGGTTGAGCAGCGCATTCTGCAGCTGGCCGGGATCGGCCTCGCAGAGCCAAGTATTGGCCGAGACGAATTGTACGTCGATGCTGGCGGGAACGGTGCTGCGGATCAGCACCGCCACTTCGCGCACCAGATCTTTGACGTCGATCACGCGCGGCTGTAACGGCTGCTGCCGCGAGAAGGCGAGCAGGCTGCGGGTGAGATTGGCGCCGCGCTCGACCGCGCGCATGCAGGATTGCAGGCGCTTGCGCAGACCCGGCTGGTCTTCCAAATCCTCATCGACCAATTGCAGATTGCCGAGGATCGCGCCCAGCAGATTGTTGAAATCATGGGCGACGCCGCCGGTCAGCTGCCCCACCGCCTCCATTTTCTGCGACTGCAGCAACTGGATGCGGCTTTCGCGCAGGATGCGCTCGGCCTCGCGTTCCTGCGTCGTCTTGGTCTCGATCTCGCGCTGCGCCTCGGCCAGGTTCAGGCGCATCTTTTCGAGCAATTGCGCCAGCGCATCGATATCGCGCACGGCCGAACGGACGCCGATCGGCGCTGCCAGTTCCATGCGCCCGATGCGTGCGCTCTCGGCCGTGAGCCGCTCGATCGGGCGGGTCAAACGGCGGGCCAGCCAGACGGCGCCCAAAGCCGCAACCAGAATACTGCCCAGCACCACGGCGAGGCCGATGCCAATGTCGGCGCCGTTCAGCGATCGGAAATCGCTCGACGGCGCCAGCGTCGCAATCCAGAAAACCTGCTCGCCGAGATGGATCGGCTCGAACGAGGTCAGCCAGTCATCGCCGCCGCTCTCAAAGCTGAGCGGCGTGAAACTCGGCTTTCCACCCGCCTGCCATCGTACGAAAGCCGAGTTCAGCGGATCGAGCTTCAGGCTGGCGAGCGGCTGCAACAATGCCGTCTTGGTCATTTCCGGCGTCGTATAGGTGGAGCAATGAGGGACGGCAACCACCCGGCCATCATCGGTCAGGATGGCGGCCACGCCCGTCTTGCCGACGCTGATCGCCTGGGTGAAGCGCGTCAGATCGAGCAGCCGGATGTCTGTTGCCATCGCATAGCCATGACCATCCGGCGCATGCCAGCGCACCACAACCGACATGCCAAGCTCGCCGGTCGAGATGAATTTGTAGGGCGGCGTCCAATAGAAATCGCTCTCGGGCCGCGCCATGCTGGCGGTGAACCACGGCCGCTTGCGCGCGTCGTAATCCACAGCCACTTGGTCGCTGGCGACCAGCTTGTCGTCGGCATTCCAGGTCATGAAACGCGACTGCATACCCCAGGCATCAGGATTGGTGATGCGGTTGCGCCACCCGCCATCGAGCAGGGATAGGATCAGCACCTCATGGCCGGTATCCTCGGCGATCACCACCGAGGTGACGCCGGCCGACTGACCGAAAAGCGAGACGAAGAAGCCGTTCAGCCTATGGACATCGTCGAGATTGATCATGCCGCGCGTGCCCCAGTCGCGGTTGCGCGCGGCAATGGCACCCACCCGGGCGAAGATGGTCCGGACATGATCGGCGACGCGGTCGGACGCGCGGCGCATCTCGACCGTGGTCAAATCGCGCAGCATCGGCCGATAGACGAGTTGATAGATTCCGACGCCGGAGATGATGAAGGCGACGATGACCAGCGCAACGCTGCTCACCACCAGGCGGCGCTGAATCGAGCCGCTTGGCACATGCACGCCGCCGACGATGCGCCCGTCTTTATCCCACACGCCGTCCTCTCCCCAGAGGAGTCGGTGACTGGAGTGTAGACCAGCGCGTTCCCGCAGAGAAGGTTGCTCGGCAGACGGCAACCAATTCAATGGTCTGGAGCCGCGCTTGACACATTAGTACGACCGTACTAATTTTAGTACATGCGTACTAAACAACAACCCGCGACCGTGAGCAGTGGCAGCGTCATCGAAAGCGCGCGGCGCCAGCAGATCATTGCCTGCGCCATCGATGCGATCGTCGAAATGGGTTTCGCGCGCGCCTCGGTCGACCAGATCGCCAAACGCGCCGGCGTCAGCAAGGGCGTGATCTCCTATCACTTCCCCGCGAAAGAGGAACTGACACAGGCGATCATCGACAGCGTGTTCGCCACCGGCCGTGCCTATATGACACCGCAGATCATGGCCGCGACCACGGCGGCCGACCGGCTGCGTGCCTATATCGAATCCGATCTCGCCTTCATCGACGCCAACCGCAAGCCGCTGATGGCCCTGGTCGAGATCGCCATCGGCGCGCGCAATCCCGACGGCAGCCCGGTGATCGGCGCGGAGTCATTGGCCCAGCGCGTCGGCGCACTCGAAGAGCTGTTGCGCGCCGGCCAGAAATCGGGCGAGTTCCGCCGCTTCAACACGCGCGTGATGGCGCTGATCATTATCCAATCCATCGACGGTATTCCGCCGCTGCTCGCCCGTGAGCCCGATCTCGACATCACGTCGCACGCCAAGGAACTCGTCACCGTGTTCGCCCTTGCCACACGAAAGGAATCGCCATGACCCCGTCAGCCAACCCGTTGCACAATGCCCTTCGTCCCGTGATCGCGCTGCAGCTTGCCAACCTCGCGATCTGCGTCACGCTGCTCGCCACCGCCGGTGTGTTGAGCGATGTCCCGCCCCCGGTTTGGGTGCGTGGCACGATCATGCTGATCGTCGCGATTCTAATGGTGTTGTTCGGCGTGAAGATGCGCCGCGGTCGGCGCTGGGCCTATATCCGCGCCCGCTGGATCGCCGTCGCCGGTACGATCGGCTTTTTCGCGATCGCCATTCTGCCGGGTCCCTTCCCCGTCTGGATGCGCATCGAGCAAGGGGTGCAGGCGCTGCTGTTCCTCGCACTCGCCTGGCTGCTGACCCGGCCAAGGGTCCGCGCCTTCTTCCCCAAGGCGTCGCGCAACACGAACCCGACCGCCGACCAAGCTATTGCCGGCTGAGCGCGCAAAAAAAACGGCGCCCATAGCGCCGCGAATTCCGTCAGTCGATTGCAATTGACTCTAATAGCCGATCAGATCGCGGATGCGCTGTTCCACATCGGCGAAGATATAGGGTTTGCTCATGAAGCGCCGGCCGTAGTCGGAGATCGCGTTTCCGCGGATCTCAAGCACACCGGAGGTCAGCAGCACAGGAGTGGCAGGATAGTGCTCGGCGATCCAGCGCTCGAGCGTGAACCCATCCATCGAGCCGGGCATGCGCACATCGGAGAAGACGACATCGATATGGGTCTGCGAGCGGAAGATGGCCACGGCCTCGTCGCCGTTCCAAGCCTCGATGACGATGAACCCGGCCTCGCGAAGATATTCCGCAGCTGCGGTACGCGCGTTGACTTCGTCTTCGACAACCAGAACCACTGTTTTATGATTTTTGTCGCCATTCGGCGAATATCTTGCCGCGCTAGCCATGCAAGCACCTACACCTTCTTTGACGTTCTCCGGCGCTCGCGCAAAAGATTGATGCGCCGGGCCACTTCTTGAGGATGATACGGCCCATCAAGCGGCCCATCCTCGCATAGCCTGCCAGCCCGTTCTGCGGCACTGGTAACCCCTTGAGTCAAAATAACATCGATGTTCGGATGAGTCGCTCGAATTTGCTTTGACAAGGCAAAACCATCCACCTCGCCGATCAATGTAACTTCAGAAAAAACAATGTCGATTTTGCGGCCACTGTCGACGACTGCGAACACATCATCCGCCGAGACGCCTTCGACGATTGTGTAGCCGCAGCCTCGCAGATACTCCGCGATAACCATGCGCGCAAGCACATCCGGCTCGACCAGCATAACGGTGGTGGTCGGCGTGGCAGGAGGGGGAGCGAGTGTATCGTCAGAGTTTTCTGAACTCATGCACGATCCTTCCTGAAGTGGCGTCAGGAATTTACGGAGTGAAATCCGGTCTTCACGCGGCATCGATAAGGAGAATTGGGCACAGTTGAGGGGCAATCTCGCCACAGCCCGGTAAGGGCCAATCCGGCGCCAATCCGGGTTCCGACGATGCCGTGACAAAACTGTGGCCCCAGCTGCAACCGCATGTTTCCAGGCGGAAATTAACCTGCGATGGCGCCTCTTCAGATTGGTCGCGATGAATATTTTCGACGCGATCCGTACGCATATCGCCGAAATCGAACAAAAGACGATCTTCTTTGTCTGCGGCTCGATGAAGTCCGGCACCACGTGGATGCAGATTCTGCCCGATGCCCACTCAGCCATCAGTTGCAGCGGCGAAGAACATTTCGGCTATGGCGCAGATGCGGCATCGATCGCGCCGTAACGCGATCCCGTAGCCAATCGGTGACCGGGTCGCCAATCTGTGACGTCACAGCGGTTGCACGGCATCCGCGAATATTCGCCATCATCAAGGGGTGAACTGCGTATTCGAGAAAACGAGTCGTTCACAGGAGGTTTCCCATGTCGACCCGACTTTCGAAACGCACATTGATTCCTGCCGTCCTTGCCGTCGGCGCGATGCTGTCGTTGTCGGCCTGCGGCGAAACGCCCGGCTGTCGCGCGGCGACCGGTGCCGGCGTCGGCGCGCTGGGCGGTTTGGCCGCCGGTTCGCTGGTGGGCGCACCCGTTGCCGGCGCAGCGGTTGGCGCGGTTGGCGGCGCGGCCGTCGGCGCAAGCACCAGCCCGAGCGCGGTCAATGGCCCGTCACCTTGCTACTAAGAAGAAGTCTGAACGGATCGCGGTCCGCGTCTGAATGAAAACGCGGGCCGCCTCCGCACTGCCGCTTCCCGTCCAAGGAGTCTCCCATGAACAATCAAATCACAGAGATGCGCCGGCTGGCGCCGGTCCTTGTCGCGTTCGCTTCGCTCCTGCTTGTGTCGGCTTGCGGCGGCGTACCGGCCTGTAACGGTTCTCCCACCAGCCTCGGCGCACCGAATGGATCGGTGATCGGCGTACTGCCTGGCAACCCGACCGGCGGATCCGCTGGCAACGGCTATGGCGGCGCCACAGTAGCCACCCCCGACGAAATCGACACGGTGAACGGCACGCCTTGCGAATGAGCGGCCAATATTAGGCTTGGGGATATTAGGCTTGACGTTGGAGCGGCGGCGGCGCCGTTCCATTTGCCTCGGCGATAAAAAAGCGCGCCTGGGCTTCGAAGCGTGAGAATTCCAAAGCGATCGCCGCATCCAGTGAGGCGAGAATCTGAGCCTCGCCGGTCGGCGCCATCTCTTCCAGCCGCGCCAGCAGCGACGTGAGCGGTTTCGCCGCCGCACTGCCGGCCGCGCTTTTACCCGCATGGGCCGCGCGCGCCAGAGCGGTCCGGTCGTTCGCTTGCAAGGCATCGTGGATCGGCTGCATCAGAGTGGGAAAATCACCGACGAAGATCGTCAGCATCTCGGCCAGGACAATGGGATCGTTGTCACCCAACATCGCCGCGAGACCCGTCAGGTCGACCGCGGCATCGTCCTTTGTCGCCGCGGGCGGCGCGGCAAGGGAGATGCCATTAGCCTCGGGCAACCAACGGACCAGCTTGCCGCGCAGCTTGTCGAGTGTCACCGGCTTGGCGAGATAATCGTCCATGCCCACCGCCAGGAAACGCTGCGCGTCGCCGGCCAGCGCATGGGCCGTCACGGCGATGATCGGCGTGCGCCCATCGCCGCGCTGCGTCTCGCGCTCGCGGAATTTGCGCGCGAATTCGAATCCGTCCATCACCGGCATCGATCCATCGACCAGGATCAGCGCGTAGCGCCGCGCCGCGGTCATCTCGAAGCCGACCAGCCCATTCTCGGCCGTGTCGCAGCGCAGGCCGGCGCGCATCAGCTGGCGTGCGGCCAATTCGCGGTTGGTGCTGGTGTCGTCGATCACCAACACGCTCGCAACGCCGTCGATCGCCATGGCGGGAAGATCCTGCCGTCCCATCGCGGCGTCCGCGTCGCGTTTACGGCGGCGGGCGACGGCGATCGCCATCAGCACGGCGGGGATTTCACCGATATCGTCCGGCAGGTTGAGGACGAAGTCGGCGCCCGCCCGATGCGCACGGTAGCGCTGGCCAATCGATGAGTCGGACGTCAGGAGAACGGGGAACCGTCCCTTCCCGGCTTCGGTGGCAACCTGCTCGGCGCCGAACACCACCACCGGCCCATGTTCGGCGCGCGTGTCGTCTTTGGATGCGATCGCAATGCCCATGACCTGCATCGCCGTCCTGACGTCATCGGCGGTTGCATTGTCCCCGACAACGGCGACAGCCCGGAGCGACGCGGCTTGCTGCACCGGAGCCGGGGCGATGATCGCCGCCGGCACCGTGCACCAGAACCGCGCGCCGAGACCCGGCTCGGTGCTGCAGCCGATCGTGCCGCCGAGGATTTCCACGATGCGCTTGGCGATCGCGAGGCCGAGCCCGGTGCCGCCGAAGCGCCGCGTGGTGGAGGCGTCTTCCTGCACGAAGGGTTCGAACAGAGCAGCGGCACGATCGGGATCGAATCCGGGGCCGGTGTCCAGCACCTCGAAGGTCAGCTGCGCCGTCTCGCCGCTTCCCGCCGCCCGCACATCGATGAAGACGCCGCCTGCATCCGCGAACTTCACCGCATTGCCGACGAAATTGATCAGCACCTGGCGCAGCCGCAGCGGATCGGAGCGCACCAGCGCCGGCACCGAAGACGCGACCCAGCCCACCAGGCGCAGGTTCTTCTGCCGCGCGCGGGGCAACGCGATGGTGATGACTTCATCGACCACGGCGCGGATGTCGCAGTCGACCATTTCGATATCCAGACGGTCGGCCTCGATCTTGCTGAGATCGAGCAGATCGCCGATCAGGTCGAGCAACGCATGGGCCGAGACGCTGGCGGTGCGCGCCAATTCCGACTGTTCGCCATCGAGCCTGGTGGCCGCGAGGAGTTCGAGATTGCCGATCACCGAATTGAGCGGCGTGCGGATCTCGTGGCTCATATTGGTGAGGAAGGTGGTCTTCGCCACGCTCGCCTCTTCGGCCAGCTTGGCGAGCGCGCGCATGAGGTCGATGCCCATGCCGATTCCCACATAGGCGCCGTCCTTGGTGATGACGAAGGCGGAGCGCAGCGCGTCGGGCCGTTCCGAGGTGACCAGCAGGCCGACCTGATGGATCGAGTCCTCGTGATCGACCACCAGCGGGTCGCGGTCGAGCAGCGCGATGATCGGCCGGCGTTGAAAGATGTCGCGGTTGTAACGGTCGAGATAGCGCGTCAGATAGCTGTTACGTTCGACCAGCCCATAGGTGCCGCCCGCCAGCTGCACGACGAAGGCCGGGGTTTTCGGCTGCTGGGTAAACAAATCGGCAACGGCGCCACAGGCCATGGTTGGCTGCAAAAGCGGCACAGACTGCAGCAATTGCCCAATCACATGCCGGCTATAGGCCGTCGCTATTTCGGTTCCGTCCGTGTTAGTGCTCATCACCGAAGGCCTTAGCGAATCTGTAACGTTCGCGCCAATGTCACTTATGCGAAATATGTGCCCGTCGCGAAATGAGTGCCCATAATTGGGCCGAACATCATCAAGGTCATGAACACCAAAGACATTATACCTGGGCTGGTTACCGCGGTCGTAATGATCGCGACATCGGTCAGCTATGCCACATTGATCTTTTCGGGCCCGCTGGCCGGGGCGCGGTCGATCGGCATCGGCTATGCCCTGATGGGCGCCGGCATCGTCAGCGCGATTTTCGCCCTCAAAAGCGCGATCCCCTTCGCCATCGCCGGCCCTGATTCGAAGCCGGTCGCGGTCCTGAGCGCGCTGACGGCGATCCTGGCGGCCGATTTGATCGCCCACAACCGCAGCGACGCGGTGGTGCCCACCATCGTGGCGGCGCTGATCATCGGCACGCTGCTGTCGGGCATACTCCTATACCCGCTCGGCAAGCTGAAGACGGGCCGCTGGATCCGCTTCGTCCCTTATCCGGTGATCGGCGGCTTCCTGGCCGCATCGGGCTGGCTGCTGGTGACCGGCTCGGTGCGCGTGCTGACCGGCACGTCGCTGCGCTGGGACACCGTCGCCGAGATCGTGATGGGCCAGCATCTCTGGCATCTGGCCGCCGGATTGGGCTTCATGGTCACGATCTTCCTCGTGCGCCGCACCGGGTACTTCTTCGGCTTTCCGATCCTGCTGGTGGTCGGCACCGCCATCGTTCACCTCGTGCTGTGGCGGTCCGGCCTTTCGATCGCCGAGGCGCGTACGGCCGGCTGGCTGATCGATGCCGGCTCGGGTGTGGAACTGCCGAATTTCATCGCGATCTTTCCCCAGGTGCAGTGGCTGACGCTGATGCATTCCGCCGGCGAGTTGATCGCCCTGGTGGCCGTCACCGCGATCACGCTGCTGCTCAGTACATCAGCGGTCGAGGTCGATGCGCGCCTCGATGTGGATGTGGATCGCGAGCTGCGCGTCAACGGTATCGCCAATCTGGTCGCGGGTCTGGCCGGCGGCATGATCGGCACGCTGTCCGTGAGTCGCACGCTGTTCAACTATGTCAACGGCGCGCGCCACCGCGTGAGTGGCCTGACCGCGGCGATCCTGTGCTTCCTGACTTTGGCGTTCGGCACCAAGGTGCTGGGCTACATCCCCGTGCCGATCCTGGGCGGCATGCTGCTGCATATGGGCGCCACGGCGCTTCAGGACTGGCTGGTCAAAGGCTGGAACCGGATGCAGCGCGCCGACTACATCCAGGTGGTGGTGATCCTGATCGTCATCGCGCGCTGGGACTTCGTGGCCGGCATCGCGCTCGGCATCGTTTCGGCCTGCGTCACCTTCGCGATCAATTCGAGCCGCATCCGCCTGGTGAAACTTGGCCTGTCGCGCAGCGACTACGGCAGCCGCGTCGACCGTCCGCGCGATCAGGCCGAGGAGCTGCTGCGCCATGGCAACGGCATCCAGATTATGTGGCTGCACGGCTTCATCTTCTTCGGCTCGGCCAATCGCCTGCTGCAGCATGTCAAAACCCTGGTGCACGCCCAGGGCCAAGGCATCTGCCGCATGGTGCTGCTCGATTTCCACCAGGTGCTGGGTATCGATTCGACCGCGGTGCTGAGCCTGATCAAGCTGCGCCATTTCGCCGAGGCCGAGAATCTCGTCATCGCGCTGTCGGGCATGCCGGCGCCGGTGGACCGCACCTTGCGCATCGGCGATTTCATTGGGCCGAAGCACGATGCGCTGGTGAAAGCCTTCCCCGATCTCGATGCGGCACTGGAATGGTGCGAGGACAAGCTGCTCGCCCAATTCATGAACCGCGAGGAAGCGTTGCGCTCGGCCGATGAATGGCTGGCGCGCGAGATCGGCGGTCAGGATCTGTTCACGCGGCTGGTGTCCTATCTCGAGATGGTCGAATACCAGCCGGGCGACATGATGTTCACCCAAGGCGAGTCGGCCGACTGCTTGTTCCTGCTCTATTCGGGCCGCGTCTCGGTCTTCTACAATTCCGCCGAAGGCGCACCGCTGCGTCTGCGCAGCATGATCCGCCATACCGTGGTCGGCGAGATGGGCCTCTATCGCACGCTGCCGCGCGGCGCCACGGTGCGCGTCGATCAGCCGGCGGTGGCCTATCGGCTGTCCAAAGAGGCGATGGACCAGATGGAGATCGACGAGCCGGTGCTCGCCTATGGCTTCCACAAATTCGTGATCCGCATGCTGGCCGCGCGGCTCGATTTCGCCAACCGCGAAGTGGCCGGGCTACAACGCTAGACTCTACCGTCAGCCGGCGACCCAGACGTCTTTGGCCAGATTGGAGACGGCGGCAATCTCGTTGAGCCGCTGGGCGATGCGCGCACTCAATCGGGTACGCGCGGGCAATAACAGCCGACCGTTGCTGAACACGAGATCGCGGCTCAGCACTGCACCGTCCTCCACTTGCGCCAAGGCCACCTGGCGCTCGGCCATCGTCGTGGAACCGGATTCGGGTGCGTCGGCCGCGACGATGCCGCCCGAGAGATCGATCGCGCGATAAGTGTCGGCCGGCGCAATCCGTCGTTCCTGTGCTTCAGGTGGTCCGGCCAAAAGCGCGCCGAGGCAGCGCTCCAACGACGCCTTCGACACCGGCTTGGTCAGGAAGGCGTCGAGATCGAGCAACAGCGCCGGACCCAGGCGTTCGAATTCCGTATGGCCGGTCAGGACGACAACCGGAAGCGTGTGCGGGATCGCGCCAGTGCCGACGCGGATCGCCTGCAAAAGATCGATGCCGTCCACATGGGGCATATCGAGATCGCTGATCACGCAGTCGGCGCGCCGGCCCAGCGCCTTGAGGTGATCGAGCGCCACACGCCCATCCTCGGCTTCGATCACCGTCGGACCGCCGAGGGCGGCCAGCATCCTGACCAGCGTTGCGCGTGTGAACCGGACGTCGTCCACGACCAGGATCGTGCGTCCACTGAGATTGACCGAAGACAAAGACCCACCTGTACCTGAAACTGCGCTGTGCTCTTAGCTCATCGCGCATGGGGTAGCATAGCCGCCACGCCGCTTAAGTTACGGAACGATGACAGTCGCCGCCATCAGGCTTTACCGCATACGCCTATACAGCAAATGCCGCTACTGCCTCAGTTTCGCCAAGGCATCGGGAAAACGGCGCGACAACGGCGCGGTGAGCGGCCCGAGCTCGACCGTGTAATCGCCCGAGCCTTCCGGCTTCAGCCCGGTCATCTGTGTGGCATTGACGATCCAGGAGCGGTGGGTGCGCAGGAAGCCGCGCGGCCGCAATTCGTTCTCCAGCGCCGATAATGGCGAACGCATCAGCAGCTTGCGGCCATCCTTGAGATTGAACTCGGCGTAATTGCCGGCCGAGCCGATGGCCAGCACCTGGTCGAGGCGAACGCGATTGAGCTTGGCACCGTCACGGATATCGAAGGTCAGCGTCTGCTCGGGCGTCTTGATCAACGACTGCTGGCGCAGCAAATGTTCGATCAATGTAAAGGTGGAGATGAAAATCCCGTAACCGAACACGTCCTTGCCCAGCTCATAGGCGAAATGGGGAAGAAAACTGCCGAAATCGTATTCCACCCCATCGAGCCCATAGATGGCCTTGCGCAACAGCACGAAGCCGGCGACATGGGCCAGCGAAAACAGAACCACAGCCGGGATATGCGCCAGCAGCAGCCAACGCGGCTGCGCCGAGGGTGGCGCGAGGCGATAGGCGATCCAGGCGATCGGGTAGAACAGCATCAGCGTGACCCAGCTGGTGCCCTCCCAGATAATCGGGTTGATCAGCCCGTATTGCGGCTCCTCGTGATGGGTGGTGAGGATGTTCACGATAATCACCGCGCCCGCCACTATGGCCGCACCCAGATACGCATATATAAAGGTGCGCCGCGCGATGCCGCTCGTCCCGCATAGCGCGCCGCTGATCCCAAGCCATTGCCAGACATCACCAAACCGGCGCGCGCCATCCCCTCGCCCTTCCAGGGGTGAGGGCGGCGTGGGAGAAGGGCTGCGTTCGGCGGTGTCGGACAAAGTCGGCCTCGGTTATGGCAGGCGAGCCGATATTAGGGATGGTGCCAGGGCGGGTGAAGGTGAGAAATGAATCGACGCAGCGTTCTCAAGGGCATGGCCGCACTGACGTGTTTGTCTGCGGCCACTCTATCAACCGGCCTGCCGGGCCAGTTTGCGCTGGCCGCAACCCCGTTTAAGCGCGTGCGTCCCGGCGATCCGGCTTGGCCGGGCGCCGGCGACTGGGCCAAGCTGAAGGACGCGGTGGGCGGCAATCTGAGCGAGGTACAGGCGCCCTTCGCCGCCTGTGCGACCGATCCTCATGGCGCGGCCTGTACCGACGCGGTCGCGAACATCGCCAATCCGTTCTTCTTCGGCGATCAGCCCGGCGGCACGCAGGTTTCGGGCTGGCTCGACGCCTGGACACCCGCCATCAGCGCCTATGCCGTGAAGGCGCAGTCGGCCGGCGATGTGGCCGCTGCCGTCAACTTCGCTCGCGCCCACAATCTGCGTCTCGTCGTAAAGGGCGCGGGGCACAGCTATCAAGGCACGTCGAATGCGCCCGACTCGTTGCTGGTCTGGACCCGCGCGATGGATCAGGTGACCTTGCACGATGCCTTCGTGCCGCAAGGCAGCGCCGGCAAAGTCGCACCCACATCTGCGGTCAGTGCCGGCGCGGGCTGCGTATGGATCGATCTCTACAACGCCGTCACCGTTCAGGGCGGACGCTATGTGCAAGGCGGCGGCTGCACCGATGTCGGCGTGGCCGGCCTGGTGCAAAGCGGCGGCTTCGGCAGTTTCTCGAAAGCCTTCGGCACGGCGGCGGCGGGGCTCCTCGAAGCCGAGATCGTCACCGCCGACGGAAAGGTACGCATCGCCAATGCCGCAACCAACTCGGATCTGTTCTGGGCGATCAAGGGCGGTGGCGGCGGCAGCTGGGGCGTGGTGACGCGCGTGACCTTGCGCACCCACGATCTGCCGCAATTCTTCGGCGGCGCCTTTGGCGGCGTGAAAGCGCATTCCGACGACGCCTATCGCAAGCTGATCGCGCATGTCGTCGATCACTATGCCGACACCTTGTTCAACCCGCATTGGGGCGAACAACTCGGCTTCACGCCCGACAATGTGCTGATCCTCTCGATGGTCTGCCAGGGCCTCGACAACGATCAGGCACAGGCGGCGTGGCAGCCCTTCTTCGACTGGGTGGCCGCCGCACCGCAGGACTTCACCATCGCCGGTCCGCATGGCGCGGGTGTGATTCCGGCGCAACATTTCTGGCAGGTGAAGGGCAATCCCTACATGGTGGCCGATCCGCGCCCCAACGTGCCCGCGCATCATGGCTGGTGGCGCGGCGATCAGGCTCAGGTGGGCGTGTTCTTCCACGGCTATGAGTCGCTGTGGCTGCCGGCCACGCTGCTGAAGCCGGGCGAGCGGCAGCGCTTCGCCGATGCGCTGTTCGCCGCCAGCCGCCACAAAAAGGTGGAGCTGCATTTCAACAAGGGGCTGGCCGGCGCGACCAGCGACGCGATCGCCACCGCCAAGGACACGGCCACCAACCCGGCGGTGACCGAAGCCTTTGCTTTGGCCATCATCGCCGGCGGCGAGGGGCCGCATTATGCCGGCCTGCCGCGTCCCGCGATCGACAAGGACGCCGCGCACAAGGATGCGCAGGCGATCGAACAGGCTGCCGACGCGCTGCGCCGCGTCGCGCCCGATGCGGGCTCATACGTCTCCGAGAGCAGCTATTTCACCAAGAACTGGCAGACCGCCTATTGGGGCGCGAACCACGCGCGGCTGGCGGCGGTGAAAGCAAAATACGATCCCGAAGGGCTGTTCTTTGTCCACAACGGCGTCGGCAGCGAGGTGTGGAGCACCGACGGCTTCACGAAGATCAGGTGAAGGTGCTTACTCGGCGATACGAAGCCCCATGGTGTGCACGACGCACATCATGGGCGGATCGCCTTTCGCGCCAACCGGCATCGGCATTGGACAGGCCCAGAACGCGCCCGATACGACAGCCGTGGGATCGCGCCGAAAAATAGCGACCAATTCCGGCGGTAATTCATCCAATGCGTTAACCAGCTGGACGCGCACGCCATTGTCCAACTTCATGTCGAGATATTTGCCATCCTCATCTCGGCGGATCGAGGCGGAGACCGGGCCGCAGCCCTGGAGGACATCGGCGCGCATTCGACAATCTTCGGCACGGGCGTCGCCGGACGTCGTCACGACACCGAACGCGAACAGGCTCAGAGCACGGAACCTGTTCATTCCAGAAACTTCGCCCGCAGGTCGAAGCTGGTGCGGACGCCGATGTGATCCCAATTCGCGGCGAGCCATTTATCAGCCGTGCGCTGGCCGAGGTCGCGGAGGAACAGCAGGAAGTCGAGTTCGGCGTTGGCCTTGCTGGCCGCGCCGAGGGTGCGCATCTCGCCCTCGTCTTCGATCAGATGCATGTGCATCAGCTTCAGGTCTTTCTCGACGCCGGGCTTCACCAGCTTGTCGGTGAGCAGCTTCTGCACGAAGGCGATGGCGCGCATCTCGGCGATCAGCGACGAGTTGAAACCGATTTCGTTGACGCGGTTGACGATCTCCACCGGCGTCTTGGGCGTTTCGAGGCGGATCAGCGGATTGATCTGCACCAGCGCCACATCGGGGCAGGTGCAGTAATAGATCAGCGGCCAGATCACCGGATTGCCCATATAGCCGCCGTCCCAATAGGGCACGCCGTCGATCATCGTCGCCTGGAAGGTGAAGGGCAGCGAGGCCGAGGCCATCACCGCGTCGACCGTCAATTCGTGGCGATCGAACACGCGCGGCTTGCCGGTCTGCACATTGGTGGCGCAGATGAACAGCTTCACATGCGCACTCGACTGGATGTCCTTCTCGTTCACCATCTCGGCCAGAAGATCGCGCAGCGGATTCACGTCGAGCGGATTGGTCTGGTACGGCGAGAAGAGATTCTGCACCGCGTCGAGCACCATCGTGGTCGGCGAGCGGTCGAGGTTCCAGTTGCCGGTGACGACATCGAGCAGCGTGCGCCGCACCGGCGAGAACAGCGACAGCGCCGAGACGCGCCGCCAGAAGGTGTCGAGTGCGGCCTTCGCGCCGATGCGGCCGTTGCGCGCCAGGCCTTGCGCGAGCACGGCGGCGTTCATCGCGCCGGCCGAGGTGCCGCTGATCCCTTCGATGATCAGCCGTTCTTCGTCGAGCAGCCGGTCGAGCACGCCCCAGGTGAAGGCGCCGTGGCTGCCGCCGCCCTGGAGCGCGAGGTTGATCGTCTTCTGCGTAGGCTGCTTCGGGGGCGCGGCCATGATCTGCCGTCCGCGCGGCGCGCTTACTGCGCCACCCAGCCGCCATCGATCGACAGCGCCGCGCCGGTCATGGTGGAGGCGCCGTCGCTGCACAGGAACAGCACCAGCTCGCCGATCTTCTCGGGCGTGGTGAAGTCGAGCATCGGCTGCTTCTCGGCGAGCAGATCGTGGCGCGCCTGATCGCCGGAAATCTTCTTGGCCGCCGCCGCCGCGTCGATCTGCTTCTGCACCAGCGGCGTCAGCACCCAGCCGGGGCAGATCGCATTGCAGGTGATGCCGTCATTGGCCGCCTCGATGCCGACCACCTTGGTCATGCCGACAATGCCGTGCTTGGCGGTGACATAGGCCACCTTGTTGGCACTGGCGACGAGGCCATGGGCCGAAGCGATGTTGATGATGCGGCCCCATTTGCGCGATTTCATGCCGGGCAGCGCCGCCTTGATCGCATGGAAGGTGGCCGACATGTTGATGGCGATGATCGCGTCCCATTTGTCGTCGGGGAAATTCTCGACCGGCGCTGTGAATTGAATGCCGGCATTGTTGACCAGGATGTCGAGCCTGCCGAATTCCGTCTCGGCCTGCTGCACCATGCCCGCAATCTCGGCCGGCTTGCTCATATCGGCCGGCGAATAGCCGACGCGCACGCCCTTGGCCGCCACGGCCTTCTTCGCACCATCGATGGTGGCCGCGTCGCCGAAACCGTTGAGCATCACATCGACGCCCTGGGCCGCAAGGGCGAGCGCGATGCCATGGCCGATGCCGCTGGTCGATCCGGTGACGATGGCGGTCTTGCCTTTGAGCATGGGGAGACTCCGTTTCTGAGGGCGCGGGTGTGGGGAGGGTGCGCGATAGGATCCGCACACTGTGGCGCGGGCGCGGCGGAAGGGGAAGGGATGGTTTGGCGACTCGGGTATGCTTCTATTTCGACCGTCACCCCCGCGAAAGCGGGGGTCCAGGGTAACGGCACGGTGTGTGGCCCTGGATTCCCGCCTTCGCGGGAATGACGACAAAAAGTAACGCCGCCGCCCTACTCCTTCGCGCGGCCCACGGCCCATACCACCATATGGCCGAGCGGCGCGTCGGGCAGCAGGCGGAAGGCGAGCAGCCCCACCAGAAGATTGCCCACGCCGCAGGCGATGAAGATGCCCGGCACCGTCACGCCCAGTTTCAGCAGCACCAGCACCACAACGGTCAGCGCGACGATATAGATCGAGTTGAGAATGTTGTTGCCGGCCACCGCGCGGGCGCGCTCCCGCGAATCGCTCTTCAGCTGCATGATCGCATAGAGCGGCACGGTGAAGATGCCGCCGAACGCAGCGATCACCACCAGATCGAGCAGCACATGCAGCCCGGCCATCGACGAGATGAACGCGTTGATGCCGATCAGGGCCGCGCCCGCGCTTCCGGTGATGTCCGGCCGCGCTGCGTTGGTGGCGGCGATATAGAGATCGAAGGTGAACAGCGCCATGCCGAGCAGCGCCAGCGGCGAGAAGCGCGGCGAGACCTGGCCCCTGAGAATCTTCTGGCAGGCGAGCGAGCCCGCGCCGATGCCGATCGAGAACATGGTCAGCATCAGCGTGACCACCTGCTCGTCGGCGCCCAGCACCGTCTTGGCGAAAGCGGGCAGCTGGCCGAGATAGACCGCGCCCACCGCCCAGAACCACGACACGCCCACCACCGCCCAATTGACCTCGCGCGACGAACGCACAACGCGCATCGCGCCGATCGCGCCGCGCCACAGATTCCAATCGACGCGCAGATCCGGCTGATTCGCCGCCGCACGCGGCAGGAAGAAACTCGAGATCAACCCGGCGCAGGCGATGCCGATGACCACAACCGAGGTTACCGTCAGCCCGCCCTCGCCCAGCACGATCAGCGCGCCGATGATGGTGCCGATCAGGATGGCGATGAAAGTGCCTCCCTCGATCAGCGCATTGCCGACGATCAACTCATTGGGACGCAGATACTGCGGCAGGATCGAATATTTGAGCGGACCGAAAAACGTGGAGTGGATGCCGAGCAGGAACAGCACCACCAGCAGCAGATAGGGATTGCCGACGAACAGGCTCGCCGCGCCGAGGATCATGATGCAAACCTCGGTGAGTTTGATCAGGCGCATCAGCCGCGATTTCTCCATCCGGTCGGCCAACTCGCCGGCCGCCGACGAAAGCAGCAGATAGGGCAGGATGAAAATGCCCGCCGCCGCCGAAACCAGCAGCTGCGCCTCACCCGGATTGCCGGCCAGCAGGCGATAGATGATCAAAATGCCGATCGCGTTCTTGAACAGCGTGTCGTTGGTGGCGCCGAGAAATTGCGTGACGAACAGCGGCAGAAACCGACGCGCGACCAGCAACGGCGCGGGCGAATCGGCCGGATTGGTCGCGCCCGGTTGTGTCGCGCGCTCTGGCGTCGCGTCGCTCATCGTGACGTCCCCTGCTCTGCCGTTTCCTCGCCCTGCGGCATCATCGGGGGGATGGGACGTTCAAGCAAGCAGGGGATTATGACGGGAGGGAGTCATGTCTGCCGCTTTTTCAGATCGTAGCCGCAATGGCTGCAATAGCGCGTCGGCCAGGATTCCCTGACAAAGCCACCGTCATGGAGTTTCTCACTACAATTTGGGCATTTGATAGAGGTTAGGTAGATCCATAAACCGAATACAAGGGCGACGCCCACAATCAACAAGGGCGCCATAAGTGAAGGAAAATAAAGAGGAGCAATTTTTATGGCGGGAAACACCGTCCCAAACATCACGACGACCATTGCAGCAGCCGCGGAGTAAAAACGAATCAATGGACTCATTGTGCCCCCGACACCCGCCTCCCGCCTTTGTAGGTGCCTTTGCGTTCCTTCGGCGGCTCGACCTTGATTTCGACTTCGCTCTCTCTCATCGCTCAACCGTCTTGTAGCGTCGCATCGATCTTTGCCACCCCTGCTTTCAATGGCGGCAAATGCTCTGTCACCACGTTCCAGATGAGCGCGTCGGATACGCGATGGTACTCGTGGCGCAGCACATTGCCGATGCCCATGATTTGCGCCCATGGCACATGCGGCGACGTGGCTTGAAATTCCGGCGGTACGCGGCGCGCCGCCTCGGAGATGATTTCGATGCCACGCTGGATGCCGTGACGCAGAAGCCAATCGGCGTGATAGTCATTGATGCTCTTGCCACGCGTGGCGTTCTCGATTCCGTCGATCGCATCCAGGATCGCGCGGAGCGCGGGTCGAACCAGCCGTTCGGTCAAAACACCCGCACCGCCGAGGACTCGATGCGCGCGCGCAGCAACGGATCGAGACTGTCGCGCGTCGTCACATCGACGGGAACACCAAGTCGCTCTTCCAGCAGTTGCTTGATACCGACCAGTTCGATCAGCGAGAACCGCCGCGCGCCATCGTAATCGACGAAGAGATCGAGATCGCTCGATGTGGTTGCGCTGCCCTGGGCCGTCGATCCAAAGAGGTAAAGGGCCGTAGCGCCGAGCGCCTTAATGGCTTCGGCTTGCCCTTGTAGTCCAGTAATGGCATCGGCTCGGTTCATGGCGTCATTTTACATGAAATTCCGATCCGCGTGGCCCGTCGATGCCACCATCGCCTTCATGCGTCCCGTAAGCACGCTCTCCTGACTCTCCCCTATCTCCTTCCGGGATTCCCCCGATGGGTGCGATGCAGTGTCACGGCTAAACTGTGGTCCAGGCTCGCTTTTTCGCCTCCTCCCGGCCACAGTTCAGTCACAGGTGTTCGCATGCTTCTGGTGTTCCGTTTCCGTGCGTGGGACGAGTCCTTCGGTGCTTGGGTCGTCTATCCGGTGAAGAGCACACCGGAACGCGTTGCGGCGATGGGCGGGGCGATCATTCCCGGCACCGGCGAATATGTGACGGCCGATCAGCTCGACGAGCTGGGCCAATATCATCGTCCACGCCTGACGGGCCGCGAGAGCGAGCGCTTGGCGCCGGCGGAACTGCAGAACCCGCGCCTGCCCGCGCATCTCACCCGCCGGGCTCGTTTGGCCATGGCCGAGACGATCGCGCGCGAGCCCTATATCGATCGGAACATCGGCTTCCACGGCCCGCGTATCACACCCGAAGCCGCCCTGGCCTGACCGGGCCGCGATCGCCTTCTTCCCGACACCACATCTCCATCGGCTCGATGGGGGTGACACCTGTTGCGCCTGTGGGGTGATGCCGCATGCGCTTGTGGGGTGATGCCGGTTCCGCAATGGGGGTGTTATCGCCGCCGGACCCGGGGTGTTATCGGGCGCCTTTCCTCCATACGGCCGCTCGAGCGGCTACCCGAAATGCAGATAATTCAAGCTTTTGGCGGGTGGAGCTCATAGGGGTGATCTTAGTTCAAATCATGCTAAATTCGCAATATATTATGTTTAATATATTGATTTAACTCAACTTACGAAAATTGTTTCACGTGAAACATCGCAATTATATACTTTACACCACAAGTCCCAAAGCGTAGTATCTGGCTCATAGAAACGGGAGCCGACTGATGACCGATTTAACCGCCGCCCACTTCCACGATGCTAGCGAAGCCCGCAAGTACCTAGAGGCTCTGCGCTGGCCGTCTGGTCCGGTTTGCCCGTTCTGCGGTTCGGTCGATGACGCCTATGCGACCAAGCGCGCGGGCGTGTACCGCTGCGCCGCGAAGGAGTGCCGCAAGGACTTCAGTGTCACCATCGGGACCATTTTCGAGCGCTCGCATGTCGCCTTGGACAAGTGGTTGCTGGCCTTCCGCTTGATGGCTGGCAGCAAGAAGGGGATGAGTGCTAACCAGCTTCACCGGACGCTGGGCGTGACCCACAAAACCGCTTGGTTCATGGCGCACCGCATTCGCGAGGCGATGATGGACACCACTTCCGCGCCGATTGGCGGGGAAGGGAAGGTAATCGAGGTTGATGAGACTTTCCTGAGCGCCAAGCGCGCCTATACGCCGGAGAAGGGCGCGCACAAGAAGTCAGGGAGCCACGGCGCACGCCATGCCGTTCTGACGATTGTGGAACGTAAGGGCCGTGCGAAGTCGGTTCGCCTTGCCGCGCTAAAGTCTCGCGATATCGAGAACATCGTTCGCGAACAGGCTGACGTGCGCAGCCACTTCATGACTGACGAAGCGCCGCACTACAAGCAGATCGGGACGTGGTTTGAAGGCCACGAGACGGTTAATCACAGCCGCAAAGAATACGCTCGCGGCGACGTGACCACGAATACCGTTGAAGGCTTCTTTTCGATCTTCAAGCGCGGCATGAAGGGCATCTATCAGCACTGCGGCGAGCAGCATCTCCACCGCTACCTTGCCGAGTTTGATTTCCGCTACAGCAACCGCGCCGCGATGGAAATTGACGACACGATGCGCACCGATCTCGCGCTCAAGGGTGCCGAGGGCAAGCGGTTGACCTACTCCCAAACTGGTAGCGGAAAAGCCTCCCAAGAGAATGACGCGCCGTGAGTATCGCGCGTTGCGCGCAGCACTCGCACGAAAGATCGAGAAATGACCGAAGAAAAAACCGACTTAAAGATCGAAGTTAGCCGCGAAATGATCGAAGCGGGCGAGGCGGTTGTGTTTGAGCTTCGGGAACTGGTGACTGCGGCTGGGCTGGTGGATCGGGTATATCGAGCCATGGAGCAGGAAAGAATAAATCAGCAAACATGCGCGTAAGTGGGGGCGCATCCGCGTCTATTTCCCCTCTTGTTTTGCGCAACTCATCTGGCGTCATAGCGTGAGCTTCTAGTCTGCGCTGGAGCCACGCTATGTCGTCACAAAGGGTGCGAACTTCCTCGATTGTAAAAGCTTTGGGTGGCTTAGCTTTGCGGTCATAGCGAGGACGGTTAACTTGATATTTATTCGCTAATTCATGGGGCACGGATTTGCCGTCAACATCAAGGGCAACCCAATTCCAATGCACGCACTGATTTCTCGTCTGATTTAGGACATTAAACTCAGCAAAGAGAATTTCTAAATCCTCACATACGGCCTTTGGCTGGTTAGTTTTCTTAGCCAAATGCTGAATATCTTCAGACAATCTTTTAGGGTTCAAATTGTCAGTGACGATTGGACCGGTTTGATGAGTCAGTCCCGCGAAGCGCCAGAAAATCAGGTGCAGGGTTTCTTCAAGTTGTGCCGTCGAGACGGACAACTGGCCGATTGCTTGCAATAGTTGATCCGGTAAGCCAACATCCCATTTAATGATTGAAGGCTTATCTGGTAATGCCATCTCACAATCCTTCCTCTGACGATCAAGTACCGGATGCCGAGGCCAACAAGCGCATGGACGAAGCCCTGCGCCGCGCCCTAGGCACTCCGGCCAAACCGCACCAGCCCCCGACCGCCAAAACGACAAAAGGCGCTCCCAAGAAGGAAGCGCCTAAGCGGTAATTACCGATTTCGGTAGTCGGCCCGGCTAGTACAGCGAAACCCGTCTAAGTCGGGACTAGCATAGCCTTAGTGGGTTGTGGTGTCAGGTATACTTGCGCCTGAAACATCGTAAGTGGATAAATTAAGCCGTCACCCCCGCGCAGGCGGGGGTCCAGGGTCACACGAAGGAAACTCGGACCCGAAAAGCTGGATTCCCGCTTTCGCGGGAATGACGAATGGTTAGGGAGCACACCCACTTTACGCGGAGAGGGGTAATCCACTGACAATCCCTTCCGCTCCCCTTCCCGCTCCCGCATCATCAGCCCTCACTCACGCCAACCGGAGCACCGATGCCCGCCCCCCTCACGCCTGCCGCCTACACCGTGTCGATCGCCGGCCAGCCGGTTGAGCTGCCGCTGGTGCCGATCAACGAGACGCTCGCCATCTCGCTGCTGATGGTGATCGACATGGGCGTCAAATTCGGCGAGCACACCGGCAGGGCGCTGGCGGCGAAGCTGGCGGCCGCCAAGCCCGAGGTGGTGGTGGGCACGGCCACGCTGGGCATTCCGGTGGCGATCGAGGTCTCGCGGCATCTCGGGCTCGACCATTACGTCATCCTGCAGAAGTCGCCCAAGATCCATCTCGGCGATGCGTTGACCGAGACCGTGAAATCGGTCACCTCCTCGGGTCAGCAGCGTCTGCTGCTCGATCGCCGCGCCGTGCCGCTGCTGAAAGGCAAGCGCGTCGTGGTGGTGGACGATGTCGTCTGCACGGGATCGAGTCTGGCTGCAACGCTGCGCCTGGTGCGCCAGGCCGGCGGCGATGTGGTGGGCACGGGCGTGATCCTGACCGAAGGCCACGACTGGCGCGCGCCGCTGGGCGCCGATGCCGCGAAGCTCGTCTCGCTGGGCCACATTCCGCAGTTCAAGATCGACGGTGGGAAGGCGACGGCGATTCCGGAGACGATGGCGCGGTAGTTTTTCTTTCTTCGTCATTCCCGCGAAAGCGGGAATCCAGGTTTCTTTTTTGCGGCCCTGGACCCCCGCCTTCGCGGGGGTGACGAGTTGGGGAAACGGAACCGCTTCCGCTTACCCCTTCGCCAGATAGCCGTCGACCACGGCCACGATCTCGGGCACGGCCATGGCCGCGTCGAGATTGGTTTCGCCCGGGCGCGGTGCATAGATGGCGAAGGTGGCTTCCGAGAGCTTGAGCAGCAGACCCACCTCGAGCTTCGTCGGTCCCGTCGCGGCCCGTTGCGATCGCTCGGCAAGCTGCCCGATGCGTTCGAGGATCGGCGGGACGTGGCTGGTGCCGCCTGCTTCCTGGCTCAAGGCGTGATGCTGGATCGCCGCCTGCTTGGCCATGCGGCTGAGCGCGAAGAGCACGGCGCGGGTGTCATCCACCGGCGCGTTCTTGTCCATCAGGCCCATGACCTGACGCACCATGCGCGTAACGGTGCGCAGGCCCGAGAGCCCCTTTTCCTTGTCGAGCCCCGACCTGCCCTCGCCGAGCATGGTGGCGACTTCGGCCTGATCCTTCTTATCGATCACCTTGGCGCGCAGCGTGTTGGGCACCGCGACCAGATTGTCGTCGCTGCCGTCGTTGCGGCGCGCGTCGCGGCGGCTGGGGCCGACATAGCCGGGCGTCATCACGAAGGATTTCCGCTCGCGCGACAGCTGGTTGATATGGCGCACCAACAGCAGCGGGTTGATGGGCTTCGACAACATCTCATCGATGCCCGAACGCGGGATGCCCTCGCTCTTGGCCTCACCCTCGTCGCGCACCAGCGCAACGATGACGGTGAATGGATTGCCGCCGACGCGGCCCTGGCGGACATCCTGCACGAAAGCCATGAAGTCGAGCCCCGGCAGATGGGTGTCGCAGACGACCACATCCACCGTGGCGGAGGCCGCCTCGTACATGAAGGTGCCGCTGTGGCAGGTGGAGACGTCGAGCAGGCCGAGCGGGAACAAGGCGGCGGTGACGGTCCGGCAGAAACGCGAATCGGCATCGCCAAGAGCGAGCCGGACGTTTCTGTAGGCGTCGGTATTAGCCACGCACCCTTGCCTATTGCCCGCCCAAAATCCCTATCTGGCGCAGATGTTCGATCACGCGATCAGCCGCTTGTTCGGGTGTCAGCGACGTGGTGTCGATGCGCATTTCCGGATGTTCGGGCGGCTCGTAGGGCGAGTCAATGCCGGTGAAGTTCTTAATCTCGCCGGCGCGGGCCTTTTTATAGAGGCCTTTCGGGTCGCGCGTCTCGGCCACGCCCAGTGGCGTATCGACATAGACCTCGATGAACTCGCCCTTTTCCATCAGATCGCGGGCCATCTGGCGTTCGGCGCGATAGGGTGAGATGAAGGCCACCACGGTGATCAGCCCGGCATCGGCCATCAGCTTGGCCACCTCGGCGACGCGGCGGATGTTCTCGACGCGGTCGGCGGGGGTGAAGCCGAGATCCTTATTCAGCCCATGGCGGATATTGTCGCCGTCGAGCAGATAGGAATGCAGGCCCAGCGCATGCAGCCGTGTCTCGACGATATTGGCGATGGTCGATTTGCCAGCACCCGAAAGCCCGGTGAACCATAGCACGCAGGGGCTCTGGCCCTTGGCGGCGGCGCGCACCTTCTTGTCGATCGACGTGGTCTGCCAGGCGATGTTCTGCGAGCGGCGCAGCGCAAAGTGCAGCAGGCCCGCACCCACGGTCGCGTTGCTGATGCGGTCGATGACGATGAAGCCGCCGGTGTCGCGGTTCTCGGCATAGGCGTCGAAGGCGATGCGGCGGTCGAGGCTGACCGTGCAGACGCCGATATCGTTCAAGGTCAACGTGCGCGCGGCGGTGTGCTCGAGCGTGTCGATATTCACCTGGTATTTGAGCTGGGCGAGCGAGCCCGAGACCATGGCCGCGCCGATTTTGAACATATAGGGCCGGCCGGGCAGCATCGGCTGGTCGCCCATCCAGATCACCGTGGCCTCGAACTGATCCGAGACGCCGGCGGGATGGACAATCGACGAGATCACGTCGCCGCGGCTGACATCCACCTCTTCCTTGAAGGTCAGCGTGACCGACTGGCCGGCCACGCCCGCGTCGAGATCGCCGTCCTTGGTGACAACGCGCGCGATGGTGGCCTCGCGGCCTGAGGGCAGCACGCGGACACGGTCATCGGGCTTTACCGTGCCGCCGGCGATCTGGCCCGCAAAGCCGCGGAAGTCCTGGCTCGGCCGATTGACCCATTGCACCGGGAAGCGGAAGGGCGCGGCCTGAAGATCGGTTTCGACCTGCACCGTTTCCAGATACTCGAACAAGGTCGGGCCGCTATACCAGGGCGTGTTGACGCTCTTACTGGCGACGTTGTCGCCGGTGGGCGCGGCGGTGGGGATCGCGGTGATCGTCTCGACGCCGAGCTTGCGCGCAAACGCGGCATAGACCTCGCGGATCGATTCGAAGGTCTCGCGGTTCCAGCCGATCAGATCCATCTTGTTGACGGCCAGCACCAGATGCTTGATGCCGAGCAGCGCGGCGATATAGCCGTGGCGGCGCGTCTGGACCAGCACGCCTTTGCGCGCATCGATCAGGATGATCGCGGCATCGGCGACAGACGCGCCGGTGACCATGTTGCGCGTGTACTGCTCATGGCCGGGCGTGTCGGCGATGATGAAGCTGCGCTTGGGCGTAGAAAAGAAGCGCCAGGCGACATCGATGGTGATGCCCTGCTCGCGCTCGGCCGAAAGCCCGTCGAGCAGATAGGAGAAATCGAGATCGCCCTCAGGGCGTCCTGCTTTCCGCGAGTCGTTGACCAGCGTCTCGACCTGATCGTCGGCCAGCGAGCCCGAGTCGTAGAGCAGACGGCCGATCAGCGTGCTCTTGCCGTCGTCGACACTGCCGCAGGTGATGAAGCGCAGCAGAGTCTTTTGCGAGTCGGGAATCGCTGCCGGGCGAGTCGCGGCGGCTTTGGTGTTCTGCGCCGGGCTCACGATCAGAAATACCCTTCTTGCTTCTTGCGCTCCATCGAGGCGGCGCCGTCGTGGTCGATGACGCGGCCGGTGCGCTCGGAACTGCGCGACGTTTCCAACTCTTCGATGATGCCGTCCAAGGTCGCGGCGTCGCTTTCGACCGCGCCGGTCAGCGGATAGCAGCCCAACGTGCGGAAGCGCACCATCATCATCTCGACCTTCTCGCCGGGTGCCAGCGGGAAACGATCATCGTCCTTCATGATCAGCTGGCCGCCGCGCGCGACGACGGGGCGTTCCTTGGCGAAATAGAGCGGCACCACCGGAATGCCTTCGAGGCGGATATAGCGCCATACATCCAGCTCGGTCCAATTGGAGAGCGGGAAGACGCGCACGCTCTCGCCGGCATTGATGCGCAGGTTGTAGGTGCGCCACAGCTCGGGGCGCTGATCCTTCGGGTTCCAGTGATGGGTGGGCGTGCGGAACGAGAAGATGCGCTCCTTGGCGCGCGACTTCTCCTCGTCGCGGCGCGCCCCGCCGATGATCAGATCGAACCCGTTGGCATCGAGCGCCTGCTTCAGCGCCTGGGTCTTCATCACGTCGGTATGGACTTCGGACCCGTGGGTGAACGGACCGATGCCTTGAGCGAGACCCTCTGGGTTGGTGTGCACCATCAGATCGAGCCCGAGCTCGCGCGCGGTGGCGTCGCGGAAGGTGATCATCTCGCGGAACTTCCAGGTCGTGTCGACATGGAGCAGCGGGAACGGCAGCTTGGCCGGGTGGAAAGCCTTCAGCGCCAGATGCAGCATCACCGCGCTGTCCTTGCCGATGGAATACATCATCACCGGCTTCTTGGCCTCGGCGGCGACTTCGCGCAGGATGTGGATGCTTTCGGCTTCGAGCCGCTGAAGATGCGTCAGTGCAGTCACGATTGGCTTCGGCGCTGATAATGGGGATCGATGCGGCGCCGTTCTTATCGCGGAACGACGCGCTGTTCTAGGGAAATCGCCATTTTACGCAGTAAACGAGTGTGAAAAACGAAACTGTCCGCGCGACATGAACCGGCGGACATCGGGGAGGGGCTTGGATGAAACGGATTCTCTGCTACGGCGATTCGAATACCTGGGGTACCGCGCCGATGACGTCGATGGACGATGTACGGCGATGGGGGCCGGACGAGCGCTGGACCGGCGTCATGCATAAGGCGTTGGGCACGGATTGGACGCTGGTCGAGGAAGGCCTGCCCGCGCGGACGACTGTCCACGATGATCCGATCGACGGCATCCACAAGAACGGCAAGACCTACCTTCAGCCCTGCCTGGAGAGCCATTGGCCGCTCGACGTGATCGTGGTCATGCTCGGCACCAACGATCTCAAGCCACGTTTCAGCGTGGCGCCGCACGAGATCGCGCTCGGCGTCGGATCGCTGCTGGCCACGATCAAAATGATCACGCCGCCCTGGACCAAACCGCCCAAGCTGCTGGCGATCTGCCCGCCGCATGCGACCGCGTCCGGCTGGCTGGCCGAGACCTTCGCCGGCGCCGACGAGCGCACCAAGAAAATGGCGCCGCTCTACAAGATCCAATCGGAACGCTGGGGCGCTGCGTTTTTCGACGCCGCCACCGTCGCCAAGACCTCGCCCGTCGATGGCGTGCATTTCGACGTGGCGAACCACAAGGCGCTGGGCCTTGCGGTCGCCGCCGAAGTCAAAAAGCTGGCCGGCTAGCGGGCGTCGTTGCGCCAGTAGCTGCTGACAGTCGGGTCGGTCAGTTCGGATTGCGATCCGGACGGACCGGCGCCGATGTCGTGCCGGATGCGATGATCCATCTCGGCCCACAGGCGTCGCTCATAAGCTTTCTGGCGCATCTCCCAGACCGCATCGAATACGGCGATCAGCGCCGCACCAATGCCAGAGACGACTTTGGCCTGAAAATCTCCAATCCGGACCAGGAGGGTGCGTTCGCCGCCACCCAGTGCCGGAAGCTCATTGAACCCCCGATTGTCCATGATTGTATCCATTCAATCCTACCAGAAAAAGTCAATTGAACCCGTCCCGCTATTAATCCTTGACTCAATTAGGGTGTCAATTGCAACATTGACACCATGTCAATTTGGACCCCTGACCTCGCTGAACGGACCGGACCGCGCTATCTGGCGATTGCGGATGCGCTGGCCGACGATGTGGCAAAAGGCCGTTTGGTACCAGGGGCTAAGCTCCCACCGCAGCGGGATCTGGCCTGGCATCTCAAGGTGACGGTCGGGACGATCGCGCGGGCTTATAACGAGGCCGCACGGCGGGGATTGATCGGCGGCGAAGTCGGCCGCGGCACTTACGTGCTGGAAGGCCGCGATGACCGGGACGGGCTGGCGACGCTGCACCAGACTCTGGCCGAGTTCCATCAGCGCCCGGCCGACGAGACCAATTTCATCGATATGTCGATCAATCGCCCGACCGGCGACAATTCGAGTGCTCTGATCGCCGATGCGATGCGCCGGCTGGCCGACTCGCCCGATCTCTCCCGTTTGCTCGGCTATCGCATCGACTCGCCCTGGCCGCGTCAGGCAGCGGCGGGGGCGCGATGGCTGGCCCGCGATGGCGTCCAAATATCACCGGACCGCGTCACGCTCACGGTGGGCGGCCAGCAGGCGATCTTCTCGGTGATGGCCGCGCTGACCGAACCCGGCGACACCGTCTTTGCCGAAGAACTCACCTATCCCGGCATCAAGCGCACCGGCAGCCTGATCGACCGGCCGATCCACGGTATCGCCATGGATGAAGGCGGCATGTTGCCCGACGCCCTCGACGCCGCGCTGACGAAGCATCCGCGCAGCATCGTTTACTGCATGACGACGCTGCACAATCCCACCGCCGTCAGCATGAGTCTCGAACGACGAAAATCCATCGCCGATGTGGCACGGCGACACGATGCCATCCTGGTTGAAGACGGTATCTACGCTTTCCTCGATGAACACGCACCACCGCCGCTCTGGACCCTCGCGCCCGAACGCTGCGTGTATATGACCTCCCTCTCCAAAGCTGTTTCGCCCGGCCTGCGCGTCGGCTTCATCGCGGCACCCGCGCATCTGCAGACGCGCATCGCCGCGACCGTCGCAGCCACGACGATGATGGTGCCGGCGGTGCTGACCGAAATCGCCGCGATGCTGATCGAAGAAGGTTCCGCCGACCGCGCGGCGATCGAGCAGCGTACCGAAGCGGGAGCGCGCATGGAGATCGCGCGCATGGTCCTGGGTGCGGACCGCTGCCCCAAGACGCCATCGGATAATTTGTGGCTGACTTTGCCGCCGGCCTGGCGCGCCGACTCCTTTGCCGCCGAGGCCTCGCGCCGTGGCGTGTTGGTGACGCAAGCGGCGGCCTTTGCCGTCGGCCCACGCATCCCAAAGGCCGTGCGCGTCAGTATCTCGGCGCCGCGCGACCGCGACCAGCTGCGCACCGGCCTCGAAATCCTGGCGCGGTTGATGAACGACTCGCCTGACCGCCTGGCGCTGACGGTCTAAGCGAGAACGATCAGCCTTTGGCTGTGATCGTATCGATCTCGGCCAAATCTTCGGCACTGATCGTCCAGCTTGCGGCTTTGACGTTCTGCTCGATCTGCTCGGGCGTCGTCGCACCGGCGATGACGCTCGACACCGTCGGGTTAGCCAGCAGCCAGCTGAAAGCGAGTTCGAGCATCGAGTGGCTGCGCTTAGCCACGAAGGCTTCGAGCTTCTCGACGATCGGCCAGTTGACTTCGGTCATATAGCGCGAGCCAAGCCGGCCCATACTGGCGCTGCCGAAACGCGTCCCCGCGCCGGGTGCCGCGCCCTTCTTGTATTTGCCGGTGAGCAATCCGCTGGCCAGTGGGAAATAGGGCAGCAAACCCAAACCGAAGCTGCGCAGCGCCGGGATCAGTTCCTTCTCCACACCACGCACCAGAAGACTGTACTCGTCCTGCGATGAGACGAAGGCGTTGAGATTGTGGTGCTTGGCGATCCACTGCGCGTCGGCCACCTGCCAGGCGGCGTGGTTGGAAATGCCGGTATAGCGGACCTTGCCCTGGCGCACCAGGTCATCGAGTGTGCGCAGCGTCTCTTCGATCGGCGTGCGCGGGTCGGACCAGTGGAGCTGATAGAGATCGATCCAATCGGTCCGCAGCCGCTTCAGGCTGGCTTCGACGGCGCCCATGATGTAACCGCGCGATGCAAAGCGCTGGCCCGATAGCGGGCCGAGACCCGACGCGAATTTGGTCGCCAGCACCACATCGTTACGGCGCGGGCCGAGGATCTGGCCAAGCATGTCTTCCGACTGACCATCGCCATAGACGTCGGCGGTGTCGAGCAAGGTGACGCCAAGATCGAGCGCCTTATGCACCACCTTGCGTGACGGCTCGACTTCGATGCGCCAGCCGAAATTGTTGCAGCCGAGCCCGACAGCGGAGACGAGCAGGCCCGAGCGTCCGAGATTGCGCAGCTCCATGATCCGGCCCTTTCCTGGTTATTCGATCGCGGCGATGACGGCGATCTCGACGAGATACTTCGCGCCGGCCAGCTTGGCCTCGACGGTGGCGCGCGCCGGCGTATTGCCCGCGCTGACCCACCCGTCCCACATGCTGTTCATCTCGTCGAAAGTGCGGATGTCGGCCAGCCAGATCGTTGCGCTGATGATCTTGGTCTTGTCGGTGCCGGCTTCGGCCAAAAGCGTGTCGATCTGGCTCAATATCTGTTTCGTCTGGTCAGCCACCGACGGATTGGGATTCGCGGCAACCTGGCCGGCGAGATACACGGTGTTGCCGTGAACCACGGCCTGACTCATGCGCGGTCCGACATTGATACGGCGAATAGGCATAGGACGCTCCCCTCTTGATGCAATGATTATGGTTGGAAGCCAGCTTGCGCCGGCGGGCCGTTAGTTCTGGCCTTCGGCCCGATCGAAAACGCTGCCCTTCTTATTCTTGAGCTGCAACCCTTCGACCAGGATGTTCATCAGGCGGGCGCTGGTGCCGTCGCCGAACATGAAGTCCCAACGCAGCCGCTGTTCGTCGGTCTTCAATTCGTAGAGCAGATCGCCGAAGAGCGATTGGAAGATCATGTTGAAGTGATGATCGGCGAAGGTGAACTTCGACGCATCCATCATCACGCGCCCGACAATCAGCACGAAGGTTTTCTTGCCGTTCGCAAAATTCTCGAAGCGCAGAAGGATGCGGATCAGAATCGTATCGGCGAAGCGGCGCCAATGCGGCGTAGCTTTGATCTGGCGCCACATCTCGTCGTCGTCACCCGACGGAATGCCGCGGAACATATCGTCGGCTTCGTTGTTGAGCTCGTCATAGACGACTTGACCGAAGGCTTTGCGCAAGAACTGATCGAGCCCTTCGATCACCGATTTCGGTAGCTTCGGATTGCGCGACGCGAAGAGATGCGAGACACGACCGGCGATCAGGCGTAGCAAGAATCGGCTGCGGCGCGGATCGCGCGTGGCGAGAGCGGCGGCCTGTAGATCGGGCGGCAGACTGGAGATGAAGGTCCGCGTGTGTTCGTCGAGGAGCTTCTCGATCTCCTTGGCCATGGTGCGGAACTGCGACGCCTTGTCGGCAGGCAGCATCGAGACGAAGGTGTTGATCAGATAGTTGAACAGATCCTGATTGCGCTTCGGGAAGACGGCAATCATCTCCCCCAACGACGGACCAGGCGCACCCTGGCCTTGGCCGTCTGTCGTCGCTACAGGTTGTCTGTTGTCAGCGTCGGCCATTGCCGCTTTCCCAACGGGAGCCCAAAGCCACCCCGTGCCCCCCTTGTCTGTGGGGCGTAATCGACAACAAAAACCCATCTAACGCAAGCATTACGGGATATTCTACCATCGCGAAGCCCGTTCCTCATCCTCATGTTGGGCTTCAACCCATTGGGAGCCCTCCGGACGTTCTTCCAGCTTCCAGAATGGGGCTTTGGTCTTAAGCCAGTCCACCAGGAACTCGCTGGCCGCGAAAGCCTCCGCCCGATGGGCCGCGGCTACAGCCACAAAAACGATACGGTCCCCGCGTTCAAGGCGTCCGAATCTGTGGATAATTGTAAGTTCGATCCCGGGCCAGCGGCTACGCGCGTCCTCGGCGATGGCCGTCAGAGCCCGTTCGGTCATACCGGGATAGTGCTCCAACGTCATCGCGCGCACGCCGTCCTCGGTGCCACGGACCAAACCGATAAAGCTGACCAAGCCGCCAAGATCGGTCCGGCCGGCCGTCAACCGTTCCAATTCAGCACCGACATCGAAATCATCGCGTTGGACGCGGATCATGGAGCTACCCATTGCCTCCCGTCACGGGTGGAAAAAAGGCAATCTCATGAGCGCCGCTCACAGAGTGATCCATGCCGACATAGTCCTGATCCACGGCAGCGCGGACCAAAGCCCCCGGCGCAAAGGCCGCCGCGTAGCCGGGGCCGCGATCGCGCAACCACTGCATCAACTCGCCGACGGTATGAACCTCGGCCGGCGGATCGACGTCCTCTTCGCCCCGTCCGATCCGTGTCCGCAGGCCGGCGAAATACAGCACCTTCACGACGCCGCACTCCGCATATGCCGCAGGCCGACGCGAAGATAGTCCCAGCCGGTGACCGCTGTGAGGATGGCCGCCAGCCACAACGCCACTTCGCCGACCTGCTGCGCGGGTAGCCCGGCCGGTGCAGCTGCCCCGATCAGCAGCAAGGCCAACGCCACCATCTGCACGGCCGTTTTCCATTTCGCCAACTTGCTGACCGGCAGGCCAATGCGCATCTCGGCCAGGTGCTCACGCAAACCCGCTACCAAGACCTCGCGCAGCAGGATCACCAGCGCTGCGATCACGGTCGCGATCGCCAGATTGCCGCCGGCCACCAGCATCAGCAAAACGGCGACAACGAGCAGCTTGTCGGCGATCGGGTCGAGGAAACGGCCGAGTGCGCTGACCACGCCCATGCGGCGAGCCAACCAGCCATCGAAGAAATCGGTGATCGCCGCGGCCACGAACAGCGCGAAAGCCAGCCAACGCGCGCCATCGCCAGGCACATAGAACAATGCCACGATCACCGGGATCGCGACGATGCGCGCGAGTGTCAATAGGTTCGGGAGACTTTTCATGACCGCGGCTCTCCCTGGCGCGCTTCGGTTCCCATGACTCTACCCGGCTGGATGGAAGTGATCATAGATTTTTTTGGCCAATGTCCGGCTGACGCCGGGCACAGTGGTCAAATCCTCGATACCGGCTTCGCCCACTTCACGCGCCGAGCCGAAACGGTGTAACAGCGCCTTCTTGCGACCGGGCCCAACGCCGGCAATTTCATCCAACGGTGATGTGCCCATCGCCTTGGCCCGCCGGGCCCGATGACTGCCGATGGCAAAGCGGTGGGCTTCATCGCGCAGCCGTTGCAGGAAGTAGAGCACCGGGTCGTTGGGCGGCAGCGAGAAGGACGGCTTTCCCGGCATATGGAGCCGTTCGCGCCCCGCATTGCGATCCGGCCCCTTGGAAATGGCGACGAGGCCGACATTTTCAACACCGAGCTCGGTAAAGACCTCTTCGGCCACTTTGAGCTGAGCGCCGCCGCCATCGATCAACACCAGATCGGGCACGACGCCACCGCCCTCTTCGTCCTGTTGCATCGCGCGCTTGAAGCGGCGCGTGAGCACCTCGCGCATCATGCCGTAGTCGTCGCCGGGCGTGAGTTCGGTCGAGCGGATGTTGAATTTCCGGTACTCGTTCTTGTTAAAGCCCTCGGGCCCCGCCACGACCATGCCGCCGACCGGGTTGCGGCCCTGGATATGGCTGTTGTCGTAAATCTCGATACGCTCGGGCGCGCGGTCGAGACTGAAGAGTTCGCCGACACCTTCGAGCAATTTGATCTGCACCGCGCTTTCCGCCAGGCGCCGGCTCAAGGCTTGGCGCGCATTGTCATAGGCATGTTCGACCAGCTTCTTGCGGTCGCCGCGCTTCGGCACGGCCAGGATCACCTTGCGGCCCGCCTTCTCGGCTAAGGCGTCGGCAATCAGCGCTTCGTCTTCGGCCTCGAGTTCGTCGGAGAGCAGGATTTCGCGCGGCGGCGCCTTGTCGGCGTAGAACTGACCCAGGAACGCGGCCAGGATCTCGCCCGGCGCGCTGTCTTGCGTCTGCGCGGGAAAGAAGGCGCGATTGCCGAAATTGCAGCCCGAGCGGAAAAAGAATACCTGAATGCAGCAATCGCCGCCGGCCTGATGCAGGGCGATGACATCGGCCTCGTCGACATCCTGCGGGTTGATATCCTGTCGCGCCTGGACGCGGGCGAGCGCGCGAATGCGGTCGCGATAGATGGCCGCTTCCTCGTAGTTCGTCTCGGCGCTGGCCGCTTCCATATTGGCGGCCATTTCGCGCTGCACGTCCCGACTGTGACCCGAGAGGAAGTTGCGGGCCTGATCGACCAGCCTGTCGTAGTCCTCGTGCGCAATGCGCCCGACGCAGGGCGCGCTGCACCGCTTGATCTGGTACAGCAGGCAAGGACGCGTGCGCTGAGAGAACACGGTGTCGGCGCAGGACCGCAACAGAAACGCGCGCTGCATCAGCGATAGCGTCTCGTTGACCGCGCCGGCCGAGGCGAAGGGACCGAAATACTCGCCCTTGCGGCTGCGCGCGCCACGATGCTTGACGATCTGCGGCCATTCGTGGTCGCGCGCGATCAGGATATAGGGGAACGACTTGTCGTCCTTGAGAAGGATGTTGTAACGCGGCCCCAGCTTCTTGATCAGGTTCGACTCGAGAAGGAGCGCTTCCACCTCGGTGTGGGTGGTCACCACCTCCATGGTCGCCGTTTCGTTGACCATGCGGCGTAGACGGCCGGGCAACTGATCGAGACGGGTATAGGCGACCACCCGCTTCTTCAGATTCTTCGCCTTTCCCACATAAAGCGCTTCGCCCGCTTTACCCAGCATTCGGTATACGCCCGGCGCAGACGGCATCGTGCGCAGATGATCGAGAATCACCTCCAACCCGCTCTTTTCCGCGGGATTCGGGGTTGGGTTGGGTAACTCAGTCATCAATGCATGTCACTCGGGCGGATGCCGAAAATGGATGAAATCCGTCCCTCAATGTAGGGGCGAAAATGATATCCACCAAACGTGTGGATAAGTCTGTCGATAAGAGGGGGTTGGCATAGATGTGACGGCTCTGTGGCTGCGACTCAGAGGCTTTGCTTAATTTTTAAGCATGCGAACCAAGTTCTTTTGTTTTCAATATGTTAGGTATTTTCAAGCGTCAAATAGCAGTAATGGCTTTGAAACGGACCTTGATTCCTTAGGGAATCAGCATCTGCTGCACCTGCTGTGTACAACTTAGGCCGATGGCGCTTGCACGGCGGCCGAGAAACCGCGGTTTTTAGGGCTTCTCCGCGGTTGTGTGACGGCGGTTACTACCCGCCTACTCCTGCGCCGCGGCGCTCGACCAGGACCAGGCCAAATGCTGGCCGCCATCGAGCATCAGGATCGAGCCGGTCATCGACCGGCTGGCGATGATGAATCGGACCGCTTCAGCCACCTCAGACGGGTCCGCACCGCGTTTGAGGGGCATCGCCCCGGCTTGGCGGGCGAACTGCTCGGCTGATTGCCGTGGGCTAGGTAGGGTCGGCCCTGGCCCGATGCCCATCACCCGGATCCTGGGCGCCAAAGCCAAAGCCAGAGTCTGGGTCAGCGTCCATAGGCCAGCCTTGCTGACCGTGTAGGAGACGAAATGGGGGGTAAGGCTCAGCACCCGTTCGTCGAGGACGTTGATCGCCAACCCTTCGGCGTCCTTCGGCAGCTGGGCGGCCAGGGCCTGGATCAGCACGAAGGGCGCACGGAGGTTGGCCTCCATATGGGCGTCCCAAGTCGCACGTGTGACGCCCTTGATCTCGTCGCGCTCGAACAGCGAGGCGTTGTTAATCACCATGCCTAGCGGACCGAAAGCGGCGACCGTCTGCGGCACCAAGGTTTGAACCTCGGCCTCGATCGCCAAATCCGCCTTCAGCGCAATCGCGCGACCGCCGAGACGGATGATCTCGGCCACCGTCTCATCGGCATCCTTCGCCGAGCTGTTGTAATGGACCGCGACGGCCCAGCCATCCTTGGCGAGCGCAAGCGCGATCAGGCGACCGATGCGCTTGCCGGCGCCGGTGACGAGGGCAGTTTTGGGAAGGGCAGCGTTGGGATCGGTCTGGCTCATGGCGCCGGGAGCATGCCCGGGCGACGCCGCCCAGGCAAGCGAAACACTCGGCTTTGACTGGCCCTAAATTACTGCGCCGCCAGCAGCGATTTTCGCTCTTCGACAACCTTGCCGGCCTCGCGACCGACTACCTCTTGCAGATGATCGAACTTCCACAGGAAGGTGCCGACACCCATGGTCAACGAGCGCAATTCAACGATCAGATCGCCCATCTCGGCCTGAGGCAGATAGGCCGAGACCGTATCCCAGCTTTTCCACCCGTCCTTCGCGGTATAGCCGAGAATCTGTCCACGCCGGGTGGAGATGATGCGCTGTGCTTTCGAGGTGAACTCGGTGGGCACGGCGATCTCGACCGACAGAATCGGCTCGAGCAAGACCGGATCGCATTTCGGCATGCCCTCGCTCATGGCGATGCGCGCGGCCGTTTTGAAGGCCATGTCGGAACTGTCGACCGAGTGATAGCTGCCGTCGGTCAGCGTCACTTTGATGTCGACGACTGGAAAGCCGAGCGGCCCCTGTTTCAGATAATCGGCAACGCCTTCGCCGACAGCCGGGATGTATTGCTTGGGTACCGAGCCGCCGACGATCTTGTCAGCGTATTGGAATCCCGCACCGCGTGGCTGCGGCGCGATGTCGACATGGATATCGCCGAACTGCCCGTGACCGCCGCTCTGGCGCTTGTGGCGTCCGTGTTGTGAGACGGTTTTGCGGATCGTCTCCTTGTAGGGCACCTGCGGCCGCTGGCCGGACACCGTCAGATTGAAGCGGCTACGTAGCTTCTCGATCGCCACTTGGAGATGGATCTCACCCTGCCCCCATAGCACGAGTTGGCCGGTATCCGTGTTGTGCTCGACTGAGAGCGACGGATCTTCCTCGACCAGTCGCGTCAGCGCGCCGGAAAGCTTCACCTCGTCCTGTTTCTTCTCGGCATGGACAGCCAGCGAGAACAATGGCGTCAACGCGCGCGGCCAGTCACCCCCCTCGCCCTTGTTGGGTGCGCCGAGCAGATCGCCGGTGTTGACCGGGTCAAGCTTGCCGAACGCCACCACATCGCCGATGCCTCCTTTCACCACTTTATTGGTGGCCGCGCCGACAACCGAGAACAACCCCGCAGGCCGAACACCACCGATGGCGCCGCCTTCACTGAATTCACCGCGCCAAACGCGCGCAAACGACAGCTTACCGGTGTGCGTGGCATGGACCGTCTTGAACACGCGGGCCACTGATCCACCCTTATCGGAGACCTTGAGGCGCTTGGCCGTGGCCGCCGCATCGGGGACGTCATGGCGCAGCGTCTTCAGCAGACGTTGGATGCCGTTGTCGTGAGCCGCCGATCCGAAGAGGACCGGCACGATCAGATCACTTTCGAGATCGCGGCTGATATTGGTGAAGACATCCTTAGTCGAGGGCACGACATCGGACAGAAGTTGTTCGAGCAGCGTGTCGTTAAGATCGGCAAGATGCTCGAGCATCTCCTGGCGCGCCGTCTTCTCGTCGGAGAGTTCCGTCTCGGGCAGCTTGATCAGTTCGGAGGCTTGGTCCGGCCGATATTTGTAGGCGCGTTCGCTGACCAGATCGATATAACCGCTGATCGCATCACCTTTCCTGATCGGCAATTCGCGCAGAAGCAGCGGTCGCTCCGAGATTGACTGCAGGGCTTCCAATGCCTCGCGCAGCGGCGGCTCGCCGATCTCGACTTTGTTGATGAAGATCAGATGCGGGATCTGATTCTGATCGAGGAATTTCAGCATCGGCGCCACCATCACAGCGCGTGCCGGCTCAGGCTCGACCACGACGATGGCCGCATCGGCCACCATTAGTGCCTGGAAACTGTCCTGCTGAAATTCGATCGAACCAGGGCAATCGAGAAAACACCATCGATCATCGAGGAACGCGCCATTGGCGATATTGACCTCGACGCCCATGCCACGCTGTCGCGCTTCGGGCGTCGCGTCGCCGACGGTGGTTTTATCTTTGATCGTGCCTTTGCGTTGGATCGAGCCTGACGCAAAAAGCAGGCTTTCGAGCAATGTGGTCTTGCCGCTGCCGTAGGGTCCTACAAGAGCGGCGACACGGGTCGAGGCGATCTTGGACGCCATTCTGCCCTCCCCTACTCTCAGATCATTAATGCTTCTCCCAAACCGGGACCGAGGCAACAGCAAAGAATCGCCTCTGTTGCTGCATCTGCGTAGGCCTTTGATCCGCTTGGTGACAAGCTATTGGACTTGGCGGATCATGCGCCATGCATGACGATGTGCCTACCGGCGCCGCGCCCTATCTCGATGTGCTGCAGCGCTATCACACCGATATCACGCCCCACAGCGGACGCCATTTGATCGACCATTTATTGGGTGTATATCGGCTGCTCGACACGTGGGGCAATGCGCCCGAGACTTGCCGCGCAGGGCTGTTCCACAGCATCTATGGCACGAACATCTTTAATGTAAAATCCGCTCCCTTCACCGAGCGCGAATCGATCCGCGTGGCGATCGGCGACGTGGCGGAGCGGTTGGCGTTTCTATTTTGCGTGACGGATCGACCCGTCGCCTTTCTCGCAGCGGCAGCGGAACGGAACTACGCTCTCGCCGACACCGTGCATAACGAGTCGATTGCGATCACAGCCAATGAATTGCGTGCGTTGATCGAAATCGAAGTTGCCAATTTCTGCGAGCAACCGGAAAAGCCGGACGATCTGCGGCTGATCTACAACACGATCATCGCCATCGAGCGGCATGGACCTTTGATCAGTTCGTCCGCACGCTCGGCGTTGGCCGCCTCGGCCTCGAAATCAACGCCCTGATTGAACCGCTTTGATATCGAAGGCAATGCTGATCCGCCGGCCATTGCCCTCGAAGGGAATGGTGCGGTGATAGAAATAGGATGGGAACATCACCAGCGTGCCGGACTGAGGCATGACTTGGCGCGTGGGCCCTAGCGTACTCAGCGCATCGCCGAAATCATGGCCGCCGAATTCGATCGCGCCGGCGTCGTCGGCGAGGGGTCGATCGATTACGACTTCCGGATAGTAGACGCCACTGATCCAAGCTTTCTCATGGATGTGCGGCAACTCATAGGCCGCGCTCTCCATGATGTTCGACCAACTCATGATCGTAAACGCCGCTGGCCTGCCCAGCGCGACCGGATGGTTCACGTCGACCGATAGTTTCGCCGCGTAATCGAGCGCGGCGTTAACGAACATCTGCCGCAGCGGATTGGCGACATGAGCGTCGAGCGCAAACGTGTCTTCGAGACGCGCACCACCGATCATGGTCCGCGCGATGTGGCGCAAGCTGAGATCGCTGCGATTGACCAGGCTTTCGGTGACGGCACGATTGAAGTCCGTCGCCGAGACAAAGCCGGGCGGCGGCGCGATGGTCGTCACCTTGAGCAGGCGGTCGAAATCAAGCAGCCGCGCGACGGCCTGATCCACACCGAGCTGCGCGAACGCAATTGCCAGATGGGCAACCGCACGCTGATTGGTCGGCATGATCGCGAGGCTGGCCTCAGTCAGCTTGCGCGCTTCGTCGGGACGGCCGCGGCGCAGGGCGATGCCGGCGGCGAGATTGAGGAGCGAGAGATCGCCGGGCGCGCGCTGCAGCGATGCGTAGATGGCTTCGGCGGCATCGTCGGCGCGGCCGAGATCGAGCAGCACGGAAGCGAGTAGCGTATGGCCGATATGAAGATCGGGCATTTCGGCGATGGCCTGGCGGCAGGCGCGCTCGGCAGCGTTGAACAGACCCGAATCGCATTCGGCGCTGGCGAGGCCGAGTAGCGCGGGATAGCGCGCCGGACCAGACAGATTGTCGAGGGCGATGCGATAGAGCGCGGCGGCACGTTCGGGATTGCCGTTCTGATGCGCGGCCTGAGCCGCCATCACCATCTCGGCCGCATCGACCTCGCCGCCATGTCGCTGCACGGGAGACGATTGATTGACGACCTGGGCTTCAATCGGCGCGCGATTCGTAACCGTCATGCTACCCTCCGGACGGGTCCGGAGACGATGATCCGCTCGGAAAATTTTACCGGATGGGCAAAATCTGCCGTGCGCCGCCGTCGCGAACCCTTGCCGCGCAAATCCCGAAAAAGCTCGGAATTCCGCATAGTTCGGCGTTCTCGCTGGTGCCCGAAGAGCCCAAGGCTCAGGGCGTAAAAACGCCTTCGCCCTTTGACGGCGCAAAGCCCGTGCCGCGGTGCTTGGCTTGACTTTGAATCGCCGTTGTCCGAGCCTCCCGCCTCGGGGTCCATGCCATCCAAATCCGCGCGCCGGCGCGTTCCGACATTGGCTTTAGCAATCAAACCGCGCCGCGAGGCCGAGGCCTGGCTCGCGCCGATCAGTGCCGCCTTACCCGAGCTGCGGGTTGCGCTGCTGGATGATGTGAAGCCATCGGAAGTCGATTACGCGGCGGCCTGGGGAACAGTGGCGGGGCTCGATCGCTGCCCGAATTTGAAGGCGCTCATCTCGCTCGGTGCGGGTGTCGATCACATACTGGCCAATGCCTCACTCGCCCATCTTCCCGTCATCCGCATGATCGACCCGGGACTGACCGAGGGCATGACCGAGTTCGCGCTGCTTCAGGTTCTGCACCACCACCGGCGCATGCCTGAATTCAACGCCTTCCAACGCGATCAGCAATGGAAGCCGCTATACGCACCGCTGGCGCGCAACCGCTGCGTCGGTGTCATGGGCCTGGGCATCCTGGGGCGCGACACTACGCTTCATCTGAAGCAGCTTGGCTTTCGCATCATCGGCTGGAGCCGTAGCAAGCACACCATCCGCGGGGTTCGTACTTTCGCCGGCGCAACAGGTCTGAAGCGTTTCCTCGCACAGGCCGAAATCTTGGTATGCCTGCTGCCGTTGACGCCGGAGACGCGCGGCATCCTGAATGCCGAGACCTTTGCTCAGCTTCCGAAAGGTGCTTCCGTCATCAACCTGGCACGTGGCGGCCATGTCGTTGAGGCCGACCTTCTCGCGGCCCTTAATGCGGGACATCTGTCGGGCGCTTCGCTCGACGTCTTCCATGAAGAACCGCTGCCCAAGCACAACCCGTTATGGGCGCATCCCAAAGTCATTGTGACGCCCCATATCGCAAGCCTGACGCAACGCGATACGGGGACGTTGTTCGTTGCGCGCAGTGTGCGTAGTTTGATTGCGGGAAAACGCCCGCGCGGATTGGTCGATCGGCATCGCGGTTACTGACGCCGGCGAAACGATAAAATCGGGAAGGAACAGTGATGAGTGTGACCGTCGCCCCAGATACCTTGCTCGCCAAGATCGCCAAGCCGATCGCGCCGAAAGGTGTGTATGCGGCCGTTCTGTCGCCCTTCGACGACAAATACGAGATCGATACGCCGCTTCTGATCGATCATGCGAAATGGCTGCTGGCGAATGGCTGCAACGGGCTGTCGACCACTGGCTCGACCGGCGAGGGCAATTCGATGCCAACCAAGCAGCGCATCGGCCTGCTTGATACACTGCTCAAGGCAGGGGTGCCGGCCGACAAGATGATCCCGGGTACCGGCGCAGCATCGCTTGGCGACGTGGTCGAGCTGACACGTCATGCCGTGCAGGCGGGATGCGGTGGGGCGCTGGTTTTGCCGCCCTACTATTACAGCAACCCGACTGAAGATGGCCTGTTCGCGGCCTTCGCCTCGCTGATCGAACGCGTGGCCGATAGTCGCTTGCGTCTGTACCTCTATCACATCCCGCAATTCACGGGGGTGCCGATCCCTTATGCGGTGATCGACCGGTTGATCGATGCGTTCCCGGGCATCATTGCCGGGCTGAAGGACAGTTTCGGCGATTGGAGCTATTCGGAAAACCTGCTGAAGCACCTGCCCGGCTTCGCCGTCTATCCGGGCAGCGAGATTTTCCTCTCCCGCGTCAAGAAAGCCGGTGGCGGCGGTTGCATCTCGGGCACCGTCAACTTCACCGCGCCCTTGGCCGCGCAAGTCTATGCAGCGGCGACGGAAGCCGAAGCTGAACGCCTGCAAACCAAGCTCGATGCCGTCCGCAAAGTCGTCGAGGCACATCCACTGGTCCCTGCGCTGAAGGCGATCAAAGGCGAGATGGTCGGCAAGCCGAGTTGGGGTCGCGTGTTACCGCCCTTCACGCAGTTGCCCGACGCGGCACGCACGGATCTGTTCAAGGCGCTCGATGGCTTCCTGTCCAAGAGCGCAAGCGGCCACGGTTGGGAGCTGCGCGCATGATGTTGCCGATTGAGAAGATGTCGGGCGCGGCGATCGGCCGCGCCTTGGCTGCGGGCGGGCTGGATGCGGTCGCCGTGACCGAGTTCTTTCTCGACCGGATCGAAAAGGCCAAGTCGAATCCTGTCTTCATCACCGTGACGGCCGAACGAGCGCGGCGTGAGGCCGCTGCCGCTGCCAAGCGGTACAAAGAAGGCCGCACGTTCGGCCTGCTCGATGGCGTGCCGGTCGCGTGGAAAGACCTGATGGACATGGCCGGCTCGCGCACCACAGCCGCCTCGGCGCTCTATCGCGACGCCCCGGTCAAAGATAAGGACGCCCTCGTCGTCACCAATCTGGCTGCCGCCGGCATGGTGGCGCTGGGCAAGACCAATCTCTCGGAATTCGCCTTCTCGGGCATCGGCGCCAACCCGCATTTCGGCACGCCGATCAATCCCAACGATACGAAGACCGCGCGCATTCCGGGCGGCTCGACATCGGGCGGCGCGGTGGCCGTAGCAGCAGGGCTCGCGCCCTGCTCGATCGGCAGCGACACCGGCGGATCGGTGCGCGGCCCTGCCTCGCTGAACGGCATCACCGGCTTCAAGACTAGCGAAGGGCGCATCGACCGCACCGGTGTGTTCATGCTGTCGCGGACTTTGGACACGATCGGCCCGCTGGCGCATACGGTGGAAGACTGCGTGCTGCTCGACATGGCGCTGCGCGGCCAGATGACGACGCCGGTGCATTACACGGACATAGCAGGGCTTGAATTGGTTGCCCATGACGACTGCGCCGATGGGCTTGGGCCCGGCGTCGGTGAGAATATGGAAGCCCTGCTGAACCGTCTGGCGAAGGCTGGCGCCAAGGTTTCGCGCCGCAAGCTGCCGCAGATCGCCGAGGCCCGCGCGATCACCGCGAAATTAGGAGCGCTGGTGACGATCGAGGCCTATACCGAGCAGCGGCATCATTATGAGTCCGACGATGCCAAGCGCATGGACCAGCGCGTCGTCTCACGCGCCAAGATGGGCGCGACGGTCACCGCGCCCGATCTCCTGATCATCCAGCGCGAACGCGAGCGGCTGATCCAGTCGTTGAATGCCGAACTTGGCGATGCGCTTCTGGTCACGCCCGCCACGCCGATCACCGCGCCCGCGATCGCGCCGCTGGATGCCGACCCCGACCTGTTCCGCAAAACCAATCTGCACGTGCTGCACTTCTGCTATATCGGCAACTACTTCCGCATGTGCGGCTTGGCCTTGCCCTCGGGCCGCGATGCAGGTGGCCTGCCGACTGGCGTGCAGTTCCTGGCGAAAGGCGGCGATGATGAACGCCTGTTGTCACTGGGATTGGGCTTGGAACGCGCCCTGGCTTCCTGATACAGCCGTCACTGCGAAATACGGTTCTTGAACTGATACTGGCTCCAATGGAGAGCCGTGCAATTGCCGGTGAGGCGGAAGGAAGAGCAATGTCATCCCATCTCGGGGCCGTGGCGCTGGTGGTGCGCGACTACGACGAAGCCAAGGCTTGGTACGAGGAAAAGCTTGGTTTCACAACCGTCGAAGATACGCCATTGGGCGACGGCAAACGCTGGCTGGTGGTCGCACCACCGGGGTCGAAGGAAACGCATATCCTGCTCGCCCAGGCCGCGACCGTCGAACAGGATGCGTTCATCGGCAATCAGACGGGCGGCCGCGTGTTCCTCTTCCTGCACACCGACGACTTCTGGCGCGACCATGAGGCCTTCAAAGCACGCGGCGTGAAATTCATCGAGGAACCGCGCGAGGAAAAATACGCAACGGTGGTCGTGTTCGAAGACCTCTACGGCAATCGCTGGGATTTGTTGCAGCGAAAGCAGTGAAGCCCTGTACTGTGTCTGGTGCGACTGCTTTCGTTTATCCGATGCCCTGACAGGAGACCGTGATGAGCTATCAAGCCGCAATAGCGGCGTTCCGCGAAAACATCACTCTGCTCATCCGCCCGCAGAAAGACCCGATGATGTGGAACTTGTGCACCGGGCTGCTGCAGCTCTCCGAAGCGATGGAGAAGGACATGAAGGTCCTGCGGCAGAAAGTTGAGGCGATCGATACGGTCGTCAAAAACATCCAGTAACGATTCGCCGCCCCGGGCGGCGGGGGCTCGTTACTTCCGCCGTTCGACATCCTGGGTGAAGAACCCGTTGATCTCGGGATGGGGTACAGCCGAGGTCAGCGCGCCGAACGTGCCGGTGTTGAAGATATCCGCGGCGGCCTTCATGAAGGCCCCCCAGGCCGTGCGCGCCAAGGCACCGCCGACGCTGATGCGTCGCACACCCAAGTCAGCCAGTTCTGCGACCGTGAAGGTCGGGCCGCCAACGAGAACATTGACTGGCTTCGGCGCCACAGCCTTTACCACTGCGGCTACGTCTTCCTTGGTGCGCAGGCCGGGTGCATAGAGACAATCGGCTCCCGCATCGGCATAGGCGGTCAGGCGCGCGATCGTGTCCTTGAGATCGGGCTTGCCCCAGAGATAGCCCTCGGCACGCCCCACCAGCATCACCGCAGGATCGGCGCGATCGATCGCCGCGCGCGCCGCCTTGATGCGCTCGACCGCGCGCGGGATTTCGTAGAGTGGCGACGCCTTGTCGCCGGTCGAGTCCTCGATCGACAAGCCCGATACGCCAGCACCGACGGCGAGCGCGACATTGGCGGCCAAGCCTTCGAGATTTTCGGCAAATCCACCTTCGAAATCCGCATTCAGCGGCACATCGACACCATTCGCCAGCGCCGAGAGATGCGAGACGATTTGCTCGACCCGCACCTTGTTATCGGGCTTGGCGATCGACCAGGCGAACCCCGAACTGGTCGAGGCCAGTGCCTTGAAGCCTAGATGCTGGAGATAGCGGGCGCTGCCCAAATCCCACGGGTTGGGGATGACGAAGCATCCCGACTCGTGCAGGCGGCGGAACTGCGCCCGCTTCTCGGCGACCGAAACCGACATCACAACCTCTGATGCGTTAGAGCTTCACACGCTTTAGAGCTTTACCCAGGCCGAATTGCGCGCCGAGGAGCGCAGCACGGCGTCGATGAATTTCATCCCCGCCATGCCTGCGTCGATCCCCGGCACCAGCAGCGAGGCCGGGTCGGGCTTGCGCCGTTCGATCTTTGCGCTGATCTGCTCGGCCAGATCGGTATAGAGCTGGGTAAAGCCTTCGATATAGCCCTCGGGATGGCCGGCCGGCACGCGCGAGGCATGAGCGGCGTAAGCCATCGATCCGGCACCGGAACGACTGAGGCGTTGCGGCGTCTGACCGAAGGGCGTGAACTTGAGATAATTCATGTCTTCATGGCGCCATTCGAGCCCGGCTTTTTCGCCGAACACGCGCACCATGATGTTGTTCTCGCTGCCCACCGCGACCTGGCTGGCCCACAGCATGCCCTTCGCCCCGCCGCGGAAGCGCAGCATCACATGGACATTGTCATCGACTTTGCGGCCGGGCACGAAGGTATGCACGTCGGCGCAGACCGCATCGCATTTCAGCCCGGTGACGAAGCACGCCATGTTGTAGGCATGCGTGCCGATATCGCCCAGTGAGCCGGCAGGGCCGGTGCGCTTCGGATCGGTGCGCCACACGGCCTGTTTGTTGCCAGACTTCTCCAAGGGTTCGGACAGCCAATCCTGCGGGTACTCGACCTGCACCATGCGAATCTTGCCGAGCAGGCCGGCGGCCACCATCTCGCGCGCCTGACGTACCATCGGATAGCCGGTGTAGGTGTGGGTGAGGCCGAAGACGAGGCGGCTTTTGCGCACCGCCTTTTCGAGTTCCTTCGCTTCGGCAAGCGTCGCCGTCATCGGCTTGTCGAGGATGACGTGAATGCCGGCATCCAGGAACGCCTTGGTCGGGCCGAGATGGACGTTGTTCGGCGTGACGATGGCCACCGCATCGATCCCGTCTTCGCGCTGCGACTCGCGCTGCGCCATCTCGTGATAGTCGGTATAGATGCGATCTTTCGCGAGGCCGAGTTCCTTACCGCTGGCACGCGCACGGCGCGGATCGGAGGAGAGCGCACCCGCGACGAGTTCGTAGCGGTCATCGAGGCGCGATGCCATGCGATGCACGGCGCCGATGAACGCGCCTTGGCCGCCGCCCACCATGCCCAGCCGCAACCGGCGCTTGGTTCCGCTGTCGCCCTTGATCTTCAAAGCCATGATCGTTTCTCCCTTAGCTCAGCCCGAGCATCTTGCGGTTCTTCTTGTTGTCGGCGCCCGATGACGCGAAATCGTCGAAGGCACGGCCGGCGGCCTGGATGATGTGATGGGCGATGAACGGCGCGCCCTCGGCGGCTCCTTGATCCGAACTCTTGATGCAGCATTCCCATTCGAGCACGGCCCAGCCCTTATAGCCGTACTGGGTCAGCTTCGAGAAAATGCCGGTGAAATCGACCTGTCCGTCGCCCAGAGAGCGGAAACGCCCGGCGCGATTCACCCAGGACTGGAAGCCGCCATAGACGCCCTGACGGCCGGTCGGATTGAACTCGGCATCCTTCACATGGAACATCTTGATGCGCGAGTGATAGAGGTCGATGTAGTCGAGATAGTCGAGCTGCTGCAGCACGAAATGGCTCGGATCGAACAGGATGTTGCAGCGCTTGTGATTGCCGACACGCTCAAGGAACATCTCGAAGCTGATGCCATCATGCAAATCTTCGCCCGGATGAATTTCATAGGCGAGATCGACACCGGCATCGTCGAAGGCGTCGAGGATCGGCCGCCACCGCTTGGCCAACTCGTCGAACGCGGCCTCGACCAAACCCGCCGGCCGCTGCGGCCAGGGATAGAGATACGGCCAAGCCAGCGCGCCCGAGAACGTCGCATGTGCCTTGAGCCCGAGATCGGCCGAGGCCTTGGCGGCCAGCTTCAATTGTTTGACGGCCCAGGCCTGCCGCGCCTTCGGCTTGCCCTGCACGGCCTTTGGCGCAAACCCATCAAAGGCGATGTCATAGGCGGGATGCACCGCGACCAACTGGCCCTGCAGATGAGTCGATAGCTCGGTGGGCGCGACGCCGTGTTCGGCCAGCGTGCCTTTAATCTCGTCGCAATAGGTTTTGCTGCGCGCGGCCTTTTCGAGATCGAACAGGCGCGCATCCCAGGTGGGAATCTGTACGCCTTCGTAGCCCAACTCGGCGGCCCACGCAGCAATACTGTCGAGCGAATTGAAGGGCGGTTTGTCGTCGGCAAATTGTGCCAGATAAATCGCAGGCCCCTTGATCGTCTGCATCGCGTCCTCCCGCTTGTCGCCCGATTGGGTCTCGTTTTGCGCCCCACACGCTCGGTTCAAAGCGGCTTGGAGTCAAGGCCCTGCGGAGTTGCGCGCCACGCATCGAAGCGCCATCATCGGCATAAATAACGCTGAGGAACGGCAAGAATGGCGATCGTCGCGGGTGTGGATTTCGGAACCTTGAGTGTGCGCGTATCGATCGTCGACGGCGCCCGCGGCGTGATCGGCTCGGCCGTCGCCGAATATCCGCTACACCGTGTGCCGGGCGATCCTGATCACGCGACCCAGTCTCATGACGATCAGATGAAAGCTTTGGCCGAAGCGATGCGCGGCGCAGTCAAATCGGCAGGCGTTAAACCCGAAAGCGTCGCCGCGTTGGCGCTCGATGCCACCGGTTCGAGCGTGATCCCAGTCGATGCGCAGATGCAACCGCTCAACGAGTATTATCTGTGGTGCGACCACCGCTCCAAGGGCGAAGCCGGCGAGATCACCGCGGCGGCGCATCGCACCAAGCTCGAAGCGATCGAATGGTGCGGCGGCACATATTCGTCCGAGTGGGGCTTCTCCAAACTGCTGCATTGGCTGCGCCACAACCCTGACAAACGCGCGCGCTTCGCCAGTGCCTTCGAGAATTGCGACATGGTGGCCGCAACCCTGGCCGGCATCACCGATCCGAAGCAGGTGAAGCGCAGTATTTGCGCGATGGGCCATAAATGGATGTGGAATGCCGGGCTGGGCGGATTGCCACCCGAATCGTTCCTGGCCGGCGTCGATCCGCTGTTGGCCGGCGTGCGCGCGAAGCTCGAAGGGCCCTATGCCACCTCGGATCAGATTGTCGGTAACCTCGCGCCTGCTTGGGCGGAGAAGCTAGGCTTGCCGGCTGGTATTCCGCTTCCCGTGGGCGCGATCGACGCGCATTGGGACGCGATCGGCGCCGGCGCGAAAGCGGGCGATGTCGTCAACGTGGTCGGCACCTCGACCTGTATCATCGCCTATACCCCCGAGACGCGGCTGATCCCGGGTGTCTGCGGCGTGGTACAGGGCAGCGTGCATCCCGCCCATTCCGGTGTCGAGGCTGGCCTGTCGGCGGTCGGCGACATCTTCGCCGCCATCGCACGCCGCGCCAATACCAGTGTCGCCAAGCTGAGCGAGGGCCTCGAGTCCTATCGGGCGGGCCAGACCGGCCTGTTGCGTATGACCTGGGACAATGGCGACCGCACGGTGCTGGTGAACCCACATCTCGGCGGGATGACTCTGGGCTGGAATCTGGAAAGCAGCGCGCGCGACGAACTCTTCGCGGCGATCGAAGGCACTGCTTTTCACACGCGCGTCATCCTCGACCGAATGACCGAACATGGTGCGCCCACCCATCGCGTCATCAATGGCGGCGGCATTCCGCAGCACAATCCGGTGCTGAACCAAGTTTATGCGAATGTTTTAGGACGGCCGGTATTGGTGCCGAGCAGCAACGTCACTGGCCTGGGAGCGGCCATCTTCGCCTTCCTGGCCGCCGGTACCTTCCCCAGCATCGAAGCCGCGCAGGAACGACTGTGCCCGCAATATACGGTATTCCAGCCGCAGCCCGAGGCGCAGAAAATCTACGAAGAGCTCTTCGCGCTCTATCGCCGGATCTATTTCGAGTTCGGCACCCCGCGCGGCACGGCCTTCGCCGACGTTCTGCCCACGCTGATGCGCGTCGCGCGCGGATAATTACGCCGGTGGGAAGCGGTACTCGGTGGTCTGGTGATAGGTCTCGCCGGGGCGAAGCACCACTGACGGGAAATTCGGGTGGTTCGGTGCATCGGGAAATTTCTGCGCTTCAAGGCAGAGGCCCATATGCTTGCCATAGTTGATGCCGTCGTGACCCGGCGTCACCACGCCGAGATGGATCGAGTCGTACATCTGCAGGCCCGGCTCGGTCGTGTGCACTTCCATCTTGATCGGGCTGTTGGGCGCCGTGACAGTGGCCGCATGGATGACGCCCGATCCGCTGCGATCAAGCACGAGATTCATGTCGTAGAAAAAATCGGGTGCGGTTCGTGTGTCGCTGAGCGGACGCGCGGTGCGGAAGTCATAAGGCGTGCCTTCGACCGAGGCGATATTGCCCGAGGGAATGAGCGCCGCATCGGTCGGCGTATAGCGGCTGCCATTCACCTGCAGCTTGTGATCGCGAACCGATTTCCCATGGTTCAGCGTGAAATACGAGTGATGCGCGATGTTGACGATGGTCGGGGCATCGGTGGTCGCCGAGAATTCAATCTGTAGGGTCGCCGGCGGCAGCAGACGATAGATGATGCGCGCCTCGACCGTTCCGGGATAACCGCCCTCACCGGAAGGCGACCGCAACGCGAGTGTGGCCGAGGTGTCGTCGGCCTTTTCGATCGTCCAGACGCGGCGGCCGAAACCGGTCGGCCCGCCATGAAGGTGGGTCCGGCCCGCTTCGTTGAGGGCGAGCTGCACGGTCTTGCCGTCCAATGTGAAGCGGCCATTGGCGATACGATTGGCACAGCGGCCGGCATTCGCGCCGAGATGAGCCGCGTCGCCGAGATAACCGGCGAGATCGGGATAGCCGAGCACCACGCGCTGCTTGCCACCGCCCGGAACCGGGATCAGAAGATCGCGCAGGATCGAACCGAAGCCGATGACCGAGGCTTCCATACCCGACGGCAACGTCAGATGCGCCTCGCTGACCGGCGTTCCCTCGGAAGTCTGGCCGAAGGGGCGAATACTCATCGTGACCTCATCTTACTTGGACGTTGCAGCTGCGTGCGTTGGCGTTGAACCGTCGGCACCGCGACGGCGCAGGAATTCCCGCACGTCATTGATCGAATCGGCAAGCAGGATATTCATGTAGCGGTCGGCGTCCTCGGGATTCCCGGCGCGGATCGCTTCAAGCACAGAACGATGCTGGAGCAACCGGCTTTCCTGCATCTTCTTCGGGCTTTCCCAGCCCAGTTTGAACGAGCCCAGCAACGCGGCATGGATCAACCCGCCCAGCGCCCCGATGAAATGATTTCCCGTCGCCTCGAGAATGCCGAGATGGAACTGCAAGTCTGCGGTGACGATGTCGCCGGTCCCGTCGCGGAACCGTTCCATTTCCGCATAGGCGGCGGCGATACGCTCGATGCTCGCACGCGGACGCAGCCGCGCCGCCATGGCGGCAGCTTGCGGCTCGACCATTTGGCGCAACACGAACAGATCGGTGATGAACGCTTCGGTGGGTGCCATCTGGAGGTGCCAAGCCAGCACCTCGGGATCGAGCATGTTCCAGTCGGACTTCGGCCGGACGCGCGTGCCGACCTTGGGCCGCGACACGATCAGGCCCTTGGCCGTCAGAACACGGTAAGCTTCGCGCAATGCGGTGCGCGACACCGAAAACCGTTCGCGCATCTCGAATTCGTTGGGAAGCAGCGAGCCCGGCGGATGGACCTCGCTGACAATTTCGGTGCCGAGAATGTTGGCCAGGGATTCATGGATATTGCGGCCGAAGGTAACGCCTTCGCTGCCGCGACGAACGGCAGAGTCACCGTTGCGGTTCTGAGGCCCGACCTTGTCCTTTGCGTGGAGTTCGCGTCCCATACGATCGGGACGTTCCGATGACGTCATGGCCGACTTTCTCAATCCCCCTCGTTACGGGAAACAGCGGCCTTCGGCACGCTGCGCCGCACAAAGGAACGACATTGCGTTCCCACCATCACCCTACCCTATTCGACCTCTTGCACATCCATGAAATCGACATGCAACGCGAAACGGCTCGGGCTCGCCTCTGAACGGCAACCGCCCGGGAAAATGGAGGAAAATGCCGCGAACATCTAGCGTGCGCCCGGCTTGCGCCGCGGTTTCGGCGGCGGTATGCGCAAGCCGCGCCGGATATCGTCCATCGAAATTTCGAGCAGCATCGCCATGCGGTAGCGCGCTTCTTCAGGCTGATGGACACGGATCGCGTCGAGCACGTCGCGGTGCTGCGACAGGCGCACATCGGACATTGTCGCCGCGCTGGGCCAACCCAACCGGAACGATCCGACCAGCGCCGTATGGATCAGAGCACCAAGCGTGCCGATCAACGGATTCTGGCTGGCGGCCAATATCTCCTGATGAAAGCGAACATCGGCGCCGATGAGATCGCCTTCGCCATCCTTGCTGCGGGCCATCGCGTCATAGGCCTCCGTAATCCGGGCGAGCGCTTCGGGATCGCCATGGTGAGCGGCGCGCGCGGCGGCCGGTGGTTCGATCATCTGGCGCAGATCGAACAGCGCGACGATGAACTCTTCGCTGGGCCCGACATCGAGGTGCCAACTCAGCACGTCGGGATCGAGCATGTTCCAGTCGGATTTCGGCCGGACCCGCGTGCCGACATTCTGCCGCGAGGCGATCAATCCCTTGGCGCTGAGAACGCGATAGGCCTCACGCAATGCCGTGCGCGATACCGACAGTTGATCACGGAGATCGACTTCATTGGGAAGCTGATCGCCGGGTTTGTAGTGCCCGCCGACGATTTCGCGGCCGAGCTTGGTCGCGAGATAGTCGTGGATGTTGCGCAGGGGCTCCTTCGACAAGTCGGCGCGCGATCGGACGAGCTTTACATCGGCCGGCGCCCGGAGCGCCGCCGCCTCATGCTCTGTTCCTTTCTCCCCCGGCCGTCGCATGCCCCCTCCTCGCAAAATCCCTTACGGCAGAGTATAGGCCGTCTTCACCGTGGTGAAGAATTCGGCTGCATACCGACCCTGCTCGCGCGGGCCGTAGGACGAGCCTTTGCGGCCGCCAAACGGCACGTGGTAATCGACGCCCGCCGTCGGCAGATTGACCATGATCATGCCAGCTTCGGCGTTGCGCTTGAAATGGCTGGCATGCTTCAGGCTGGTCGTGCAGATGCCCGAAGACAAGCCGAACGGTGTGTCGTTGGCCACGGCAAGGGCTTCGTCATAGTCCTTCACGCGCGTCACCGACGCCACTGGTCCGAAGATTTCCTCGCGCGCGATAGTCATGTCGTTGCCGACCTCGGTGAACAATGCAGGCGCCATGTAGAAGCCGGGTGTGGAGCGGTTGAGACGCTCGCCGCCCCAAGCGAGCTTGGCGCCTTCTTTCTGGCCAATACCGACATAACGCAGGTCCTGGTCGAGCTGGCTCTGATCGACCACCGGGCCCATCTGCGTGCCGGGCTTCAACGCGTCATCGACCACCAAGGTCTTCAACTTTTCGACCATCGCACCGACGAACTTGTCGTGGATCCCCTGCGTGACGATCAGGCGCGACGACGCCGTGCAGCGCTGGCCGGTCGAGAAGAACGCGCCGTTGATGGCGCAATCGACCGCGATGTTCAGATCGGCATCGTCGAGCACAACCATGGGGTTCTTGCCGCCCATTTCGAGCTGCATCTTGGCCATGCGCGCGACACAGGCCGAAGCGACAGTGCGGCCGGTGTTGACCGAGCCGGTGAAGCTGATGCCATCGACCTTCGGGTTTTCCAGGAACGCCTGGCCGACGACCGAGCCGCGGCCCATAACGAGGTTGAACACGCCCGCCGGGAAACCGGCGCGCGCGATGATATCCGAGAGTGCCCAAGCGCTGCCCGACACCAGATCAGCCGGCTTGAATACGACTGCATTGCCATGACACAGCGCCGGCGCGATCTTCCAAGCGGGAATGGCGATCGGAAAATTCCAGGGCGAGATGATGCCCACCACGCCGATCGGCTCGCGCGTGATCTCGACATCGATGCCGGGGCGCACGCTGGGAACCTTCTCGCCCGACAGGCGCAGCGCCTCGCCAGCGAAAAAATTGAAGATCTGCCCGGCACGTGTCACTTCGCCGATGCCTTCGGGCAGCGTCTTGCCTTCTTCGCGCGAGAGCAGCTTACCCAGCTCTTCCTTGCGGGCCATGATCTCGTCGGCCACCTTGCGCAGCGCGTCGTGACGCGCCTGGATGCCTGAGCGTGCCCAGGCCGGCGCGGCAGTGCGTGCCGCGTCGATCGCCTTCTCGGCTTCAGCGCGCGACGCGCGGGCATACAGGCCGACCACGTCATCGGTGTTCGACGGATTGCGGTTTTCACTGGCATCGGCGCTGCCGATCCATTCGCCACCGATGAAGTTGCGATGCAGTTCACTCATATACGTCTCCCAAATCCCGATATCGCGATCTTAAAGGCTGCGCACAGCCACATAGGGCGCCTGCACGATGGACAGACCATTGCGCAGTGGCAATCCGAACGACGGCACGTCGAGTTCGAACACATCACCCACTTGCGGCTTGATCCCTTCGAGGCAGCTCAACGTGGCCGCACCGTAATAGTGAACATGGATATCCCCTGGCCGGCGGAACAGAGGGTACTTGAAGTGATGCAGTTCGAGATTGGCGATGCTGTGACACATATTCGCTTCGCCGGAAAAGAAGGTCTTTTCCCACAGCGTCTTGCCATCGCGGAGGATAGAAGCGCGGCCTTCGACATGATCGGCAAGATCGCCGATCAGCAATTCGGGGCCGAAGGAGCAGGCGCGCAGCTTGGAATGCGCGAGGTAGAGATAGTTCTCACGCTCCATGACGTGATCGGAAAACTCGTTGCCCAAGGCAAAACCGACACGCCACGGCGTGCCATCGGGCGCCACGACATAGGCGCCGACCAACTCGCCCTCGTCGCCGCCATCCCAAGCGAATTCCGGCGAGGGGAACGGCGCGCCGGGTTGGACCACCACGGAGCCATCGCCCTTGTAGAACCATTCGGGCTGCACGCCGACATTGCCCACGCCACCTTTGCCGCCCTCGACGCCCTTTTTGAACATCTTCATCGAGTCGGTCTGCTTGGCCGGATCGGCCATGTCCTTATGCATCTTGTCGCGGCTCTCGGCGCTGCCGAGATGGGTCAGGCCCGTACCGGTGACCAACAGATGCGCCGGATCCGGATGATCGATCGGCGCGAGCACGCGGCCTTCCGCATGGACCTTCGCGAGGTCGACGGTCTCTTCGGGCGAAGCGGAGAGACGCGTCTGGACGAGCGCATCGATCTTCGATCCCAGCATAATCGCCGAGCGCGCCAACGCATAGACCGTGGCTTCGCCCGGCAGCACGCGTGCCTTGTTGTCCTGGCCCGTGACGATGACGCGCCGTTCACCCGTTACCGTCCGAATCTGGCTCAGTCTCATGATCGTTTCCTCGCTTCCCTCAGGGTCGCATTCTTGAAGTGACGTTAGTCGCGTTATGCATTCAACCGAACATAGCGGGCGGCAAACCGCGCACGCCGGGCGCTACGGTAAACAGTGAACCGGCCTGGGACTCGTTGGGGCGTTCATGTGCCGCCGTCGTGATCGCCAGTCTGTCGAGCGCCGCGCCATAGAATACGCAAGACGTGACACGCGAACACGGCAGCGCAATCGCACGATCGACGCGGCCATCGGCCAGGAAACGCGTCACGCGTGCGCCATCCCAATGGCACACCCAGAGCCCACCCTCGGCGTCGGTGGTCATACCATCCGGGTAGCCATCCGCCGCCGTGAATTTGATATGAACGCGCTTGTTCTTCAGCGTTCCATCGGCGCCGAGATCGAAGGCATAGATCGTCTGCGCCATGCTGTCGGTGTGATAGAGCGTCTTGCCATCGGCGCTGACCGCGGGGCCGTTGGCGACGCCATAGCCGCTATCGACCTGCGTCACGGCGCCATTGGGATCGATGCGATAGAAATTGCCGGTGGCTGCGCCCGATTCGGCATCTTCCATGCTGCCCGCCCAGACGCGGCCATAAGGATCGGCCTTGGCGTCGTTGAAGCGGTTACCCGGGATATGCGCCTCGGGCCGCGCGACATCGGCAACGATCACCGGCCCGGTCTGCAGATCGAGGCGCATATGAACGATGCGCGTCTTGAGCGCGGCGAGGAAACCATCGCCGTCCTTGCGCTCGATCAGCCAGACGCAGGCCTCAGGCATCGACCATTCCGAGGACGACCCATCATCGGGCGACCAGGCGATCAGCCGCTTACCGCGAATATCGACGAAGAGCACGCGGTTGAGGCGCGGCGACCAGGTCGGGCCCTCGCCGAGGACGGCCCGACCAGTCCATACCGGTTGTGGCGATAGCGGCGCCATGAGTCAGTTTCGCGAGCGGCGCTGGTTTAGTGCGATTCGCGCGGAACCGGCGCGCCGCTGCCGCCGACCAGGAAGTCGAGGTCGGCGCCCTTGTCGGCCTGCAGCACATGCTCCTGATAGAGGCGCTGATAACCGCGACTGGCGATCTCAGGCGCCTTCCAGGCCTTGCGGCGCTCGGCCAGCGTGGCGTCGTCGACTTCGAGGTGCAGCTTCCGCGCCTCGACATCGAGCGTGATCATGTCGCCGGTCTCCACCAGCGCCAGCGGACCACCGACCGAGGCTTCCGGTGCCACGTGCAGTACAACGGTGCCATAGGCCGTACCCGACATGCGCGCATCGGAGATGCGCACCATGTCGGTGATGCCCTTGCGCAGAACCTTCGGCGGGAGCGGCATGTTGCCGACTTCGGCCATGCCCGGATAGCCCCGCGGACCGCAGTTTTTCAGCACCATGATGCTGTTCTCGTCGATGTCGAGCGACTCGTCGTTGATCGTCTCGTGGAACTCTTCGATCGTCTCGAAGACATAGGCGCGGCCGCGATGCTTCATCAGATGCGGGCTGGCGGCGGACGGCTTGATCACCGCGCCGTCGGGGCAGAGATTGCCGCGCAGGATGGCGATGCCGGCCTGGGCCTTGAAGGGGTCCTCGTAGCTCTTAATGACGTTCTTGTCCCAGTTCTCGGCGCCAGCGACGTTCTCGCCGATCGTCTTGCCATTGACCGTCGGCGCGTTGTTATGCAGCAGGCCTTTTTCGGCCAAGGTGCGCAGCACCACCGGCAGACCGCCGGCATAGTAGAAGTCTTCCATCAGGTGCTTACCCGACGGCTGGATGTCGACGATGTTCGAAATGTGCGAGCCGATGCGATCGAAATCATCGATGTCGAGCGGCACGCCGATACGGCCGGCCATGGCGATCAGGTGGATCACGGCATTGGTCGAACCGCCGATCGCCGCGAGTGTGCGGATCGCGTTCTCGAAGTTCTCGCGCTTGAGAATCTGCGACATGCGCAGATCCTCGTTGACCATCTGCACGATGCGGCGGCCCGTCAGCTGCGACAGCGTGTAGCGACGCGCATCGACGGCCGGGATCGCGGCATTGCCGGGCAGCGCCATGCCCAGCGATTCAACCATGCAGGCCATGGTGGAAGCGGTGCCCATGGTCATGCAGTGGCCCTTCGACCGGCCCATGCCGGCCTCGGCGGCGAAGAATTCCTCAATCGGCATTTTGCCGGCGCGGACGTCTTCCGACATCTGCCACACGCCGGTGCCCGAACCGAGTTCACGGTCCTTGTAACGCCCTTTCAGCATCGGACCACCGGAAAGGCCGATCGTGGGAAGGTCGCAAGACGCGGCGCCCATCATCAAGGACGGGGTGGTCTTGTCGCAGCCCATCAGCAGCACGACGCCATCGATCGGGTTGGCGCGAATCGACTCTTCCACATCCATACTGGCCAGGTTGCGGAACAGCATGGCCGTGGGGCGCAGATTGGTTTCGCCCAGGCTCATCACCGGGAATTCGAGCGGGAAGCCGCCGGCCTCCCAAACACCGCGCTTCACCCATTCGGCGACGTCGCGGAAATGGCCGTTGCAGGGGGTCAGCTCGGACCAGGTGTTGCAAATGCCGATGACGGGACGCCCTTCGAACAGGTCCTGCGGATACCCCTGATTCTTCATCCAGCTGCGGTGGGCGAACCCATCGCGGTCCTTCAGACCGAACCACTCGTGGCTACGCAACCTATTCCGTTTGCTCATGTTTCCGTCCCCGTTCCTATTGCGCACGGCCCGGCCGCGCGGTCCGAATTTGTCCCGTTTTCCGTTCCCGGTTTAGCGGGCAGGTGTTAGAAGGTCCAAGCTATGGACTGTCCCGAGCGGTCCGGTCAATAGCTATTCGTCATACAAATAAAAAACGAAGGGGAGCCATGCATCAGCCTGCGATTTATCCGGGGCTTACCGGGAAAACCGTGTTCATTACCGGCGGCGGGAGCGGAATTGGTGCCGCGCATACGGCCGGGTTCGCCCGCCAGAAAGCCAAAGTGGCCTTTGTCGACATCGCGGTGGACAATGGCCGGGCTTTGGTCGACAAAATCGAGGCCGAAACCGGCAACAAACCGCTCTTCATCCCCTGCGATATCCGCGACGTGAAAGCGCTGCAGGCAGCGGTGGAGAAGACCCGCGCCGAACTCGGCGATATTTCGGTTCTGGTGAACAATGCGGCCAACGATCAGCGCCACAAGGTCGAGGATGTCACGGTCGAGTTCTGGGACGATCGCATGGCGATCAACCTGCGCCCGATGTTCTTCGCCTGCCAGGCCGTGCTGCCCCATATGAAGCGCCTCGGCGGCGGATCGATCGTCAATTTCGGATCGATCTCGTGGATGGTGGCGCATGGCAACTTCCCTGCCTATGCGACAGCCAAAGCGGCGGTTCAAGGGCTGACGCGGACGCTCGCCCGCGATCTTGGGCCCCACAATATTCGCGTCAACACGGTGACGCCCGGCTGGGTGATGACCGAGCGGCAGATCAAACTGTGGCTGACGCCCGAGGCCGATGCCGAACGTGAAAAGATGCAGTGCCTGAAGGCGCGCGTGATGCCCGAAGATATCGCCGACATGGTGCTGTTCCTCGCGTCCGATGCCGCTTCGAAATGCACGGCGCAGGATTTCATCGTGGACGCCGGCTGGGCCTAACGCCTAGACACCACACGATCACAAACCTCGCGCTTCTTTCGCGCGGGTTTTGCCGCAAAGGAGCCATACCGAGCATGCAGCGTGGTTCTCGCGTCGCGAGTCACATAGCGAAAGGACCGCTCTCATGCTCGGTACCGTTCTGCTTATCGTTCTCATTCTGCTGTTGGTCGGCGCGCTGCCCAGCTGGCCGTATAGCTCGGGTTGGGGCTATTACCCGGCCGGCGGTTTGGGCACGGTCTTCGTGATCATCCTCGTGCTGGTCTTGATAGGTCAAATCTAGACGCGCCAGAGGCAGCAGCGCAGGCCAGCGCTCAACTGCGCCGGCCTGCGATTCCCTTCGACGATAAAAATATTACATCTGAATAAAATTGAACTCGTGAGCATTGCACCCACGAGATTGTGGCGACGCGTGTATACGCGTTGACGAATCAGAACCAGCCCATATAGTTTCCGCCTGAGTATTGCTGCTGATGGCGGGATGTGCCGTCAGCGCGTGGGACAGATGTGGTTGGGGGATACATGATCCGTTTGCGTTCCGCGGCGATTATCGCTGCGTGTGTTATGGTTTTGGCCGCGTGCGCGGCTCCGGAAATTCCTTTCGACCACTCGTCGAGCCAAGACGTAAAGACCATTGGCATCGTCACGCCGGCGTTTTCTCCCAAGCCCTCGGTGGTGTTGGCCAGCAGCGTCGGCCAGAGTTTGGGACTGATCGGCGCTATGGTGGATGCGACGATGCAAAGCAATCGTGAGACCGACTTCAAGAAACTCGCCGACAGCCATGGCTTCGCGCCCGAGGACGTGTTCGACCAGGCCTTGACGGAAAGTTTGGAGAAGCAGGGCTATACCGTGAAGAAGGTCCCCGTAAAACACGACAAGGCCGCGTTCCTCGACCACTATCCGCCGGTGGAGGACACGCAGATCGATGCATATCTCGATGTCGTGGTGATTGGGTACGGTTATATCGCTGCGGGCATCAGCTCATCGAATCCCTACCGGCCCGCCGTGATCGTCAAAGCGAAACTGGTGCGCGCCAAAGACACATCGGTCCTGATGCAAGACCAGATCTTTTACAATCCGGTCAACACGCCCAAGAAAACGATCACCTTGTCGCCCGATCCCAAATACACGTTCGTCGATTTTGACGCATTGATGGGCGACCCGGACAGAGCCGTCGAGGGCATGCAGGTATCGCTCAAGGAATCTGCGCGTACTGTTGGCACCCTCCTCCATTGAGACGGAAGCCTGCCACGAAGGGGTGGAAGAAGGCGGCCTGCGCGGTGATGGCGTTGGCGGCAAGCGCCTGCGGGAACGACCGCGGCCCGCCACCCATTACCAACATCGCAGCGCTGACCTGTTCGCCCCGGCCGGCATTGGCCGAGGCTAAGCCGGTTCCGCTCGATTCCGACAAGGCCGTGACGGTGACACTGGACGGGAACGCATCGTGCCTGGAGCAGCCGGGTGGCCTTCGCAGCCTTTACGGCGCGTTCAAATTACCCGACGGCAGTAGCCAGCCAGTGTTGGTGTCGGTCACAAGCACGCCGCTCGGTGCCGGCTTGTTCTCGCCTCACGTTCTAATGTTGGATGAACGCGAGAACGTGGTGCGAGAGATCGCCCGCGACGCTTTCATGTTTCACGGCAACAAGCTTTATGTCGGCATCCGGCTGCATCCCGAAGAGCGGTATCTGATCGTCGCTTCAGATCCGCAGTCGGTGGGATCGCAGATATCCCGTATCACCGAGAGCACGAGCACGGCAGGGGGCTCTGCCATCGGCGGTGGAGTCATCGTTTTCTACACGATTCATAGCGGCTCAGATCGAGAAAGCAATTTCACCTATTCCCACAACGGAACGGTGACGGTGTCGGCCGAGCCGATGCCGAAGGCCAATTGATCTGAAAGATGCCGGCCCTCGAAGGCCGCCGGCGCCTACATCACCGCGCCGAGCTGCCATGGCGTGAATTCCTCTTCGCCCATCCCCATCAGCTCGCTCTTGGTGCGCTGACCCGAGGCGGTGGCGATTACCAGATCGAAGATCTGCTTGCCAATCTCCTGCACCGTCGCCGCACCATCGGCAATCGGACCGCAGTCGATATCCATATCGTCGGTCATGCGCTTGTAGAGCGGCGAGTTGGTGGCCAGCTTCAGGCTGGGCGCCGGCTTGCAGCCGAACACCGAGCCGCGGCCCGTGGTGAAGCAGATCACATTGGCGCCGCCGGCCACCTGGCCGGTGGCCGAGACCGGGTCGTAACCGGGCGTGTCCATGAACACGAAGCCTTTGGCGGTGATCTCCTCGGCGTATTTGTAGACGTCGACGAGATTGCCCGTGCCGCCCTTGGTGGCGGCGCCGAGACTCTTCTCGAGGATCGTCGTCAGGCCACCGGCCTTGTTGCCCGGGCTCGGGTTGTTGTTCATCTCGTTGCCGGTGCGCTTGGTGTACTCCTCCCACCAATGGATGCGGTCGATCAGCTTCTCGCCCACTTCGCGGCTGACCGCGCGACGCGTGAGCAGATGTTCGGCGCCGTAGATTTCCGGCGTTTCAGAGAGCACTGCCGAACCGCCATGGCGCACGAGAAGATCGACCGCGGCGCCGAGTGCGGGATTCGCGGTGATGCCTGAGTAGCCGTCCGAACCACCGCATTGCAGCGCGAGCGTGATGTGGCTGGCCGGTACGGTGGTACGCGTCACCTTATTGGCTTCGGGCAGCATCTCCTTGATGCGCGCCATGCCCTCGGCCACGGTCTTGGCGGTGCCGCCCGAGTCCTGGATCGTCATCGTGTGCAGCGCAGGGCCGGCCTGCAGCTTTTCCGTCGCCATGATGCGCGAGATCTGGTTGGCCTCGCAGCCGAGGCCGAGGATCAACACACCGGCGAAATTCGGGTGGCGGGCGTAGCCGGCGATGGTGCGGCGCAGCATATCCATGCCCTCGCCTTCGCTGGCCATGCCGCAGCCGTAGTGATGGGTGAGTGCCACGACGCCGTCGACATTCGGGAAAGCATCGAGCGCGCCGCCCTTGAACCGGTCCGATAGCATCTTGGCGGCCGTGGCCGAGCAATTGACGCTGGTCAGGATGCCGATGAAGTTACGCGTGGCGACACGGCCATCGGAGCGGACGATGCCCTGGAAGGTGGCGCGTTCATGCTCGGGAATGTAGTCGGTTGGCTCGAAATCGGCACAAAACGCATAATCGCGCGAGAAATCGCCCATGGCGATGTTTTGCGTGTGCACATGCTGTCCGGGTTCGATCGCCACGGTGGCGAAACCGATGATCTGCCCATAGCGCTTCACCGGTTCGCCCACGGCCACCGGCGCGATCGCCACTTTATGTCCCGCTGGGACATGGGTCCGGACGGCAATGCCCCATTCGTCCAGCTTGGTCCCCGGCAGCAGATCGGCGCGGGCAATAACCACATTGTCGACCGGATTGAGACGAATCGCGAGCGAAGGCATTGAATAACTCCCAGGAGTCACGGTGGTCATACGCGCCATGCATATAGTGACCGAATATGCAATTTACAGCCGCAGCCGGGGCGTGGCAATTTCCAGCGAGGATATAGCACTAATCGTCAATCGTCCCGGGGAGTGAAACAATGGCCGGAAGGCTCGTGGGCAAGACCGCGGTTGTAACCGCGGCAGCTCAAGGAATTGGACGCGCATCTGCGCAGGCCTTCGCCGCCGAGGGCGCGAAGGTGATGGCCACCGACATCAAGGAAGACAAGCTGCAGGAGCTGGCCAAGGCGAGCGACGGCAAAATCGCCGTGCAGCGCCTGGATGCGACCGACAGGGCTGCGGTCAGCGCTCTGGCCGCGCAGATGGGCGCGGTCGATGTGCTGATGAACTGCGCCGGCTTCGTCCATCACGGCACGATTCTCGATTGCAGCGAAGACGATTGGACGTTCTCGATGAACGTCAATCTGCGCAGCATGTATCTGACCATTAGCTCGTTCCTGCCGGCGATGCTCGAGCGCGGCAAGGGCGCGTCGATCATCAACATCGCGTCGGTCGCCTCGTCGGTGCGCGGCATCGCCAACCGTTTCGTCTATGGCGCCAGTAAAGCCGGCGTGATCGGTCTGACGAAAGCGGTCGCGGTCGACTACATCAAGCAAGGCATCCGCTGCAACGCAATCTGCCCCGGCACCATTGCTACACCATCGCTCGACGACCGCATCGCCGCGCTGGGCGATGTCGAGAAGGCCCGCAAAGCTTTCATCGATCGCCAGCCGATGGGCCGCTTGGGAACGGCCGAGGAAATGGCGGCGCTCGCCGTCTATCTCGCCAGCGACGAATCCAGTTTCACCACCGGCGCGATCCATCTCGCCGATGGCGGCATGACCGCCTGATCCCACAAGTTGGTCTCAGGCATTAACAGAAACTTTTGGAGGAACCATGAAACTGCTTCGCTACGGCCCTCGCGGCAAGGAAAAGCCGGGTGTACTCGACACCGACGGCAAGATCCGCGACCTCTCGCGCGTGGTCGACGACATCACCCCCGAGGTGATCTCCAAGGCTGGCCTGCGCGAACTCAAGAAGGTCAACGTCAATAAGCTCAAGGTGGTGCCGGGCAAGCCGCGCATCGGCGTACCGCTCGCTCCCATTCCGAAGATCGTCTGCGTCGGCCTGAACTATCGCCTGCACGCACAGGAAAGCGGCGCGGCGATCCCGACCGAGCCGGTACTGTTCATGAAGGCCATCACCTCGATCACCGGCCCTTATGACGATGTAATTCTGCCGAAGGGCGTGAAGAAGGGCGACTGGGAAGTCGAACTCGGCATCGTCATCGGCACCAAGTGCCAATACGTCTCCGAAGAAGACGCGCTGAAATACGTGGCCGGCTACACCGTAGTGAACGACGTCTCCGAACGTCATTTCCAGCTCGAGCGCGGCGGCAACTGGTCGAAGGGCAAGAGCTGCGACACTTTCGCGCCGATTGGTCCGTGGCTGGTGACCGCTGACGAGGTGAAGGACCCGCAGAAGCTCGACATGTTCTGCGAAGTCAGCGGCCAGATGATGCAGAAGAGCAATACGTCGGACATGATCTTCAACTGCCGCAAGATCATCAGCTACATCAGCTCGATGATGACGCTGATGCCCGGCGACGTGATCCCGACCGGCACCCCTTCAGGCGTCGGCATGGGCCAGAAGCCGAATGCGCGTTGGCTGCAGCCGGGCGACACGATGCGTCTCGGCCTCACCGGCTTGGGCGAGCAGCTCCAGAAGGTGAAGGCACACAAGTAGTCACGCCACCCGCGACAGCGGGCACGCACCGAACGAGTCCGCGAAGGACCGAGACCGGCGCCACACAGGCGCCGGTCGTGCGAACACTGGGGAGGAAGGCATGGCGAGCTGTTTCGAGATTTACGATCAGCGCTTCAACTATTTGATCCAGGGCAATAGCTGGCTTGAATGCCTGCACACCGGGATGCTGTGGGCCGAAGGGCCGGTCTATTTCGGCGACGGCAATTTCTTGCTGTGGAGCGACATCCCCAACAACCGGATCATGCAGTACGTCGAAGGCGCTGGCGTGCGCGTGTGGCGCAACCCGTCCAACAACAGCAACGGCAATACGCGCGATCGCGAAGGCCGGCTGATCACCTGCGAGCACGGCGCGCGCCGTGTCACCCGCACCGAATACGATGGCAGCATCACGGTGTTGGCCGACAAGTACAAAGGTAAGCGCCTCAACTCGCCCAATGACGCGGTGGTGAAGTCCGATGGCTCGATCTGGTTCACCGATCCGCCCTACGGCATCCTGTCCGACTACGAAGGCCACAAGGCCAAAAGCGAGATCGGGCACAACTACGTCTATCGTCTCGATCCCGATAGCGGGTCGCTCACCGTCGTCGCCGACGATTTCAACAAGCCGAACGGCATCGCCTTCTCGCCCGACGAAAAGATTCTCTATGTCGCCGACACCGGCGGCTCACACGATCCGAAAGGCGAGCACCACATCCGCTCCTTCACCATCGAAGGCGGCAAGAAACTGACTAAGGGCAAGGTGTTCGCGGAAATCTCGCCCGGCCTGGCCGATGGTTTTCGCATCGACGTCGAAGGCAATGTCTGGACCAGCGCCGGCGATGGCGTCCACTGCTATACGCCGCAAGGCAAGCTGCTCGGCAAGATCAAGGTGCCCGAGGCGGTCGCGAATGTTTGTTTCGGCGGCCCGAAGCGCAACCGCCTATTCATTACCGCCACGCGCTCGCTCTATGCCGTCTATCTCTCGGTCTCGGGCGTGCAGCGCCCTTAAGGAAACAAGCGAATGCATCTCGATATCGATGACAGCTTGCCGATCGATCGCGACAAGGCGACGCTGATCGGCCGCGCCTGGGTGGTGCATCCGATCGCTGGACCTGCCGTGATCGCGATCCGCGGCGACGACGTCATCGATATCAGTAGCGCTTCGGCCACCGTCAGCGGATTACTTGAGCGCGACGATGCCGTCGCGGCGGCACGCGACGCCCCCGGCAAGCGCATCGGCAGCTTGGCTGAGCTTCTGGCCAATAGCGGCGAAGACACGCGCGATGCGATGAAGCCGTTTCTGTTGGCGCCTTGCGATCTGCAAGTGATCAAGGCCGCCGGTGTGACCTTCGCCGTCAGTCTGATCGAGCGCCTGATCGAAGAAAAAGCGCGCGGCAATCCCGATGCCGCGAAAGATGTGCGGCAGAAGATCATCGACATCGTCGGCAACGATCTCCGCTCGATCGTGCCGGGCTCGGACAAGGCCGCTAAGCTGAAAGCAATGCTGATCGAACAAAGCATGTGGTCGCAATATCTCGAAGTCGGGATCGGCCCCGACGCCGAGGTGTTCACCAAGACGCCCGTGCTCGCCTCGGTCGGGACGGGCGCGGATATCGGCATCCATCCGAAATCGACCTGGAACAATCCCGAGCCGGAAGTGGTGGTGATCGCCAACAGCCGCGGCAAGACGGTTGGTGCGACGCTGGGCAACGATGTCAATCTGCGCGACTTCGAGGGACGCAGCGCCCTGCTGCTGGGTAAGGCGAAGGACCAGAACGCGTCGTCCGCGATCGGCCCCTTCATCCGCCTGTTCGACGACCACTACACGATCGAGGATGTACGCACGGCCGAGATCACCGTGAAGGTGGAAGGGCCCGACCAGTTCCGGCTGCAGGGCAAGAGCTCGATGCGCCAGATCAGCCGTGACCCGCTTGACCTGGTGGCCCAGACGCTGAGCACCACCCACCAATACCCTGACGGCGTTGCCCTCTTCTTGGGCACGATGTTCGCGCCGATCGACGATCGCCACGAAAAGGGCGCGGGTTTCACCCATGTGGTGGGCGATATTGTGACCATCGCTACCCCGAAGCTTGGAGCGCTGGTCAACCGCGTCGCCCATTGCGACAAAATTCGGCCATGGAGCTTTGGCATTGGTAGCTTGATGCGCAATCTCGCGCAGCGCGGCCTGACGCCGTGATGTGATCGAAACTGCGCCAACCAGCCAGGAGCAGAGCGAATGAACAATGGTGAAAAGCGCCCCTGGGGCGAATACAGCTCGGTCGATCAGGGCGATGGTTATCAGGTCAAACACATCATCGTGAACCCGGGTGGGCGCCTCTCGCTGCAGCGGCATTCCAAGCGCGCCGAGCATTGGGTTGTGGTCGGTGGCGAAGCCAAGGTGACCGTGGGCGAAGATGTGAAGACGCTGAAGATCAACGAGTCGGTCTTCATCCCGCTGGGCTCCATGCATCGTCTCGAAAACCCCGGTAAGGCGATTCTGCACCTCATCGAAGTGCAGGTCGGCTCGTATCTGGGCGAGGACGATATCGAGCGCTTCGCCGACGATTACGGCCGCGGCTGAGAGGTCCCGCACGCTTCATGGCCGATTACATTCTCGGAATCGACGCGGGCGGCACAGCAGTCAAAGCGGCAGTCTATTCACTTAAAGGCGAAGAGCTGGGTGTCACCGCCCGGCCCTTCCGTCCGATCACGCCCACGCCCGGCCATGCTGAGCGCGATCCCGAGCAGTTGTGGACCGGCCTCTGCGATGTGATCCGCGAGGCGATGAGCAAAGCCGGTGTGACGGGTGACGACATCGCCGCAGTCGGCATCACCGGCTATGGCAATGGACTCTATCTTGTCGACGAGAACGGCAAGATGATCGGCAATGGACTTCTGTCTTCCGATCAGCGCGCCGCGCCATTGGTGGAAGAATGGCGTCTGACCGGCCAGGAAGATGCCTACACCAAGGCCAGCTTCAAACGCGTCTGGCAGGGTTCACCCGTGCCGCTGCTGGCCTGGTTCAAGAAGCACCGGCCTGAGGTGCTGAAGCAGGCCAGGACGCTCTTCACCTGCAAAGATTATCTCCGGTTTCGCCTCACCGGCGCGCGCGTTGCGGAAGTGACCGATCAGAGCACCGCGACCGTGCTCGGCACCGCCACGCGTCAGGTCGACCCCAAGCTTTTCGCCTTCTTTGGCGTCGAGGACCAGACGCATCTCTACCCGCCGCTGATCGACTCGTTCTCGGTGGCCGGCACGATCACCGCCGAAGCTGCGGCGGCGACCGGGTTGCGCGAAGGCACACCCGTTCCCGCAGGCTGCAGCGACAACATCGCCGTCATGCTTGGGACCGGTGCGATCAACAACGGCGAGATGATCATCATGGCCGGCACCTGGGGCCTGCATCAGGTGTTCCTCGACTATTCGATGGACGATGGCAATGTGGGCTTCATCTGCCACGCGCTCGAACCCAAGCGTTGGATCTATTGCGAAGGCAGCCCGACCTCAGCCAGCAGTTTCGAATGGTTCGTCGATACCTTCTTGCGCCCGGCGGCGCAGGCCAATCCAACTGCTTCGGTCTACGACCTGTGCAACGCGGCGATCGCGCGCACCGATCCCGAGGAACCGCCGGTCTATTTCCTGCCCTTCCTGAATGGCGCCTTCGACGACACGCGGGCGCGCTGCTCGCTGATCGGCCTCTCGACCTGGCACCATCTCGGCCACGCCGTGCGCGCAGTCTATGAAGGTGTCGCCTTCGAGCATCGCCGCCATCACGAACGCCTGATCCGCGCCTTCCCGAAACCAAGCCACGCCAAATTCTGCGGCGGCGCCGTGCGCAGCAAAGCGTGGCTCGAAATCTTCGCCTCGGCGCTCGACCTCACTCTCGAAGTGCCCAAAGGCGAGGAATTCGGCGCGCGCGGCGCAGCGATGCTGGCAGGCGTCGTCATCGGCAAGTTCGCGAGCGTGGCCGATGCGGCCAAGGTCATGACCGGTCTCTCGCACGAAGTCGCGCCCGATCCGAAACTCCGCGCAATCTTGGACAAGCGCTACCCGGTTTATCGCGAGTTGCACGCCGCGCTCACGCCCCATTGGCATCGGGGGGAAAGCTAAAGTCGCCATTTACGGAAAAAGAAAACGTTTGCGGACGGCGCGGCCCGAATGTTAGCCTCCGGGCCAGGGAGAAAATCGTCCGAGGGCTAATAAAAAATGCCCATCACGATGCGCGATGTGTCGGCCATGGCCGGCGTGTCGATATCGACTGTTTCTCATGTCGTAAACAACACCCGCGCGGTGCCTGATCGCACGCGGCAGAAGGTGATGGATGCGATTCACGCGACGGGCTTCATGCCCAATACGATCGCGCGGTCGTTGAAGCGTGCTGAGACACGCACGCTAGGTCTCGCGATCGGCGATATCAGCAACCCCTATTTCACCGCCGTCGTTCATCCGTTGGAAGCCGCCGCTGTAAAGGCCGGCTATACGCTGATCCTGACCGATATCGGCGAAGATCCGGATCGCGAAACCGCGGCGCTGCAGGCGCTGATCGGGCGCCGGGTCGACGGGCTGATCCTATCGCCGTCCGGGGCCGGCGGCGCGCAGGCGATCGCCCATGCCAAACGCAACAAAGTCCCGGTGGTGCAGATCGACCGTATCGCCGATCGCGACTGTGATTATGTTGTGGCCAGCAATCAGCCCGACATGCAGCGCCTCGTCCGCCATCTGGCGCAGCGCGGCCACAAGCGCATCGGCATGCTGGCCGGTCTCAACGGATTGAGTTCGACCCAGGAGCGCATCGAGGGTTATCGGCTCGGCCTGAAAGACGGCGGCATCGCGTTCGATCCCGATCTGATGGTCACCGCCGATTCGAGCATGGCGCCGGCCCACGCCACCACGCTCAAGCTGCTGGCTTTGCCCAATCCACCGACCGCACTGGTGGCCAGCAACAACCTGATGGCCCTGGGCGCGCTGCGCGCGATCAAAGAGCGCCGCCTGAGCGTGCCGCGCGACATCGCGCTGGTAGCCTTCGACGAATTCGAGTGGACCGATCTGTTCCAGCCACGCCTGACCACCATCGCTCAGCCCTGCCAGGAAATCGGCGAATGGGCGGTGAAGCTGATGCTGGATCGGCTCGCCAACCCCGATGCGCCGCCACGCCATATTCACGTGGCGACGACGCTGCATCACCGAGAATCGTGCGGTTGTCCGGCCGACGCTGGACCGATCGCGTAACGCGTTCAAAGAAGCGCGCAAACCGTTTCCGCCGGAAATCCGGGGGAATAAAGGACCCGAGGCGCAATAAAGCGTCCACGGGCAAAGCGTAAGACAGGAGGAGGACATCCTATGACGGCATCTCGTAAATTCCGCCTGGGTCTGGCGGGCGCCATTGCTGGCGTTATGGGCCTGGCATTCGCCAGCGCCGGCATCGCGCAGGCCGCGGAACCTGTGGTCGGCCTGATCACCAAGACCAACACCAATCCTTTCTTCGTGAAGATGAAGGAAGGCGCCCAGGCGAAGGCCAAGGAACTCGGCCTCGACCTGCGTACCTTCGCCGGCAAATATGACGGCGACAACGAAGCCGAAGTTGCGGCGATCGAGAGCCTGATCTCGGTCGGCGCCAAAGGTTTCGCGATCGTGCCGAGCGATTCGCGCGCGATCGTCCCCAGCATCAAGAAGGCGCGTGACGCCGGCTTGGTCGTGATCACGCTCGACACGCCGACCGACCCGATGGATGCGGCCGACGCCACCTTCGCCACCGACAACTTCAAGGCCGGTGAATTAATCGGTTCTTGGGCAGCCAAGACTCTCGGCCCGAAAGCCAAGGACGCCAAGATCGCCATGCTCGACCTGGTGGCGAGCCCCGTCACCGTCGACTACCTGCGCGACCATGGCTTCCTCAAGGGCTTTGGTATCCAGTATTCCGACGTCACGAAGAACGGCAGCGAAAAGGATCCGCGCATTGCCGGTCATGACGTGACCGGAGGCAACGAAGAAGGTGGTCGCAAGGCGATGGAAAACCTTCTCCAGAAGGAACCCGGCATCAACCTGGTCTATACGATCAACGAACCCGCCGCCGCCGGTGCTTATGAAGCGCTGAAGGCCGCGGGCAAGGAAAAGGGCGTGACGATCGTCTCGATCGACGGTGGCTGCCCCGGCGTGAAGAACGTCAAGGCCGGCATCATCGGCGCGACCTCGCAGCAGTATCCGTTGCTCATGGCCTCGAAGGCCATGGAAGCCCTGGCCGAATTCGCCAAGACCGGCAAGAAGCCGGCTGGCCCGGCCGATAAGATCACCGATACCGGTGCGACGCTGATCACCGACCACCCGGTGGACGGCGTTCCCTCGATCAATACCGACGAGGGTCTGAAGAAGTGCTGGGGTTGAGTTCTCTCGACCATAGCGCTTAGATAAAGACGCGACGGGACAGCGGACACTGACTCCGCTGTCCCGGATCGCGGGAGGCGAACAACCGGCCCGGCCCCCTGAATAGGGCACGCATAAGGGCCTCAAAGCAGCGGTGGTCCCATGCAGGATTTCGAAGCGGCGTTGCCCACGAAACCCGGCGAGCATTTCGTCGCCGAGGAAGGTCCGCAGAGCCCGCTCAGGCGGCTCCAACATTTCCTGCACGGCAACCCGACCTCGATCCCGGCGTTCATTCTGATCCTCAGCGTCATTCTGTTCAGCTTGCTGGTGGGCGGACGCTTCTTCGCCGCCTTCAACCTGTCGCTGGTGCTGCAGCAGGTCACGATCATTGCGGTGGTGGGCATCGCCCAGACGCTGATCATCCTGACCGCCGGCATCGACCTTTCGGTCGGCGCGATCATGGTCTTGTCGTCGGTCGTCATGGGACGGCTGGCCTATGAATATCATGTACCGATCTACCTCACGTTTCCCTTCGGCCTGCTGATCGGCCTGATCTGCGGCTGGATCAACGGTGCCCTGGTCACCATGTTCCGGCTGCCGCCCTTTATCGTCACGCTCGGCACGTGGAGCGTCTATTTCGCGTTGAACCTTTGGTATTCGCAGGGCGAGACGATCCGCGAACCGGATATCGAACAGGTCGCGCCGTTCCTGCATTGGACCGGGCACGCCATCAACATCTTCGGCGGCCGCCTGACCACCGGTTCGATGCTGATGATCGCGCTCTACGGGCTGTTCTGGTTCATCCTCAATTGGACCGCTTTCGGCACCCATATCTACGCCACCGGCGACGATCCCGACTCGGCGCGCCTGGCCGGTATCCGCACCAAGCGCGTGCTGCTGGGCGTCTACGCCATCGCCGGCCTGATCTGTGCCGTCGCCGGCTGGATCTTGATCGGCCGCACCGGCGCGGTCAGCCCGCAATCGGGCTACACGGCCAATCTCGACAGCATTACCGCCGTGGTGATCGGCGGCGTCAGCCTGTTCGGCGGCCGCGGCTCGATCATCGGCACCGTACTCGGCGCCTTGATCGTCGGCGTGTTCCGCAACGGCCTCGCGCTCTATGGCGTCGACGTGCTGTGGCAGGAATTCACCGTGGGCATTCTGATCATCGTGGCGGTGGCGCTCGACCAATGGATCCGGCAGGTGTCGTCATGAGCAATATGAGCGCGGAGCGCGAACGAGCGGTTGCGTGTAGCGCAGAGCGAGGATCACTATGAGCAACACCTCGTCGCAACTGATCCTTCAGGCGCGCGGCCTGGTCAAACGCTATGGCCGCGTCGTTGCCTTGGATCATGCCGATTTCGATCTCTACGCGGGCGAGATCCTGGCAGTCATCGGCGACAACGGTGCCGGCAAATCGAGTTTGATCCGGATGCTGGCCGGCGCCGCTCAACCCGACGAAGGAGAGATCCTGATGGACGGCAAGCCCGTCCAGTTCCGCTCGCCGGTCGATGCGCGCAACGCAGGCATCGAAACCGTGTATCAGAACCTGGCCCTGTCACCGGCGCTGTCCATCGCAGACAACATGTTCCTGGGCCGCGAGACGCGCGATAAAGGGCTGCTGGGCCTGCTGACCCGCAAGCTCAACCGCGCCGATATGCAGCGCGAGGCGCGCAAGCATCTTTCCTCGCTCGGTCTGATGACGATCCAAAACATCAACCAACCGGTCGAGACCCTGTCGGGCGGCCAGCGCCAGGGCGTGGCCGTGGCGCGCGCCGCCGCCTTCGGCAGCCGGGTGATCATCATGGATGAGCCGACGGCCGCTTTGGGCGTCAAGGAATCGCGCCGCGTGCTCGAGCTGATCGTCGACGTCAAGCGCAAGGGCCTGCCGATCGTGTTGATCAGCCACAACATGCCGCACGTCTTCGAGGTGGCGGACCGGATTCACATCATGCGCCTCGGACGCCGGATTGCAGTCATCGATCCGAAGAAGTATTCCATGTCCGACGCGGTCGCGATCATGACCGGCGCGATGGCACCGCCAGAGGATCAGAAGGCGGCTTAGGATCAGGAGCCCGCAAGCATCAGACGGGCCCATAAGGAGTCGTTTCGATGAGCAATCCGGTCACGGAGCGCCAGCCTCCGGCGTTCCTGTTCGATCTCGATGGCACGCTGGTGGACAGCGTCTATCATCACGTCCTCGCTTGGAACGAGGCATTGCAGGCCACCGGCCTGCCTCTCTCCGTCTGGCGCATTCACCGCCGAATCGGCATGTCGGGCGGGCTGTTCGCCAACGCCCTGCAACGCGATCTGGGCCGCGAGATCGATCCGAGTGTGATCGTCAAACTGCGCGAACGTCATAAAGAGTCTTTCAACGCACGCTCGTCCTCGATCAAACCGCTGCCGGGCGCCGTCGAACTCCTGCAGACGTTGACCGAGCTCGAAGTGCCCTGGGCCATCGCAACCAGCGGACGTTTGGAGACAGCCAGACCGAATATCGAGATGCTGGGCGTCGATTTCAGCAAGACGCCGGTGGTCACGCGCGATCAGGTGCGCTACGCCAAACCCGATCCCGACCTGTTCCTGGCTGCCGCCGAACGCCTGGGTGTCGACATTCAGTCCAGCATGGTGGTGGGCGACAGCGTATGGGACCTCCTCGCCGCGAAACGCGCCCGCGCCCTCAGCATCGGGCTTCTTTCGGGCGGCTATGGCGAGGAAGAGTTGGAACGCTGCGGCGCCTATCGCGTCTATGACGACCCCGCCGATCTCTTGCGCCATCTCGACGAGGTCGGCGTTCGCCGATCGAACTGAGCCGCGCGATGATCCTGGTCGGCTGCGAATCCCTGATCGATTTCGTTCCCGTGCGCAGCGATAGCGGGATGGATGCCTATCGTCCCGTGGTCGGCGGCGGCAATCTCAACATCGCGGTGGCGGCCGGGCGTTTGGGTGTGCCGGTCGCTTTCATCGGCGGCGTCTCGAGCGATCCGTTCGGCGAAATGATCGTCGAGCATCTGCGTGAATCGAATGTCGATGTTGCGCGCGTGACGCGTTCGGCGCGGCAGACGACGCTGGCCTTCGTGAAGTACATCGATAAGCAAGCGCGCTACATGTTTTACGATGAGGCCAGCGCCGGACGCATGTGGCGCTTCGACTCTAAGGCTGTGCCGCTGGCGGGCGTCGACCTTCTGCATATCGGCTCGACCACACTGATCAACGAACCGGTATCGGGCGAGACCAAACGCATGGCCGAGGCCCTGCGCGCCAAGGCCACCATCGCGATCGATCCCAACTGCCGCCCAGCGATGACGCCGGACCCTGCGGCCTACCGCAAGCGCATCGCGGAACTGATGGCGCTCTCGGACATCATCCGCGTCTCGGTCGAAGATCTCGACTATCTGCGCCCGGGGTCGACGGCTGAGGCCGCGGCTGCAGACTGGCTGAAAGGCGGCGCAGCGGTCGTGATCGTGACCGATGGCGGCGCGGGCGCCACGGCCTATACGAAATCATCGCGGATGCATCGGCCGGCGCTCAAAGTCGAAGTCGTCGACACGATCGGCGCGGGCGATACCTTCCATGCGGCCTTTCTGGTCAACCTCTACGAAGCCAAGGTGATCCCGCGCGAGAAGCTGCGGGCACTGACGGAAAAGGAAATCGGTCCGGCGCTGGAATTCGCGGCACAAGCTGCCGCGATCACTTGCTCGCGACCAGGCGCCGATCCACCCTGGCGGCGGGAGATGCCGGTTTAACGCCGACGGCGTCGGACTGGCCGCTTCACCACTTTGGTGGTGACACGCGGACGACGCGGGTTGGCGCGCAGCGGCTTCCCGGACTTCGCACCCGCGGCGGCTTCCAGCTTCTCGCGCTCCTGCGGCCCATACACCTGGAACTTCTCGACCACGCGCGCGATTTCCTCGTCGGGCAGAACGCGTGCGCCGCCGATGATCTGAGTCAGCACGTATTGCTTGGCGAGCGTTTCGAGTTCGACCGCCAGCCACAGCGCTCGATCGAGCGTCGGGCCTGTCGCGATCTGGCCGTGATTACCGAGCAGACAGCAGGTGCGGCCCTCAAGCGCCTTCAGCGCGTGCTCTGAGAGTTCCTTGGTCCCGTAGGTCGCGTATTCGGCGACGTTGATCGTCGGGCCACCGGCGCCGGCGATCATGTAATGCACCGCAGGAATCGGCTTGTGGCAGATGGCCAGTGCAGTTGCATAGTTGCTGTGGCAGTGGACCACGGCCCCCACCTCAGGCCGCGCCTTCAGAATGTCGAGATGGAAGCGCCATTCCGTCGAAGGCATCAGGGCACCTTCGAAACTACCGTAGTCGCCGTCGATCGGCATCCGGCAGAGATCGGAGGGCTTCATCTTTTCGTAGGGCATCGCCGTCGGCGTGATCAGCATCACCTTGCCGAAACGCAGGCTGATATTGCCCGAGGTGCCCTGATTGATGCCCAACGCGTTCATCTCCTTGCAGGCGGCGATGATCGCGCGCCGCGCAGCAAGCTCCTTGGCGGAGATGGAAGCGGAGCGCCGCGAATTGGACGCTTCAGGCATAGTGTGCTCCTCGGGCTACGCGATCAGCCGGCGCGGCGCAGAGACGGCGAGACGGCCACGGTCAGCGCGGTGGCCAGTACGATCTTCAGTGCTTCGCCGGCGAGGAAGGGCAGCAGACCTCCGGCGATCGCCTTGTCCATGCCGATCAGTGTCGACAGGTAGCCGACACCGAGCACGAACACCAGGGCATCGGCAAACAGGAAAGTGAGCAGCGCGCCGACCGGACGACGGGTCATGCCGCGCTCGACCAGCCAGCCGGCAACGATCGCAGAGATCGCAAAGCCGACCAGATAGCCACCGGTCGGCCCGGCCATATAAAGCGGGCCGACGCCACCGGTGAAGACCGGCAGACCGGCGACGCCTTCGATCAGATAGGCGACCAAGGTCGTGCCGGCGAGACGCCAGCCATAGGTGGCGCCGATCATCAGCACCACGAAGGTTTGCATGGTCATCGGCACCGGCCAGAACGGCACTTTCACATGCGCCGACACGGCCAAAAGGATCGAACCGGCCAGAATCAACGCCAAAGCGCGCGGCAGGGTGTTGGCGGCGGTGCGCGGCCAAATGCGGGCGGCAAGCGTCGTGGCGGTCGTCATGATGATCCTCCGGAAGGGAATGTCCCTCCGGTCATACGACACTGGCGGATAGGGTCAAGCCTTTCCTAGCCGGTTTACGACCTTAACTTGAATACCCGCTCTGCGTTTCGCCAATAGATTTTGGCCCGCTCGTCCTCGGTGATGGCCGCGCCGTCAAGAAACGCCACGCCCTCCTCGACCGACTCATAGGGATGATCGGCCGCGAACATGATGCGATCAACCCCCAGCACGTCCAGGCTGAGGCGCAGCGCCGGCATCGACATCACGCCGCTGGTGCTGATCACAAAATTCGTCAGGAAATATTCGCTGGGCAGCAGCCGCATTTTCGGAACCGCGCCGATCTTCACTTGGAGCAGATAGCGGTTGTCGAGACGCTGCAGCCAGAATGGCAGCCCCTCGCCCATATGGCCGAGCACGATCATCAGCTTCGGGAAGCGATCGAACACGCCCGACATGATAAGGCGCATCACGTGCAAGCCAGTCTCGGCGGCGAAACCCCAGCCGGCGAAATAGAGACCGTAGTCGAGATAGGGCCCGACCATGCTCGGCGCCGGTTCGCGCGGATGGAGGTAGATCGGCGCATCCAGGGACTCGGCCGCTTCGAAGATCGGCCAGTATTTCTGATCGTCGAGATACTCGCCCATCGTATGGGAGTTGATAATCACGCCCTTGAGACCGAGTGCGTTGACCCCGCGCTCGATCTCCTGCGCGGCGCCCTTGGGATAATTCGGCGCAACAGCTGCCAGCCCCGCCAAGCGCTTCGGATTGGCGCGAACCGCTTCAGACAACCGGTCATTCGATTGCGCGGCCAGCGCTGTGGCCGTGACCGCGTCGAACACCTGCACGCCAGGTGCCGTCAGCGAGAGCACCTGAACATCGATGCTGGTCTGGTCCATATGGGCGATGCGGCCCGCTCCGATATCGAGCAGCCGCGCATGGACCATCTTGGTGCCAGGGCTGTCGCCCAGGATCGTCTGCCCCATCATGCGGAAACCCGGTTCGACATAGCGGCTGGCCAAAACCTTGGCCCATTCGTCGGCGATCTCCTGGGTGACGAATGCTTCCTCGACCGCGATGCGCTTCATGGCCATCACTCGTTCCTCGTCTTTTGAGTCGATGTCGGCGTTGGATCAGATCGGATAGGGCTGGTTTGGGTCCTCGATCGAGACCCACTGCACTTCCGTGAACTCGTTGATGCCGGGCTGACCGCCGAAGCGGCCATAGCCGCTGGCCTTCATCCCACCCAACGGCATTTGTGCTTCGTCATGCACCGTCGGCCCGTTGATGTGGCAGCAGCCGAAATCAAGCCGGCTGGCCAGTTCGAGGGCCAGTTTGACGTTGTTGGTGAAGATCGAAGACGACAGCCCGTATTCGGTGTCGTTGGCGACGCGCACGGCATCGTCGGCATCTTTGACGCGCACCAGGCAGGCCATCGGCGCGAATGACTCTTCGTAATAGACGCGCATCTCAGGGGTAACCCGATCGAGCACCGTGGCCGACATGAAGGTGCCGTCAACCGATCCGCCCGCCAGCAGCTTCGCGCCCTTGGCGACGGCGTCTTTTACGAGACCGTCTGCGCGGGTGGCGGCATCGCGGCCGATCATCGAACCCAGCGGCACGTTGCTGGTGCGTGGGTTGCCCGCCGCCATGGTGCCGGCCTTGGCCGCCAGCTTGGAGGCGAAGACATCGGCGATCTTGGTGTCGACCACGATCCGTTCGGTCGACATGCAGATCTGTCCCTGATGCATGAAGGCGCCGAAGGCTGCCGCACGCACCGCGTTGTCGATATCGGCGTCTTCGAGCACCAGCATCGGTGCCTTGCCGCCGAGTTCGAGCAGCGCCGGCTTGAGATAGCGTGCGCAGGTTTCGGCCACGAGCTTGCCCGTCTTGGTCGAGCCGGTGAAGTTGACGCGACGCACTGCCGGATGGGCGATCATCGTCTCGACAATTTTGCCGGCATCGGCTGGCGCGTTGGTGATCAAATTCAGAACGCCCGGCGGCAGGCCCGCGTCGCGCATCGTCTCGACCAGCAGGAACTGCGTGCCGGGGCTCAGCTCCGACGCCTTGAGCACGACGGTGTTGCCGCAGGCCAGTGCTGTCGCAAACGCGCGGACGGCCAAAATGATCGGGGCATTCCACGGCGCGATCGAGAGGACCACACCGGCGGGACGGCGGATCGCCATCGCCATCATGCCGGGCTTATCGCCGGGAATGACCTCGCCCTTGATATGCGTGGTCAGCGATGCCGCTTCGCGCAGCATGCTCGCTGCCAGATGGACGTTGAAGCTGACCCAGGGCGCCGCCGCACCGGTTTCAGCCATCATCAGATCGGTGAAATCCTCGGTGCGGTCGTGCAGCAGCGTCGACGCCTGCAGCAAAATATCGCGCCGGCGATTGGGCCCGAGGCGCGACCACGCAGGAAACGCTCGTGCCGCCGAATCCACCGCCGCGCGGGCATCCTCGACCGTCGCCGCAGCGGCTTGAGTGACAACGTCGCCGGTGATCGGATCGGCCCGATCAAAGGTCGCGCCGCTGGCCGCGTTCACCGCCTTGTTGTCGATGATCAGCATGGACTTCATCACGTCCCTCCCATTCCTGTTCTCGCTCGCGTGATCGCGATGCTTGGGCGGACGTGGTCGCGGCCGCTATCGATTCGTTGGCCGCATTTTGTACCACATCACGGCAATTGAATACCGTTTTGTGATACAGATGCAGTCAGGCCGGTGGCTGGCAGAGGTGGGCTTTTACGCCCGTCTTATTTGTCGCCGGCGATCTCGTCGATGGCGTGCCGCAGGATCACGGCGATGCGCTTCTGCTCGTCGATCGAGGCGTTGGCGTATTCGCGCAGGACGGCCTTGAGATCGCGGCGCACGGCCAGCAACTCATCGGTCATCATGCGGAGATCGTCATCGCCGTCGATGGGTGACTCACCCGAGAAGACGCGGCGCAGCCGGTCCATCTTCGAAGCGATGCGGCCGAGCTGGCCGAGCATCGTATCGGCGGCCGCACGATTGGCGACGAGATGAGCCTTGCCGGTGTCGGTGATGCGGTAGAGCTTCTTCGCGCCATCCGCTTCCACCGTCGCGGAACCGATCTCTTCGAGATAGGTCAGCGCCGGATAGACCATGCCGGGGCTCGGGCTGTAGAAGCCGCCCGACCGTTCATCGAGTTCCTTGATCAGCTCATAGCCATGACGCGGCTTCTGTTCGAGCAGCGCCAGGATGATCAACTGCAGATCGGCCGCACCGAGCTTGCGTCCACGCCCCAGGCCGTGACCTTCGCCGCCGAAATCGCCGAAGCCACCGAAACCGTGATGGCGGCCATGGCGCCGCATATGGCGACGGCCATGACCGTGATCGTGACCATGATGGGGGTCGCCATGATCGTGATGGAAATCGTCACCGTAACGGTTACCTTCGTCGAAGGGCCCATCCTCATGGCCATGCCAGTGCCGTCCAAAACCGAATCGCATAGAAATACCTCTTACGTTATGTCGATTGATATATCTTAAGATATGTTTTCTGACACGAATGTCAAGACACGAGAATCCGGGTCTTTCAGAGGGTCAGTTGTCGACGACGACGATGTGGAGGCGCATCGGCCCGTGCGATCCGATCTGGAGCACGGATTCGATGTCGCCGGTGCGCGATGGGCCGGAAATGAAGTTCACACTGCGCGGCATCGCCTCACCCCGCGCTTCGGCTGTCTCGCGCAGCTTGGCCCAGGCTTGTTCCGAAGCGGCGACCACCTGATCTTTGCGCAGCACCACGATATGGGTGCTCGGCAACAGATTGAGCGTGGTCGGACGCTCGGCGCCCGAGGTCATCACCAGCGTGCCCGACTCGGCGATCGCGGCGAAGGCCGGCGTGATGCTGACGGCATCGGTCCCCTGCGCGCGATCGCGGCGCAGACGGAGCAACGGCTGGCTCGACCATGGAATCGAATCGAGTACCGGATCGGGCGACATCACCGCCTCGGCCGGCAGGTTGTAGCGCGCGAGATAGCTGGTCACCGCCTGCGGCACGGCCTCGTTGTTAGCCACGCGATCGACCGTGGCATCGCAGTTCTGCATCAGTTGGGAAAACAGACCCACGAGCCCATCGGCGTCGAGCCCCTTGGTCCGCTCGGGAATCAAATTCGCCTTATGCCCGGCAAGACGCGCCTTGAGCGGCGCAGCGGCTTCCTCACTCAAGGGCGCGATACGCCCGAGTGATTTACGGACTCCGCCAAGAATCTGATCGCGCGCGCTCATATGTCTCGTCGCTCCGCGCTCATCGCTTCGCCCGTTGCTGTTCGGCCCACAGACTCATGAAGCTGCGGCCCTCGGGCGCGGGCAAATCGCGGCCCTTGGTCCAACCACCGGCCAGTGGCAGCGTACGGAACTTGCCGCGCGATCCAGCTTGGTTGCCGAGGAAACGCGATGCCAACTCAGCGCCCCAACGATAAAGACCCGGCCGCTTGGCGAGATAGGCCCAGAGCTTGAGACCGAGGCGATAGCGTGAGGCCGAGGCGCGCTGCCATTCCCGCTCGCGCCAATGGCGCATCATCTTCGGCAGCGGGATCTTCACCGGGCAGACGCTCTCGCATTTGCCGCAGAAGGTCGACGCGTTGGGCAGATGCCCGGCGGTATCGACGCCGATCAGGCTCGGCGTCAGCACCGCGCCCATCGGACCCGAATAGACCCAGCCATAGGCATGGCCGCCGACCGAGAGAAACACGGGGCAATGATTGAGACAGGCCGAGCAGCGGATACAGCGCAGCATGTCCTGAAATTCGGTGCCGATCATGGCCGAGCGGCCGTTGTCGAGCAGCACTACATGGAATTCGCCCGGCCCATCGCGATCGGCCGCGCGGCGTGGCCCGGTCGAGAAGGTCACATAGGTCGAAATCTCCTGCCCCGTGGCCGAGCGCGGCAGAAGGCGCAGCAGCGTCATCGTGTCTTCCAGCGTCGGCACCACCTTCTCGATCGTGGTCACGACGATATGCGCCTTGGGCAGCGTTTGCGTCAGGTCGCCATTGCCTTCGTTGGTGACGATGGCAGTCGAGCCGGTTTCCGCGATCAAGAAATTCGCACCCGTGATGCCGACATCGGCGGCGAGGAACTTGTCGCGCAGCACCGCGCGGCCTTCATCGGCCAGCACGCGCCGGTCGTCGAGGTAGCGGTCCGGCGGCAGATCGGTATGCGCTTTGCGGAACGCCTCGACCCACTGATCGCGTACCAGATGGAATGCCGGCGCGATCAGATGGCTCGGCGGTTCATGCCGCAGCTGAACGATATACTCACCCATATCGGTCTCGACCGGGACGACACCATTCGCTTCGAGGAAATCGTTAAGGCCGATTTCCTCGGTAACGATCGACTTGCCTTTGGTTGCGGTACGCGCACCCAGACGTTTGCAAATACTGAGTACCGCCTCGCGCGCCTCGGCCGCATTGCGCGCCCAATGCACCTGGCCGCCGCTGGCGATGACATTGCGCTCGAAGGTCTCGAGATAGAAATCGAGATGGGCGAGCGTGTGATCCTTGATCGCCTTGCCCTCGTCGCGTAGCGCTTCGAACTCGGGCAGCTTGCCGACGGCATTGCGGCGATGGGCCGGAAGATCGGTGCCCGCCTGCTTGAGTGCCTGCCGCAATGTCGGGCTGGCGATTGCCTCGGTCGTGTTCTTTTTGAACCTCTGCGTGCTGATTTCCATCGCCGGCTCAGCCTTTCCCGGCGTCGGAGGCGGCGATCGGCGCGACGGCATCCGTCATGCCCGCCAGCACCTCGGCCACATGGCGCACGCGCACCGGCTTGCCCTCGCGCGACAGCCGCCCCGCCATGTTCATCAGGCAACCCATATCGCCGGCCAGCAGCGTATCGGCGCCGGTGGCAGCAATATCGGCAGTCTTGTCGCTGGTCATCTTCACCGAGATGTCCGGGTATTTGATGCAGAAGGTGCCGCCGAAGCCGCAGCACACCTCCGCGCCCGGCAGTTCGACCAGCTTGGCGCCCTTGACGCTTTTCAGCAATTTGCGCGGCTGTTCTTTCACACCCAGCTCGCGCAGACCCGAGCAAGAGTCGTGATAGGTGATCGTGCCGGCATAATCCGCATCGACCGCACCCATCCCCATCACATCAACCAGGAACGAGACCAACTCATAGGTCCGCTTGCCCATACGCTCGGCACGATGATGGGTCGCCGGATCGTCTTCGAACAGGCGCGGATAGTGTTCGCGGATCATTCCGGCGCAAGAACCCGAGGGCGCGACCACATAGTCGAAGCTTTCGAACAGATCGATGACGCGCCGCGCGAGGTCCTTCGCATCGGCTTTGTCGCCGCTGTTATAGGCCGGCTGGCCGCAGCAGGTTTGCGCCATCGGCACTTCGACCGTGCAGCCGGCACGCTCGAGCAGCGACACGGCAGCGAAGCCGACCGTCGGTCGGAACAGATCGACCAGACAGGTGACGAACAGACCGACACGCGGCTTCGCACTCATCACTCACACCGGACCGACGGCGACGACGACCTTGCCGAAATTCTTGCCCTGGAGCAGGCCCATGAATGCCTCGGGTGCTTTTTCCAAGGAGTCGACACGATCCTCGTGATGCTTCACGCGACCGGCAGCGATCCACGGACCCATATTGGCCATGAATTCGGGGAAGCGCGGACCGTAGTCGAGGTTGATGATGAAGCCTTCCACCCGCATACGCTTCGTCAGGATCGCGCGCATCAATGCGGGGCTGCGATCGGGGCCGTCGGGTAGCTTGTCGGCGTTGTAATGTGCGATCAGGCCACAGAGTGGGACGCGGGCCTTGGCATTCAGCAACGGGATGACCGCGTTCAACACCTTGCCACCGACATTCTCGAAATAGACGTCGATGCCTTTCGGCGCAGCGGCGGTGAGTTGATCGCGCAGATCCGGCGCGTGATGATCGATACAGGCATCGAAGCCCAATTGCCCAACCGCGAAGCGGCACTTCTCTGCGCCGCCCGCGACACCGACGGCGCGGCAACCTTTGATTTTGGCGATCTGGCCGACCACCGAACCGACGCCGCCGGTAGCCGCCGCCACGACGACCGTCTCGCCCGGCTGCGGATTGCCGATATCGAGGAGGCCCATATACGCCGTAAAGCCCGGCATGCCGAGCGCACCCAACGCGACCGAGGGTTCCTTGATCTCGGCGGGCAGGGTGAAGAGATCGCGCCCATCGGAAAGGGTGTAGTCCTGCCAACCGGCATAGCTGACGACAACGTCGCCGACCGCGAACTTCTTGTTGTCCGACGCGACGACGCGCGAGATCGTGCCGCCGACCATCGTCTCGCCGATATTGACCGGCTTGGCATAGGACGGCCCGTCATCCATCCGCCCACGCATATAGGGATCAAGCGACAGATACACCGTGCGCAGCAGAACCTGGCCCGCGGCCGGCGTCGGCACGGGCACGCGCTCGAGGCGAAAATGTTCTGGCGTCGGCGCGCCTTTCGGGCGCGAGACAAGAACGATGCGGCGGTTGATATCGGTGATCTGTGTCATGGCTTCTCTCCGCTCACATCACTTGGATCGAGAAACCGCCATCGAGCGGGATCGCCGTGCCGGTGACGAAGTCCGATGCCGGCGAGGCCAAGAACACGGCGATGCCGGCGGCATCGTCCGGCCGGCCCCAGCGGCCCGCGGGCGTGCGCGCCACCACCTTCTCGTTGAGGCCCGGCACCTGGGTACGCGCGGCGGCGGTGAGATCGGTGTCGATCCACCCCGGCAGGATGCAGTTCACTTGGATATTGTCGGCGGCATAGGCCGTAGCGAAGACGCGGCTCAGCTGCACCACGCCACCCTTCGACGCCGCGTAGGGCGCGACCCAAGGTGCGGCGAATATCGACATCATGCTGCCGATATTGATCATCTTGCCGCGGCCCTGCTTCTTCATCTCGGGATAGGCGGCCTTGGTGGTGTTGAACACGGCGGTCAGGTTGGTATCGACCACCTCGTGCCATTCCGCTTCGGTAATGTCTTCCGGACGGCGGCGAAAGGTGGTGCCGGCGTTGTTAACCAGAATGTCGAGCCGGCCAAAACGCTTCACCGTCTCAGCCACCATGTCGATGCAGGCCTTTTCTTTAAGGACGTTGGCCTCGACGAATTCGGCCTTCACGCCGATCGCCTGTAGTTCCTTGATGGCGGCTTCAGCCTTCTTGGCATTGCGGCCGGCGACGGCGATATTCGCGCCCGCCTGCGCCATGCCTTTAGCCATGCCCAAGCCGATACCGCCATTGCCGCCTGTCACCAGCGCGACATGACCCTTGAGATCAAACATCTGCACGACGCTTCTCCTGCCCTACGGTTCGTTCTATTTTCAACAAATCTACAGGGATTCATTCGATTTGAAACCGCCCTTTGCGACCTGCATCGCAGGTATTCCGCCAATAGCGTCGTGACGCCGTGACCACTCTGCACGCCTATTTGGCGCCCGATGGCTTCCTGCCACAACTTCTGGAAGAACTGGGCGATGCGGCCATCGAGACCCACGACCGGTTGGTGATCGCACCCGCGCGTCCGGTGGCTTGGGCGGCCAATACCTGGCTTGCACCGGAGCGCATACCCATCGCCTCAATCGGCGACGGGGCCAAGAAGCTGCGCGCGATCCAACGCAACTGGGTGATGCTGCCGCATCTGCATCATCGCCGCGCCGCGCTGATCGCCGAACAACTACCCAAGGTGTCAGCCAAGCCGATCCGATTTGGCGATCCCGCGCCGACCGCGCCGCTGGGCTCGTGGATGATGCTCGCGCCCGATACGATCCTGGCTTCGGCGCTGTGCACTGCGCCCTTCCCGCATGGCGAGACGCAGTTCATCGAAGACAAGATCAATCCGCCCAGCCGCGCCTATCTCAAACTCTGGGAAACGTTCACGCTGCTGAGCGTGAAGCCGCAACCGGGCGAGACCTGTATCGATCTCGGCTCCAGCCCCGGCGGTTGGACCTGGGTGCTGCAAGGCACCGGTGCGCGGGTGATCAGTGTCGACAAAGCGCCACTTGATCCGAGCGTCGCCGCACTACCGAATATCGACTATCGCACCGCGAGCGCCTTCGCGCTTGATCCAAAGACCTTCGCTGCGGACCGTCCGCTCGACTGGCTGTTCTCCGACGTCATCTGCTATCCGAAGCGGCTGCTGACCCTGGTACAGAAATGGATGGCGGCAGGTGCCGCGAAACGCTTCGTCTGCACGATCAAGTTTCAGGGTGAGACCGATTTCGAGACAATGCGCGAATTCGCCGCGATCCCGGACTCACGCCTGATGCACCTGAACGTCAACAAACACGAGCTCACCTGGGTAAAGCTCTAGCGCTTGACTGTGCGCAGCGCGGTCAGACCGCCGGTGAATTGGATCACGCCACCGACCAGGGTCGCCAGCTGCAATCCTTCCGCACCGCCATGCATGATGGCGAAGAGCGCGCCCAAAATCGCCACGCCCATGGTCGCGCCCACCATGCGCACGACGTTCACCAGGGCCGAAGCCGTTCCCGATCGCGCCGCTTCGACGGCGCCGACTGCAACAGCGTTGAGCGGCCCAGTCGCCAGCCCCATGCCGAGCCCGGTGAGGAACAGGCCCGCAATCGACGGGATGACTGAATCGACATGGACGGTGGCGGCGATCAGGAACAGGCCTGAGCTGATGACCATCACGCCACCGCCAGTCATGAAATGTCGGCCCAGCTTCTCGGTCAGCTTGCCGGAATAAGTCGAGACGGCGACGAAGATCACCGACATCGGCAGGAGCGCGAGCCCGGCTTGGATCGAATCGAACATGCCGCTGCTCTGCCACAGCAGAGGCACCAGGAAGATCGTGCCATACATGCCGAAGGTCATGCTCCCGGTGGCTGCGATCGCGCCACGAAATTCGCGGCTACGGAACATGCCGAGTGGCACCAGCGCGCGGTCGCCATGGCCCTTCTCGACACGGATGAAGGCGATCAGCGCCAGGGCCGCGACGGCGACGATGCCGATGGCAATGCGCGGCGCGTCATGGCCTTCGATGGCCGCCAAGGTCAACCCACCCAAAGCCACCGCGCCGAGGATCTGTGCCGCGAAGTCGAATTTGCGGTCCTTCGGGTCGGCTGATTCCTTGACGACAGACAGTGCCAGCGCAAAGGCCGCGATGCCGAGCGGCACGACGAGATAAAAGATACTCCGCCAGCCGAGATGCGCGATCAGCACGCCGCCGATGGTCGGCCCCAACGCGAAGGCGATACCATTGCAGCTGGCCCACACACCCAGTGCACGACCACGGTCCCGCGCATCGGTCCACACCACGCGGATGATCGCGAGCGATGACGGCATCAGCAGCGCCGAGCCCAGACCTGTCAGCGCGCGGCCGGCGATCAGGATCGAGATGGTGGGGGCTGTCGCGCAGACCAGCGACGCTGCGGTGAAGACAATCGCGCCGGCAATGAACACGCGCCGCCGCCCGAACAGATCGGCCAGCAAGCCGCCGGTCAGCAGGAAAATCGCATAGGTGAAATTGTAGGCGTCGACCACCCATTGCAGCGTGCCGACCTCGGCATGGAAGGCCTCGCCGATCGACCGCACACCCAGATTGATCACGGAGGTATCAACCTGGGCGATCAGCACGGCCAGGCACAGCGTGGCCAGAATCAAGCCTTTACGTTCGGGCTTGCGAGATCGATCAATCGCGTCTGAATTTGCAGGCACCGGACCCATCTGATTCATGACAATGCTCCATCGGTGACCGGCAAACTATAGGCGTCCGACCCTATATATGTTTCGATCGCCATCGAAACATCGGGTGATGCGTTAAAATAGGATTGCAGTCCGAGGAGGTGACCATGACCGATGTACTCAATGTGGCTGCCGTTGCTGGGCTGATCGCCGATCCTGCGCGGACGACGATGCTGACGGCGCTGATCGGCGGACAGGCGCTTCCGGCCGGTGAGCTTGCCTATGCGTCGGGCGTCTCGGCGCCGACCGCCAGTTCCCACCTCGCCAAGCTGCTCGATGGCGGGTTGATCACCGTCGAGATCGAAGGGCGGCATCGCTACTACCGTCTGGCCGGCGCGCATATCGCCGAGGTGCTGGAGAAATTGGCGGCTATTGCACCCAATGGACCGGTGCGGCGCATGGCGATGAATCCGAAGCTGCGTGAGTTGCGGTTCGCGCGGCGTTGCTACGACCACCTCGCAGGTCAACTTGGCGTGGCCGTCACCCATTGTCTGCACGATCGCGATCTGATCACCCGCGCGCCGGAGAAACGTCTTGAGGTGACCGACAAAGGTCATGACTGGTTCGGCAAATTGGGGGTGGATGTCGATGCGCTGACACCTACGCGGCGCGGCATTGCGCGGCAGTGCCTCGATTGCACCGAGCGCGTCCATCATATGGCTGGCCCGCTGGGCGTCGAATTCCTGAGCGTGCTCTGCACGCATGGTTGGATGCGCCTGGCGAAAGACTCGCGCGCGGTGATCGTGACACCGAAGGGCGATCTCGAACTCAGGCGCCTTCTCGGCATCGATACGCAGAAGCTGCGCGCCCAAGCGAGCGCTTAACGACCGCGCCGCCACACGCGCCAGTCGCGCATCGTCGCCTCGGCCATTGTTTCGGCCGCGGCGTGCAGCCAATTCGCTTTGCGCTGTCTAAGATCGGCTTTGATCGCAGCGACCGCGTCGGCCGCGCCGAGATGGATATTGGCTGTTTCGCGACCCATGCATTCGAGCAGATGCCGTTCCTCGCGCAGCTTCGGAATGTCAGCGAGCTCAATCCGCGAGCAGTGCGGCCCCAGACGGCGCAGCAGCCAGCCTTTGGTCGCGTACACAAAGGGATCGCGGCAACGCACGGCGCGCGTCACGATTTCCTCGTAGCGGATGCGGCCTTCGGATTTGCCACGCGCCCAGCGATAAGCGGTCGGCAGAAGCTGCTTCGCCTCGCGCGCGACGCGGCCGCCATCCGCCTCTGCCAACGCGACGTAGCGCTGCCGCCCAAGACTGCCGAGTCCGGCGATGCGATGGACGATGCGCGCCTTGCCGCTGTCGCGAGGCAATGAGTCAAGAATCAGCGCGCGTAACTTATGCGGAGGCGGCTTCACTGGCGTGCCACGATCCATCTTCTGCCAGAACCTTACCGGGTCGCGCTCTGCACTGAGCGCAAGGCCGCGGAGCATCTGGTGCTCTTCTTCGAGGACGAAGGGCTTGCCACCGCCCTGCATCGCGGCTTGGTAGCCTTGAAGAATCGCGGCGCAGGCCTCGACAGGTGTGATCGTCAGACTGCCGGCATCGCGAGCCAAGACCGCACTGGTCGCCAAGCGCACCAGGTCGAGCGTATAGGGGAGCCGCGCCGCTTCGTCGAAATCGTTGATGCCCCACACCAGGCGCCCCTCGGCGTCGCGCCAGGTGCCGAAATTCTCGACATGCAGATCGCCCACCGCCAGCAAGCTCGGCGCCGCATCGAGATCGGGGCAGGCTTCGCCCCAGATCTGCGACCAGCGATAGAAGGTGGCGCGCAGGAATGGAAACGGCGCAGAGGCCATTTGTTTGTGCTTGAGATCGAGATCGCGCCGAATGACGGGAATACGCGCCGCCATCCAGCTCTCATAGGCCTTCGTTGCCTCGACGACATTCATCGGCCGATACCTCAACGAAGTGGATTAGGATTACGGCGCGCCAGACTCGCCCATCAAATCGAGCGCCGAACGACTGGCACTCATCATCCGGTTACGCCCCGCCGATTTGGCTTGATAGAGCGCGCCATCGGCTACCGCGGTAATACGCTCGAGATGTTTCGTGCTCGTGCCGCCTTCGATATGGCTGGGCACGATCTGGTCGAAATCGATCGTTGCCATCCCCAGGCTGATGGTGACAACCGGCGCTGTCGGCGATGCCTCGTGCGGCAGTTGCAGACCTGACACGGAATTCAGGGTGCGTTGACCGATGATACCTGCGGCTTCGGCCGCGGCACCGGGCAGGATGATCGTGAATTCCTCGCCGCCATAACGGGCCACGAGATCGACCGAGCGCTTGGCAGCGCCTTTGATCGAACGGGCAACAGCACGCAGGCAATCGTCACCCGCGATATGGCCATAGCGGTCGTTGTACTTTTTGAAGTGATCGACGTCGATCAGCGCAAGCGACAGCGGCTGGCCGGTGCGCAGGCTGCGCCGCCATTCCTGGCCGAGTGCGACATCGAAGGCGCGACGATTGGCGACCTGGGTCATGCCGTCGACATTCGCCAGCCGGCGCAGCTCGTCGGCCTGCTGCTTCAAGGTCAGATGTGTCTGCACGCGTGCGCGAATGATGGGCGGATGGAACGGCTTCGCAATGAAATCCACTGCGCCGGCATTGAGCCCGCGTGTTTCGAAGTCCGTGCCCGAATGGGCGGTGACGAAGATCAAGGGCGTATCGTGCAGCGCGAAGTTGGCGCGCAGCGCCGCGATCGTCTCGAACCCGTCCATTCCTGACATCTCGACATCGAGCAGGATCAGGTCCGGTGGTTCAGCCGTGGCCAGACGCAGGCCTTCCTCACCGGTCGATGCGCCGGTGATCTTGCCCATATCCTCCAGCATGCTGGCGAGCACTTCGATCATCAGGGGATCGTCATCGATGATCAGAATGTTGGGAACGACACCCTCCCCGGGCCGCGAAAGCACGACGATACAACAAAAACCCGGTTGGCTGGGGCGCCAGGATTCGAACCTGGGATGGCGGGACCAAAACCCGCTGCCTTACCGCTTGGCTACGCCCCATCAACCGGGAGCCGCACCATATTGGATGCGCCCGGGGCTTGCAACGGGGCGAAAATCAGGGCCGCAGGGGCGCCGCGACGCTCCACCACGCCGATTGAGTTTGCCGGATTTTCTGGGCTGCTGTGACGGCCGCCGAAGCCTCGGCGAAGAGCCCGAAACAGGTCGCGCCACTGCCCGACATCCGCGCCAGAAGACAGCCTGATATGGTACGCAGAGTATCGAGAACCGTGTCGATCATAGGGGCGATGGCAATGGCCGGCGCTTCGAGGTCGTTATGCCGCCCCGCCAGCATCTTCGCCAACTCGGCGGCATCGCGTGGCGCACGATCGAGCGGCGCCGGTTGCGAAAAACTGCCCTTGCGCGCGGCGAAGACGTCCTTTGTCGCCACGGCCACGCCCGGATTGACCAGCACCAGCCAGGCCGGCGGCAGCTTCGGCGACAGATCAAGGATCTCGCCGATCCCCGACACATTCATCGCCTGCGATCGCAGACACACGGGCACATCGGCGCCGAGGCCGAGGGCGAGTTTGGCGAGCGCATCAGCTTCCGGATTGCGGCCCCACACTTTGACCAGCGCGCGCAGCGCCGCCGCCGCGTCTGCAGAACCGCCACCGATCCCCGAGGCCACCGGCAGGTTCTTGGTGAGACGCAACGCCGCATGGGGCGCAATGCCAAGCAGTGTCGCAAGACGTTCGGCTGCGCGCGTGACGAGATTGGTGTTATCCGTCGGCAGGCCCGATGCGAAAGGGCCATCGATCGTGAGCGAGAAGCGATTGGCGGGCGTGACGGTCAGCTCGTCGCCGATATCGGCGAAAACCATCAGGCTCGATAGCAGATGGTAGCCGTCGGCGCTGCGGCCGGTGAGGTGGAGAAAGAGATTGATCTTGGCCGGCGCGAATTCGCGGATCGGCGCTGCGGCCGTCGTCGTCACTGCGCCGCCGAATCCTTGCTGTCGACCTTGATCGGCGTTGGCGGCGTGAAGCCTTCGTGCAGCTTCTTGTTGAGCTCCGCCTTGAGCTGATCATCAGGCTTGAACACCAGCGCCCGATTCCATTGGAACCGCGCCTCGTCGACGCGTCCCACCGCCGCCAACGCGTCACCGAGATGGGAATTGATGGTGGCGTCATCCGGCGCCAGTTCGACGGCCCGTTCGAGCTGCGTCACCGCCTTGTCGTACTTGCCGGTGCGGAAATAGACCCAGCCAAGACTGTCGACGATGAAACCGTCGGTCGGCCGCTTGGACAGGGCCTTCTCGATCATATGGCTGGCTTGATCGACATTGGTGCCCTTCTCGACCCAGGAGTAGCCGAGATAATTGAGCACGTCGGGCTGGTCAGGCTCGAGCTGCAGCGCCTGATTGAAGTCGGCCTCGGCACGCGGCCACTGATTGGCCGAAGATTCGGCGACGCCACGCGCATAGAGAACTGCCCAGTCTTCGCGGCGCGGCGTGCCGATCACGGCCAAGGCGCGATCATAGGCGGCTATCGAGTCGGTCCAGCGTTCATGGCGACGCAGAAGATCGCCCTCGGTGATCAGCGCCTCGGGGCGATCCGGCCGCGCGGCCGATGCCTGTTCCAGCGTATGAATGGCATCGTCCAGCCGATCGAGCGCGTTGTAGTCGCCGGCAATACGCAGCTGCGCGACCCAATGCGCCGGATTCTTCGAGTCGATATCGTTGTAGACCTCGATAGCCGCGTTGAGGCGACCGAGATCGTGCAGCGTGTCGCCGGTCATCACCTGCGCCAACGCAAAATGCGGTTCGAGATCGAGGGTGAGGCGCAAGAAAATCAGCGCCAGATCCTCAGCGCCGGTTTGCCGCAAGGTGCTGGCCAGTGCGAAAAACGCCTCGGCCAAGCCCGCGCGCGGCGAGTCGATCGGCCGCGCCGTCGCGTTGAAATCAACCAACAGCAGATCTGGATGATCCTGGCGGAAGTGATCAACGATCTCCTTAGCCGCATCGGGCGCGCCGGTGCGGCGGAAGAACGCCGATGCGGCTTCCACAGTCCGCAACGCATCGCCGCCATCGGCGGCCAACGCAGCGCGGTAATGCCGCTCAGCTTCGGGATTGCGGCCAGCCAAGTCGCAGATCAACGCGGCGTGAAATTCATACAACGCGGTCTGATGCCCATCGGCATTCAGCGTCTCAAGGGCGGCGAGCGCTTTGTCGGTATGCCCCTGTCCCATTTCGGACCAGGCCACGACCAGCGGGATCAGAAGCATGTTCAAGCCACGCTTGGGCAAAGACTGAACACGCTCCTCAGCCATCGGCCATTTTCCGCGTTTGGCCTGCTGCTCGACGACCAGTACGGCCGCGGTCGAAGCGTCGGAGTCGAAACGCAGCAACCGCTCGGCGATGTCGGTCGCTTCGTCGAGCTGACCATTCGCGGCCAGAGCCAGATGGGCGCGCTGGAGCACCTCGATCTGATCGGGATCTTCGGAAGCCGCCGCACGCAGGAATGCAGCAGCGGCGGGCAGGTCATGCGCATCGAGCGCGAAACGGCCGGCCATGTAATTGCCGGCGGCAGTATCGGCAGTGTGGAATCCGCCTCCTGCCATCGACGGCTGAGTCGACGCGGACGAGCCGGGTTCAATCGCACATGACGCCAAGGCGATCACCGCACCAATGGCCCAAACCGAAGTCAGTACCCGCTTCTGCATCATTACAATCCGAGGCCGATCGTTCATTCACATATCTGGATAGTTGGGGCCGCCGCCGCCTTCGGGCACGACCCAATCGATATTCTGGGTCGGATCCTTGATGTCACAGGTTTTGCAGTGGACACAGTTCTGGGCATTGATCTGAAGCCGCGGCGTGCTGGCGGCGTCACGGACAATCTCATACACGCCGGCGGGACAGTAGCGCTGCTCGGGCGCATCGTACAGGGCAAGGTTGGTATCAATTGCCACGGCCGGGTTGCGCAACCGGAGATGCGCCGGCTGATTTTCCTCGTGATTGGTGCCGGACAGGAACACCGAAGACAAGCGATCGAAGGTCACCTTGCCGTCAGGTTTCGGATAGGCGATTGGCTTGCTGTCGGCCGCCTTGCTCAGGCTTTCGTTGTCGGGCCGGTGGCGTAGCGTCCAGGGTGCATGGCCGCGCAGGACGTAGCTA
>DASXEH010000074.1:0-61762 GCA_036490215.1 Magnetospirillaceae bacterium
CTCACGATGGCTCGAGGAACGCTACTATCTTGTTTTTGGCGAGCCTGAGCTCGCCCTAATCCCCCTTTTATGCGACCCGTCCCGTGACGCCATCGATGTTGGCGCCAATCATGGGTGCTACGCGATGATCATGCGGAAATACGCCCGGCAGGTCATCGCCTTCGAACCGAACCCCGCATTGTCTTCGCAATTGGCTGACAAATTCAGCGACGATGTCACCGTTCGCCCGTTGGCCCTGTCGCGATCCTCCGGCATGGCGGAATTGCATGTGCCCATCATAGATGGCCGAGACGTGAGTGGCTTGGCGTCGCTCGACGATTCACATCCGCTGCCTGGAGCCGGCGATCATGAGATCGTCGTGCCGACGCGTGCGCTCGACGATGCGTTTTGGGGTGACGTGGGCTTCATCAAAATCGACGTCGAGGGTCATGAATCGGCGGTCCTTGAAGGGGCTCATACGACCATCGCCCGGTGTCGGCCGAAAGCGCTAGTCGAACTCGAAGAACGGCACGCGGTCGGCGCGATCGGCCGAGCGCGGCAATTCTTCTCGGATCTCAATTACCAGGGCTATTTCTTACGTGAAGGTAGGGTCAGGCCGATCGAAGAATTCGACGCGACGACCATGCAACGTAGCGAGGATGTGCAGAAGATCAATCCGCAGCGCGTCCACGCTGCGCCCGATACCTATACCAATAATTTCCTGTTTGTACCGGCCGAACAGTCCGGCCTGATCGGTCGGCTCAACGACGCACTTCGGTCCCGCGTGCTGGTCCACGCGTAAAGAGATGGCGGCGCCCCTCGAGCGCCGCGGCCAGACGATGCCCGATATCGATACCCGGCGCTTCGATCATGCGCCGGGTCAACAATGACATGGGCAGTGACAACCCGAGCACCAGCGCAAAAGTTGCCATGAACAGTAATGGCGCGGGGATGACATCCATCAGATTGAAGCGCTTCTCCACGAAGCGCAGCGCCAGAACCAGCACAAAGTGGTTGATGTATACGCTATAGCTGATCTGCCCGATCCAGGTGGTCGCGCGATTGACCAACAGCGTCGCCGCGACGGGGGTACGGCAGCCAAGGGCGAGACCTGCGAATGCGATGCCCATCGCTGTTGGCGCCAGGCTGTTATCGAGATCACCAACGGTCCCCAGCATCAGCCCGGCAACACCGAAGAACAAAGCCGCGATTAGGGCAAAGGCAGCCGCGTCTTCATGCAGCGCCTTTTCCTTCCAGAGCTGGGTTCCAGCACAGCGGTAGAGAGCGATACCCGCGAGGAACACGGGTAGCTGGGTCGGGAACCAGAAATAGAGGAAGCTATTGTTCTCGATCGCTGCGTGGCCGGTCATGATAAAAGCCATGCCGTGGTTGAGTGCCACCACGACGATGATGACGGCGGCGAAAGCCAAGAGGCTCGATCGCGCCGAACGCAGTGTGAGAAACAGGATGGGCGCAACCAGGTAGAAACACATCTCGACACCGATCGACCAGCCGCCAGGAACCACCGTGTTCTGCGCCGACGGAATCCAGGAATGGACGAAGAGCACATTGGCCAGGATGTCGAATGGACCATTGGCCGGCAGTTGCGATCCCAGCATCCGCATGCCGGTGAATACCGCGAGATAGAGGGCGATCCCGAAGTAGTAAAGCGGACCGATGCGGAAATACCGTTTGATGAGCCAGGCGAATGTTGCCCGTCCCGTCGTCACCTTGTGGGTCAGTTGACGCTCATAGGTCAGGCCAATCGTCAACGCGCTGACGACAAAGAAGAGCTGAACGCCATATTGGCCAGCGTCGGCGATCGCCTTCCAATTGCCCGTCAGCGTCGTGACGTTTTGGCTGGAATGGACGAGCAACACGCCGAGAATGGCCCAGCCGCGCAGCGCGTCGAGCCAATCGACGCGATTTACAGGCTGGCCCGAGGAATCTGTATCGCGCGCCATGACATCCTCACGTTCCTACGACCGCGCCGTCATCGTCAGCCGCCGGTGCACCTTTCTTCAGGCGCAAACGGCCACGACCATCGACCCAGAGACGATATTCACCCAGTTGCGGCAGACTGTGGCTGTTCCAAGCGCCGCCGAATCGCATACCGCCTTCGGCCCCGCCGAGCTCGATCGGGTCGAAGCCATTGGCACGATCGATCGCCCCCATGCAGCCGATCAATGTAGCCCGCCCGCCGCCTGTACCGCTGAACCGGCCGAGACCAGCGCCCTTGGCTTTGCCATCGCCAAAGCCGCGGCAGCCGATCATGACGAGCTCACCCGTGGCAACGGCGTCGACCAACGCCATCTGATTGGCGATCGAATAAGCCCCGGACGCGATGAGCGTCCCGAACCCCACCAGCCTCATGCCGGCATTCGCCGGATCGGGCCCTGGCGCGGCTGTATGGTTGTTCTCGAAACCGCACCCGTTCAACAACGTGCATCCGTTACCCGCGGCTAAACCATAGTGCGCGTTCAGCAGGAAATAGCAGCCGTTGAAGGACACATCGTAGCAGCCGCGCTCAAGCGCCGCACCATGCTGGCCGTTCTGCCCGAATACACAGCCGAAGACATGGACCGCCGAAAGGATTCCGCCATGCGTACCATGAGCAAAAGTAAAGCCGTTGCCGTGGTTATCGCGGAAATAGCTGTTGAAGATCTGGCTCTCGAAAACATTGCCGACCATCTGGCAGCCGTCGCCGCCGCATCCTTCGATCACGATGTCGCGCAGGCAAGCATTGTAGAGATACGCGCCACGGCCGTCGCAGGAAAGCACCAGCCCATGCCCCTCCCTGCCGGTCCCATTGATCTGGAGACCGTCGAGCAGCAGGAAACGTTGGGTCGAGTTGCTGGCGATCTGCAGAACATTCGAGCCGTCGGCGATCGCGGACACGATCCGCGCCCCGCGCCCGCTGATGCCGAAATGACGTCCGACGACACCACCCTGGCCTTCGGGGGACTCGATGCGCAACGTTCTCGTTATCCGATAGTTCCCCGGCGGCAGGGTAAGCATCGCCCCGCCTTTGGAAAACGCCGCATCGAGCCCCGCCTGCAAAGCGGCAGTATCGTCCGTCACGCCATCGCCAACGGCACCAAAGTGCCGCGCCGACATCATCTCGGAAGTCGACGGCGGCTCGGCTGCCATCGCGCGCGATGCCGCAAAGGCACCGAATGCCGCACCGCCGGACGCGAGGAGCAAGGCGCGCCGATCCATGAGCGCCATATCGGTCATCGGATCAACCGCGGTGATGGACCACGCCACCGGACGATAGGCATACGGGCGACGAAGGTGGCCGGTGCCACCGGCCTCGCTGCAACCACCGGCTGCTCAGCGGCCAGCTTGGCAACTGCGGCGCAGAGGAAGAAAATCGCCCACGTCATCGGTCCGACATAGGCCCCGGATGACTGGCCCAAGATCGCCCACACGAACCAGCAGAAAGCAACCTGCCGAACCCCCGCCGCGCGCAGCCAGAGGCTGATCACGATGACCATCAGGACACCCCAGAAGAGGCCGAGATAGATCCAGTGCAGCCAGAAATAATTGATCAGCAGCTCGCTCGATGCCGACGCGATCGTCCAATCGCGCGAGAAATTGGGCGAACCGATATAAGCGTTGACGACAACGTCTTCGATGAAGGGCTCGCCGGTCAGGCCGGCGCCGGCAATCGGATAGTGCGCGATAACCTGCTGCGCGGCGATCGCCGGCCCCTCGACTCGATAGAAGAAGCTCGGGTCAGTACCGGAGGTGATCTCATGCAGGCGCTTGGCGAACAGCATCTCGGCCGCAAAATACGCTACTACGCATAGAAGCAATCCGACCACCGCCACGCGCGCATAACGGAACAGTTTTATGCTGCCTAAGCCGCCTTTCCCGCGATCGCCGACAATAAACAGCTCGTAGGGCACCAGCATCACGAACATCAACAGTAGCGTCGGCCCGGTGACGGCAACATAACCGGCGCCGACCAGGCCGACATAGGCAGGCAGCTTCCAGCGCCACGTGCTGGTCACCAGCCATGCGAATACGAAGATGACGTAGGACAGGCTGACAGCCGATGGTTCGGACGCGAAGAATTTGGGCCGGACGTGACCGTAGATCAGCATATCGCGCGTATCGGCTTCGTAGACGCCCGAGCTATAAATCTTATTGCGAACGGCATCGCTGATCGGACGCAGGCCACCATACTGCTCCAGAAGACAGCCAACCAAGATGATCAGGGCCGAAGTTAGAAACAGACGCGCGATTTGATCGCGGGTGCCCATCGTCAATGTCAGGAAGAACGTGAAGCCGATCACCAAAGAGTATGTGATCTGAATCAGGCCGTTGAATCGGCGCCCGAGGAACGAGTAGTCGGTCGCACAGAGGATCGACATCACATAGAACAGCACTACCACCATGAATCCGGTGAAAGCGCCGGCGGTTATGTCGTTGCGTCGGCGCCACAGCAACGCCATGCCGGCGATGCCGGATGGCGCCGCGGGAAACGGCACAGTGGCCGTTATCTGGATCGTGTAGTGGGTGTAGAGGCCGAGCAGAAAGAGAATGATCAGCCCGAAGTCGACGCCACTCAGACCCCGTCCGGTTTTCGTGACGTTCATAGCTGGGCTACCGCGGTCGCCAGCGCTGCTCCGCGGCTTGACCAATCGAATTGATCGGCGCACGCACGATAAGCCGAGTCCTGAATCTGATTCAGGCGATCGAGATTGTCGATCGATTGGACGATCCCCAGAGCCAGGGCCTCTTGGTTGGGATAGAGAAGAATGCTTTCTTTGTTGGTCAGCGGCATGCCCGCCACCGATCCTTCAAGCGCGAAGATCGGCAAGCGAGCGAACACGTAGTCGAGCACTTTGAGCTTGAAACCGCCGCCGCTGCGCTCAGGAACGATGGCGATTCGTGCAGTACGCATATGTTCGTCAACCGACTCGACGGGGCCGACAAAATGCGTCATCACCACGCGCCGGCGCATCGCGTCGAGAAAGCGTTTCTCGGCACTGCCGATCACATGAAGCTCGATTCCGTAGGCGGCCAAGATCGGGTCGGCGATGCTGACGAACTCTTCAAGATTCATCCGCTTCGCGATCCAGTCGAAGCTGCCGACCAATATCGCCCGCCTGGGGGTCGTCGGGCCCAGAACCCGATCGGCTGTGCCTTTGCCGATAAAGCCCGGCGTCAGCACCTCGATGCGCTCGCCGGATCGGCGCTCCTGATAGAGCGCGGCATCCTCGCCGGTGATGGCCGTGATCAAATCCGAGGCGTTGACCATCGCGCGTTCGAGATCCATGACCTTCAGCGCGTCGATACGCATGACCACACGGCGCACTGGGCGCGTCTGTTCATTGGCCACGCGGCGCCGCAAACTTTCTTCATGGTTATGCGAGATATAGATCATCTTGGTCTTGGCTGCCGTCCGCCGGCGCCAGCGCATAACCTGCTTCAGCGCCCAGCCCGCCGATATGCCGTCGAGAATGATCGCGTTCCACTCACCCTCGTTAAGCAATCCGTCGAGCAAACGCACCATCTCGGGTGTACGGCAGCGATTGGCGATATTGGGCAACCGCGATTTGACGCTGGTCCAGCGCGCAAGCGGCTTGTGCTCGACCAGACGCCAGACGACATTTCCTTCGCGCTGACCGTCGACGCGATGCCCGTCCGGCCGCTGCAGGCCCAGCACCGTAACCTCGGCGCCGGCATCCGCAATCCCACGGATCAGGCCACCGGAGTATACATACTGACCGTTATGCGGCGGGTCTGGATCCGCGAGAGTTAGCCAAAGGCAGCGCACAGTTTGTTCTTTCGTTTGGGCTGCCACTCAGAAGGCGTGGCGGCCAGTAAAACCACCGAAGACTGTGCGGATGATGATCCAGAGATCGAACACCACCGACCAATGATCGACATAGTAGAGGTCGTGTTCGACGCGCTTCTCGATCTGATCCACGGTCTCGGTCTCACCGCGCCATCCGTTAACTTGCGCCCAGCCCGTGATACCGGGTTTCATGCGGTGACGGGCATGATAGAAGCGCACGGCATCCGGATAGAGAATGCCGCCGGCTTTCGCTGCCATGGCATGCGGGCGAGGCCCAACGATCGACATCTCGCCGCGCAGAACATTCAGGAACTGCGGCAGCTCGTCGAGACTGGTCCGGCGAATGAACGCGCCGACTTTGGTGATGCGCGGATCGTTCCGTTGGGTCAGCTTCTCGCCATTGGCATCGGCGGCATGGTGGTACATCGAGCGGAACTTAAAGACTTCGATCAGCTCGTTGTTGAACCCATAGCGCTTCTGCCGGAACAGCGCGGGACCGGGACTGTCGAGCTTGATCGCCAACGCAACCGCCGCAAGGATCGGCGAGATCAGCATCAGGATGATCGCCGCCAAAATGCGGTCCTCAATCGTCTTGGCAATACCCCGCCAATCGCGAAGCGGCGAGTCGAGCGCCTGGAGCAGCGGCATGCCATCCACTTGCTTGATCGGGCACGCGCCGGCACGCAAATCGAACCACTCTGGGCAGAGCATCACGGTGGCGGGGGTTTGGCGCAGCTTCTCGATGACATGCGTGAGACGGGCATTGGCGGCCATCGGCAGCGCGACGATCACCGTATCAACACGGCGACGGCGAATATCCGCGAGAAGATCGTCGGAAGAACCTTGAACCGGAACCCCGCTCTCGCGATCGTTCAGACGCTGGTAGCGATCGTCATAGATGCCGCCGACCGTTAGAGAACGATCAGGCAGCGAACCGAGATACTGAATAATCCGATCGGCGACGCCGCCGGCGCCGAGAATGGCAGCACGGCGCGTCAAGCGACCAGCTTTGGTCCACTGCATAACGAGGTAGCCGATGGCGAAGCGCGTCGTGATCATCAGGATCGCGGCGGCGCCAAGCCATTCGGCGGCCCAGATTTGATTCGCGCCGTTGCCGATATCGGTGATCTTCAACACGCCAACCATCACAACCGCCAAGATCATCCAATTTAGGAAGGCCGTGGTCAGCGAGCGCTTGAGGCGACGCAGGGTCGCGAAACGATACGCATCCAACACATGGCCGAGATTGACCGCGATCAGCATGCCCAGGCCGACGAGAATAAATGAGAGGCGGCCGTTTTCGGTGACGATGTATGGATTGAAGAGCAGCGCCGCCACGCCGGTGCTGAGCACCGCGATAGCGTCGACCGCAGCAGCCATGGTCGCCACGATGTTTTCGGAAACCGGCTTGGGGCTGGCTGGTACGGAGATCGACATCGTCGACTGATCGACCAATTCGGTCGATGCGAGCAGGCGGTCCGAAGCGGCGTATTCAGTCATGGGTGGCTCCAAAATCGAGTCAGTTCCAGGCATGGCTGCGGGAACGAACGCATCCCGACGCACAGATTTTGATTTCGGAGGGCGCGTGCAGTCTCGTGATCAAACTGAGACGTGCAGTGCAAAAAGAATTGCGTATTACCGTTTGGTATCAAGCCACAAGAAGGCTACGGAAAATATCGTCCGCGAATCTCTGCGGTGTCATAGGAGCGACAAATTTCGCCGCTGTTTGGCCATCAAAATGTCCGGTCTGGTCCACAGACAGCGCCGATTCGATGCAATTGCACAAACTCTGTTCATCGGAAGTGTCGGCGGTGAAGCCAAGATGGTTGTCGCGAACCAAGCGGCCGAGCAGACCGAACTCCTGTGTGACAATTGGCTTACCGGCGCGCGCCGCCCAAAGTAGAACGCCGCTCGAACCGACGAAGCGTTGATATGGCGCGAGAATGAGATCGGATCGATCAACGAGCGCATACAATTCGCCGCTGCCGATGCGGCGGTCTTCCACATGCACCCATACTTCGGGCCGCGCTGCGGCGAGAGCCGATAGCCCGTTCTCGAAGCGCTCACGCAGCGTCTCTTCGACACGGCCCGCGAAGATGATACCCGTCGTCTTTGCGACCTCAGGGCGCAGATGACGCAGCGCATCGAGGACGATCAGGGCGCCCTTGCGCTCGGTGATGTGACCAAAGAGAAGCAGAACCGTGAGATTGGCCGGGATCGACTCGACCAATCCGTTTTCCCCGATATTGACGTTGACTGCCGGATGAACCGGGTCGGGCAACCACCGCACCTTATTGCCGTGATGATAGTGGCGCGCCGCATAGTCTGGAAAATAAGGATCGAGCGTTTGAATGGAATGAACATGGCGGTTGCGCAGCGCCAAGCGATAGATGATGTCCTTGCGCAGATCCTTAATGCACTCGATCAGCCGACGTCGCGCCATACCGAGCGCGGCATAGTGATTGGAAGGACGGAAAAGAATTCCGCCGATCGCGCGGCGCCCGATCCCAAAGCCGAGCGCGAGAGGAAGCATCAGGTGATCGATACCGAGGAAATATCCCGCCGAGGCGCCGGTTTGCTTCATATAGCGGCGCATGGTCCACCAACGGGAAAATGCGCTGATCAGCAGCGATTTATGCTTGCACAAGCGCTGTTCGCGCGCGGTCATGGCAACCACGCGGATATGACCCTCGGCCAGTGCCACCGGATCCTGGATCAGAATCCGGCGGACACTGCTGGCAACGATCATATAGGTGATGCAGCGCTGATCTTCGTTGGCGGCGTATCGCACCAAGTGCTGCAGCCACTCGATCGGATGGCCTTCGGACTCGGGCTCGAAAATGAGGATCGAGCGAACGGCGTCCGTCATGAATGGACGCAGAGTTTCTCGATGCGGGCCTCGAAAGCCTCGAGCACCTTGGATTTGTCATTATGGCGGGCGACGAATTGCTTACCGCGCTCGCCCAACACACGACGTAGACCCGGATCATCCGCTAGACGAAGGACCGCCTCGGCAAAAGCCGAAGGATCGTTGGGCGGTACGCAAATGAAGGCGCCGCTCGCGCGTTGCAGGCCCCAAAGCGGACTCAAACGCCCGGCGGTGGCGACGAATGGACGTCCCGCGGCCATGATGTTGAATATCTTCGACGGCAGGGCAAAGGGCGCCGCGTCGGGCATCTGCGGTACGAGATGGATATCCGTCTCCATCAACCCGCGATACAGCGCCTCGTCGGGCAGAAGCTCTTCCAGTCGAATATTGGTCAGCCCGTGGCTTTCGATCTGCTGACGCAGCGGCTCGGCCTGATTTCCGCGGCCGCGCATGATGATCGTCATCTCGGGGCGCGTCCGCTGCAGGACGTCGGCCATGGTGACGATCTGCCCCAATCCCTGCTTCTTTCCGAAGTTGCCGCTATAGATGATCTTGACCGGTCCATTGGGCGGCTCGATCGCTTCGGCGAAGCGATCGAGATCAACCCAGATCGGGAAGAAATCAATCGGCGCTTTGATGCCATTCTCGCGCAGCTGATCGGCCATCTCACGCGTCAGCACGGTCAGCAGATCGGTGCGGTTGAAAACCATCCGTTCGACAATGCGCATCACCGTCACGATACCTGGGGCCGAGACCATTTTGAGACCCTTGGCGAGGCCAGACTGGATATCGTGGACAATCGCCACATGGCGCCCTCGGCGGCGGCAAGCAACCGCACCCAAGGCAACACTGAAGATCGATGGGCACAACGAGATCACCAGATCGTGACGCTTCACACGCCCGGTAATCACATGGCGCAGACCGCCAAGGAAGAACGAGAGCTCGCTGAGGATACGGGACAGCGCCCCACCCTTCTTCGAGATGCGCGCGCGAACCCGCTCGACCCGAACGCCATTGATCTCTTGATGACCCGGCGTCTTTGCCCGCTCGGCGGCGAAAACGTCGGGGTCAGGATAGTGCGGCAGGCCGGCGATAACCGTCACCTCCCAGCCGCGCTTGGTGAGCCATTCCGCCAAATCGGCGCAGAATGGCCCAGATCCAAGCAATTCCGGCCGGTAGAATTGGGTGACGAGAAGCGCTTTGCGAGCGTTTCCAGCCATTGCCGTCATCCCACCGGGCCGGCCGCAGGCCTCACATAATCGTAGTTGAGCGGTCCACGCGCGTATTGGCGGTAGCGCTTGGAGTCGACCCGCGACAGAACGAGACCACCCAGATCGCCACGCGCATCGACAACCTGGCGCAGCGCTTCGAAAACCGCGTCACGGCGCGTATGGCCCCAGCGCACGACGAACATCACCTTCTCGACCATGCGCGATAGCATGAGCACCTCGGCGCCGACCAGTACCGGAGCCGCGTCGAGCAGAACCAGGTCGTAGTTCTTCCCGAACGTCTCAAGCAACTGACGCATACGCTCGGAGGTCAAGGCCGGCAGATCCTTGGAGTCCCAAAACCCGGCCGGCACTACGTCGAGACCCGAGAGCGAGTCGCGCTTGATGCAGTCTTCAAGATTGACCGTATTGTCGGTCAGCAGCGTCGCCAGGCCGCCCTTGTTCGAAATGCGGAACTGACGATGCAGGTTCGGCGAGCGCCAGTCGCAATCGATCAGCAAGACGCGCTTGCCGTTGCTAGCCAGAAGCCGACCGAGCGAAGCGATCAACACGCTTTTGCCTTCCTGCGGCGTGGCCGAGCAGAACAGCACGGTCTTGGGCGCCTCCTCGACATCCATCATCTGAATGCCGACATAGATGCGGCGCAAGGCTTCGCTGTAGGCCGAAACCGGTTTACGCAACACCTGGGAAGCGGCGGAACCATTGCGTTGATTGGGAACCAGGGCGACGACCGGAAGCCCGGTCGCGGCCTCGAGATCCTCATACTGGCGGAAAGTGCGATCGACACCGTCCACCATCAGGGCCGCCATCATGCTGAGGATGCCACCTGCCAGAGTGCCCAAAAGAACGATCAGGCTCTTCGGCAGGGTCGAGCGTTCGGGAGCCGTGGCGGATGAAATGACGCGGGCATCGGACTGCTCCAGCTCGCGCTGCCACGAAATCTCCTTCTCATGGTTGAGCATCGCCTCGAGCAGGTTGCGATAGACCGTCGCGTCGCGTTGCAGCGCCTCGAGATGGATGGTCTTGTCGTTCACGCCGCCCATTTCGTGCTGCGTCTTCCCGAAATCATGAGTCAACGTGGAGTAATGCGCGTCGGCCGTATGAGCTTCATGCTGCAGACCGGCGATGATCCCGTTCATCTCGACCTGGATCTTGCGCTGAATGTCGCGAATCTGCGCCCGCGCGTTGATCACATCCGGATGCTTGTCACCGTAATTGGCCGACAACTCGGCCAGATGACGCTGAGCATCGGCTTCCTGCTGCTTGAGTGCGGTGATCAGCGGTGAAGCCAAAACGGCAGGCACGCCACCATTGCCAGCAACGCTATGCTGGGCGGCCTGCGCCTCTTGCAGCTTGGCATCGGCCTCGGCCTTGGCGGTTTCCGCTTCGGTCAGCTGCGTATTCATCTCGGTCAATTGTTGATTGGCAATACCGGATGTCTCACCGACATAGAGATTGTTCTGACGGCGATAGTCTTCGGCCGCCTGTTCCGCCTGCTCAACCTGCTTACGCAGATCGCCGATGCGGCTTTCCATAAAGGATTCGAGATCGCCGGTCGTTTGCATTTTCGAGTCGCGCGTCGCCGACACGTAAGTCGTGGCAATCGCGTTGGCAAGCTGAGCAGCCTTGTCCGGATCCTTGGAATGGACGTCGACGCTCAGCACATTCGAACGGCCGAGAACCGCCACGTCGGTTTTGCCGATCAATGCATCGACAGTATGTGCTTCGACCCTGTCACCCGTGGACGGGCCGGTGACTTGTCCGCCTGTTGCCGGACGGGACAGGAGCTGCGCCAAGAGCGAACCCAAGGACGGGCCGTGCTTGACCAGCTCCGCATTGAATTCGGGGTCCTTGGTCAAACCCAGGGAATCGACCACCTTCTGCGCGACCGGACGAGACAGAACGACATAGCGCTCGCTCTGCACCCGGTCATCGGAATTGCCCATCATGCTGGGCGGCGTATTAGGCTCATCCTTGAACAGCTTCGGACCGTCGGGCTCGCTGACCAGGACCTGCGCTTCCGCGACATAGCTCGCGGGCAGCATCTTGACCACGACGGCCACCACGACGGCGGTGCACAGCGTGCCCCAGATGACGATGCCGCGGTGCCGCCAGACCTTGCGCAGCGTGTCCGCCATGGTTGGCGTCGGCTGTGGCATGACCACTTCCGGCGCATAGGGAGCCGCCGACCGTTCTCGAACAACGGGTGCGGGCTTCAAAGAGATGCGTTCTGGGAGGTTCATCAGAAGTACCGTTCACGGACAGTGATGATGTCGCCGGGGAGCACCGGTGACGTGGAATCGGCGTCGAGCTTTTCCTTCGACCCGCCTTTCTCGCTGCGGGTGACGTAGAAGGAATTCTCGCGTGCCCGATAGGTGAAGCCACCGGCAAGCGCGACCGCGTTGAGCACGGTCATGCCCGACACATAAGCGTAGCTACCGGGCGTTTTGACCTCACCGACAATGTAGAAGGGTCGATAGGTCAGAACTTCGACGCTGACATGCGGATCCTTGAGGTAATCGGGAGACAGCTTGTGCTCGATCGCCGCCGCGACCTGATCGCCCGTCATGCCGCCGACATGGAGACGGCCAATCAGGGGGAACGCGATCTCGCCCGAACCATCGACCAGATATTCTCCGGTCATGTCCGCTTGGCCGTAGACGGACACGCGCACGTGATCGCCTGAGCCAAGTTGATAGTTCGGCGGCAGAGCCGAGTCGGGCCGCGGTGTGCTGGCCGTCGTCGTGCCCTGATTCGAGCCGGCTTGCTGCTGTGCTTGCGCCAGCGTCGGTGCGAGCACCGTCGCTACGCTGAGCGTGGATATCGTTGCGACCACCGCGAACCGGCGAAACCGAATCGCGTTATGCATCCATCTTGTTGTGTTGAGCATCGTGTTACCCATCGGTCCGTTCGCGGGGACAACGCGGGTTCCGGCGACATTGTCTGTCGTCCGTCGCGCGCGGATTGCCGCCGCTTCGTTGCTATTTGGGTAACAGGAGAAAGGCGATCCCGGTTGTGATCAAACCGGGATCGCTGAGAGACTAAAGACGTGCGCTAACGCCAAGAAATACTTGGTTATCGGCCGCGCCCGTACCGACTGCATTTGAGTCTCTTGTTTGGTACGTGTAGCCACCATTTAGCCAGAAATTTTCATTCATCAGATATTTCGCGCCGATACCCGTTTTGAAGTAGTCGTCGGTGCGATCGATGCCCTGAAAATCATCGGTTTCGTGGCTGATGTTGCCGGTGAGAATCACGTTACGCAGCAACTCGTGATCGACCTTCACCGTTTCCGCTGTGGCAAAATAGCCCGCGGCACCGGAGATCACGGTCTCGTCGATGTCACGGGTGATCGTGCCTGTGACCGTTGTCAGACGCGTCACATTCCATGTCACCGTAGCACCGCCCGTGGGACCGTCGATTGATCCGAGACGCGTATCGGCGTAGTCCTGCTCGCGATAGCCGACAAACAGATCCATCGAGGTGACGCCGGTGATGTCGTATTTGGTGCCGACCGCCGCAACATAGCCGGTCGAATTGCGGTTGTAGCCGAAGAGATCGGTAGTGTCGTCATAGGCGCGCCAGTCGAAGCCGGTCAGCAAGTAGACTTGCCGCCCTGGCGCCAGCTCGTAACCGGTATGCAGATTGACCCGCTCGTCGCCGTAGTCGTTGCGGCTCTCGAGCGCAGTGGTGCCGTTCACCGTGACATTCTGGAAGTCATAGCGATCGTAGTTATCAGCGAGTTGGAAGGAGAGACGATCAAACTCCTTCTCAACGGTCAAACCGGCGGCGGTATCCGAATATTCGGTGGGCTTCCCCTGTCCGATGAACGTGTTCGGCGACCACCATGGCAGATGCTCGACCGAGTAGCTGAGGTTCCCATACGCCCGAGCGTCATGGTAGATATCCAGCTTCCCATCGCCGCCAACCGACCAGTCCGTGTAGCTGTTGTTGCCGTAGCGGGCGTACTCGACGCTGTTGCTATCGGCATGGAAGTTCAGGGCGTTCTGATTCCAATCCGACTTCAAGTTGAGAGAAGGATTGATCGACGTAATCAAGTCGCCATGCGTTCCATCCGCCGACGCATTGATGTTTGAGTCGTACATCTCCTGGACGTCGACTTGCGGATAAAGAATGAACCCGCCAACGCGCTGGCCTATCGGGTCGTACTCTGGACGGGTTCGATCGGCGACGGGCAATTGCGAATTGGTGTCGTCCTGATCATCGGCGTATGCAACTGCGGGCAGGCATGACGCGACGATCAGGGCCGCTATAGCGGTATGGATTTTCACGGTTAACCCCTCGCTCGTATCACCGAGCGTCCGTTTTATACTATTAATTTTTCGTCGGCAATCAGCCGACTATCGCATAAGCGATATCCGTCCACTTCCAGGCGGTCTCGATTTGCGTCTCGAGGCCGGCATAGGCCGGTTGCCACCCCAGAACCTTCTTGGCCTGGGTCGCATCGGCGACCAAAACCGCTGGATCGCCAGGGCGACGATCCTTCAATTGGACCATAATCGGTTTACCAGTTACTCGTCGGGCCGCCTCGATGACCTGGCGGACCGATGATCCGGCGCCATTGCCCAGGTTAAAAATATGATTGCCGGGCTGTTCCTTGAGGAACGGTATGCCGAGGACATGCGCCGCGGCCAAATCGCTGACATGCACGTAATCTCGAATGCAGGTGCCATCGGGGGTCGGGTAGTCGGTCCCATAAACCGTTACCGACGGCCGGTGCCCCGAAGCCGCGGCCAGAACCAGGGGGATAAGGTGGGTTTCCTTGATATGGGCCTCCCCGATCTGCCCCTCGGGGTCGGCACCAACGGCATTGAAGTAACGCAGCGATAGGGCCCGGATACCGTAAGCGGCCGAGAAGTCCTGAAGAATACGCTCGCAGACCAATTTGCCTGCACCATAGGGATTGATCGGCGCCGTCCGATGCGACTCGTCCAGCAATTCCGTTTGCGGCTCGCCATAAACGGCGGCGCTCGACGAGAACACGATCTGCTTCACACCATTGCGTCGCATCGACGCCAGAAGCGCGAGTGTGCCGGTCACATTCGTATCGTAAAAGCTCATCGGATTAACAACCGAGTCGCCCGCAGCGATCAGACCCGCCATATGAATCACGGCGACCGGGCTATGCCGGCGCATGACGGCATCAAGACGCGCCGTGTCGCTCAGGCTGCCTTTCTCGAAAGGCCCCCACCGGACGGCCCAACGATGGCCGCCCGAGAGATCGTCGTAGGTGACCGGCAGATAGCCGGCGTTGCGCAGGGCTTTGCAGACATGGCTTCCGATATAGCCTGCGCCGCCGGTTACGAGAACGGTTTGGGACGATTCAGACTCGTCCGTAGTTGTCTGCCAAGCGCACAATGTCGTCTTCTCCCAAGTAGGCGCCGTATTGCACCTCGATGAGGTGAACCGGGACACGCCCGTTGTTCTCCAGCCGGTGCTCAGTGCCGACCGGAATGTAAATCGAGTCATTTTCACTAAGGAGGCGGGTGTCCGCGCCACAGCGCACAGTGGCCGTGCCCTGCACGATCACCCAATGTTCGCCGCGATGGTAATGTTTCTGCAGGCTGATACTGGCGCCCTGCTTCACCATGATGCGCTTCACCTGGAAACGATCGCCGGAGTCGGTCACGCGGTAGTAGCCCCAAGGGCGATGGACCGTGGTGTGATGCAGCGGCTCGCTGCGCTTCGCATGCCGCAGGCGCTCGACCATGGCCGAAACGTCAGCCGCACGATCGACGCTGGAGACCAAGACGGCATCCTCAGTCGAGACAACGACAATATTCTCAAGACCGATCGCCGCAACGAGTTGCCTGTCAGTGCGGATATAGGAGTTGCGAACGCTGTCGAGGATCACGTCGCCCTGCAGCACGTTGCCGTCGGTGTCGGTCGGGTTGACGTCGCGCAGCGCGCGCCAGGAGCCGACGTCGTGCCATCCCATATCGACGGCCACGACAGCCGCGTCGCGGGTGTGCTCCATGACTGCACGATCAATCGAGAGCGGCGTCGCTCCGATGAAGGCATTGGCGTCGAGACTCAGGCAGTGATCATCTTCATGGCCTTGCTCCACCGACTTGGCGCAAGCAGCCCAGATCGCCGGATTGAGGCGTTCAAGCTCGGCCAAAAAGTCACGCGCACGCAGCAGGAAGATACCGCCATTCCAGAGGTACTGCCCGCTCGACACATAGCCCTGCGCTGTGATGCTGTCGGGCTTCTCGACGAAGCGATCGACGACGCGCACGGCCTCCGCGCCCTCCATCTGCGCGCCGGATTGGATATAGCCGAACCCGGTTGCCGGATGTGTCGGCGTGATGCCAAAGGTGACGAACTTGCCGAGATTGGCGGCCGCAATGCCGGCATTCACCGCCGCGCGAAACGCCGTCGTGTCGGCGATGACATGATCGGATGGCTGCACCAGCATCAGCGCATCGGGATCCTCCTGCACCAACCAGAAGGCCACCGCTGCGACAGCCGGGCACGTATTGCGGCCGACGGGCTCGACGATGATCTTGCGCGACGTCACGCCGGCTTCCGCCAATTGCTCGGCGATGATGTAGCGATGCTCGGTATTGCAGACGATGATCGGGTCGCCATAGCCCGCCACGCCGGAGGTGCGCAGCGTCGTCTCTTGGATCATCGAGCGACTCGACGTCAAAGACAGAAGCTGCTTCGGATAGTCGCGGCGCGACAACGGCCAGAGCCGTGTGCCCGCGCCACCCGAGAGAATGACGGGATGGATGTGCGCGACATCACTCTGCTGGTGGCGGACTGGGTCGAGGATCACATTCATACCCACTACTCCTGCTGGAACGAAGTCCTGGCGGAGAAACAGTAGGTTTCGCATGGACATCGCTTCCAGTGATCAAGCCGTGGCGCTTGATGCTAAGCAGTGCGAGAATTACTTGGGCCACTTCCGTAAAGTGGTAACGATACTTTGACGGTCAAACCGCCACCCGGGCGATTCATCGCTGACACTTTTCCACCGAGCAACTCGACATTGCGACGCACGATCCACATGCCTAGGCCGGCATGTTCCGGCTTCTCCGCTTTCGCAAACGCCGCGCCATCCTCATGTTCGGAGGGCCGTAGCGAGAAATGGCGTTCAAAAACCTGCTCGAGCTTCTCAGGATCGATACCGGGGCCGGAGTCTTCGATCATCAAATCGACAGATTTGCGGGTCTTTATCAGGCGAACGGTAATGATGCTGCCGGCCGGCGAGAAACTGACCGCATTGTCGAGGATATTCTCGATAATGACCTCGACGTTGCTGCGCGCGCCTTGGATCAAAGCATTGCTGTCGAGATGCCAATGGAGGCGCACGTCATGCTCGACCAGTGTGTCGCGCCAACCATTGAGCGTGTCGGTCACCACCTGAGTCAAATCGATCTGATCGCGCGGCGACAAAATGAGGTCCGCGATATTGTGATCCATCCGCTGTGACGCGGAAATCAGCAGGCGCAGGCGCGCCAAAGATGCCTCGATCAATTCCATAGCGCGTTTGGCGCGATCGTTATCTTCGGGGACGACGCGACGAATCGGATCGAGCGACGATTGGATCGTGGCAAGCGGCGTCTTGAGGGAATGCGCATTTTCCTCCGCCGCCTGCCGAATATCGCGGGCTGCGCGGTGCAGATCGCCCACCAAGCCGTCAAAGTCGGCCGCGACGCTGTCGAGTTCGGGAACGACATTGCGATCGACGAACGCGCTTTCCCCCACTCTTCCGCGCCGCACCTCTTTCGCGACGTCGCGAAACTCGCGAACGCTCCGCCAGACGCTCATCGCGATCAGGATACCGAGGATCGCCACGACCAGATAGAGCGCCGCCGTGATGCGAACTTCGCGGCTCTGCCAATAAGGCCGCCCGATCGACATGTTCATGAATTCGGAAGCGACGTGAGACGAGACCAGCACCCAGCATCCCCACCGGCTGCGAATGGGAATGACCGATGTCAGGATATCTTCCTTGCCATCGGCCTCTTTGTAGCGAATGGCGACGTTTTCGTCCCAGGTACAGGTTTGTTCGAGCTGCTGCAGGATACCGTGCTCGGCCAGGCTGTCGAGTTCGACACCAATCTGGTCCTGAGTTGCCTTCGGTGAGGAGCCCACATAGTAGAAGCTTTGATGTCCCGGGCCCTTTGGCTGGAACATCAGCTTCAGGATGGTGCCGTCGCCGCCGAAGCGCGACAGCTCGGTGTCCAACGGCAGCTTGGGACGCGCATCGGGACGATCGAGCACAGGCAAGAGTGCCTGAGCGATCATCCAACTCGCGTAGCGGATGCTGTGGGCGACAAAATCGCGCGAACGCGTATCGGCTTGCTCGAACTGCCCATAGAGAAATACGGGCAGCGCGATGAAAATCAGAATCAGTACCGCGAGGCGAAGCGTCAGCGAGTGGACAACTCGCCTCGCGGTGAGAAGTGCCTTACTGGCTTTCGCTCGGAGCGGTTCTCCAGCGATAGCCGAAGGCTGGGTAGTTCTCGATTTCAGAGAACCCTCCGTCGACGGCGGTGAATTTTCCCCGGATCCGCTTGATCGACGAACGGACATTGGTTCGATAACCGTCATCGCCACTCCCCGCGACAAAACCGCTCCAATGGACGCAATCGTAAATCGCGCGATACGTCATATGCTCACCGGCATGCGTCACCAGCTGATGAACGATATTGAACTCGGTCACCGTAAGCCCCACATCGGCGCCTTTCCAAAACGCGCGACTGACTTTCGGCTTGAGCGCCAGATCGCCGGCAACAAGCTCGTCTGTCGGCAAATTGGCGACCGTCTTCGACCGATTCGCTTCGGCGATCAGACGAATGCGCTTGGCCAGAATATCGGCACCGCGCATCTTGTCGACGAAGTCCAATGCGCCATGCTCGAGGGCCACGCGCTCGTGTTCCGTGGTCGCCATGCCGGTCAGGAAGATCACAGGGAGATTGACGCCACGGCGACGCAGGCGCGGCAGGATATCGAGGCCTGTCGCCTCGCGAAGCTGCCAGTCGAGCACGATCACGTCGGCAGTGTTGCCTTCACCCACGAAGTTCAGCAGGCCATCGCCATCACTGAAGTTCGAAACTGAGAATCCGAGATCAGTCAGCTCGCCCCCGATCGCTTCGCGAAAATTGTCGTCGTCGTCGACGAGAAGAACGCGAATCTGTTCGTTGCCCTGAGGGCCCTCTTGTCTCGTCTCACCGAGCTTCTTGTCTTCGATCTTCGATGCGAGATTTGAGGTCGGCGACACAGATACGTTGTCCTTTGGCAGTGCCGTCATCATTTCTGACCTCCAATGTCAAAGTGCGATACGTCCGCGAGTCCACGTCCGGATAGAGGGTAAATTCGAGCGAACAAGCTCCGATCTTGGAACTCATCCTGTAGCTGAGCTTCTTGGCCGGAGCATCGTCCACTTCCGACACCGGCTCGCCGAATAAACCGCGTATTCGGCTTTCTTCCAAACCAACCGCGCCCACATCCGGACTTTCGGCGTCGCTCAACTTGTCTTTGTCCGCGGTGGAACGTTGTTTGTCTGACGGCGCAATCATCGCCGTTTGCTTTTTCGGGTTCTGCGGTTGCAGTTCCTCTTGTCCCTCCTGGCTGTACTCCGAGGACGGTCCAATTGCCGGGGACGATGAAGTTGCCGCCCCAGGTTTCCCGCTCTGGCATCCGGCCAAAGCGATCAGTCCGAGCACAGATATCGCGCGTATCACATCGACGTTGGGCATTTTCGGGGATCCATTGTAATTGGCCCAACCGATGGATAGGCGGCAGCCACAGATTTGCCACAGCCACATCCCGCTCCTTCTTTTTGTTCTGCGTTCCCATTGGGATGGAAGGAAATGTCACGCAGAAGTTATGCCATGCCGTTTCAAAAAAGGTGTCAGATGGAGTGGTGAAAACGAGCGCTCCGCCTGATCACCCAACACAACAAGATAACAATGGGTTTGTGGCGGGATTGTGTGTGCGATGCGGTAATTCTCGGGAAGATTCGCAGCTCTAAGCACCGAGAATTACTGGGTTACCGCACTCATTTATGGCACCGCGACGGACTCGATGACCTCGGAGGCCGCACGCATGTACACCATCACTCGTCGCACGCTGACCACAGTCACTCGGATGAGCGCGATCATTGGCACGACCTGCCTGACACCGCTCATGTTGAACATCGGCTCGGTCGAAGTGGCATGGGCCGATGGCTCGCAGCCCATCGAGATCATTCAGAGCCCGGCGACCCAAACTCGCTCGCCGGCGAGCAGCGAACCTCAGACATCGGGACCCGGCGATGTCGAAGTGATCGAGAGCCCACACGCCATCAAAGGCGCGAACGCACCACCGCAAATTGGGCCCGCGGCGAATCCCGCGCGATCGATCACGTCTTCCGATTTGCCGGCGCCAACATCTTTGGCACCATCATCGCCGACCCCGCCGGCTCAGAGCAGTACGTCTTCCCAAGATGCGTCTCCGAAGATGGTCTGGACGCCAGGTCTGCCCGGCGTCGCGACGCCTGATCAGTCACAGTCACATTCCCAACCGCATGAGCATGCGGCAGCGCCTCACAAGGCTGCAGTGACCACCACCCAGCGAAACGTGTCTGAGCCGCCACTGCGCCCGCTACCGACTCTGCAGCAGCTCGAGCCGAAGCGCGACTACTACGTCGCGCCGGATGTCCAGAGTTCGGACGCTCAAAGTTCCACCACACAGAACAAACCAATAGCGACGCATACACCGGCGGCACCAGTACCTCCTGTGCAAGCGCCGCAAACCCCGCAACCGGCGCAGGCGGCTCAACCGCCCCAGCCACCGGCAGCAGCTCAGGCCCAAGCCCAGGTCGCCCATCCCGCTCCCGCACCCTCGGTGACTCCACCTGTTACTGCCACTCCGCCTGCGCCGCAGAAGACAGCCAATACCCCGGTGGTGGTGCCGCCGATAACCGCCAATACCGCACCGCCTGCGGCGACGGCGCCGGCCGCCAATACGCAGCCTGACGTAACGCCTCAAGTAGTTGCGCCGGAACCACCTCCCGCACAGACTCAGTCGCCAGCCCAAAGCCCCGCTGATGATGCAACGTCTGCTGGCACCACGCCTCAGCCGATGGCTTCGGCGCCGCCCGCCCCAACACCCTCGGCACAGCCAGCGGCTCAAGCGCCTCAAGCCAGCGACGATAACGGCCCCAGCGTGATGCAGGTCATCAAGTCCGCGCTGCCGGATTGGGTCTCTAGGATTCCAGCCGATATGGCGCTGATGGGCGTCTTTTTGGCCTGCATTGTCTTCGGTCTAGTGGTCGCCGGATTGCGCCGGTCGCGCGATTCCTATGACTGGAGGCTGGCCCAGCAGACACACCTTGATCACTCGCGCAAATAGAGGTGCTCTGGCCTGATTTGCCGCCTTAGGGAGCGAAACCAAGTTAGGCGGCACAGGTGCGGGTTCTGCATCTCAGCACGTTCGATATCGACAGCGGCGCGGCGCGTGGTGCGTATTGGTTACATACAGCACTACGCGCACGCGCTATTGACTCGACTGTTTTGGTCGGGCGCAAGTCGGGTCAGGATCCGACGGTTCATGCTCTAAAAGGGCCCGGCGCGCGTTTCCTCGCCAAGCTGCGCATGCGCTTCGATCAATTGCCGTTGCGCTCACTTAACAAGACCGACGAAGCGTTTTGGTCGGTCGGCTGGCTTCCAAGCGGCGTTCATCGGCAGATCAACGCATTGAAGCCCGACCTGGTCCATCTCCATTGGATCGGTAATGGCTTCATGGCGATTGATGAGCTCAAACAAATTAATAGCCCGATCGTCTGGACACTGCGTGACATGTGGGCGTTCACCGGCGGCTGCCATTATACCAATGGGTGCGATCATTATCGCGGCATGTGCGGCGCCTGCCCGCAATTGCGCTCGACCGACCAAGACGATTTCAGCCGGACGATCTGGACGCGAAAAGAAGAACATTGGCGCGATCTCAACCTCTGGATCGTGCCCTTGAGTGAATGGCTGGGCGATTGCGTGAGGGAAAGTTCCCTGCTGCGCTCATTCCCGATCGAAGTCATCGCCAATGGCGTCGATACTACGCGGTTTCGTCCGCCGATCCATTCGCGCTGGCGTGCTGACCGCAATCTGGCGCCCGACGCCCGCCTGATCGCCTTCGGCGCCATGAAGGCAACCTCTGATCCGCGCAAGGGCTTTGCCCAATTGCAGGATGCTCTTCGTCATCTGTCTGGCACGCCATACGCCGAGAAAACGGTTCTTGTCGTCTTTGGCGGCACGCGGCCGAGCGATATGCCCGATCTGGGAATCGAAGTTCACTTCGCCGGCCACATCAATGACGACGCGGCTTTGGCCGAACTTTATTCGGCAGCCGATGTCGCCGTTATCCCATCGCTGGAAGAAGCCTTCGGCAAAACAGTCATCGAAGCGATGGCCTGCGGCACCCCCGTCGTCGCCTTCGACTACGGAGGACCGCGCGACATCATCGATCATTGCGTGGACGGCTATCTGGCGGCCCCCTTCAGCCCTGCCGATCTTGCAGCCGGAATCATTTGGTGCTTCGACGAAACGGCACGCAATCCATTGGCAATGACGCGCCGGACGCGAGAGAAGATCGTTGCGAAGTTCGATATCGACCGTATCGCCGATCGTTACGTGGCGTTCTACGAGCGCGTTCTGCAGGAGAGCAGAAAGCAGGTTACGATGACGCCCCAGCGTCGCCTGGCACTTCGGTCGATTCGGACGGCGTCGTAGTCTCGAGGATGGACTGGTAGCGCTCGACCAACACGCGGTTGAGCTCCCCGACATTGTAGTCCCGCATAACTTTGTCGTGCGCAGCGATGCTCAATCGCTTGCCCATCGCAGAATCCACCCAAAGCGATTCCATCGCTCGACCGAGACCGTCCACATCGTGTTCGGCGACAAGAAGTCCCGATACATCATGCTCGACCAATTCGGGGATGCCGCTATGCAGGGTCGAGACGACCGGCAAGCCGGAAGCCATGGCTTCCATGATCGTTACGGGAATCCCCTCCTGGTCACCCTTCGCGTCGGTGACGCTTGGCGCCAGGAGCACATCGTGCTGCCGCAGAAGCTGAGCGACTTCGTCCTGGGTCTGCCAACCGCAGAAATCGACGTGGTGGCCGATCTTTAGCTCGTTCGCCAGATTAGCCAGCTGCCCTGCCAACGGGCCATTCCCGGCGATCGTGTAGACGGCAGGGATGCGCCGCGCGATCAGGTTGGCAACTGCCCGCAACCCGTCCTCGACTCCTTTCTTTTCGACCAGACGGCCGATCGTCAGAATGCGCAAGGGCTGGGTCGCTTTGCGGGATCGTAACTCGAACGTAAAGCGAGTCGGATCGATTCCCATATGATGTACATTGATTCGCGATGGATCGCAGCCATGGGCGATCAGCCGCTGCCGCCAGCGATTGGAAATCGGCAGAGCGAGGTCGAGATGCCGGAAAAGCTCGCGATATAGATTAGGATCTTCGTCCAAACAGGCACTAACATCGACACCGTGGAAGGTCACGACCAACTTGCCCTTGATCGCGCCGATTTCACGAAAATAGGCAACGATGCGGCCGACCAAGCCAAAATGGCAGTGGATGATATCGAACGGCTCTTCCTCGAAGAGCGCCGCGCACCAATAGAACATGTTGAGCGATAGCGCGTCGCGGCCGTAGACCGAGGCGTCCAGCGCTTTCATCAACTTGGCAAAATGGCGCCGTCCGTCACCAACCAATATACCGGGCGCTCGCAGCAGCCTTTTGCTGCGCGCCTTGGGCATTGGGCGATAGCGGGTACGGTCGCGCAGGTTGTAACGCGCGACGTCCGCATGAACAGCCGACTCGTTGCGTGGTCCGTTCGAGAAGATCGTCACATCATGACCGAGATCGAGAAGCCCGGTGATCTGATTGAGGATGAAGGTCTCACTGAGCGCGGGAAATTCGTTAACGAACATTGCGATGCGCAATGGGCGCTGACGACCTTCCGTCTCCAAGGGCATTTCAGCATTCGATGCATGCTTACGCGCGTTACCAAGCTCACCCCAAAGGTCGGTATCCAAGCCATGCGATGCCGAGCCGTAGGACGTATGGTCACGCATCGACGCGCCTCCGTCCGAGTGCGTCCTTGACCTTGATCATCTCCCGTAAGGCATGACGGCTCTGCGGGACGCAGACGAAGCACAAGCCAGAAACGAGGGCCATGCTTAAACCCGACAAACCGAGTGATCGCGGCAATGTGAGTGCGTCAAAACCGTCCCAGCGGCGCAAAGCGACCAGCACAACGACGATCAGGCCAGCGGCCAGGCTCGATGGGCCGAGGCTTTTCACCATGTCCCAGGCCGAGACCGGGCCGCGCCGCCCAACCATCCAGAACAGCACCGGCAAGCGGATGACCAGCCCGCCGACCGCAAATGAGGCCGCCACACCCGTCGCGCCGAAAGGCATGCCGGCCACGATGGTCACGGCGCTCAGAGCCGAGCCGATCATGCCCCACCAGAACATCTCGCGCGTGCGGTCCTGGGTCATGAACAGCCAGCCGGCCGTATAGGCGATCGGTTGGTAGAGAGCCGCCACCCCCAGCCAGGCGACGATCGGCGCCGCAGCCAACCATTGCGCGCCGAACAGGGCGCGGACGATCTGATCGGGAATCGCAATCAGTAACGCCGCGCATGGCATCACCACCATATTGAGCTTTTCGATCATGCTGAGATAGGCACGGCGATAGGCCTCGGGCTGCTTCGCCAGCCGGCTCAGCATCGGCATCGCTACCGTAAACAGCGGCGCATTCAGATTGTTGATCGGCACCAACAGGATCTTGTAGGCGCGTTCGTAGAGACCCAGCGGCACCGCACCCCACCACCACCCAATCAGAATCTGGTCGAGGCTGCGCACCAAAGTCGAAACAAGATTCGATCCGGTGATATGCCCCCCATAGAGCAGAAGCTCGCGCACCGCGCTGAGCTTCATCGGTGGTCCAGGCCGCCAGCCGCAGAAGATCCAGCCGCCAGCCGCCAGCCATCCGGCCCAAACGATTCGCTGTAGCACAAGCGCCCAATAGTCGGCGCCCATCAAGGCCGCGACGATGGCCGCTGTAAGTCCGGCGATCTCAGCCGTCATCTGAATACCGGCTAAGGCCGAAAAGCGCATTTGACGCCGTAGCAGCGCCAGATGCTGAGTCGAAAGTCCGCTGAGCACGAAGCCCAGACCAAGCCACAGCGTGATCCCGATCAGGCGCGGCTGGTGATAGAACCACGCCAATAACGGGGCTAATAGGACCATGAGCAATGCCGCGACCACCCCCAGCCCGACATTCACCCAGAACAAGGTGCTGACTTCGGGATGGGTGATCTCTTCGCGCTGAACCGTAGCCGCCGACAGCCCGAGATCCTTGAACATCTCGAGCACCGTGACGATCACGGCGGCCATGGCGATCAAGCCGAACGATTCGGGATGGAGTAAGCGCGCGAGCAGGGCCATAGCGCCGGTTTGTGCGACGACTTTGAGCACCTGACCGCCGACCGTGACCAGACCTCCCCTGACCGAACGGCCGGTGAGATCACGAGTCAGAGTTGCCGTTTGGAAGTGAATCGATGAATCTGAACCGGGCATACCAAACGCGCGACGGACTGCAATGTCGCATCACAACGGAAGCATGCATGGTCAGACGAGTGACCAAGTTGTGGTTAGGCCGCTCTCCGGCAAACCCCTAAAATCAAAAAGACTTCCGGCTATGTGCGGCCGCGCGATGCGGCATTTTTGGGGCTATTCCGAGGCCGTGCGCGACCGCGGGATTCGGCGTCGTCGGCTTCTTGTTCCGCCATGTGCACGGCAACCGAACCCTTCACTCGCGCAAGCCCATCCATAAGGGCCGTTCGAGTGGGTTTGTCGATCTCACAAAACATCTCTTTGAGCCAGGCATCGTGTGCTTGAGCCATCTTGCGGAATGCGGCTTTACCACGGGGTGTCAGGCGCACAACCGCAGCACGGCGATCGGCATCCGTCGTGCGCCGCACCAACCCCTCCGCCACCAGCCGGCCGACCAGACCGGTGATGTTCCCGTTCGTCACCATCAGCCGCCGCGACAGTTCGCCAAGGCGCAGCCCCTCGGTTTCGCGATCGAGCTGCGCTAACAAATCGAAGCGCGGCAGCGTGACGTTGAATTCGACGCGCAGCCGGGCTCGAATTTCATTCGATACGCGATTCGTACAAGACAACATCCGCAACCACAGGCGCAGCTCGGATTCAGCATCTACCGACGGATCGCGAATGATCGCTTCCAGATCGAGCAACTTCATTTCGGTATCATCGGTCACGCCAGAACCTCCTCGGACGCGCCGCCACGTCTCAGCCAATTCGGGTCGCGGACGGGAAGTGGGATCGCATCGATCAGGGCGCGCGTATAAGCCGTCTTCGGCGCGGCGAAAAGCGCACTGCACTCGCCCTCTTCCTCCACGATCCCTTCGCGCATCACATAGACGCGGCGGCAGATCGAGCGGATCACGGACAAGTCGTGGCTGATAAAGGCCAGAGCCAGCCCCATCTCTCGCCCCAGATCCTGGAGCAAGCGCAGAACTTGCGCCTGGGTCGAGACGTCGAGCCCGGACACAATTTCATCGGCAACAACGAAGTCCGGCTTGAGAATTACAGCACGAGCGATACCGACACGCTGGCGTTGGCCGCCCGACAGCTCGTGCGGATAGCGATCCATCAGCGCTTTGGGCAATCCGACGCGCGCCATGACGTCGGCGACGAGGACCGACGCCTCACCTGAGTTCGCCACCATGCCATGCAACAGCGCCGGCCCGGCGAGAATCCGGCCGATCGTATGGCGCGGATTGAGCGACGACATCGGATCTTGGAAGATCATCTGCATCCGCCGCCGCAGCGGCCGCAACTCGATCTCGCTCTGCCCGGTTACGATATGGCCGTCGAACCGCACCACACCGCTCAGCGGTGTCACCAAACCGAGCAACGTGCGGCCGAGCGTGCTCTTACCCGAGCCCGACTCGCCGACGATACCCACCGTCTCGCCGCGATCGATGACGATATCGACGCCCTTGAGAACCGGCGCCGGCTCAGCCGATGGCGCAAACAGACCGCGTTGCCGCCGATAGGCGACGCGGAGGCTCTGCCCGGCAACCAGCGGCTCAGCCATGGCGTGGCTCCGCTTGGTCGGCGGCAGCGATCTCGGCGCGCAAGGCATCGATGATCGCGCCCGGAATCGGCTCGAGACCCATCTCGGGCTGGTCGTAGCGTGGATTCGCGGCGATCAGGGCCGTGGTGTAGGGATGGCCGGGCGAAGACAGAAGACGATCGGTCGGCCCCTGCTCCATCACCTTGCCCATATAGAGCACGGTGGTCGTGTCGCAGATCTGCGCCACCACACCGAGATCGTGGGTTACAAAAATCACCGCCGTCTTGTGGCGCTCTTGCATGCCGCGGATCAGTCGCAGAATTTGCTTTTGCACGGTCACATCGAGCGCTGTCGTCGGCTCGTCGGCCACCACCAGTTTGGGGTCGAGTGCGAACGCCGCGGCGATCAGCACACGCTGCCGCATGCCGCCCGAAAGTTCGTGCGGATAGCAACGCATCACCCGCTTCGGATCGCGGATATGGACCTCGTCGAGCAGCGCCAGCGCTTTGGCCTCGGCATCGTGCCAGGAGAGACCGCGCTGAAGCCGCAGCCCGTCAGTCAGTTGCGCATCGATTCGCCGGCCAGGATTGAGCGCAGTCAGAGGGTCCTGGGGGATCAGAGCAATCTCGGTGCCCAGCAATGCCCGCAACTGCGCCGATGGTAAGCGGAGCAAATCCCGCCCCTCGAATTCGACATGGCCGGATGCCATCTTCATTGCGCGCGGCAGAATGCCGAGTACAACCTTGATGATGGTCGATTTGCCAGCGCCGCTTTCGCCCACCAGCCCGTGAACTTCGCCCGGCGACAGATCGAACGAAACGTCGCGCAGAACCTTGTGCGCGCGTCGGCCGGTGGTCACGGTGAGGTTCTGCACCCTGAGAATATAAGGGTTCATCGACGCAGTACCGGATCGAGAGCCCGGGTCAACCCGTCACCCAATTGATTGAAGGCGATCACCGTGGCGCAAAGCGCGACCAATGGCGCCGTCAGCACCCACCAGGCCTCGTGCGCGATCTGCCGCCCTTGCGCGATCATCCCGCCCCAGGTAGGCGTATCCGACGACACCGAAAGGCCGACAAAGGACAGAATCGCCTCGACGATGACAGCGATGCCCATCTCCAACGTCAGCAGCGCGATCAACACGGGCACAACGTTTGGCAGGATTTCGCGAAACAGAATCACGCTGCGTTTGAACCCGATGGTGCGCGCGGCCGTCACGTAATCCATATGCGCCTGGGCCATCGTCTCGGCACGCACCACGCGGCAGAAACGCGTCCAGTCGATCACGACGATGGCGGCAATCACCGAAAGCAGCCCGCTACCGAGAATCGCAACCAGCAGGATCGACAACAACACGGCGGGAAACGCCATCCAGATATCGACGAAGCGCGACACCACGACATCGACCCAGCGACCATACCAACCGGCCGCAAGGCCGAGGATGGTGCCGAGAACCGCTGCAAGGCTGGCCGCCACGAAAGCCACCGTCAGCGCGATCCGCGCGCCGAAGATCAGGCGCGAGAGCACATCACGGCCGAGATCGTCGGTGCCGAGGAAGAATTGCGGATCGGCGCTGGCGAAACCATGCGGCGGCAGCTCAGCGCTCAGAAGGTCTTGAGCCAGCGGATCCATTGGCGCGATTAGCGGCGCGAAGATTGCCAAAATGACGAGGAAGAGGATGAACCCACCCGCGACGACAACCTTGCGGTCGCTCAGCAGGCGCGCGCCGAGCGACATCGTCTCGCCCCGAACCTCAACTGTGGTGGATGCTTCAGCCATGGCGCAACCTCGGATTCAGCGCGACCACGGACAGATCGACCAGCACATTGATCAGAATGAAGATCAGGCCGAACATCAGCACCAGGCCCTGGATCAGCGGAAAATCGCGGTTGATCACCGCGTCGATCGCCAGATTGCCAAGCCCTGGATAAGCGAAGATACGCTCAACCACCACCGTACCGCCGATCAGGAAGGTCGCCTGAACGCCGGTCAGCGCCAGCGTCGGGCCAACCGCATTGCGCAGCGCCTCGCGCAGGATCAGGCGCAATTCCGACATACCCTTGATCTTGGCCAGCAGAATATAGTCCTGAACCATCGCCTCGTTGAGCGCCTGCTTCAGTACGCGCCCGATCACCGCGGCCAAAGGCAGCGCCAGCGCCAGGGTCGGCATCGTCATATGGGCGATGATATCGCCCGCCACATGGAACCGGCCGGTGACGATGCTTTCGATCAGGAAGAAGCGCGTCACGAAAGGCACGTCGATACTGGGATCAATACGTCCGGATAGCGGCAGCCAGGGGAGCGCCACGCCGAAGACAAGCACGAAGATCAGCGACCAGATGAAATCGGGCAGCGCCAACAGCACGCCATTGATCCCGTCGATGACAGCGACGCCGCGATTCAGTCGAAGCAAAGTGCTCGTAACGGCGATCGCCATGCCAAGCACGATCGCGACCAGCAAGGCGGCGACCACCAATTCGATTGTTGCCGGAAGATCGTCACCGAGGATGCCAAGCACTCCGACATGGCGGGTGATCGAAATCCCGAAATCACCACCCAGCGCACTTTTGAACCAAACCAGGAATTGCGAGGCCAGTGGCAGGTCCAGCCCATAATGCGCGCGCAGCGTGGCGACATCGGCAGCAGTCGCGCCAGGGCCGATCATCATGGCGATCGGATCGCCGGGCACGACACGAATGAGCACGAACACGACTATGGCAACCCCGAGAAGGGTCACCGCCGCCAAAACCATCCGACTGAGAATTGCGCTCAATGCCGTTTAACCCTACCCGTCCATAACCAAGGATGGATGACCGGCATCAAAAAAAGAAGGAGCGAAATCGCCGATTCCGCTCCTTCTGCTCACCCTACGATCAGACCTTGTGAATCCAGGCCGGCTGCACTGCGCCCGAGATATTCGCAGGAACCGAAATCGATTTCTTGAAGACGATCGGCTGCACGTATTGCAGCAGCGGGATCACCAAGCCGTTGTCGGCGACGTATTTGTCGACCGCTTTCCAGCCGGCAATGCGCTTGGCCTCGTCATGCTCACCCCAGAGCGGGCCGATCAGATCGTCCACGTCCTTGGTCTTCCACGCCGAGTGCGGCGAGTAGCTGAACATGGCGAAACCGGTCGAATTGGTCGGATCGCCGGTGGCGTTGCCCCAGTTGTAGAAGGCGGCTGGCCCCAGCTTGTGGGCGAAGCGCAGTTCGAAGTGCTTGGCGATATCGTAGACTTCGATATCGGCCTCGATGCCGACATTGCGCCACATGCCCACGATCGCCTGGATCATCTCGTAATCCTTGGGCTTCAGCCCACGCGTGGTGCGAATGGTGAACTTGACCGGCTTTTCCTTGGAGAAGCCGCTCGCCTTTAGCAGTTCGACTGACTTCTTCGGATCGTGCGCAACGACGATGCTTGGATCGAAGGCCGTGTATTGCGGCGCTTCGAGCGTGTCGATGCGGATGCCATAGCCGCGCAGCAGCTTCTTAATGATGGCTTCCTTATCGATCGCATGGATCGCCGCTAGGCGCACGTTCTTGTCCAACATCGGCTCGACGTTGGAGATGAAGATCATGCCGATGTCGGAGACCGGCGTGGCAATACCCGCCAGTTCCGGCTTTTTGATCAGACGGTCGTATTCCTCAAAGGGAATTTCGAGCGTCACATCCGACGAACCGCTTTCCACTTCGGCTACCCGGCTGGTGGCGTCGGTCACGAATTTGAAGACCACCGTCTCGTACGGAGGCTTGCCACCCCAATAACCGGCATTGGCTTTCAAGCGCAGGAAGGCATTCGGCTCATACTGGTCGACCATATACGGGCCGGTGCCGATCGGCTTCTTTTCGAACCCGGCCTGGCCCACTTTTGCGTAGTAGGCCTTCGGCAAGATGAAGCCCGTCAGGAAGCCCATCCACATGAAGATGGTCGGCTCGAAAGAAAGCACGTCCGCAGTAATGCGGTTACCGCTGATCGAGAACTTGCCGATCTTCGACCAGATGAACTGGATCGGGTTGCCGGTGTCCTTGTTGCCGGCGCGCTCCAGCGACCACACAACGTCTTCCGGCGTGAAGGGCGAACCGTCGTGCCAGGTCACGCCCTGACGCACATCCATCCATACTTTGGTCTTGTCGTCGTTCCAGCCCCAGGCGGTCAGCAGACCAGGCATCCAGGACAGATCGGGCTTTTGCGCGATGTATTGATCGAACACCGTGCGGTAGATCGCCTGAATCGTCGGGTTGACGGCGGAGGGACCCGTAGTCGGATCCCACGACGGCAGATTGACATTGAAGGCGATGGTCAAGGTATCGCCGGCGGCGAAAGCGCGAGCGCCCGGCAGCAACATACTGGCTAGCACCCCGCCCGCACCGGCGGCCATGAGTTGACGACGTGAAAGTTCTACCATGTGTGCATCTCCCCTAAATTCAACGAGGATGTGTCCCAAGGACACCGTCACGCGGCACCGCCCCGTCAGCTGCCGCGGTAATTTGTTTCAATGTTAAAATATCGGGGCACGCTTGCCAAGGCCGAGATCGACCGATTTTAACGACAAAGTTGCTTGACCGACGGGCTTTTAAAATGCTTTAGTTGTCAACTAATTTTTGAAAATGCGGCGTATTTTTCTCGGGAATCCGAGCCTAAAATAGCGCCGCCAACACCAATAGACACCATCAAGGACCAAGCCCGTGAGCAACGCCCGCAACGAGTTCCAATGGGACGACCCGCTTCAACTCGACCTGGAGTTGTCCGAGGAAGAGCGGATGATCCGCGATAGCGTGCGCGCTTATGCCACCGACAAGTTGGCGCCGCGAGTGTTGGAAGCCTTCCGTCACGAAAAGACCGACCCGTCGATCTTCCGCGAGATGGGTGATTTGGGGCTACTCGGCCCGACCATTGCCACCGAATACGGCGGTGCCGGGCTCAACTACGTCTCCTACGGCCTGATCGCGCGCGAAGTGGAGCGCATCGACTCGGGCTATCGCTCGATGATGAGCGTGCAATCGTCGCTGGTGATGGTGCCGATCGAAGCCTTCGGCACCGAAGCGCAGAAAAAGAAGTATCTGCCCAAACTGGCCAAGGGCGAATGGATCGGCTGCTTCGGCTTGACCGAACCCAATCATGGTTCCGACCCCGGCTCGATGGTGACCCGCGCCAAGTCGGTGAAGGGCGGCTATGAACTAAGCGGCGCCAAGACTTGGATCACCAACGCGCCGATCGCCGACGTGTTTGTCGTCTGGGCGAAAGACGACGAAGGGCGCATCCGCGGCTTCATCCTTGAGAAGGGCATGAAGGGCCTCTCCGCCCCTGCCATTCACGGCAAGGTTGGCCTGCGCGCTTCGATCACCGGCGAGATCGTGATGGATCAGGTCTTCGTGCCGGAAGAAAACAAGTTCCCCGAGGTGCAGGGACTCAAGGGTCCGTTCACCTGCCTCAACTCAGCGCGTTACGGCATCGCCTGGGGCGCGCTCGGCGCGGCCGAGTCTTGCCTGACGACGGCGCGGCAATACGTGCTCGACCGTAAGCAATTCGGGCGCCCTCTCGCCGCCAATCAGCTGATCCAGAAAAAGCTGGCCGATATGGTGACCGAGATCGCGATCGGCATGCATGCGTGCCTCCGCCTCGGCCGCATGAAGGATCAGGGCATCGCGCCAGTCGAAGCGACCTCGGTCCTCAAGCGCAATTCCTGCGGCAAAGCTCTCGACATCGTGCGCATGGCGCGCGACATGCTCGGCGGCAACGGTATCTCAGACGAGTTCGGGATTGCGCGCCACCTGGTCAATCTCGAAGTCGTGAACACTTATGAAGGCACGCACGACGTTCATGCGCTGATCATCGGCCGGGCGATTACCGGTATTCAGGCTTTCAACTGATCGGTCGATGCCGGGCTTCACAACAGAACGGCTGCTACGCTTCGGCGATTGCGATCCGTCGGGCATCGCCTATTACCCGTCCTACTTCAACATGCTGAACGGCGTGGTCGAAGAATTCTGGCAGAGGCTCGGCTTCCCGTGGACCGAACAGATCAACGCGCGCCGCATGGGTACGCCGAGCGTCCATTTCGACGTCGATTTCATACGCCCTTCGGTATTCGGCGATGTACTTACTTTCGCCGTGACGATCGAGAGGCTGGGCCGCGCTTCGCTCGATCTGTCGCACCGTATCAGCGGCGGCACCGAGCTGCGCTGGACCGCGAAACAAACACTGGTCGCCACCGATCTCGAAACACACAAAGCCCGCTCGTGGCCCGACGACATTCGGGCTGCGCTGGAACGCTCCATGGAGAAACAATGACTCACACGATTCTGCAGCCAGAAGGCTGGGCGCCGCCGATCGGCTATGCGAATGGCGTGATGGCGCGGGGCCGCGTCATCGCCGTTGCCGGCCAGGTGGGCTGGAACAAGGACTGCAAATTCGAGTCCGACGAGTTGGTCGACCAGGTGCGTCAGACGCTCTCGAACATCGTCGCGGTGTTAGGCGCGGCCGGCGCAAAGCCCGAGCACATCACTTCGCTGACCTGGTATTTGACGGACAAGCGCGACTATCTGGCGAAGTTGAAACAGATCGGCGAAGCCTATCGCGCGGTGATCGGCCGCAACTTCCCGGCCATGACGGCGGTGCAGGTCGTAGCGCTGATCGAAGACCGTGCGAAGGTCGAGATCCAGGCGACGGCGGTTCTTCCGGACTAAAAGAAAACGGCCCCGGCGATAACCGGGGCCGCTTCGGCGACTTCCTAAATCAACCCACCAGCGCCAAGACGCGGCACGGGCTGCCCGAGCCCCGGACGATCTTGAGCGGCGGCGTGATCAACAACGCGCCCTTCGCCGGCAGCTTGTCGAGATTCATCAAGCTAGCCAGACCGAACTTGTTGCTGCCATGCATACCCGAATGGCAGGGGAACGGCGGATCGAAACGATACGCCTGACCGGCATCGGTCCCCACGCTTTCCGCACCCCAACCACAGACATTCCGCTCTTTGGCGAGGAACGGCACCAGCGTCGGGTGCGGGCCTGGCACATGCGAGCCGTCTTCCTTCATGTTGATGAAGTCTGCCGGCTCGGTGCGCTTCGACCAATCGGTGCGCATGATCGCCCAGGTGCCGGCCTCGATCTTGCCGTGCTTCTTCTCCCACTCCATCACATATTCAGGCGTGAGGAGGAAGTCGGGATCCTTGGCCACTTCGGCCGAGCAGTCGATCACATTGGCCGGCGCGATGAATTTTTCGACCGGGATCGAGTCGGTAGCGTTGTTGGGATAATCCTTGCCCGTCACCCAATGAATCGGCGCGTCGAAATGCGTGCCGGTGTGCTCGCCGCAGGCAAAGTTGTTCCAGTACCAGGCCGGGCCGCGGCTGTCGTAGTTGGAAATTTCTTCCAGGCGGAACGGCCAAGTGGGCGCGAAATCTGGCGGCAGGGTGATGATCGGCGTGGCCGGCTCGAGCGGTTGCGTGAGATCGATCACCTTGATCTTGCCGCTCATCAGTGCGCTGGCGAATTGAGCGAGGACGTTATCAGCCATTACTTCATCTCCCTCCGTAGAAACATCGTTGAGTCATTCACAACTTATCAGGCGCCGGCCAACATCTTGCCGAGCATGAAGCCCGAGCCGGCGCCGGTTCCGGCGCCCGGCCAAGTCGAAGCGCCGATCATATACAGACCTTCGACCGGTGTCCGATAGCGCGACCAGCCGCGTGCCGGGCGGAACAGGAAATATTGGTCAAGATGGTGGCTACCCGACAGGCTGTCGCCGCCGACCAAGCAGGGATTGTCCCGTTCGAGATCGAGCGGCGATAGGATCGCGCGCCCGAGAATCTTCTGCCGCAATCCCGGCGCATAGCGCTCGATGATATCGAGCACGCGGTCTGCGTAGCGTTCCTTCGCCGCATCCCAATCGCGGGCGGTCAGGATACCAGCGGCATCACCCTTGATCGTCGCCGGCAACACGCGCACCTGAATCCAGAGGATGTGCTTTCCATCCGGGGCGCGACTGGGATCGATCGCTGTGGGCTGCCCGACGACCAAAACGGGTTCGGTCGGCAACAGACCTTCGATCGCCTCGGCATAGGCGCGGCCCATCGCCGCCAGCGATGGCGCGAGATGGACATAGGCGAATGACTTGAGTTCGGCCCCTGCGGTCCAATCGGGCAGGCTGTCAAGCGCGAGATGGACCATCATCGTGCCGGGACCAGGACGCAACGCAGCGATGCGGCGCGCGTCTTTCGACTGCCCCTCCATCCCCGGCAACAGCTTATCGAACAGAATGCGCGGATGGATATTAGCGATCACCGCCTTGCGCGCCGTGATCGAGCGGCCATCGGCGAGTTCGACGCCGACGGCTTTGCCTTCCGCCGTCTTGACCCGAGCGACCTCGGCATTCGTGAGCACCGTGCCACCGGCGGCCTCGAGCGCCTTGACCATGGATTTGACGATCGTATCGGCACCGCCCGCGCCGATCACCATGCCGAAGGCCTGATTGGCCATCGACTCGACATAGGGAAACAGCGCGCCGCCAGCAACATCGGGCCCAAAGTCGAGATGCAGGCCCCAGGCCGCGGCCATGATCTTCAGTTTCTCGTTCTCGAACTGACCGTCGAGGAAACTGCGCGGCGAGGAGATCAGCATCCGCGCCGTATCGAGCAGCCATGCCGTTCCCTTGGCGCGCCACGCACTCCAGACCGCCCTCACCGTCTGCCATGACGGCATCGGCGAACCGAGCAGCGCGAAAATATGAGGCGCGGCGGAACCGAACTCGCCCAACATCGCGCGCCAAGCGGCAGCATCTTTCTCGGACAGCTTGGCGATCCGCCCCGCCGTCGCCTCAAGATCCTTGCTGACGCCCAGCCAGGTGCCATCGGGAAACGCGGTCGCGAAACAATGCTCGGCCGGCGCGAAGCCCAGCCCGTTGGCGAGCAGTTTGTCTTTGTGAGCCGCAAAGAATCCTGAACCCGCGAACATGCTCAGATTCATCGCATAGAGATCGTGACGGAAACCGGGAAGCGTCAGCTCCTGGGTCTTCACGGCGCCGCCCGGCACAGCATTGCGCTCGGCCACAGCCACCGACCAACCCTTGGCCGCCAGATGAACTGCCGCCGCCAGGCCGTTATGCCCTGCACCGACGACGACCGCATCGTATTCCATGCTGCCTCAGTTTCCCTGATTGTCGCTCCCGTCCCTGCAGCCATATCACCGCAAATGCATATATCTTGTCCAGACGCTCCTGAGGCAATCTTGACCTGCTTTGGCCGATGCTTCGACCAATGTTTGCAAATTCATAGGTTGACGCTAGTCTCGACGTGAAAAGCGAGGGGACAACAGGATGGCGGACGCGGATTACATCATCGTCGGCAGCGGCATCAACGCGCTGGTGGCGGCGTCCCTGCTGGGGCGCAAAGGTCACAAGGTCCTGTTGCTTGAGCGCAACTCGCGCATCGGTGGTTGCATCCTGACCGACGAGATCACCGAACCGGGCTTCATCCACGACGTGATGGCGACCACCTTCGTTCTGTTCATCACCTCGCCCGCCTTTGCGGCGCTGGGACCCGATCTCACCAAACGCGGGCTCGATTTCGCTCATACCGACAAGCCGTCCGCCGTGCTGCTCCCCGATGGACGGAACACTGTAGTGCGCACCGATCGCGCGAAGAATATCGACACCTTCAATGCGCTGGCCGCCGGCGATGGCGACGCGCATCGCCTCATCATGGATGCAATGGGCGCCGACGCACCTTTCGTCTTCGGCTTGCTGGGTGGCAACCTGTGGTCACGCCAAACCGCGATGATGGTGCTTCGCCAAGCCTGGACGCGTGGACCGCGCGGCCTCGCGGCCTTCTTCGGCGAAGCGCTCGGCAATGCCCGGACCTGGCTCGAGACCGACTTCAAAAGCGACGTGACTCAGGCGATGTGGGCGCCTTGGGTGCTGCATACCGGCCTTGGGCCTGAGAGCGCTTACTCGGGCATGATGGGCAAAGTGATCGCCTTCGCCGTCGAAGCCGCCGGCTGCCCGATCATAAAAGGCGGCGCCAAGAATGCGCTGGTCGCCTTCCAGCGCCTGATCGAGGATCAAGGCGGCACCGTTCGCACCGATGCCGATGTCGCATCGATCCTCCTTGATGGCCAGACGGCACGCGGCGTACGCCTCACCGACGGATCGGAGATCACGGCTGCTCACGGGGTGATCTGCTCGACGACGCCGCAACAGCTCTATACACGCCTGCTCGATCCTCAGTCTTTGCCCGCCCCGGTTACCGAAGGTGTGCGTACCTATCGCCACGGCAAGGGCAACATGCAGATCCACTACGCCCTCTCTGCACCGCCGCAATGGCGCGCACCTGAGATCGCGGGTGTGGCACTCACTCATCTAACCCCTGGCCTCGATGGCGTATCCCGCGCTGCCAACGAAGCCGAACGCGGCATGCTGCCCGCCGTGCCCACCATCTGTGTCGGTCAGCCAGCGGCCCTCGATCCCAGCCGCTGCCCCGAAGGAAAATCGATCCTCTGGCTGCAACTGCCCGAGACGCCGCGCCATATAAAAGGCGATGCGGCCGGCGAAATCGCCGCGCCGGCCGACGGCAAATGGACGGCCGATATCCGCGAGGGCTATGCCGACCGCATCGAGACGATCCTGGCGCAGCATATCGATGGGTTCCGGTCATCGGTGTTGAAGCGCCGCGTCTATGCGCCATCCGATCTCGAAACGCTGAATGCCAATCTCACGGGCGGCGACCCCTATGGCGGCTATTGCGGGATCGATCAGTCGTTCCTGTGGCGGCCGTTCAAGGGCAGCGTCAATCACCGCACCCATATCGGCAAGCTCTACCATATCGGCGCGTCGACCCATCCGGGCCCAGGCCTTGGTGGCGGCTCGGGATTCCTCTTGGCGCAGTCATTGCGGTGACATGATGGGCGAAACAATCCCGTCAATGGGCGAGATCGGTCTCAATCAATTCGCGCCGTACCTCATCAATCGCATATCGGCGCGCTGGAATGCCGATCTAGCCGAAGCGCTCAAGGCCCAGAACATAACCACGATTCAGATGCGCATTCTGGCCGTACTGACAGTCAACTCCGGACTAACCGTCAACGAGCTGTCAGTCCTGACCGTGACCGAGCAATCGACCATGAGCCGCACGCTCGATGCACTTGAGGAACAGGGCCTAACCCGCCGTCAAGCGCGCAGTGACGATATGCGCGTCCGCGAAGTGCATATCCTCGATGCCGGGCGCGCCGCATTCGCTCAGATTTGGCCGACGGTCTATGCCCATCAGAAGCACATGTTCGAAAGCGTATCCGCCGACGAATATCAGGCCTTCATCGCCACGCTACACAAGATGCTGCGCAACATCCGCAAGCACGACATCTAACGCGAACGATCAGCCCTTGGTGAAGCTCTTCAGCAGCTCGCGGGCGACGATCACCTTCTGCACTTCGGTCGCGCCTTCGTAGATGCGCAGCGCCCGCACGTCACGGTAGAGCCGTTCGACGATTTCGCCGACACGAACCCCGCGCCCACCGAACATCTGCACAGCCTGATCGACCACCCATTGCGCATTCTCGGTGGCCGTCATCTTGGCCATGGCTGCTTCGCGGGTGGTCGGCTTTTGTGGTACGTCGCGCTGCCAGGCGGCACGGAAGGTCAGCAACGCCGCCGCATCGACCGCCGTCGCCATTTCACCCAATTTGCCTTGGGTAATCTGCAGGTCGACCAATTTGCCACCGAACATCGGCCGCGATACAGCATGGGCCGCCGCTTCGTCGAGTGCACGCCGGGCGAAACCCAGGGCGGCGGCGGCAACTGAAGCGCGGAACACATCGAGTGTCCGCATCGCCACTTTGAAGCCTTCGCCAGGATTGCCGATCAAATGCGATGCCGGCACACGACAATTGTTGAAGCGGATACGCGCCAGAGGATGCGGCGCAATCACCTCGATCCGCTCCGCAATCTCGAACCCGGGCGTGTCGGCATAGACGGCGAAAGCCGAGATGCCACGCGTACCCGGCGCTTCGCCGGTGCGGACGAAGACACAGTAGACATCGGCGATGCCGCCGTTCGAAATCCAAGTCTTCTCGCCGTTCAGGATATAACCGTCGCCGTCCTTGCGCGCGGCACATTGCATCGCTGCCACGTCCGAACCGGCATCGGGTTCAGAAAGTGCGAAGGCCGACAGCCATTCACCCTTGGCGACTTTGGGCAACACGGCTTGGCGTAGTGCGTCTGTTCCCGCCAGACTGATCGCGCCGGTGCCGAGCCCTTGCATCGCGAACGCAAAATCAGCCAACCCATCGTGATAGGCCAGCGACTCGCGCAGCAGGCAGAGCGCTCGCGAGTCGATCGCTTCCGATGCGCCGCCGAATGCGGCGGGCACGCAGTGACGCAGCAAGCCTGCGTCGCCCAACGAGCGAACAAGCTTGCGGCAGCTTCCATCGACATCGTGGTGATTGATCGACGCGATGGCGCCCTGCTCGGCGAAAGCATCAACGTCCCTTGCAATGTCGCGATGGCGCGAATCAAAGAACGGCCACTCCAAGTGCTCGCGCGTCGCGTGACGCAAAGGCGCAGCGTGGGCCATGGCTCAGTTTCCTTCAAAGGCGGGCTTAGCCTTGGCGGCGAAGGCCTCGAAGGCACGGCGGAAATCGCCCGTGGTCATGCAGATCGCTTGAGCCTGGGCCTCGGCTTCAATCAGCTCGTCAATGCCCATCGCCCATTCCTGGTTGAGCATCGTCTTGGTGATCGAATGTGCGAACCAGGGACCATCGGCCAAGGATTTCGCCAATGCCTTCGCTTCATTGAGCAGATCCGGCGCGGGCACAAGACGATTGTAGAAGCCCCAGGCGGCGCCTTCTTCGGCCGTCATGTTGCGACCGGTGTAAAGCAGTTCGGCCGCGCGACCCTGTCCGATAATACGCGGCAGGATGCCGCAGGCGCCCATATCGGCGCCGGCGAGACCCACGCGCGTGAAGAGGAACGCCGTCTTGGCGGTAGGCGTGGCGAGGCGCAAGTCCGATGCTATCGTCAGGATGGCGCCCGCGCCAACGCAGATGCCATCCACCGCTGCGATCACCGGCTGCGGCGCTTTACGAATGGCACGCACCGCCTCGCCCGTCATGCGCGTGAAGGCTAGCAGATCCGGCATCTTCATCTTCGTCAGCGGCTCGATGATCTCGAAGACATCGCCACCCGAACAGAAATTGCCGCCCTCGCCGGTCAGCACCACGGCGCGGACGTCGGACGCATGCTGCAGCCCGTAAAACAGATCGCGCAGTTCGGCATAGGAGTCGAAGGTCAGAGGGTTTTTCTTTTCCGGACGATTGAAGGTGATCGTAGCCACACGACCATCGGCGTCGGTCTCCCAGCGGAAATGACGCGCGGCGTAGTTCTTGAACGCGCGCTTTTGCGCCGTCATCTCATTGCCCATCTTGCCCGTCTCCCTGCTCTTATCCGGCCATCACTTCGCCGCCGGCCACCGGAATTGCTTGCCCGTTGATCGCAGCGGCCCCCGGCGAGGCCAACCATACTACCGCATCGGCCACTTCCTCGGGGGTCACGAAACGCCCCTGCGGATTACCGGCCGTCAGCCGTGCCCGCGCCGCTTTCTCATCCAACCCGGTCGTCCGCATGATATTGGCGATCACCTCGTCGAGCAGCGGGGTCTCGGTGAAACCCGGGCAGACTGCGTTCACCGTCACGCCCTTGCGCGCAACTTCGAGCGCCAGCGCGCGCGTCAGCCCGATCACGCCATGCTTGGCAGCGCAATAGGCGGTGACATAGGAGTACCCAATCAATCCGGCCGTGCTCGCGATCGAGATGATTCGCCCATATTGGCGCTCGAGCATCATCGGCAACACTGCCTGGGTGACGAGAAACACGCCCGTCAGATCAACAGCAATCGCACTGTTCCACGTCTCGAGGCTAGTCTTGAGAAACGGCGCACTCGGCGCGTGCCCGGCGTTGTTGACCAAAATGTCGATCAGCCCCAGTGCGGCGATGCTGTCTTTGACACCGGCAGCCACTGACGTCGGATCGCTGACATCGATCGCGACAATAGCGGCTTCACCCGTAAGCTTGCTGTGCTCGGCTTCCAGCTTATCCTTCCGCCGTCCGGCCAGGGTGACCTTGGCGCCGCGCGCCGACAAAGCCTGGGCGACTGCCGCACCAATGCCACTACCGGCGCCGGTGACCAGCGCATGGCGGCCGCTGAAATCTGCGTCCATTACTTCTGACGCCCGGCCGCGGCGACCGCTGCCACTGTTGCTGCCTCGGCCGCAGCCTCGGCGCGCCGCAGATTGGTCTCGTATTGCGATTTGCCCGAATAGTATTGCTTCGGCCAAGGCACAGCGGTCAGGCCGATCTTCGCCGCTTCGTGCAGGGTCCAAGCCGGATCGGCAAGATGCGGACGCGCGACGGCGCAGAGATCGGCGCGGCCGGCGGCGATGATCGAATTGGCATGATCAGCCTCGAAGATCGCACCGACTGCGATAGTCGGGATGCCGATCTCGTTGCGGATCTTGTCGGAGAACGGCGTCTGGAAAAGACGGCCATAGATGGGCTTCTCATCCTTCGATACCTGGCCCGATGAGCAATCGATGATGTCGGCGCCTGCTTCCTTGAACAGCGCGGCAATCTCAGCGGCATCTTGCGGCCTGATGCCACCGGGTACCCAGTCGTGACACGAGAGACGCACCGACATCGGCCGATCCGAGGGCCAAGCGTCGCGCATGGCGTGAAATATCTCAAGCGGGAAGCGCGCGCGATTGGCGAGCGGCCCCCCATATTCGTCACTGCGCTGATTGGTCAGTGGCGACAGAAAGGACGACAGCAGATAGCCGTGCGCACAATGCAGTTCGAGAAGATCGAAGCCGATCTTTGCCGCGCGCTTAGTGGCATTCACAAAATCCTCGCGCACGCTGTCCATATCGGCGCGCGTCATTTCGCGCGGCACCTGCCCATCCTTGAGATAGGACGCAGCCGATGGCGCGATCAGATCCCAATTGTCAGCCAGCAACGCCTGATCGATGCCTTCCCACGCGATACGCGTCGAACCCTTGCGCCCCGCATGGCCGATCTGAATGCCCGATTTAGCCGGTGTCTTGTCATGGATGAAATCGACAATGCGTTGCCAGGCCGCAGCCTGCTCGTCATTCCATAGGCCCAGGCATCCGGGTGTAATGCGGGCATCGGGCGAAACGCAAGTCATCTCGCCGAATACCAGACCCGCCCCGCCCATCGCACGCGACCCGAGATGGACGAGATGGAAGTCGTCGGGCACGCCGTCCCTGGCCGAATACATCGCCATCGGCGAGACGACGATGCGATTGGGCACCGTCAGATTGCGCAAGCGGAATGGCGTGAACATCGGCGGCAAGGCGCGTTCGGCCGGGTTGACGTTCATGCCGACGCGCGACGCGAACCAACGCTCATAGCCGTCGAGATAATTCTTGTCGCGCAGCCGCAGGTTTTCATGACTGATGCGCTGCGACCGCGTCAGCATGCTGTACATGAACTGCTCGGGCTCGAGCACATCGGCATAGCGCTTGCCGACTACTTCAAACCACTCCATCGCGTTCTGCGCCGCGTTCTGGATACGCAATACGTCGATGCGACGAATCTCTTCGTAAGCTTGCAGCACAGCAGGAATTTTGTCAGAGGTATCGCCCAGCTTGCCGAATTGGCGGGCCAGTTCGATCGCATCCTCGAAGGCCAGCTTCGTGCCCGAACCGATCGCGAAATGCGCGGTGTGCGCCGCATCGCCCATCAGCACCACATGACTCTTGCCGTTGTGCGTATGCCAGGTGGGACAAACGAGATGGCTGAAATTTAGCCATGCCGAGCCGCGCAGATGGCGCGAATTGCTGCGCAGCGTGCCGCCATCGAGCACCTCGGCGAACAGCTTTTCGCAGAACGCGACGGATTGGTCTTGGTCGAGACTATCGAGCCCATGCGCCTTGAACACGTCTTCAGTGGTCTCGATGATGAAGGTCGAGGTCTTATCGTCGAACTTATAGATGTGCGCCTGGAACCAGCCGTGCTGCGTGCGCTCGAAGGCAAAAGTGAAAGCGTCATAGGTCTTGTCGGTGCCCAACCAGATGAAGCGGTTAGGCCGGATGTTGATCTTGGGCTGGAAGACATCTTGGTAACGCTGGCGGATTATCGAATTGACGCCATCGCAGCCGACGATCAGGTCGGCATCGGCAAATTCGAGGTCACTCTTCACCTCACGTTCGAAGATCAGCTCAACGCCGAGCTCTTCAGCACGCGCCTGAAGCAGGTTGAGCATGTGGCGCCGGCCGATGCCGACGAAACCGTGCCCCGTGGTACGGATGCGCTTGCCCTTAAACCACAGCTCGATATCGTCCCAATGGTTGAAGGCTTTCTGGATCGCGTTTGCCGAAGCCGCGTCCCATTGGCGCATATTGTCCATGGTCGCGTCGGAGAAGACGACGCCCCAACCGAAGGTGTCATAGGGCCGGTTGCGCTCGACCACCGAGATGTTGTGCTCGGGATTGAGCAGCTTCATCAGGATCGCGAAGTAGAGGCCCCCGGGACCGCCGCCGATGCAGACGATGCGCATGTCCTAGCCTCCCAAGCGGGTCACGGACGCCGCCGCAGGGCAATCGCCGCCGTGGCCGCCGGATTGGAATATGTTTGAAGCCTCAATATTTCATGTCTAAAACATTCTGTCAATGCGACGGGAACGCAGCTTTGACAGCATAAGCCTATCATTTCCTGAGCGCTTTGGCCGAAATCCCAGTAGGATGAGGCATGCGCACGCCACCCGCCACCCGCAGCCGCGCCCCCTCCCCGTCGGCCGAAACCGGCGCTGCCGATTCCATTCCCGAACCCGCTCATCTCGAGCTGCGGATCTGGCTGCGGCTGTTGGGCTGCACCGCGCAGATCGAAAATTATCTTAGAACGCGGTTGCGGGCCGAGTTCGGCATCTCCTTGGCGCGCTTCGACTTGATGGCGCAACTCGACCGGCGTCCGGCCGGCGTGAGCATGTCGGACATCTCGCGGCTGCTGCTGGTCTCCAACGGCGCGGTCACTGGCCTCGTCGATCGGCTGGTCAAGGAAGGCATGGTGACGCGCAAATCCAATGCGGGCGACCGCCGCGCCTTCATCGTGAGCTTCACGCCGGCGGGACGGCGCGCCTTCGCCAAGATGGCCAAGCGTCACGAGGAATGGGTGCTGTCGCTGCTCGGCGACATACCCATCGACGCCAAACAGCAGCTTCTCGGCCAATTGGTCCATCTCAAACGGCGGTTGGAAGACACTCGCTGACAGTCCCATCCATTCTCATAGATCGCTCCGAAGCTGGATGGGATCGAGAATCGGGTTTTCCGAGACATTTGTAGCGCCTTAGAGGCATAATCGCCTCGGAATCGATTGACAGCCGCAAACCACCATAAATATGCTTTTGCAAGGATTAGGGTGCTGCGGCGGGAGTAGGCAATGGCGGAACGATCTTTCGCGCGCGAGGTTGAGGATCTCAAACTAGGTACCGGTCAGGAGTTCCGCGGCGAAGGCATCTTGGCGATCACCAAGGCCCTGCTGCAATCCGGTGTCGGTTATGTCGGCGGCTATCAGGGCTCGCCGATCTCCCATCTGATGGACGTGCTGGCCGACGCCAAGCCCCTGCTTGATGAACTCGGCGTTCATTTCGAGTCCTCCGCATCCGAAGCCGCTGCCGGCGCGATGCTGGCCGCCTCGGTGATGTATCCGATCCGCGGCGCGGTCACCTGGAAATCGACCGTTGGAACCAACGTCGCCGCCGATGCGCTAGCCAATCTGGCATCGGGCGGCGTGATGGGCGGCGCACTGATTATCATCGGCGAAGACTATGGTGAAGGCTCCTCTATCATGCAGGAGCGTAGCCACGCGTTTGCGATGAAGTCGCAGATGTGGCTGCTCGATCCTCGCCCGAATCTTGAGTCGATCGTCAAAGCCGTGGAAGATGGGTTCGAGCTTTCTGAAGTTTCGAACACACCGGTGATGCTCGAGGTGCGCATCCGCTCCTGCCATGTGCATGGTCATTTCATCGCCAAGGACAACAAGCCGCCGACATTCCCGCTGGCTCAAGCCCTCGAAATGCCGCAACGTGACACCAATCGCATCGTGTTGCCGCCGGCATCGTTCCTGCACGAGCAGGAGAAGATCCAGAAACGCTGGCCTGCCGCGATCGATTTCATCAAATCGCGCAAGCTCAACGAATTCTTTGGCCCCGAGCAGGGCCAGGTGGGCCTGATCATCCAGGGCGGCATGTACAACGGCGTTATGCGCGCCCTGCAGCACATGCACCTGGCCGACATCTACGGCACGTCTTCGGTACCGATCTATTGCCTCAACGTCACCTATCCGCTGATCGACGACGAAATCGTCAAATTCTGCACCGGCAAATCGGCCGTGTTGGTGATCGAGGAAGGCCAACCCGAATATATTGAGCAGGCGCTCAACACCATTCTGCACCGGCATGACATCAATACACGCGTGATCGGCAAGGGCCCGCTACCCATGGCCGGCGAATATATCGCACCGGTGCTGGCGAAAGGCATCAGCGCGTTCCTTGAAGCCAATGATCCGGCACTGCTCGGCAATCGCCCGCCGCTGCCCGATCCAACGCCGGTACTGCAGGATCCCAAGGTAAAAGCGCTGGCCCAGGTAGTGCCGCCGCGACCGCCGGGATTCTGCACCGGCTGCCCTGAACGTCCGATCTTCGCGGCAATGAAACTGGTGGAGCAGGAGCTCGGCCCGCATCACGTAGCGGCCGATATCGGCTGCCATCTGTTCTCGATTCTGCCGCCGTTCAACATCGGCGCGACGACCATGGGATACGGGCTCGGCCCCGCTTCGGCCTCGGCCTTCAACGTGCCCGCCGGCAAGCGCGCGATCTCGGTGATGGGCGACGGCGGCTTCTGGCACAACGGCCTGACCAGCAGCGTCGGCAACGCCGTCTTCAACAAGCAGGATGGCGTGATCCTGATCGTCGACAACTACTACGCCTCGGCCACCGGCGGGCAGGACATTCTGTCCTCGCGCGCCGGGAATGAGAGCCGCTCGACCAACAACACCATCGTCAATGCGGTGAAGGGCATCGGCGTCCAGTGGGTGCGGCAGATCGACCGCACCTATGACGTGGCCAAGATGCGCGACACGCTGCGCGAGGCACTGACCACGCCCGAACAGGGGCCGAAGGTGATCGTGGCCTCGTCGGAATGCATGCTCAACAAGCAGCGCCGCGTGAAGCCCCTGTTCAACAAGGCCAAGCGCGATGGCGTGCGCGTGGTCAAGGAGCGCTTCGGCGTCGATGAGGATGTCTGCACCGGCGATCACGCCTGCATCCGCCTCTCGGGCTGCCCGTCGCTCTCGGTCAAGCACCTCGATGATCCGTTGCGTGACGATCCGGTGGCGGCAATCGATGAGTCTTGCGTCGGCTGCGGCAACTGCGGCGAAGTCTCCGAAGCGGCTGTGCTCTGCCCGTCATTCTACCGCGCCGATGTCATCAGCAACCCGACCTGGATCGATCGTGCCATGGGCCGCCTGCGCTCGGCGGTGATCGGCTTCTTGCAGAACCGCCGCGCTGCCGGCCGTATCGTCTTCACGGATTGAAGCGATGAACGAGATCGCTCGCACCACCGGCGCCTTTGCCGTCGACCGGCCCATCGGCGTCGCGGTCCTCGCCATGGGCGGCCAGGGCGGCGGCGTGCTGACCGATTGGATCGTTGCACTCGCCGAGAACCAAGGCTGGCATGCCCAATCGACCTCTGTGCCCGGTGTCGCGCAACGCACCGGCGCCACCATCTATTACATCGAGATGATGAAGGCGAAGGACGGCAAGGAGCCGATCCTGTCGCTGATGCCGAGCCCCGGCGATGTCGACGTGGTTGTGGCCGCCGAATGGATGGAAGCCGGCCGCTCAGTGTTGCGCGGTTTGGTGACGCCCGACAAAACAGTATTGATCGCGTCGACGCATCGTTCCTATGCCGTCGGCGAGAAGGAAAAGCCGGGCGATGGTGTCGGCGATCCGATGGCGGTGACCGATGCGGCCGGTGTGGCGGCAAAATCGACCATCGCCTTCGACATGCAGTCGATCGCCGACCAGAATGGCAGCGTGATCTCGGCCGCCCTGTTCGGCGCACTGGCCGGTTCGCAGGTTCTGCCCTTCCCGGCAGAGGCATTCGCGGCCGTCATTAGATCCGGCGGCAAAGGGATCGAGCCGAGCCTCAAGACCTTCGAAGCCGCGCGCATTCGCGCAACCCAGGGCGGGATCGCCCCCGTTGCCAAGGCGCCGGCGAAGAAGCTGGATGCATTGCCGACTTCGGTCGGGCATCCCAAATTGGATCGGCTACTCGCGCGTATCCGCAGCGAGTTTCCCGCACCGGCGCAGTCACTGCTCTATGCCGGCATCAAGCGCCTCGTCGATTTCCAGGACGTGGCCTATGCCGATGAATATCTGAACCGTGTCGCACGCGTTCTTGCTTCGGATCGCGAGCATGGCGGCGAATTGCACACCTATGCGCTGACCCAGGCCGCAGCCAAATACGTTGCCGTGGCCATGGCTTATGACGACATCATTCGTGTCGCCGATCTGAAGACGCGCGGCACGCGTTTCGATCGCATCAAAAAGCAAATGGACATGGAGGATGACCAGATCCTCTATATGACCGAATTCATGCATCCCCGCGCCGAAGAGATCGTCTCAACCCTGCCGCGCGGCCTGGCGCTGTGGATCGAACGCAACAAGACTCTCTTCGACGGGATCGACCGTATCGTCAACCGCGCGCGGCGGGTGCGGACAGGAACGATACGCGCTTTCCTGACGCTCTATATCATTGGCGGCATGCGCGGTTGGCGGCGCGGCACCTTGCGCCATGCCCGCGAACGCGAACACCTTCAGCATTGGCTGGATGCGGCGATGGGGCAGGTGACGACGAATTACGAGCTCGCCGTCGAAGTCCTGAATGCGCGTCGTTTGGTGAAGGGTTATTCGGATACCCATGCGCGCGGCCTGTCGAAGTTCGACCGGGTGATGGATGCGATCCCTGCCCTCGCCAATCGCCCCGATGCGGCATCCTGGATGCGGCGCCTGATCGCCGCTGCGCTTCAAGACGAGAACGGCACCGCACTCGATGGCGCCGTAAAGACGATAGCCTCGCTATAAAGGCTTCCCCGAATAAGGTACCGCCCGCCCCCAGGAGGAGAAGGGCGGGCGGCAGTAGCGTTGCCGATTATTTCTTACGGTTCTGAGCGGCCTGACTCGCTCAACTTCGACCGGCGAACGCGTCGGTAAACCTCACCAACAGGTATAGCCGCCATCGGCAACGACAATCGAACCAGTCAACAGACTGGCAGCATCCGAGGCGAGGAAGAGCACCACTGAGGCGATTTCGTCGGGCTGGCCGACGCGCGCCATCGGCGTCATCTCTTTCCACACCTTGTACATCTCGGGGCTCTCGTTAATGCCGAAGCTGGTCAGCGGTGTTTCGATATAGGTCGGTGCCACCGCATTGACGCGCACGCCACGCTGGCCCCATTCGGCCGCCAGCGATTTGGTCAGATGATGCACCGCCGCCTTCGACGCGTTGTAGAAGGCCTGCGGCTGCGGCTTGTTGACGATGAAACCCGACATCGAACCGATATTGACGATCGAGCCCTTGCCTTGGGCCAGCATCTGCCGACCGAAGTCACGGCAGCACCAAAACAGGCCGTCAAGGTTGACGTCCATATGGAAGCGCCAATGCGAATCGGTCGTGTCTTCGGCGCGCACATCGCTCTTCGCAACGCCCGCGTTATTCACGAGAATGTCGACCTTCTTGTGATCGGCGAGAATCTTCTTCAACGTCGCAGCGACATCAGCCGACTTGGTCACGTCGAGTGTGACGCCATGTGCATCGATGCCGAGGCCTTTGAGCTCACCGACGCTGTTGGTCACGCGGTCGGGCTGCATATCGGCCACGATGACCTTCGCCCCCGCCTCGCCCAGCGCTCGCGCACAAGCGGCGCCGATGCCCTGGCCTGCGCCGGTCACCACGGCCACTTGCCCTCTGAGATTTAGTTTTTCGAGATACATAGCTTTGTTCCTCAGTTCACTACTTTGCCGTTGTCGGTTCGCCTACTTCAACGCGAGGCCTTCGCCGTCAAAGCGATGGATCTTGCCCGGATCGGGTGTCAGGAAGGCGGTGTCGCCATGGGTCAGGCCGAATTCGCCCTCAACGCGAGCCTTGATCGATCCGACGCCATCGACCGTGATATGAAGGAAGGTATCGGAGCCGAGATGCTCGGCGATGCCCACCTTCCCTTTCCAGGCACCTTCGGTCCGCGAAACCTGCAGATGCTCGGGGCGAATGCCCATGGTCTTAGCGCCATGCTTGGCTGCCTCGGCACCTTCGACGAAATTCATTTGCGGGCTGCCGATGAAGCCGGCCACGAAGAGATTGCGTGGCGAGCGGTAGAGCTCAAGCGGGCTGCCGACCTGCTCGACATAGCCGGCGCGCAGCACCACGATCTTGTCGGCCATGGTCATGGCCTCGACCTGATCGTGGGTGACATAGATCATCGTGGTCTTGAGCGCCTGATGCAGTTCGGTGATCTCAAGACGCATGTTGACGCGCAGTGCGGCATCGAGATTCGATAGCGGCTCGTCGAACAGGAACGCCTTGGGCTCGCGGACGATGGCGCGGCCGATGGCGACGCGCTGACGCTGACCGCCCGACAATTGTCGCGGCTTGCGGTCGAGATAGGCGGTGAGGTTGAGGACGCGTGCCGCGTCCTGCACCTTCTTGTCGATGGCCGCCTGATCGGCCCCCGCCATCTTCAGCGGGAAGGCGATGTTCTTATAGACGCTCATATGCGGATAGAGCGCATAGGACTGGAATACCATCGCCAAGCCGCGTTGCGCCGGCGGCAGCCGCGTGGCATCGACGCCGTCAATGGAAATGATGCCGCTGCTCGTGTCCTCCAGACCCGCGATCAGGCGCAGCAGCGTCGACTTGCCGCAGCCCGAGGGGCCGACGAAGACCACGAATTCGCCATGCTTGATCTCGAGATCGATGCTCGGGATCACCACAGCTTGGCCGAAGGACTTGTTGACCTGCTTGAGAACGATGCTGCCCATGCGCGTGTCCCCGCCCCCTGTTATTTCACAGCGCCGAAGGTCAGGCCGCGCACCAATTGCTTCTGCGAGAACCAACCCAAGATTAGAATCGGCGCGATGGCCAAGGTCGACGCCGCCGACAGCTTGGCCCAGAACAGCCCTTCAGGGCTGGAATACGATGCGATAAAAGCGCTGAGCGGCGCGGCTTTTGCGGCCGTCAGGTTCAAGGTCCAGAACGCTTCATTCCAGGCCAGGATGATGTTCAGAAGCAAGGTGGAGGCGATACCGGGCACAGCCATCGGCGTCAGCACATAGAGGATTTCCTTGCCCAGCGACGCACCATCCATGCGCGCGGCTTCGAGAATGTCGACCGGGATTTCCTTGAAGTAGGTGTAGAGCATCCAAACGATGATCGGCAGATTGGCCATAGTCATTAGGCCGATCAACCCGCCCACCGTGTCGAGCAGTCCCCAATCGCGATAGATGAGATAGATCGGCACGAGCACGCCGACCGGCGGCATCATCTTGGTCGAGAGCATCCACATCAGAAGGTCTTTGGTGCGCTTGGCTGGCGCGAAAGCCATCGCCCAAGCGGCCGGCACGGCGATGATCAGGCCAAGGATGACGGACCCGAAAGAGATCGCGACCGAATTGCCGAAATGCAGGAAGTAGTCCGAGCGGCTCTGCACCTCGGTGTAATTTTCCATCGTCCAGTGAAAGAACAGCAACGGCGGCGAAGCGATCGCATCGCCCTCGCTTTTGAAGCTGGTCATGATCGTCCACAGGATCGGGAAGAACATCACCAGGCCGAATAGCCACCCGAGAATGGTGAAGAGCGCTTTGCGCTGAGGCGTGACGCGGCGTGCCATGGCTCAAGCCTCCAGATTCTTGCCAATCATACGGACCAGGAACACGGCCACGATATTGGCGAGGATAACGGCGATGATGCCGCCCGCCGAAGCGCCGCCGACATCGAATTGCAGCAAGGCCTGAGCATAGACCAGGAAAGCGATATTGGTCGTCGCGTCACCTGGGCCGCCATTGGTGGTCACCAGGATTTCGGCGAAAACGGTGAGCAGGAAGATCGTCTCGATCAGAATGACGACGGTGATCGCGCGCGCCAGATGCGGCAGCGTGATGTACCAGAAGATCGAGAGCACGCTGGCGCCGTCCATCTCGGCGGCTTCTTTCTGTTCCTCGCTCAGCGACTGCAGCGCGGTCAACAGAATCAGCGTGGCGAACGGCAGCCATTGCCAAGCCACGATCAGGGTCACCGAGAGCAGCGGCACTTCGGCGAACCAGTCGATCGGCTGGGCGCCGAACAGATGGGCGATCCAGGCAAAGATGCCATAGACCGGATGCATCAGCATGTTCTTCCAGACCAGCGCCGCCACAGTTGGCAGCACGAAGAACGGCGAGATCACCAGAATGCGGACGATGCCTTGGCCCCAGAAGGGTTGGTCGAGCATCAGACCGAATAGGGTGCCGCCGACAACGGTGATGACGAGCGTTCCGACGACGAGTGAGATCGTATTGACGATCGCATCCCAGAACGACGGGTCGGTGACGAAGTAGTAGTAGTTGGAAAAGCCCGCGAAAGGCGTCGGTCCTGGCTGCAAGAGCTCATAGCGCAGGAACGAGAAATACAGCGTCATGACCAGCGGAACGGCCATCCAGATGAACAGCAGAACCACAGATGGTGCAACCATTACCCGCGCCAACGAACGGGTATGAAGCGTGGCCATGAGAAACCCCTCCGAAGCGGCGGTGGATCGATGCCGGAAAACGCGGATGCGGATCGGTCGCCCTATCCCGTGAAGGATAGGGCGACCGGCCGCTCAGCGACTCTTACTTAATGTAACCGGCTTTCTCCATCGCCCGCTCGGCGAGCTTCTGCGCGTTCTCGAGTGCCACCTCAGGCTTCGTCTGCCCGGCGAGGGCGGCCGAGAACTGCTGTCCGACTTCGGTGCCGATGCCCTGGAATTCAGGGATCGAGGCGAACTGCACGCCGATATAGGGTTTCGGCTTGGAGTTGCCATTGACGCTCGGGTCGGCCGAATTGATCGACAGCAGCGTCATTGCAGCGAAGGGCGCGGCCTTCTGATAGTTCGGATTCGCGTACAGCGACGCACGCGTGCCCGGAGGAACATTGGCCCAGCCATCCTTAGAGGCAACGAGCGAGAGATAGTCCTTGCTAGTTGCCCAGGCGATGAACTTCTTCGCGGCGTCCTGCTTCTTCGAACTGGACGGAATGGCGAGCGCCCAAGCCCACAGCCAGTTGGAGTTTTTGGCGGTGGTGCCACTCGGCGCATGGGCGAAGCCCACCTTGTCGGCAACCTGCGAAGCCTTCGGATCCGTCACGAACGATGCAGCGACGGTGGCGTCGATCCAGATGCCGCACTTGCCCGACTGGAACAGAGCCAGGTTTTCATTGAAGCCGTTCGACGAAGCACCCGGTGGGCCGTACTTGGTCATCAGCTCAAGATAGGTGTTCAACGTCTTCGTCCATTCAGGACCGGTAAACTCCGGCTTCCACTTCTCATCGAACAGACGCGCGCCGTAAGAGTTCGCCATGGTCGTCAGGAACGCCATGTTCTCGCCCCAGCCGGCCTTGCCGCGCAGGCAGATGCCGTACACTTCGTGGGCCTTGTCGGTCGTCTTGGCGACGGCTTCCTTGATGAAGTCCCAGGTCGGATTGTCGGGCATCTTGATGCCCGCTTTCTCATACAGATCCTTGCGATACATGATCATCGAGCTCTCACCGTAGAACGGGGCGGCGTAGAGCTTGTTCTCGTAGGAGAGGCCATTCTTGATCGGCGGCAGAATATCGCCCGCGTCGTAGCTCGCGCCGAGATCATCCAGCGAAACCAGCCAGCCCTGCTTCGCCCAGATCGGCGTTTCATACATGCCGATCGTGATGACGTCGTACTGACCGCCCTTGGTGGAGATGTCGGTTGTCACCTTCTGGCGGAGCGCATTTTCCTCGAGGGTGACCCATTCGAGATCGATGCCGGGGTTCTTCGCCTTGAAATCATCCGTCAGCTTTTGCATGCGGATCATGTCGCCGTTGTTGACGGTCGCGATCGTCAACTTGGTGTCGGCCTGAGCCGCGGCGGCGTATGCAGTCAATGCTGCGCCGGCCAATAACGCGATAGCGGTACTGCGCATTAGGGTCCCTCCCTGTCAAAAAACGTCGACCGCGTATATCGGCCGATCATTTGCTCATATTATGGTCATATGTTCACGTAAGGGCGACCTTGGTGTCAAGGGGAAAACATCAAACGATTGCGGAGTAATAGTCTTACTTTTCCGGCGAGCGGTTGGTAATAGTGCAACTAAGGGCTGGCAGTGGCCCGGCTAGCGATCCGTAATCGACAGAATCAGCTGCGCGGTTTCGAAGTCGGTAACTAAACCGGATACAAATCCGCCGCGCAGAACGGCGACGATGGCCGCGGCTTTCCGGCTGCCACCGGCAACCGCGATCACGGGGATCTTCGCCATCTGATCGGGCGTCAGGCTGGTGACCTTGTCCGTCAGCGGCGACGGGATCACGCGGCCGTTGCGGTCGAGCGGCCAGCCGAGACTCTCGGCAACGGCCCCGATATTGATCAGCTCCTGGACGTTTTGTTCGGTGATGAACCCATCCTCGGCAAGCGGGCTGCCGGGCCCGATCGTGCCGACGCCGATGAACGCGGCCTCGGCGCGAGAATAAAGTTCATCGACCACTTTGTGCAACGGATGGCGCAGCCACGCGTCCTTATCGGCAAGCGTCGCAGCGACGACAGGCACAGGCAGCATGAAATGTTTGCCCTCGGTCTTGTCGGCCATGCGCAGACCGCAGTCGTAACGGTTGAAAGAGCCGTCGAGCGCGATGGCGCCGGCCAGCGAGAGAATCTTCAGGTTGGGCAGACGGAATTCGGCGATCTCGTCGACGACAGACTTCAATGTACGGCCCGAGCCGAAGGCAAGAACTTCGACATTGCTGCGCGACAGATAACGCTCGGCCAGGGTTGCGCCGAGTATGGCAATGGCGCGCAGCGAGCGTGCATCGCCATTCGGTTCGATAGGGGCGACTTCGCAGACTTTGAGGCCGAAGCGATCCTTCAGCCGACGCGCGACCTCCATGCAATCGCTGGTCGGATGGTTGATCCGCACTTGGACATAGCCGCTCTCGGTCGCCGCCGCGACAAGCCGCTGCACCGTCGGCCGTGACACGTTCAGCTCTTCGGCGATCTGCTGTTGCGTATGATTGGCGACGTAGTAGAGCCAAGCCACCTGGGCCGCCAGATCGGATTTCTTTGGCGGTTCCGACATCCCTCATCTCCCTGCTTTGGGATCAAAGAGTGCCCAGGAACGCCTTCGCGTCAACGGCTATTCGCGATGGATCGAGCACGTCACCCGCGCTTCGGCCATAGAGCGACTGCATGGCCGCGATGATCGTTTCATCCTGGCTGAGCGACACATAGCGGGCATAGCGGCGGTTATGGATGCGGCTGGCCTCGGCACGCGGATGATAGGTCGCCATTTCGCGCCCACCGAAATGCGCGGCACCAGAAGCGAAGTTCGGCACGATGCCGGCGGCAACCGCGGCATGAATCCCCGCGCCAATCGCCGTCGCCTTGCAGAGACTCGGCACCAGAATATCGCGGTCCAGCACATCGGCCATCATCTGCATCAAGACCGGCGCACGCTCGGCCAAGCCGCTGGCCAGAATCAACCGCTCGGTATTTACGCCGGCTTGGTCGAAGGTTTCGAGGATATGCCGGCCTCCGAAGCACAGCGATTCGAGCAACGCCCAATACATGTCGACCGACGACGTGTGCAAGCCGAGCCCGAGCATCATCCCGCCGACAGAAGCGTCGCCCAGCGACATGCGCGCGCCGTTCCACCAATCGAGCGCTAGGGGCCGCCCTTCGTCCGGCGCAACACGCGACGCCGCATCGTCATAGAAGGCGAAGCCAGACGAAAGATCGCGCCCGTGTGGAAACGAGCGGACGAACCATCCGAGCACATCGCCGCACGCCGCCTGCGCGGCTTCGTGGCACCAAAGGCCAGGCAGCGCGCCGCCCTTCACGCCACGGAAGGCCGGATCGAGAGGCAGCCGATCTTCGCTCAGCACCATATAGCAGGCCGACGTACCAAGAGAGCCGACAACTGTCCCCGGTTCCGTGACACCAACCGCCGGCAACAGAGCATGGGCGTCGATGACAGCGATGGAGACCATCGCCTCGCCCTCGATGCCGGTGCGCACCCGCCACGCATCGCTGAGGGTGCCTGCACATTGACCAACAGGTGCGGGTGTGCCGATTTTGTCGTCGAGATTCGTCACGAGGTCGCGAAGGTAACCTTCGGCAGGCGTGTAATGACACTTGTATCCGGCAAAACCAAGGCTTCGCGTCTCGCAGCCGGTCAATTGCCAGACCATCCAGTCGCCGGCCTCGATGAAGCGTTCGGCGGCGCGCCACAGATCCGGCGCTTCATCGGCCAATTGAGCCGCCTTGGCGGGCATCCATTCGCCGAACGTCTTACCGCCGTCGCGCATCAGAGCAGTACGCGACTCCATGCTGATTCGTTCGGCCCAAGGCTGTGCCGCGCGATGCTTCCAAAGTTTGGCATAGGCGTGCGGCTCATCGGGATGGATGACGGACAGCGGTGTTCCATCGGCGCGCGTCGGCAGCGGCGTGCTCGCCGTAAAATCGATACCGATGCTCAGAATGCGCCGCCCGCTCCCGAGCGTCTGCAGAATGGTCTGCGTCGCATCGACATAGTCCTGCGCGTCTTGCAACGCCCAGCCCGGGGGTAGAGCGCGGCCGCTTGGGATATGCGTCGTCATGACGCCATGCCGATAGGCCGCAACGGCGCTCGCGGTTACAGCGCCGCTCTCGACGTCGAGCAGCACCCCGCGCACAGACTCGGTCCCGAAGTCGAGGCCGATCACATAGTGTCTGGCCACCCCGTCCTCCCCACCAGATCAGAAACGCGGGATGCGTCCCTAACCGGGAGCCCGTATTGGCCGGGCTCGCTTTTATGCATCCATGGTGGCACAGGGCCGGACCTGCATGCCAGATTCTTTTGCGTAATCAGGCGGCAGGCGCAACCCGCGTCAAAGCCTTGGTGCTACAGCAAAATTCCCTTGGTATTGCCCTGCGCCGGTGCTTGAATTGCCGCCTTCATTCAACGCGGGTTGAACACATGGGCGTCGAGCTTCTCTACGGCAAAGGACATATCACCGCATCGGTGCCAGCCGGCTGCCGCGAGACGGTGATACGCAAACCGCCGCGCACGCCGCTTGCCGATCCGCGTGGCGCCATCGCTTCGGTTCTCGCGAAACCAATCGGCGCGCCGCCGCTCGTCGACTACGCCCGCGGCAAGCGCAGCGCCTGCATTTTGATTTGCGACGTCACGCGGCCCGTTCCCAATCACCTGTTCCTGCGCCCGATGATCGAACAACTGGTGGCTGCCGGCATCGCATTCGACGCGATCACCATTCTTGTCGCGACCGGCTTGCATCGCCCGAACGAGGGCGAAGAACTGGCGCGCGTGGTGAGCGACCCATGGGTGCTCGAACATGTGAAAGTGGTCAATCATTTCGCGCGTGACGACGCAGCCCATATCGATCTGGGCTACACCACGGCGCGCCGCGTCCCTGTGAAGCTCGACCGGCGTTTTCTCGAAGCCGATGTGAAGATTTCGACCGGCCTAGTCGAACCCCATTTCATGGCCGGCTATTCCGGCGGGCGCAAAGTCGTCGCGCCGGGCGTTGCCCATGCCGACACAATCCGCACCTTCCACTCGGCGGCGTTCATGGAAGATCCGGCGGCCGCTTCGTGCAACCTGCAGGGCAATCCGCTGCACGAAGCGCAGCTCGAGATCGTCCGCATGGTGGGCGACATCCTCGCCCTCAATACGGTCATCAACGAAGCGCGCGAGCTGGTCTTCGTCTCCTTCGGCGAGATCATCGAAAGCCATCTCGCCGCTGTGCGCTTCGTGCAGGACTGGATTCAGGTGCCGATCGCGCAGCGCTTCAAAACGATCGTCACCTCAGCCGCCGGATATCCGCTCGACCAGACCTATTACCAGACCGTGAAGGGCATGGTGACGCCGGTCGACATTCTCGCGCCGGGCGGCACATTGATCATCGCGTCGGATTGTTCGGAAGGCATAGGGTCGAAGGAATTCCGCGCGTCGCAGCAGCGCCTCGTCAAAATGGGTCCGGACAAATTCTTGCAAAGCATCCTGCCCAAACCGCTCGCCGATATCGACGAGTGGCAGACCGAAATGCAGCTGAAGCCGATGCGCGTCGGACATATTCAACTGTTCACGCGTGGGCTGCCGGCGGCCGACCATCATTTGACCGGCGTCCAAATCGTGGCCGATCTCGATACCGCGATCCGCAATGCAACAACCGCCGCGGGCGACAATGCGGTCGCCTTCATCCCCGAAGGTCCTTACGTCATCCCGAAATACGCAGGCCTGTGACGATGGCGAGACGCCCTTCGCTGATCCTTCTCGATCCTGTGGGTGGAATCAGCGGCGATATGTTCGTCGCCGCGATGCTCGACGCATTTCCTGATCTCGCCGAGCCGACACTCGATGCCGTCCGTCGCTGTGGTTTGCCACAGAGTTGCAAAGTTAAGCTGGTCGAGCGTCAGAGCAATGGCCTGGCAGCGGCTGGCTTCATGTTCGAGGGCGATGCTGCCTCGCCGAGTGGCGCCTATCCCGATTTCCGGCGGCGTCTGAAAGACGCACCGTTGTCCGAGACTGTCCGCGCGCGGGCTCTGGCGATTCTGGAACTCCTCGGCCAGGCCGAAGCCTCGGTCCATCGCACGCCGATCGAACAGGTTCATTTCCACGAACTCGCCGACTGGGACACCCAGGCCGACATCGTCGCGGCGGCTGCGATTATCGACCAGCTCGGCGAAGTCCGTTGGCGCTATCGTCCGCTCCCGCTGGGTTCGGGTATGGTCAAGACTGCCCATGGATTGTTGCCGGTGCCGGCGCCGGCCACTGCACATCTGCTCGAAGGTTTCGCAGTCCGCGACGATGGCATTCCCGGCGAACGCGTGACGCCGACCGGCGCGGCCATCCTTCGCTATCTCGTACCCGATGCCGAAACGACGAGCCTCTCCGGCCATCTCGTCGCCAAAGGCAGCGGTGCCGGCACGAAGCGGTTCCCTGGTCTACCCAATATCCTGCGCGTCCTCGCTTTCGCCGAAGAGATGCAGTCATCGGATTCGGTCATGGTGATCGAATTCGATATCGATGATCAGTCGCCGGAGGATCTCGCGACCGGGCTCGACAAGCTGCGTGCCGTCTCGGGGGTACGCGATGTGGTCACCTTCACCGGCATCGGCAAAAAAGGACGCTGGGTCCACGCCGTCCGCGTGATGGCCGATCCGGCCGCGCGCGCCGCCGTGGTCGAAACCATCTTCAACGAGACGACGACGCTCGGACTTCGTGTGCGCCAGGAGGAACGTGCGATCGTTCCGCGCCGCGCGGTAACCGTCGATGACGTGACTGGTCCGGTACGCGTGAAGATCGCCGAGCGGCCCAAAGGCGAGACCGCCAAAGCCGAAGCCAACGATATTGCGCGGGCTGACGGCGCCGACGGCCGCAGCGAATTGCGCGATCGCGCGGAGCGGCACGCACTCAAAACGCCTGAGGGCACATCGTGAATCCGATGGAGAAAAAGCTGCGCGCGGTTCTCGCTGCTATCGACGCGCCGGTTGTGGCCGTCAGCGGCGGCGTTGACAGTATGACGCTCGCCTACCTCGCGCATCAGGAACAAGGAACGGTGGTGTATATGGTTCACGCCATATCCCCAGCCGTTCCCGCCGACGCGACGGCGCGTGTTCGCGCTCATGCGTCGCGCCATGGCTGGCGATTGGAAACGATCGATGCCGGTGAATTCACCGACCTCGACTATCGCGCCAACCCCGTTAATCGCTGCTATTTCTGCAAGACCAATCTCTACGGCGAGATTGCTGCGCGCTTTGCCGGCACAATTCTCTCCGGCACCAATACCGACGATCTCGGCGACTTCCGGCCCGGCCTGAAGGCGGCCGCAGAACATGGCGTGCGCCACCCGTTCGTCGAAGCGGGACTTGCGAAGGTCGATGTTCGGGCGCAGGCGCAGGCGCTCGATCTCCACGATCTTGCCGAGCTTCCCGCCGCGCCGTGTCTCTCAAGCCGGGTCGAAACCGGTATTCGTATCGATCCGGCCGATCTTGCGCTGGTCGATTCGGTTGAACGGCAACTGCGCTCCACCTTGGGTGCTGCCGATATCCGCTGCCGCATCACCGCTCATGGTGTGCGGATCGAACTGAGCGGCGACACTCTCGACCACCTGCTCTTGCCGACGCGATCGTATGAACGATCAATGATCGAGGCGATGATCGCCGAGGCCGGTCGGTCTTTCCTCGGCTATGCGCCCTATCGGCGCGGTAGCGCGTTCCTCCGGGATCGGCACCATGCCTGACGAAGGCATCATTCCCGATTGGCAAAGGCAAGCGCGGACCGGCGTGCCGGAGGCCGTCCTGTGCGACAGCAAATCGGCTGCCCAGATCGTGCGCGTTCTCGCTCTGGCTGATGACCGCAAACAATCTCTGTTTCTGACTCGGTTAGGCGAGTCGCGTTTTGGCGAACTCGACGTGGGCTGGCGGCAACGCCTCGATTTCGATCCACTTTCGCAAACGGCGATTCTCAATCACGGCCTCTCTCATCCCGTTGTCGCCGGCGTCGGCATCGTCTGCGCCGGGACTTCGGATATGCCCGTGGCGGCGGAGGCGCAGCGTGCCCTGCTCTTCCAAGGCATCGACGCGCCGTTGATCGGCGATGTCGGCGTGGCGGGGCTCTGGCGACTGCTCGACCGGCTTGACGAAATCCGCCGCTGGCGGATCGTGATCGTGGCAGCCGGTATGGAAGGCGCGTTGTTCAGCGTCATCGCCGGGCAGGTTCCAGGCCTGGTGATCGCGGTACCGACATCGGTCGGCTATGGCGTCGCCGCCAATGGCGCAGCCGCCCTCAACAGCGCGCTGGCATCCTGCGCGCCGGGCGTCGTAGTCGTGAACATCGACAACGGGTTTGGCGCCGCCTGCGCCGCGATCAAGCTTCTTCGGGCCTTTCAGGGCACCTAGCAATACCTCCGAGGCTGCAGCCCAAGGTTGACGCAGTTTCCCGCGATGGGCACACTTCCGCCTAAGGGGTTGGCGCCGTCTTTCCGGAACGGGGCCGATGAAAACGGGGCAGGAAAATTGGACGTCCTTATCGTCGATGATTCGCCGACCACCAGCGCCATCTTGCAACGGACGCTGGAAAAGATGGGCCACCGCGTGGTGGACGTTGTCGGCAATGGCGAAGCGGCCCTGCGCGCCTACCGGGTCAACTACCCCGATCTGGTGACGATGGATGTGGTGATGCCCCATGTCGACGGCATCGAGGGCACCAAGAAGATCATCGAATTCGATCCCAACGCCGTCATCGTTATGGTCACCACGCAGGACCGCATGACGATCGTCTCGCGCGCATTGGCCGCCGGCGCCCGCGGTTACATCCTGCAACCACTCAATCTTGACGAATTGGCCGAAGCGCTCAAAAAGGCGCCCAGCCATCGCGCCAAGATCGTGCGCGGCACGATCACCTGGGAATACGACGAAGGTCTCGACGAGGAAGCAACCGGAAAGAAAAAGACGAAGTCCCCGTCGAAGTTGGCTCCGCCGCCTGCTCCTGTTGCCAGCCAAACGCCAGCCAAACCGGCCGCACGCTTCGATCCGAACCGGCCGCTGCGCGTCCTGGTGGTCGAGGATTCGCCGGTGACGCTGGCCGTGATGAAAGAGATTCTGGCCGAGCTTGGACATACGGTTGTCGGCACCGCAGGAACCGGCGCAGACGCGTTGGCTGCTTATCGAGCGCTGAAGCCCGATCTCGTCACGATGGATATCGTGATGCCCGATATGGATGGGATCGAAGCCACGCGCTTGATCACGCAGTCCTTCCCTGATGCGACGGTCGTGATGGTCACCGGCCAGGGCTGGGAGGGCACCATTGCTCGCGCTTTGGCTGTCGGCGCCAGTGGCTATGTGGTCCAGCCGGTGGGCAAATATAAGCTGCGCGAAGTCTTGCGCATGGTCCCAAAATTCAAGGCCACGCTGAAGAACGGCGTTCTGGCCTGGGAACCTCGTTAAGCCGGGGTTCGTGCAACTCGGCCTTGGGCTCGATCGGCGTCAGTCAGTCGAACGGCTCGCGGAATTGGACCGGGCCACGCTCGCGCCGGAAGCCTTCGCATCTGGCGCGGACGCCTTCGCTTTGAACGCAGCCAAACCGGCATTAACAGTCGATAGCGCCTCGGCGAAGCGGCGCAGCAGCGGCTGCAATTCAGCTTGGTTGATGCTCGTGGCTTCTGGCCGATTCGGGTCTTGAGTCATGGCCCCACCGATCACAATGGCGTGAGGCGATCCTAGCTCAAATACGAGCAGGTGTCATTGAGCCGGGGGCACTCTCCCAATCACGGCCTGGAAACACCATGCGGGATGGGCGATGATGCTGGAACCATGCTCTTCGGAGCAGGTTCGGGTGGGGGCATTCGAGCCAGTTGGCGTGGGGCTTCGAGTGGGGGGATTTCGGGGTTAAAGCCGCATACATACATATGGTATCGGCGCCTCGAGAGATAC